>CAZGSE010000035.1:0-27328 GCA_964528135.1 uncultured Paraprevotella sp. | reverse complement strand
CTCCGGCCGTTTCCGGCGAAAAGCCAAAGTTCGCTTTCAGGAACAGGACGAACACGGCCAGCATCGTATAATAGCCGAAGCGTTCGCCCGTATTGGCCAAAGCCAATGCATAAAGTCCTTTTGGTTGTCCTTCAAACATAAATCCGAAATGTTTTAGTGAATAAACATGGGGCAAAGATAACACTAAAATTCCGCATTCCGTCCATTTTGCAGGAATTGTGTCTGCAAAAAGTTGTTTTTGGCGACACTTTATTCACACATGGGCGGAAAACAGAAACTTTTTTGCGTTTTGTCGGCCACCGTGCTCCGGGCAAAGTGCTTTCCCCGCACGGCACAGCCGCCGCACTACAAGGCAAGCAGCTGTTCGCCGTGGGTCTTTGTCTTGATTTCCTTGGGCAGGAACACTTTTTCTATCACCCCGTCCTCGTTGATGACAAAGGTGGTGCGGAACGTCCCCATGTACTTGCGGCCGTACATGCTTTTCTCTCCCCATACCCCCATTTCACCCACCAGCTTCTTCTCCGTGTCGGCCACCAGCGTGAAAGGCAGCGCGTTCTTGGCTATGAACTTCTTGTGCGACTCCATGCCATCTACGCTGACCCCCACCACTTCGTACCCTTTCTCCCGCAAGGCCTGATAGTTGTCGCGCAGGCTGCAGGCCTCTGCCGTGCAACCGGACGTATTGTCCTTGGGATAAAAATAAAGCACCACTTTCCGGCCGCGATAACGGCTCAGCAACACCTGTTCCCCGTTCTCGTCCACGCCCAACAGTTCCGGCGCCCTGTCTCCTACGTTCATCATCTCTTTCCTTTTTTTATTCTGTAAAAACGTTCATTTCCTTCTCACAACGTCCCTTCACATTCGTCTATCGTATAGTTCACAAAGTCATTGAAAGGTTTCATCAGGCGGAACACGTCCTCCGTCCGGTCCAACCAGTCGCCACGACGGAAAAAGCCATCTTCCACGTGGTGGCTGATGGAATAGTCCTTGGGGCGCAGGTAATCCGGATAGGGGAAATCCTTGGGGAAGCCTTTTGGCAAAGTCTTCAGGTGCGTTTCCCCTATCACCGGAAAGGTGCGGCGGAACGTTTCATCCTCCACAATGGAGCGGAACTCTTCAATCTCGTCCACCACCGCCCGGCGCACAGCCTTGAGCACAGGCGCGGGCAGACACCACGAACCGCCCGCCAGCATACAGTTTCCGGGTTCCAGATGGAAATAATAGCCGCTGTGCCACGACTTCTTCCCGCACGCATTGACATAAGCCCCGAAGTGGCGTTTGTAGGGCGATTTGTCCGGCGAGAAGCGCGTGTCACGGTAGAAGCGATAAGTACAGTCGCCCACGGCCAGGTGCGCCACACTCTCGTCGAAAGCCGCGATGCGCAGGAGCAACTGCTGCACCATCTCTTCGAAAAAGCCGCGCGCCTCCTCATACCAAGCCCTGTGCGCCGCAAACCAAGCGCGGTCGTTGTGCGCCGCCACGGCTTCCAGAAAGCCTAAGATGCAATCAAACCTTTCATTCATAATTTTCGTTTTTTAATGTGAATCCGGTATCAGAGCATAAGAAAGGACGAATGCAAAATTAACAGGAATATTCCGGATACCTGGCGGATCCTGCAAATATTTTTCCCGCAGGGATGAAAAAAGACACCGCCTTGCGTCCGAGGGAAAAAGGCCGGCGACAAAAGCACGGCCGGAAAGGAAACAGCCAGGCCGATGCTTCAGTCCGTCTGTTTCATCTCTTCAAAAAAAGCCTGTATCTTCGCCGGGCACACGGCTTTTAACACGGCCGCCCCATCGCCCACCGTCACCTCCCGGAACAAAAAGCCAAGTGCCTCCGCCGGCTCCGCATCCATGTCCATCTGCGACAAATAGCGGGCGGATGACGTGCGTCCCTGTGCGTCATCCGGCTGGCCGTCGAAACTGCCCAAATAATAATTGCCGCAGAAACGGTTGGCGGTAGATCGGGTGAGCCGGAACGCGGAAGGCTGCGGCGCATAGAACACGTTCTCGCGGAAAAGCGTGGAATCGGCATAGCCGCCCCAGGCATCAGAGACGACCATCGCACGGCACACCTCCGCCGACGGCTTCTGCTCCGCATGCAGGATGTTCCGCTCCACCAGCGCACGGCTGCAAGGCCCCGAAACATGTATGGCGGGCGAGAAATAGTCTCCCGTACGGGTCTTGCGGCGGCGCACGCCGTCGCCGATGCTGACATTGTAGCGCACCGTGGGGCGTTGGTTCCCGGCATTGTCCGCGAAGCTGCCCTCCCCCGCATTGCAGATGAGCACAAAGCCGCCATCGTTCCCATGGCTGTAATTGTACTGGATAACGGTGTTCGTGCAATTATAGTCGGCATCGAAACCCTGCCCGTCCCAGGGTGCCTTGTGCCCGCTCACCTCATTGAAACGGATAACCGTGTTGTCGCAGCTCCAGGGCCAGATGCCCGCAGCCGCCTCACTTTGCGGCAGCAAGTCCGTACAGCGGCGCATCAGGTTGTACTCCACCAAAGCCCCGTCGCAACCGATGGGCACGATGCCATCGCCCGGCACCTCCTCTATCAGGTTCTTGCGGACCACCGTATGCGTGCTCGGATGCCAGTCGCGCCTGCTCCATGGCGCACTCCAGATTATGGCGTTACGTTCGCATCGCCGGATAACACAATCCTCAATCGTCAGGCTGTCGAATACGGAAACCGGACGCCCCCTGCCCCAATGGCTGCGCACCAGGATGCCGCTCCCGCCGCCTTCTTCCTTCACCAGGCTCCCGTTCACATCGTGTATGTACAGGGCCTCCAGCACAACGTGGCGCGACACGCCGTAGTTCTCGCACTCCACCAGCACACCCGTGCGTCCGGCCAAACGTCCCGTGCCCTTGTTCACCACCTCAAGGTCTCTCAACGTCAGATAACCGGAGTTTCTGACCCTGACGGCATAAAGCGAACTGTCCGGAGCCACGACACGGGGTTTCTCCCCCGTCCCGTAGGCACCAACCACAATCCGCCCCTCCGGCGTTCCCTGCCCGGACACTTCCAGCCGCCCGCAGAACAGCGATCCACGGCGCAACAACAGGCTGTCGCCCGGCTGAAGCTGCAGCCCGCCGGCCCTTGACAGGCTTTTCCAGGCATCGTCCGGCGACAGTCCGCCGGCGGCATCGTCCCCATCCTGTGCATCAATATAGTAGTTCACGCCCCTGCCCGTCCCCGGACAAGGCTGGCAGATCCCGGTCAACGGCAACCAAAGAAAAATCCACTTCAAAACAGCATAACGCATAGAACACCTCTCTTTTTAACAAACCGCGTCTCGCCCACACGCCCTATCGTGCCGCCGGCATATCCCACTCGTGAGGAAATCAAGCCGGCCACAGCAAATTTAATGATTCATCCATCCCCCGGAATAGGACAAAGTCGTCATAAAGTTGGACTATATCGACTTCCTGCATGACCGCCTTTGGATAAAAGAGGGCAAAATCTTCCTTGTTACAGCCTTTTTCCCTTATATTTGTTATCCAAAACAAACGACCATGAATGACGATATTGACCAGATGCACTTCCTGGTCCTGCACATCGGCGAAGCCTGTTGCCAGGAAGACTGGAACTATAAGAACATACGAAGCCCGTTCACACGGATATATTATGTGACGAAAGGGCACGCACAAATCGAACTGCCCGACAGGCTCCAGGACCTGCGCCCCGGATTCCTGTATATCATCCCTGCCTTCACCACGCACAGCTATATTTGCAGCGGGGAGTTCTGCCACTACTACATCCATATCTACAACGAATCGGACTACGACATACTGGAGGATTGGGAACTGCCCACCGAGGTCCGTGCAGGACACGACATCCTGCCGCTCATCCGCCAGCTGCAAACGCTCTGCCCTGGAATGGAACTGCAACAATATGAACCGCAGTCGTACGACAACCATCCATCGCTGACCCGGAACATCCTGAAAAACAAACAAAGGGAAGTGCATGCCCGCGTGAAATCGAGAGGCATCATCTATCAACTGCTGGCCGCCTTCCTGTATCAGGCCCAACCCAAACACTACGCCAAGGACGAACGTATCACCAAAGTGTTAGGCTACATCAGGGACCATCTGGGCGAGAAACCCGACATCGACACCCTGGCCGACCTGTCCTGCCTGTCAAAAGACCACCTCATACGGATATTCAAAAGGGAGATGAACACCACCCCCCTGTGCTACATCAACAAGAAAAGAATGGAAAAGGCACAGCTACGACTTATCACGGAAGCCACCCCGGTAAAAGAAATCGCCTACCAACTGGGCTTTGAGGACCAAGCCTACTTTAACCGCATCTTCAAGAAAAGCACGGGACTGACTCCCGTAAACTATAGGAAAAACTACCAACCGGCATTATGACAAAAGGAACAAACCGCCTCACAAACGTTCAATGAGCACGGTGGCATAAGCCGAAATGCCTTCCTCACGGCCGGTGAAGCCCAACTTCTCGGTTGTCGTCGCCTTGACAGACACATCATCCACGTCAATGCCCATCTGCCGGGCCAGGCAAGCCTGCATGGCCGGTATGTGCGGATTCAGTTTGGGACGTTCGGCACAGACGGTGGCATCGACATTACCCACACGGTAGCCTTTCTCCGCCACCAGTTCCACCGTGCGGCGCAGCAGCACCTTGCTGTCCACCCCGCGGAATTCTTCTGCCGTATCGGGAAAATGGAAACCTATATCCCGCAGGTTAGCCGCCCCCAGCAAGGCATCGCAAATGGCATGCACCAGCACATCGGCATCGCTGTGTCCCAACAGGCCCATGGAATGGTCCAGCCGTATGCCGCCCAACCACAGTTCACGCCCTTCCACCAGACGATGGACATCAAAACCGAACCCCACTCTAATCCGTCCCATGGTCTTTTCCCTCCTTATCCGTTAACGGCGGCGGCCGAACATGTCCTTTATGCCATCCAAATCGAAACTCAAGGTGAAGCGCATGGTCTGGTCAAGCGGGTTGCTCTGCGCCGTAGAAAACACATAACCGGCATCGAGCGAAAACACGCTCATGCGGAAACCGGCACCAAAAGTCATATACTTGCGGTTTCCCTTGTTCGCACTCTCATGGTGATAACCCGCACGAAGCGAGAAACGGTCATTGTAAATATATTCAAATCCCAAGCTCCATTGAATCTCCTGCAACTCTTCCTTGAAACCGTTGGGCGCATCGCCAAAGCTCTTGAATATGGCGGCAATGGGCGAAACATCATAATATTCGCTCTGCACACGTTCCGTATAATCCACGTCAGCCTCATCATCTCCCTGTTGCGGATAAGTGGGCACCAGCAGTTTGTTGGCATCGGCCGCAATGGAGAACTTGTTATACTCGTTTATCGGAACCAGGAAGTTCACACCCAAACGCAGGTTGGTGGGGATAAATTCGGCGTTGTCATCCCCGCCATAGGAAATCTTACTACCGATATTGCTTATGTTCAGCCCAATGGCCATATTCCATTCGCGCGTCCGACCCACGAAATAACGGTTCCAGTAAAGGGCTATGTCGGCGGCAAAAGCCTTGCCAGGACTGGTATCGTCTGAATAATCATACGTGATGTCCGAGTAGATGAAACGCAAACCCACAGCTGCCGAAAACGTCTCACTCAGCATGCGCGAGTAGGCCACATCCATTGACATTTCGTAGGGACTGATGGTCATGTCGCCCACATCGTCCAACGAACTGCTGGTGGACACCTCGCCCAAAGAGAAATAACGCAAGGAAGCACTCAGTGCCTGGTAGTCGCCAATGCGGTAGAATCCGCTCACGTATGCCAGATTGATGTCATTGACCAACTGGCGCAACCACGGCGTGTAGCTGACAGCCACACCCGCACGGGCAATGCAGAACGGATATTTGGCGGGATTCCAATATTGGGAATTCACATCCGGTTCGGTGGCCGCACCCACATCACCCATGGCACCGCCCCTTGCATCGGGGGCGATGGATTGCGAAGTCACACTGGTGGTCACAGGGTTGAACATATTCTCCTTGTCCTGTGCCTGCAGGGACATCCCCGCCCCGCACCACAGGAACAGTACGGCAAGCCAACATTTCCTCATATTCATTATTCAGTTACACTGAAAAAATAACGCTGCCAAGCGGCTATTTATTGCCTAATATGATAATTTTATTTGCTTTGGAAGCGGCTTTGCTGTCCGTTGTGGACACGCTGGCCCGGTAGAGGTAAACCCCGGTGGAAAGCGGCATGCCGCCGGATGTGGACAAGTCCCAGGTCACCGAATAGAGGCCATCGGAGGAAGTGCCCTGCTCGGTATGCTTCCATAGCTTGCGCCCCGCAAAGTCGAACACCTCGATCGTGAAGTTGCAGTCCACGCCCGGACGGTCGTAATACACGATGAACGTGGTCTGCCCGCGGGCCGGATTGTCCGTACAGGTAATGCTGATCAGGTCCGGGGTTGCCCCGCTGTCCACATTGAAGTCGAACGTCACGACAGAAGAGTTGTTCATCACGTCCCAAGCGCGGAACGTCAGCGTGTGCAGCCCGTCATCCAAAGCCGGGATGAGATAAGCCAGCTGCCCGCGACGGTAGTCGCCGAAATCATTCTCGTATGCACTGTTCAGTATATAGGTCGTAGAAGGATCGTTGTCAATGCTCAACTCCAAATCGTGCCCCACGGCCGTGCTGGTCACGTTAATGCCGCTTTCATCCTCCAGCAGGGCCACGAAATAAGGGGTGGAATTCACCGTACCGCCCGACACGAAGTCCTCACGGTTGAGGTAAGCCGTAATCAGCGGGCCTTCCGTGTCGCCGGACAGGTCACTTCCGGTGCCGCCCACCGTGACGTCTTCCGTAAAACCGTTGGCCTCACGCTGCCGTTCATTGTCGATGGCATACAGCGACACGCGGCCCGTCTCGCCGGAATACTTGATGTCCAAGGGTATGGTGAACGTCGTGCTGAACCGCCCGTTCCGGACGGAATCATTCCCTGTATATAGGCGTTTGTCACGGGTGACATAGGTAACAGGAGGATCCGATGACCCGTCATTGTTCAGACAGGTAACCGTGGTTTCACTGTCATACACCGTAATCGACACCACTCCGGAAAAGTCCGAAAGGAACGTTTCCTCCCGGTCCGTGACGTATCCGGTCACGCTTGCGATGCTGCCGGCACTGAAATTGGCCATCGATAGCCCGTCGCCGACAGCCTGGCCGTTGATGCTATCTACCACGATCTGATATTCCGGCACAGCCAGTTTCAATGCCGGATCTCCCAAAAGCACATAGTGGAACTTGTTCACGGTCAGGTCGGTCATGCTGTCGGCCTGCGCAAACTCTCCTCCATTTTCCACCAGCTCTGCCTTGGCCATACGCACCGCATCACCGATGGCGTTACGGCGTCCGTCCGTGTCGTAACCCAGCACATGCCTTGTGAAATAACGGTTCATCAGTTTGTTGGGACTGGAGTACACCGTGCGCGTCGTCCCATAGAAAGCCAAAGCCGAACCGGTGGACTGCAGGACGGCTGTCTCGCCGATATTGTCCTCCAGCATGTCGAAAGGATTCACGTCGCAAGCCGCCGTCACCCACAAAGGAAGCCGGTTGGAAGTAAAAGAAGAGAAATCGCTCAGGCGCAACACGAATTCGTGCGACAGTTCACGCGGATTGCCATGTCCCGTATAATTCATCATCAGGCACCCTTCCTCCATCTGGGTGTAGATGTCAGACGTGGCTCCAGGATAGGAGTAATTCGTGGAAGTGGACTCGCGTTGGTAGGCATCCCAATAAATGCGGTTCACCTGCAACGCCGGATAATTGTCCTCCACCAGCTGGGCGATGTTCTCTGCCCCGTAGATATGGTCATTATCATCCCCGTCATCCCCCATAACACAAACCTCATTCCGCCATGAACCGGCATTCACATTCTCCATATAGTCCACCGCCTTGTTCACCATGATGGCCGCATCGCTTTCTGTCGTCACCGGAAAGCGGCCGATGCCCAAATCAACTTTGTCGCTCAACAGGTTACTGCCTTCACCGTCGTCCAGAAGCCCGTAATAGTCCTCCAGCACATAACTGTTCACATGGTTGAGGGAGTTTTCCGACTCGTAACACAGCAAATAGTCGTCCGGAGACAACCCGCTCGTGGCTGTCGTCAGCATACGGTTATCCCACACGCCATCGCCGAACAAAAGCAGGTAACGCGGCATGTCGGCATCCGTCTCCGCACGGTCATAAAGCATCTTCATAAAACGGCGGTAAGCCGTGGCATCGGGTGTGCCGGACGAAAATTCGTTGTAAATCTGGTCGGCACGCACCACCAGCACCCGCAACCCGTCCAGACTGCGGTGCTCCTCGGCCAAGCGTTCTGCCTGAGTGTACAGTTTTCCGCTGGCAGGAATGATTATAACCATATCAACTGCCCCCGTAGCATGCAGGTCTTGGTTATCCACCTCGCCGATATAGTCGGGAGACGGGAAATCAGCATCCACATCCACCGCCACATACTCGCGCGTAGGGTCGTCCACCGGTACGGTATATACGCTGCCGGACAACGTCCCTTGCATTTCAACCATCGGATCGCCGCGCTGTCCCAACCTCCACAGTTGGACAGAACTTCGGCCATTGGTGTTGATGACAAAATTGCAGGCAGACTGTTCCGTATGGCGGATATACAGATATGAATCCCTCATCGTCAGTTGTCGCCGGTAGCTCAGTTCCAGATAACCCAGCCGGGCATCCACGCCCGTAGGCGAAGTCAGAACGACCTCCGTTCCGGACGTCCCCTCGCGCAAGGACGAGAGGGTGTAGTTTATGGTTGTCCCGCGCGCCGCATCGTAATCTCCCGACGAACTGATATTAAAGGAAGAACGGCTTTCGCCGTCCACTGTCACACGGACAGTGGTGGAAGACGTTGAGTAGGCTGTAAAGTAAACCCGCAGATTGCCACCGGCCGAAGTTACGGGATCCACCACCGGCAATTGATAGGTGCGCGTCCCCGATTGTGAGAAATTGGCAGACTCAAAAAACATGCGTCCGCTCTGATACCATGAATATTCCTCCGGATGATAGACCACATGGGCCGGTGTATAGTCCAAATTTTTGGATGAGGAAGCCGCCGCCTCAACAGAGATGGACAAGGGCGAATCGCCTTCCGTAAGGAAATAACATGCCTGCGTGGCATACGTGTTTGTCCGGTGGCTGGCCACACCCTGGCTGTTTGCTGCCGACCAGGACACCAGCCCTTTGCCAAAAAAGAGCACCCCACGGCTGTCACGGTAAAGAGGCACCTCTTCCAAATCGTCGAAATCCTCATCGGCATCAATCGCTTCGTCCTGCACATGCCCGCCATAACCGTAGAGCTTGACCCGCGAGATGTCGCTGAACCCCATAGCCAGCAAATCAGCCGATGTGAGGCGATAGACCCCATCCTCCGTAATGCCAATCTTGACCCAACGGCCTTCCGACAGCACCGAAGAGGACGTATAACGCTCTGTCGTGCTTGTTGTCAAAGTGCGGACCTGGGACCGGACATGGCGAAGAATGTTCATCTTGAAGCTCACCAACTTATAATACACACCGTCCCGCCGTACAATCGGGACAAAGGAAACATCCAACATCCCCTTCTTGCGCACTACACCCACATCGGAATACACCTCTGGCACTTCCGGCAAAGAATCGCCCCAAACAGCCACGCGTTGGGTTTCTGCCGCTGTCAGGCGGACATATTCCGGATAATCCAGACGGACTTCGTAAGTAAAGTTCCGGAAACCATCCTCCAAAGGTATCACCTCACTGTAATACACCGGAACAGAGTCCGGACGCAGCACGTCCCAATCGACGTAAGTGAATTCCTGCGCAAACGCACGGCTCACGCACGACAACAACAAAAACAGGACGAACTTATATTTCATTTTTACCTTATATTAAAGTCCAGCACCTTCCGCTCCTGGACAAAGCCTTGCAAACGCTGCCCGATTTGCACAGGCCCCACCCCCGCGGGCGTACCGGTGAACAGCAAGTCGCCCATCTTCAGTGTATAGAAGCGGCTCACGTAGGCGATAATCTCATCTACGGCAAAGAGCATGTCCCCGGAATAGCCTTCCTGCACGGTCCTGCCGTCCACCTCCAACCGGAAAGTTATCTGCTGGATGTCGGGCAACTCCTCTTTCGGGATAAACTCACCGATAACGGCCGAGTTGTCGAAGCCCTTGCACAATTCCCACGGCAATCCTTCCCGGCGGAATTTCCGCTGAAGGTCGCGCGCCGTAAAATCTATTCCCGCCGTCACCGCATCGTAATAGCGGTGTGCAAAGCGAGTTGCTATGTTCTTTCCCAAACGACAGATGCGCACCACCAATTCAACCTCATAGTCACACTCTTTCGTGAAATCCGGAATGAAGAAAGGTTTTCCATCCTTCAACAAAGCCGAATCCGGCTTCGCAAAAATCACCGGTTCCTCCGGTTTATATAACGTCCCATCCAACTCTTTATTGTGTTGGGCATAGTTCATTCCCACAGCCAAAATCTTCATTGTTCTTCATTTTAGGGTTTATACGTACAAAAATACGGATTTATTTTCTTTTCTATCCGTAAATAAACCTAAAAACCATGTTATTTGATCTTGGGAAACAGCATGCCCTCCCCAAGGCGGAATAAAAAGAAGGCAACCCTCCCTGAAGGGGAGATTGCCTTCCTACGGTGTATAACAAACAACTAATGTTTTCTGTCGCCCGTTTCTTGTTTTATTCAGCACGAAGCGTAAAACGCTTGAAAGCCGTTACCGTGCAGTCCTTATCGGCACTTTTCAGATAATCAGCCACCGTGACCTTGTCGTTCTGAATGAAAGCCTGCTTCAGCAGACATTCTTCCTTGAACAACTTGCTCAGACGGCCAGCGGCAATGCGTTCAATCATATTCTCAGGCTTGCCTTCCTGACGTGCCTTGTCTGCAGCAATTTCCTTTTCCTTGGCCAGGACATCTGCAGGATAATCGCCCTCATCAATAGAGCGCGGGTTCATGGCAGCCACTTGCATGGCAACGGCGTGGCCGTATTCGTCAGCAACATTCTTGCTCAAAGCCACCATCGTACAAAGCTGGTTCTTGTTCTGGTGATTGTAAATAGAGATAGACTCACCTTCAATGGTCATGTAACCGTCCAACTCCATCTTCTCACCCGTGATACCGCTACGATCTACCACAGCATCGGCCACCGTAGCCTTCCCCATCGGAAGTGCTTTCACTTCATCCAGCGTCTTGCATTTGTTCGCTACGGCCAAATCCAAAATTTCCTTAGCCAGCTTGACAAAATCTTCATTCTTGGCCACAAAGTCCGTCTCGCACTTCAAGGCAATGATCGCACCGAAACCGTTTTCGGCCTTAACCACCACGCAACCTTCGGCAGCCTCGCGATCCGAACGTTTTGCAGCCACGGCCTGACCTTTCTTGCGGATGATTTCCATCGCCTTTTCAACATCATTACCCGCCTCTTCCAAGGCTTTCTTGCAATCCATCATACCAGCCCCCGACATCTGACGGAGTTTGGTGATATCAGCCATTGTAACAGCCATAATCTTCCTATTACTTATTGTTGTGATGTTAATAAATCAAATCAAGCCTCTTCCGATGCATTTTCTGCAACTTCTTCAGCAGCCGGCTCCTCCACCGTTTTCTCCACACGTGCCTTTGCAGTGCGCCTACGGGATTTGTTCTCACCCTCGCCAGCAGCCTCAGTATCTACCTTTTCGGCCTTACGTTCTTCCAAACCTTCGGCGATGGCTGCACAGCAAGCCTCCAGAATGACTTCCACGCTCTTGTTGGCATCATCGTTGGCGGGAATGACATAATCAACATTGTTCGGATTTGAGTTCGTATCCACAATGGCAAACACCGGAATGCCCAAACGGTTCGCTTCACGAACTGCAATCTGTTCTTTCAGCACATCCACCACGAACAGTGCGGACGGCAGACGGGTCAAATCCGCAATAGATCCCAAGTTTTTCTCCAGTTTGGCACGCTGGCGTGAGATCTGGAGGATTTCACGTTTCGACAAGTTGGCATACGTGCCGTCTGCCGTCATCTTGTCGATGCTGACCATCTTCTTCACCGCCTTGCGGATGGTCGGGAAGTTGGTCAGCATACCGCCCGGCCAACGCTCGATAACGTAAGGCATATTCACTGCGGCCGCTTTCTCAGCCACAATCTGTTTGGCCTGTTTTTTAGTAGCAACAAACAAAATCTTCTTGCCGGATTTCGCGATTTGTTTCAAAGCCTCGGCAGCCTCGTCGAGCTTTGCAACAGTCTTATGGAGGTCGATGATATGGATACCATTACGCTCCATAAAGATATAAGGAGCCATAGCCGGGTTCCATTTTCTCTTCAAATGGCCGAAATGACAGCCGGCTTCCAACAGGGTTTCAAAATTGGTTCTTGACATTGTTTTTTGTTTAATCGTTTACTTTCTTTTTTGTTTTTCCAACCAACCACCGGGTAGTCCTCCCACTGAAAAGGAATCCCGGAAGTTTAGATACTAAACGTCTGTACAACCCGATAAACGGCCGATTCTTAACGTTTACTGAACTGGAATCTCCGACGTGCTTTCGGACGTCCCGGTTTCTTACGCTCAACCACACGGGAATCGCGTGTCATGAAACCTTCCGCACGGAGAACCTTCTTGTCATCGGCGTTGATTTTCACCAAAGCACGGGCGATGCCCAAACGCAAAGCCTGAGACTGGCCAGTGAAACCTCCCCCGAACACGTTCACCTTGATGTCATATTTGTCCTCCACACCCAATGTTACCAAAGGCTGTTTCACCACATACTGAAGTATTGTCGAAGGAAAATATTCCACAAGGTCTTTCTTATTCACCACAATCTTTCCTGTACCCTCGCTGACATATACGCGAGCAACGGCGCTTTTGCGACGCCCCAATGCATTTATTACTTCCATCGTTTATTATTTATACAGGTTTATATCAATCATTTTCGGTTGCTGCGCTTCATGCTTGTGCTCACTGCCGGCATAAACATATAAGTTGCCAAGCAACTTGGCACCCAGACGGTTCTTCGGCAACATGCCCTTCACTACTTTCCGCACCAGCCTGTCTGCGCCATTAGGACGGGCCATCAACTCTGCCGGTGTCGTCTCACGCTGCCCGCCAGGATAACCCGTGTAACGGAGATAGACGCGATCCGTCCATTTCTTACCCGTCAGTTTCACCTTGTCTGCATTGATAATGATTACATTATCGCCGCAATCCACATGGGGTGTAAAATTGGGTTTGTACTTACCCCTCAAGATTTTTGCCACCTTGGAACCCAGACGTCCCAGAACCTGATCTGTTGCGTCCACAACGACCCATTCTTTTTTCGCGGTCTCCCTGTTGGCGGAAATGGTCTTGTAACTCAAAGTATCCATTCTTTTCAATCAATCATTAAAAGTGTTACTACTAAAATCATCAACTTTCATAACCCGTGATTCCCTAACCGCCTCCCCAGGCCAATGAAAAGGCTATTAACACACAGGCCTTAAGACGCTTATCGTCTTTTTGATAATAATCGGCCTGCAAAATTACTACATTCCGGTCAAACGGGCAACAAAAACAGGCAACTTTTTCACTTCTTTTTCAAAGTTCCATCCGCATGATATAGTCATTCATATAGAACCCGTTGCCTATATCAAAATCCCCTTCACGGTCGATGCGCATCCCCATGCGGCAATAAAAGTGCAAGGCCGGGTTGTGGCGGTTTACATTCAGCTCCAACGCACAAGGCCCCGCATGACACGAGCGCACATAATCCAGCACCTGCCGGAACAACACACTCCCGCATCCCTTCCGCTGGTATTCCGGCAACACATAAATCTTTTCCAGATGGAACACATCCTGCCCGTCGGGACGTACCGAAACATAACCGGCCGGTTCAGCCCCGGCATAAGCAATGAAGAACACATTGCCTTCTTCCTCCATCTGGCGCTCCAGGCTTTCCACGTCATACATCCAGTGCATCATGTAATCAATCTGCTCCGGACACAGAATATCGCGGTAAGTCCACGGAAAAGCCTTCCAAGCCAAACGGTGAATCAGGGCACAATCCGCAACCACGGCCTCCCTGACCGTATAGTCCAACATATCTTTCATGTTTGATTATTAAATTAACATTCACAAAAAAGAATGACACAGCCTACATTCAAGCATACACCTTATATTATTATATTCAGGGGCGGGCAGGAAGTGAACTCCCTACCCGCCCCTGGACCATATTGCACGGAACCATCCTCATCTCACCTGGATGACCAGATACTTGCTTACGCTCCAAAACGTGTCCGGCTCCGTAATGTGCAGCACATACTGCCCTTTGTTGTCCTTCTCCAGATTATAAGAACCGGCTGGATGGTTGGTCAGCAACTTGGCGCTCTTTGAATAGAGTTTGATTTCCTTGTCGTAACGGATATCTATCTTCGTGAAATAGTCTTTATTGAAATCGCCACTTTTCAGCACATCACCGCTTTGCAAGATTTTCTGTTCTTTCAGTTCCGACTTCGTACCGAACACATACCAAGCTGCATGTATTTGCTTGTCTTGTTCGGACACGGTCCGGCTTTTGGCCTTATTTTCTTCCGAAAGGCTGTCCACGTTTTCGCTCAGGGACGTAATCTGTTCACCCTGCTGCGCAATCAAGATATCCTTCTCCGCCAACCTGGCTTCCAGTTCCTGCACCTTCATTTCCCGTTCTTCCAACTGGGCGGACAGGTCGTCAACCATCTTCTTGAACTTGTCGGCATTGACGCTGCTGGCACGCAATTTATCCTTCAGCTGGCTAATCATGTCACGGTTTTGCGCCATGACCTCCTGGATGTACTGCATGTTCTCGCGGATCACCTGTTTTGAGGTCTCCGACTCCATATTGCCATCGTTTACGGTGATGCGCCCCTCCGCCTCGTTGATGCGACGGAAACCTTCCTGGATCTCGTTCACCGTGCCCATTATTTCATTTAACTCCGTATCCTTGTCGCCAATGACCTGCAACAGAGAATCACGTTCCTGCTCCAGAGTTTGCATTTTCTTGTTCACCTCGCCATTGCATGCAGCCAATACGGCAGCACACGCAACACATAGAAAAACCTTTTTCATTACATTTATTTATTCGTTCATATCCTTTTTTCTCTTTTTCCCATCACATCCGGAAAGCACGAGCACAAATTCCCCCCGCGGCTCCACTTCTGAAAAATGGGCTACGACCTCGTCCAATGTGCCACGCACGCATTCCTCATATACCTTGGAGATCTCGCGGCACACCGCTATCTGCCGTTCCCCGCCGAATGTCTCCGCCAGCTGCACGAGGGTCTTGACCAGACGGTGGGGGGATTCATAGAACACGATGGTGCGCGTTTCGGCCGCCAATGCAGCCAGACGGGTGCCACGGCCTTTCTTGGCCGGCAGGAAGCCTTCGAAACAGAAGCGGTCACAAGGCAATCCGGACATTACCAACGCCGGGACAAAAGCCGTGGGACCCGGCAGGCAACTCACCTCGACACCGGCCCTCAGGGCCTCGCGGACTACCAGGAAACCGGGGTCGGAAATACCCGGAGTACCGGCATCCGACACCAATGCCACCGTATCACCGGCTTTCAACCGTCCTACAACATGGGACACCGTCTGGTGTTCATTGAACTTGTGGTATGACAACATGGTGTTCTTGATTTCAAAATGCTTCAGCAACATACCCGTGGTGCGTGTATCCTCAGCCAAAACCAAGGCGGCTTCCCTCAATATCCGCAAGGCACGACAAGTGATATCTTCCAAATTTCCCACCGGAGTGGGCACCAAATATAAAATTCCCATACTTCGTATGTATGATACGGACAAAAATAAGCATAAAACAGCAGCCGTAGCCCGACCGGAGCCAATATTTAACAGAAGTTTGCTAATTACTCTTCTTTTTTATCCTCCGTTCCCGTCTTAATACTTAATTTTGCAACAAATAAACCTTAGTATGGCCACAGCCATGTAACAACAACAGAGTACAAATGAGTCCGATTACAGAACGCAACGGGGAAATGATGCGCCGCGGAAGAATAGAAGTCATCTGCGGCTCCATGTTTTCCGGCAAGACAGAAGAACTGATCCGAAGGCTGAGAAGGGCCGAGTTTGCCCATCAAAGCGTAGAAATCTTCAAGCCCTCCATCGACACAAGATATGCGGAGGAGGAAGTCGTCTCGCATGAGGGGAAGGCCATACCATCTACTCCTGTGGACTCTTCGACCAGCATCCTCCTGCTGGCTGCCGACACGGATGTGGTGGGCATTGACGAAGCCCAATTCTTTGATGAAAACCTGATTAACGTCTGCAACGAACTGGCCAACCGGGGCACGAGGGTCATCGTGGCCGGACTGGACTTGGACTTCAAAGGCATACCGTTCGGCCCGATGCCCGGCCTATGCGCCGTGGCCGACGAAGTGACCAAGGTGCATGCCATCTGCGTACGCTGCGGCGCGCTGGCCTACGTGTCCCACCGCACCGTGGAGGAGGAAAAACGTGTGCTGTTGGGAGAACAGACCGTGTATGAGCCGCTCTGCCGCGCCTGTTACCTGAAAGCACTGGAAGAGAACAACAAGACACACCAGGACCCATCTTCTGCAAGGCAACATGTTTGAAAAAGAAATCACATTCGACCGCTTTATCCGCGGACTGATTGCCGTCGCCGGACTGGCATTGGCCATATATATACTCAACCGCCTGAGCGCAATCCTGTTGCCGTTCTTCCTCGCATGGCTGTTCGCTTACATGATTTATCCCACGGTGAAATTCTTTCAGTACAAGTTGCGGCTGCGCAACCGCATCCTGTGCATCATCATCACCCTGCTGCTGATCCTGGCCGTGGTTGTCGCTTTCTTCTATCTCATCATCCCACCGGCCATATCGGAATTCATGCGTTTCCGCACACTCATCACCGAGGTGGTCCGGAATACGGGCAACTCCAACATCGCGCGCAACATGGAATCTTTCCTTCAGCAATACATCGACCAGAACTCCATGATCCGGCTGCTGCATGAGAACAACATCATGGAAGCGTTAAAAGTGGCAGTCAACCAACTGTGGACTTTAGTGTCGCAAACCGTTGACTTCATTATCGCCGTGTTGGGGTTCTGCATGACTTTGCTCTACCTGTTCTTCATCCTGATGGACTACGAACAGATGTCCAAGGGATGGGTCAAACTGGTGCCCAAACGCAGCCGCCGCTTTGCCGCCGCCCTGATGCAAGACGTACAACACGGAATGAATTCTTATTTCCGCGGACAGGCATTGGTGGCCTTCCTCGTAGGCATCCTTTTCTGCATCGGGTTTCTCATCATCGACTTCCCCCTGGCCATCTGCCTGGGCCTGTTCATCGGTTTCCTCAACTTAGTCCCCTACATGCAGGGCATAGGATTTATCCCCACCATCCTGCTGGCCTTCCTGAAAGCCAGCGACACGGGAGAGAGCGTATGGCTGATATTGCTATCCGCCGGCATCGTGTTCATTGTCGTACAGGTCATCCAGGATTCGTTCCTCGTCCCCAAAATCATGGGGAAGTTGATGGGATTGAAACCTGCGGTCATCCTGCTGGCACTATCCGTATGGGGCAGCCTGCTCGGCGTTATCGGGCTTATCATAGCCCTGCCGCTGACCACGCTCCTGCTGTCCTACTACCGTCGCTTCATCGAAAGGGACGAACGCCGGATACTGATCAGCGAGATGCGACGGAGCAAACAAAACATCACCCCGTCAACCACAACAGAAGCACCGGGGGAACACGGGCACGGGGAAGAAGAAACACAGGAGGCAAAGAAACAGGCCAAATGACAGAGGGCATACCGTAAGCCGGCAACGCCAAAAGAGACCGGGCCAAGCCGGAAAAGAGAAGGCCACCGTTACATTCCTCTTTCCCTTTTATGAAAGTTTTAAGGTTATTATGATTGCCTGAACAGAAATATGTAGTATCTTTGTGTCGCCCTAAAAAGACAGTTTACTTAAACAAAAAGGATATGAAATTTTTGACAAATGACAAACTGGTGATTGTCGGTGCTGCCGGCATGATTGGTTCCAACATGGCACAGACAGCCCTGATGATGGGCCTGACTTCAAATTTGTGCCTGTATGACGTATTTTCACCCGAAGGCGTGGCCGAAGAGATGCGCCAGAGCGGTTTCGACGATGTGAACATCACGGCCACGACAGATGTGAGCGAAGCGTTCAAGGATGCCAAGTATATCATCTCTTCCGGTGGTGCTCCGCGTAAAGCCGGCATGACCCGCGAGGACCTGCTCAAGGGCAACTGCGAAATTGCAGAACAACTCGGCAAAGACATCAAGACTTACTGCCCGGACGTGAAGCACGTTGTCATCATCTTCAACCCGGCCGACTTGACAGGACTGGTTACGCTGTTATACTCCGGTTTGAAGCCCGGCCAGGTGACAACCTTGGCAGGTTTGGATTCCACACGCCTGCAAAGTGCATTGGCCAAGAAGTTCGGCGTGATGCAAAGCAAGGTAACAGGCTGCGCCACTTATGGCGGCCATGGCGAACAGATGGCCGTGTTCGGCTCTGCCGTAAAGATCGACGGGAAGCCCCTGCATGACATTATCGGGACAGATGCGTTCAGCGCACAGGAATGGGAACAGATGAAAACCGACGTGACCAAGGGAGGTGCCAAGATTATCGAGCTTCGCGGACGCTCTTCTTTCCAAAGCCCTTCCTACTTGTCTGTAGAAATGATCCGTGCAGCAATGGGCGGCGAAGCATTCCGTTGGCCCGCCGGCACGTATGTCAAGACCGACAAGTACGACCATATCATGATGGCCATGAACACCACGATTGACACGACGGGCTGCCACTTCACAATGCCGGAAGGCACGGCAGACGAAATCGCCAAGTTGGACGCCAGCTATGAACATCTCTGCAAAATGCGCGATGAGCTGGTAACACTGAACATCGTTCCGGCTATTTCGGAGTGGAGCAAGATTAACCCCAACCTGTAAACGGGTCAAATAAAACATCCGAATAATGCGCGCCCCAAAGTTTTCACCCAAACTTTGGGGCGCTTTTTATGAATGGCCTCCCCCCCCAGGAACGCCGGACATATCAATAAAAACATCCCCGGAACCAACTGCGCCCAAAAAGGAACGGACTGTCCAGAAACCTTTTTTGCGCAAAGCCGGCTCCGGCCTTGCGCAAAAACGAGCCGCTCCTTGCGGAATCCCGCCGGCCCCGGACGGGGACGGAAGCTTCTTCCTGCTTGTTGTACCACCACGCAATTGAAGATGAGCGTATCCATGAAATCCTTGGACTCAAAGCACACTTCGTGAGCCATCATTGTGAATGCGGTATCAAAAGTCTATTGAACTATTCGTCTTCTGATGTAAAAGAGTGTGGGGAGGAGATATTCTTCACGGTCTTTAGACTAATAAAGATTCTGCCTCAATCTGTTTACTTCAAATTTACTATTTTCTGCTTCGTAATTTATATTTTTCTTTAACGATACGATTTAATTTTGCTTTCATAAAACTTAATTAAATACTATCAAGATTTTTGTGTGAGAAATTGCTTTATTTCAAGTAACAATGCTTTGGTATCTTTATCCATTGCACCGAACTACAGACTTTTGGATATGTTGTCCACCATTGTCCGAAAAGATTGCATTTGAAGATGAAGATACTGATATGAAATCCATTTAAATTATGATAGAACTTGAAAACATCTACAAGGTCTTTTCGACTGATGAAATCGAGACTTTTGCCCTTAATGGGGTAAATCTGCATGTGAAGAAAGGTGACTTTGTGTCGATAATGGGGCCGTCCGGTTGTGGAAAATCAACATTGTTGAACATCATAGGACATTTGGATGCTCCAACAAAAGGTATTATACGCGTTGAGGGGACAGATACGGGGAATATGACTGACAAGCAACTTTCCCGGTTGAGGAATGAGAAGTTCGGTTTTATCTTCCAGAGCTTCCATCTGATTCCGAGTCTGAATATCCTGCAGAATATAGAGCTTCCGATGCTTTACAGTCGCGAAAAACTGTCGGCGAAGGAAGTGAGGGAACGTGCCGTTTCAATCATAGAGAAGGTGGGATTGGTGTCCCGTATGAAGCATTTCCCGTCCCAACTTTCGGGAGGTCAGTGCCAGCGGGCAGCAATAGCCAGGGCCATGATGGCGCATCCCCATGTGCTTCTGGCTGACGAGCCTACGGGAAATCTGGACAGCCGCATGGGGCGTGAAATCATGGATCTGCTGTTGGAACTCAATGCAGAAGGGATGACGGTGGTGATGGTGACGCATGATGCCAAACTGGCTGCAGAGGCATCTGTCATGGTAACGATGAACGATGGGGAGATAACGGATGTCATCAATGTATCGGAACAATAAACTAAACTGTAGCGAGAGATGAAGATTGTCTTGACATACATAAGAGATGCAGCATACAGTGCATGGAATGATAAGCTGTACTCTACATTTTACATTCTCGGTATGGCGGTTGCATTTACGCTAATTATCCTGTTACTGACGGCTGTCAGGTTGGTAGGAAACGACACTCGCCCGTTCGTCAATGCAGAACATAAGATTAGGTTGGGGACATGGATCACGGATAAGAATGGAAATGAAACAGGCGGGATAGAGACGCAGGATATTGAACGGTTTGTGACGGCGTTGCCGGGGGCAATGGGTTACAGTATCAGCAATACGGAAGAAACACTGGTGTTTGCCAGCGGAAAGGTACGAATGGCAAGCGTAGGTTTCGTAAGTGGTTCTCATTTTGAAATCAATGAATTTGATTTTGTTTCAGGCAGGCCGTTTATGGAGGATGCTATTCCCCAGGCGGTCATCACGAAAAGTTTTGCTGAAAGGAGTTTTCCCGGTGATCCTATCGGAAAGAAAATGACTATCCAGAAAACGGAATATACCATTGTCGGAGTCGTGCAGGATTTTTCTTCCCTTCAGAATCCATTTGAGAAGGCGGTCATATGGGTGCCGGACCGATATAACAAGTTCATGCCGTCATACGATGAATGCTACTCAATTAACATCCTTTTTGACAAAAAGATGTCGGTAAATGAAATACAGGAAAATCTGAAACACGCCTTGACACAATATTACCAAGTCAAAGGCATCGAGGCCGACATCAAAAGGGATGATGTCCTGACGTTGCAGGAAGCAAAATACAAATATGTCGGAGGGAACATGTTCAATTACGGGGCAATTGTCATTTTGTTGCTGCTCATCCTGATTCCGGCATTGAACATCATGACGCTCAGTTCAGCCAAAGTATATGCTTCGGCTACGGAAGTGGCCATCAAGAGGGCACTTGGCGCAACCAAACGGCAGGCTTTTGGGCAAATCATATCGGAAAATATTTTGCTTTCACTTATAGGTTACGTCCTTGCTATTATTCTTGTAAGGCCAATGGTGTCGTTGATTGGCAGGATGCTGTACACAAACATCAATTCTGCTTCGGTGATGTCCGGCATCAGTCTGGATTTCTCCGTATTGGTGTTCACCCTGATATTGGCATTGCTGTTTGCCTTGATTTCCGGTGGAATTCCGGCATACCGTATTGCGATTAAAAACATAGCTGTAGAATTAAAAGGGAGGGACTTATGATAAGGCATATATTGACCATGCTGTATAACCAGAAGAAAAAGTTTACAGCAGTAGTATTTGAACAAGCTTTGGTGTTTATCACATTATCCGTTTCTTTGACGGTGACATTGGACACGTTCAGAAGTTACCAGTCGCCAGGAATGTTAGATGTGGACAACGTGATAGGCTTTGGATATTTAGTCAACAAAAATCATGATGGGCAGGTTTTTGAAAAATCCGCAGAAGTAATGGACGCGGTAAAGGAAAATCTTGAAAAGAAACCTTACGTAGAGGGCATCAGTGAATGCCTGCAATTTCTACCTTATCAACGACCTGTAAAATATTACTGGGCTGATTCTGTCTCTTTTGCTTCAGGGAAAAAGGTCTATGTGCATTATAAGGCGGCTAATGAAGCGGCTGAGGGGGTATTCAGACCGGACATTATACAGGGACGATGGTTTCGTGACGGTGAACGGGTGAATGGGTTGTATCCGGCTGTGATTACAGAGCAGTTGGCTGCTGCATCTGAGATCGAGGACCCGATTGGCAAAATTGTATATTGGCAAGGACTGGCTTTTTCGATAACAGGCATTGTATCCGGTGTAAAGGAAGCTGCCCTTGAGGAATCATTACCTTGTATCATCGTTCCTTTTTCAGTGACGGGAGGGGCAGGAGTTTATGAAGAACTGGCCGCACGTGTTAAACCGGGGTATGAAGATGATTTTATCAACGACTTTTACCTTGAGTGGAACCGTGCGATATCCAGCGATCAGGCAGAGCCTCATTTGGATATGTTATCTGAAGGGAAGAAAGCCAGTATGGAAAGTTCCATTATCCAGATTGTAGCAGTAGGTGTACCGGCATTGTTCCTCCTGCTTTTCACACTTATCGGCACAGTCGGCATCAACCTGATTGAAGTGGAGAAGCAAAAGCGTGAGTTTGCCTTGCGTATCGCTTGCGGTGCATCCAGGAAAAGCATCATGAATATGATTATTGTGCAGAATGCTGTCATTACCGGGATATCCTCCATTCCCGGAATCATTGTCATCTTGCTCAGTTTCCCGTTTGAGACTTCATTGCCAGTTGTCGGGTTTACTATCGTGTTGACCCTGATGTTGTCTGCCTTGTGTGCGTTGTATCCGGCTCTTAAAATATTCAGTATGAAGCCGGCAGAGTTGTTAAAGGAGGAATGATTATGAAAGGTCTGATGATTATACTCTGTTTGGGTACCGTGGCACTCCCATTACCTGCGCAGGAAAAGGAGCAGCGCCTGACCATTGAGGAAGCCATGGAAATCGGGCGGGTCAAGTCGATAGCATCCATGGAAACCCGAAACAATATGCTGAAAGCGTATTGGAGATTCCGGAACTATAAGACGGACAGGTTGCCGAGCCTGTCGTTTTCCGGAACGCTTCCCTCGCTGAACAAGCAACTGAACTCATACCAACAGGAGGACGGGTCGTACAAGTTCGTACCCAACAACTACCTAAGCGAATATATGAGCCTTACCATAAGGCAGATAATACCGTTTACCGGAGGTGAAATCTACCTCGAATCCAATCTCGAACGTATGGATCAACTCGGAACTGACGGAATGGGGAGTTTCCTGGCTGTTCCGTTTACAGTCACCTTGTCACAGCCGTTGTTCGCCTACAATCCATACAAGTGGGAGAAAAAGGTTGAACCGTTGCGGTTCGAGGCCAGTAAATCGGAATATGTGGCCAATCTCGAAAATGTGAACATATCGACGGTTTCTTCTTATTTCGACTTGTTGACTTCAATGTCCAATCTGGAAAGTGCCCGCCAGAACAGACGGAACGCGTCAAAACTGTATGAATCTGCCCGTGCAAGGGAGAAAACAGGAACAATCTCAGGCAGCGACCTGATGCAGCTAAAGGTTGGACTTCTGAATGCCAATGCAAATGTCCTTACGGCAGAGAACGAGTATCTTGAGAAAATGAATGCACTTAAAAATTATCTTGGATTGGATGAAAACATTGAAATAACGCCTGTTGTTCCGGAGGTAAAAATGATACCTTCAATCAGCATAGAGAATATCAGGCAGAAGGCATACGAAAACAATCCGATATATGATAACTTCAGAATCAGACTGATTGAAGCCGAAGCCAATGTCGTCAAGGAGAAACGGGAACGGTTACCGGATGTGAACCTGAACTTGTCTGTCGGTACGACCGGCAGTCATCCCACCTTTGCCGGAGCATACACCAATTTGGACAACAGACAGATAGCCCAGATCAGTGTCAGTGTCCCCATCCTCGACTGGGGAAAAAGAAAGGGAGACTATATTCAGGCCAAGGCCGATTATGACCTGACCGTGAACAAGACGGAAAGGGAGGAACGTGAGTTCAACGAGAAAGTCCGGATATTGGCGGAAAACTTTCTGGATCAGCAGGAACTTGTGAAAATCTATCGGGAAGCCGAATCTGTGGCTCAGGAACGTTACAATATCGCCTTGAACAGATTTACTGTCGGAGATATCAGCGTCACCGACCTTAACTATGCTGAGCAGGAGAAGGACAATGCCCGGCGAAACTATATATACCAGTTGTATTTGTCCTGGTATTATTATTACAACCTGAGATACATCACCCTCTTCGACTTTGAAAAGGGGACAAATATAGCCTACGATTACGAATATAAAAGATAATGTTATGATGGACAGGAAATTGTCTGATAAAGACATGCGCAAAAAGAAAATAGCGGGATATGCACGGATTGCAGCGGTGGTATGTTGCCTCGTTGTCATTTCGATTGCGATAGCGGATTTCGTGCGGCCGGGACTGGATCTGGAATCTGTCGATACAGCGAAGGCATCGAAAGGAACATTGGAGGTTTCGGTGGGGGCTACGGGTACTGTCACCCCTTTTTATGAAGAGAGCATCACGTCGCCTATCTCTACAAAGATATTAGAAGTCTATAAAAAATCTGGCGAACAGGTACATAAAGGCGATACGATCCTCAGACTGGATTTGTCTTCGGCCAATATCAGCCTGCAGGAGGAAATTGATGCTGTCAAAATCCAGAAGTATAAGCTGGAGCAGTTCCGTACCCAGGCCATGAGTGAAATCAGTGATCTGGAAAAACAGGTGGCTATAGATGACATGCGTTTGAAAAGGATGGAAGTGCTAATGGCTAACGAACATTATCTAGACAGTATAGGTGCCAGCACCAGGGATATGGTACGGCAGCGGGAACTGGATTATGATGTGGCGAAACTCCAGTTTGAGCAGTTGAAGTTGAACTATGAGAACAAGAAAAAGATAGTGGAGTCCACACTGAAGGTCAATGAACTCGAATTCGGCATATCCGAGCGAAAGCTATCTCTCAGGCGAAAGGAATTCGGCGATGCACGCGTGCTTGCACCTTTTAATGCTACACTGTCGTGGGTAAATGAGGCTATCGGTTCCAGCGTTGCCCAAGGAGAACAGTTGGCCGTATTGTCGGATCTGAGTAAGTTCAAGGTTCTGGCGGAAATTTCAGACAGCTATGCAGGGCAGTTCAATGTCGGGAGCCGCGTTGAGGTGAAAATCGGAAGTGTATCTCTTTTCGGTAACGTGGCGAATATCGTTCCTTCGGTATCCAATGGGAAAATCAGTTTTACCGTAGTTCTGGATGATTCGTCCAACAAATCCCTGCGTCCCGGTCTTAGGGCTGATGTATATGTAGTGACTTCCATAAAGGAAAACGTCATCATGATACCGAACAGGGTCTATTATTCCGGTCCCGGTGAATATCAACTTTGGATAGTGGATGGCGGTCACGCTGAAAAGCGTACTGTCCTTCTGGGTGAGAGCAGTTCATTATATGTTGAGGTTATAGATGGAATCAGTCCCGGAGAGACTGTCATCGTTTCGAATATGAATGAATTTAAAACGAAAGACAAGTTGAAGGTCAGATAATTTAAAAAGCATTCCTTTTCTTGCTTACGATGTGGTGGCAAAATGGCGAGGAAGTGGCCAAACGGCTATTTTTTAGGCTACAAAATTTTTCCGCATTACGAGGCAGAAAAAAAAGGTTTTCTTTGCCGTTTCGGAAAACATTGTTTAATTTTGCAGCGCATTTTGCGAAATATTCATTTAAAACAAGATTATCAAAAAAACGAAGAAACATGATTGTAGTACCTGTAAAAGAAGGCGAGAACATCGAAAGAGCACTGAAAAAATTCAAAAGGAAATTTGAAAAGACCGGTGTTGTGAAAGAATTAAGGAGAAGACAGCAGTTTGACAAACCGTCAGTAATAAAGAGACTTGCAAGGGAACGTGCGGCTTACGCACAAAAAATGCAGCGCATAGAAGAATAAAATTGGCTGTTTTTCTTTGACCTTTTGAAATTATTTCTTATATTCGTTGCCACAAAAGCAGAGAGAAATGTGGCAGAAGTCCTTTTTAGAGTATCTGACCTTTGAGCGGAACTATTCGCCAAGAACGGTCAAGGAGTACGAGGACGATTTGAGTGCATTCAAATCGTTCTGCGAAAGGATTGATGCCAACCTGTCTTGGGAGACAGTGGATGGCGATGTGGTGAGAAACTGGATGATGTCGATGATGGAAGCCGGGAAGGCTGCCACGACAGTGAACCGCAGGCTGAGCGCACTACGGACATTTTACAGATATGCGTTGAAACGGGGATGGCTGGAGACAGACCCCGTACGGAACGTGCAAGGCCCCAAAAAAAGAAAACCTTTGCCGGTATTTCTGAAAGAGAACGAAATGGACCGTTTGTTAGACGGGAATTTCTTTGGTGATGACTTCACGGGAAAAAGAGACCGGCTTATGGTTGCCATGTTCTATGTGACCGGAATCCGCCTTTCGGAGCTGACTGGGCTGGACATGGACGATGTGGACCTGCAGGGGCAGACGCTGAAAGTGACGGGCAAAAGGAACAAGCAGCGGATTGTACCTTTCGGAGAAGAACTGAAACGCATGCTCAATGCCTATCTGGACCTGCGGAGGAACGTTCCGGCAACGGGCGAGGCGGCACTTTTCACAGATGACAAAGGCTGCCGGCTGAAGAATCCCAAGGTGAGGAATCTGGTTAAAGATTACTTGGGGATGGTCACCACACAGCAGAAACGAAGCCCGCATGTGCTACGCCACACTTTCGCCACCTCAATGCTGAACCATCATGCAGATTTGGAATCTCTAAAAGAGTTGTTGGGACATGAAAGCATTTCTACGACAGAGGTGTACACCCATACGACTTTTGAAGAACTGAAAGAAATGTATAACCACGCCCATCCAAGGGCGTAAAAATGGCAAGATTTATGGAAATAAGAATTCAGGCAATTCATTTTGATGCCACGGAAAGGCTTCAAAACTTTATTGAAAAGAAAGTGACGAAGTTAGGGAAATTCAGCGACGAAATAAGGAACGTAGAGGTGTCATTAAAGGTCGTAAAACCCGAAACATCCATGAACAAAGAGGCATCCATCAAACTGTTGGCCTCAACGGGGGAGTTTTTTGCGGAGAAAGTCTGCGACACGTTTGAGGAAGCGGTAGATGTTTGCTTGGACGCACTGACGCGCCAGTTGTCCAAATACAAGGAAAAACAGCGGGAGCATTAAAAAAAACCGGTTTTTTTTTGTAAGTTCAAAAAATACCCTTAACTTTGCAGCCGTTTCAGTCATGTCGGAAGATGTGCAGGCTGCAAATGCCTCTTTAGCTCAGTTGGCCAGAGCACGTGATTTGTAATCTCGGGGTCGTT
>CAZGSE010000034.1:0-28471 GCA_964528135.1 uncultured Paraprevotella sp. | reverse complement strand
TCAGAATTGCCAACTTATATGCTTATCCCCACTGAATTTCTACTGAGCCCATATTTGCCTTGCTCTTGTTTCTATTTCGCAAAACTAAAAAGTCCCACATCTACCTTTAAATACAGGTAAATGCGGGACTTTTATGGTTTTTCCCTGTCCGTCAGGAACAGGAAAGAGCCTGCTCCAGCGCATGGCTGAGTTGGTCAGGACATGAAGTGGGCTTCATTCCGCAACGGATTCCCCGTAAGCGACGGATAACTTCCTGTGCCGGCATACCTTCCACCAAACGGGACACCCCCTGCAGGTTTCCATGGCAACCTCCCGTGAAGCGCACTGTTTTCACCACATCACCCTCCAAATCCAATTCAATCTGCTTGCTGCAGGTTCCCTCTGTTTGATAAACGAATTTCATTTCTTATGCCTCCTCCGGCTTCATGTTGGTGTACACAGTCTGTACGTCATCAAACTCTTCCAGCCGTTCCACCATCTTGTTCAGCGTTTCCCGTGCTTCGGCATCCACGTCTTTCAAATCGTTAGGTATGTAAGTAAATTCACCGCCAACGTCCTCAAATCCCTGCTCCTCCAGATGTTTCTGGATTGCACCATAACTCTTCGGATCACCGTAAATCGTTATCGTACCCTCCTCTTCATCTGTGTCGTAATCCTCTTCCACACCATAGTCTATCAAATCCAGAATCAATTCATCCATATCCACGCCTGCTGGCTTCTTGAATGTGAACACGCACTTATGGTCGAAAAGATAGGCCAATGACCCCATATTGCCCAACGTGCCGGAGAACTTGTTGAACACCGAACGTACATCGGCCACCGTACGGGTCGGATTGTCCGTCAACGTATCCACAAAAACAGCAATTCCATGAGGGCCGTAACCTTCATAAGTCATGCTCTTGTATTCGCTCTGGTCCTTGCCCATCGCATTCTTGATAGCACGCTCGATATTGTCCTTTGGCATGTTTTCACGCTTGCAGGTGGCTATGATAGAACGCAACGTCGGATTGTTTTCCGGTTCCGGTCCGCCGGTTTTCACTGCAATAGCAATCTGCTTGCCCAGTTTCGTAAAAGTCTTGGCCATGTGGCCCCATCTTTTCAGCTTTGCAGCCTTTCTATATTCAAACGCTCTTCCCATTGGAATAATTTTTATATGTTTTTTTGTTTGTCTTTTCGCATTTTATAATTGAGCACTATGCCATATACCACCAACACCATCGTAGGAAGTATCAAAGCACGGGTATAACCTTGGAAAGCAATTTGCATCAACCAGCAAAACACCAGTATATAATAGATGACTTTTGCTACAAGTAATCCTTTCATCGCTCCCCGGTCTTATCTCAATTTGGCTCCCAGTTGCACTTGCAGGTTTGTTATCAGTTTGTTCATGATATTATCAATTTGCTTGTCGTTCAGCGTCTTTGTCTCGTCCTGCAATACGAAGTTCACGGCATAGCTTTTCTTGCCCGGTTCCAAATTCTTGCCTTCATACACATCAAAAAGCGAAACTTCTTTCAATAGTTTCTTTTCCGTAGCATAAGCTACCTTTTCCACTTGGGCAAACTCCACATTCTTGTCCAGCAACAACGCCAAGTCACGGCTCACTGCGGGGAATTTGCTGACTTCTGAATAGGTAACTCTATTGTTGCGAATGGCTTTCATCAACCTGTTCCAGTTCAGGTCAGCATAGAACACCTCATGGTCGATATCCATCTTTTTCTGGATTTTTCGATTCAGAATACCCATCATGACTAAAACCTTGCCACCACGGTTCCGGATTTCGACACTCTTGGAATAGATATCACTGTTGCCCGGAGCAAACACCAATGTGCCAAGATTCACGCCCAGACGGCCCAGAATATTCAGCACGTAGGCTTTCAGTTCATAGAACGTACTGTCCTCATCGGGATGCGCCCATGAACCGGACACACGCTTGCCCGTCACCCATAAGCCCAGATGACAGTCTTCCGAATAAGCATCCAGGATGTGATGTATCACCTCCGGGTCACGGCTACTGCTCACCCCCTGTACAATGCCGGGCCATTTGTTTTCCTCATGAAAGCGGTAGCAGTTTCCAAACTCAAAGAATTTCAGGTCTGCATTTTTGCGGTTGGCATTGTGCGCAATGCACTCCAATCCACCGAAAAGCAGGGTTTGCCGCATAGCATTCAAATCCGAACTCAACGGATTCATCAGTTTCACCAGACGGTTCTCCGGATAACTTTCCAAACCGTCGTAATAGGCCGCACGCTGCAGAGAGTTGTTCAGGATTTCGTTGAAACCACAACCCACCAACTGTTCAGCCACCAGATTCTGCAATTTATGGCTTTTATCCTCATCGCCTTTCACATTAAGACTCGACTTCACAGTGGGCGGAATCTCCACATTATTATAACCATAGATGCGCAGGATGTCTTCCACCACATCGCACGGACGCTGTACATCCACACGATAGGCCGGCACCTGCAGTTTCAGTCCGTCGGGAGTCTCCTCCAGGATTTTCATTTCAAGACTGGTCACGATCCGTTTCACCGTGTCTGCACCAATGTCTTTCCCTATCAGGCTATAAGCATAATTATAACCCAGATCCACGACAAAGTCGGGCAACGGACGGGGATAAACGTCCTTGATTTCCATGGAAATCTCACCGCCGGCCAGTTCCTTGCACAACATAGCGGCCTGTTTCAGGGCATAAATTATGCCGTTGGGGTCTATGCCACGCTCAAAACGGAACGAGGCATCCGTACCCAGTCCATGACGACGGGCACTCTTGCGTATCCATGTCGGGTTGAAATAGGCACTCTCCAACAACACGTTGCGGGTCGTTTCATAAGTACCGCTGCCCTTGCCGCCGAACACGCCGGCAATGCACATCGGCTCCTCCACATTGCAAATGGCCAAGTCGCGGTCGCTCAAACAATGTTCCACGCCATCCAATGTGACGAATGGTGTACCCTCCGGCATGGTTTTCACCACTACCTTTCCACCTTTGATCATGTCGGCATCAAAGCAATGCAACGGCTGTCCGTAGGCAAACATGATATAATTGGTGATGTCCACAACGTTGTTGATCGGGCGCAGGCCGATAACGCGCAACTTCTCTTGCAGCCATTCGGGACTGTCTTTTACCTGACAGTTTCTCACCGTCACGGCGGCATAACGCGGACAGGCTTCCACATTCTGCACCTCCACGTCAATCTCAAGTTCATGGTTGTCCACCTTGAAAGCCTCACAGCCGGGACGGTGCAGGGATGTTGGATGGCCGTTCTGTACCAGCCAAGCGTACAGGTCGCGCGCCACGCCATAATGTGAGCAGGCATCCGCCCGGTTGGGGGTTATGTCCACCTCAATAAGATAATCACTCTTTAATTGGTAATATTCGGACGCAGGTGTGCCCGGCACCGCCGTCTCCGGCAATACGATGATGCCGTTATGATCCGTCCCGATGCCAATCTCGTCTTCTGCACAAATCATGCCATGGCTCTCCACACCGCGCAATTTGGATTTCTTGATGGTGAAGCATTCGTCGCCGTCATAGAGTTTACACCCCAGGGTGGCCACCACCACTTTCTGCCCGGCGGCCACATTAGGCGCACCGCAGACGATCTGCACCGGTTCCCCTTCGCCGAGGTTGACAGTACATACGTGCATGTGGTCCGAATTGGGATGAGGGACGCAGGTCAGTATCTCGCCGATGACCAACCCCTGCAGGCCGCCTTTCACCGGCTGGATCTCCTCCACACAGCCCACTTCCAACCCTTCCGAAGTCAAAGCATCGGCCACTTCTTGGGCTGTGAGGTCGAAATCGACATATTCTTTCAGCCAATTATAAGAAATGTTCATATATTCTATGGTTTGATTTTGTCACAAAACAACACGCAAAATTACACTTTTTCGGGCAATCCACCAAGAAGAAGCCCGACAAAGCATCCATTCTCAGAACGGACGCGGCCCGTCTGGCATCGGAGGGCCGAAAGGTGACACCGCATCCACCGGCGGGAACATGTCCGGAGAGGGCAACGGCGCACCTCCTCCTGTCCCTCCGCCACCGAAAGCGACGGCCTCTCCCGGCATCGGCACGTAAGCGTCCTCATCCGGATCCTGAAAACGGGCATATTCGCCGCGGAACCTCAACAATACGTCGCCCACCGCACCGTTACGGTGCTTGGCAATAATGATTTCCGCCATGCCGTGCAGGTCATTCCCTTTTTCATCTTTGTAAATCTTGTAATACTCCGGACGGTGGATGAAACAGACCATATCTGCATCCTGCTCTATGGCGCCGGACTCACGCAGGTCGCTCAGTTGCGGCCGTTTCCCTTCGATTCCCTCGCGGGTTTCCACACCACGGTTCAGCTGGCTCAACGCAATGATGGGGATGTTCAGTTCCTTGGCCAATCCCTTGAGCGAGCGCGAGATGGTGCTCACCTCCTCCTGACGGCTGCCGAACGACATGCCACTGGCATTCATTAGTTGCAGATAATCTATCATGATGATTTTCACCCCGTGCTCACGCACCAGCCGGCGTGCCTTGGTGCGCAATTCGAACACCGAGAGCGAGGGCGTGTCGTCCACATAGAACGGTGCATCGTAAAGTTGCGTGATCTTGCTGTCCAGCTGCACCCATTCGTAAGGAGCCAGTTGCCCGCTTTTCAGTTTCTCGCCCGGAATCTCACAAACGTTCACAATCATACGGTTTACCAACTGCACGTTGCTCATTTCCAGCGAGAACATGGCCACGGGTATTTTCATGTCCACGGCCATCTTCTTGGCCATGGAGAGCACGAAAGCCGTCTTCCCCATGGCCGGACGGGCCGCAATGACTACCAGGTCGGAATTCTGCCAACCGGAGGTCATCTTGTCCAGCTTTTCAAAACCGCTGCTCAGTCCGCTCAATCCGTCACTGCGGGCAGCGGCTTTCTGCAACATGTCGTAAGCCTCACGGATCACAGGGTTAATCTGCGTGTAGTCTTTCTTTAGGTTCTGCTGCGATATTTCAAACAGTTTGCCTTCGGCTTCCTGCATCAGGTCGTCCACGTCCACCGTACTGTCGAAGGCCTTCGTCTGTACCATGCTGGTGAATGTTATCAACTCACGGGCCAGGAACTTTTGGGCGATGATGCGGGCATGGTACTCTATATGGGCAGATGAAGCCACTTTGCCGCTCAACTGGGTGATATAAAACGGCCCACCCACTTCCTCCAGCTTGCCCATGGAGTTCAGATGTTCCGTCACGGTCAGAATGTCCACCGGTTTCTGCTGCAGGTTCAGCGTCCGTATCGCTTCGTATATCAACTGGTGGCGGTGGTCGTAGAAACTTTCCGGGCGAAGGAGCTCACTCACCAGCGAATAAGCATCCTGCTCTATCATCAATGCACCCAATACAGCCTCTTCAAAATCAAGCGCTTGGGGCTGCACATGGCCGTAGGCGTCCTCTTCCGGCACGTTCACCCTGGCGCGTGCCGAAGTACGCCGCCCTGTTCTTTTCTGTTCTGCCATATCTTTTAATTTTGTACAAAGATACGGCTTTCGGGAGGAAAAAAACACGATATGCCCCGTTCTTTTATGAACATTTTATATCTTTGTTTTCAAAAAGCCATATCATGATTTGTTACCCTAATGCGAAAATCAACTTGGGACTGAACGTCACGGGATGCCGTCCCGACGGCTATCACAATCTGGAAACCGTGTTCTATCCCATCCCTGTATGCGATGTCCTGCAGGTGGAAACCGCCCGGACGGATGGCAGCATCCCTCCGTGTGACATCTTCCCGCCCGGCAGTCCTGCGCGCACCGATGCCACGCCCGACTGCACACTCCGCACGGCAGGCATCGACATTGACTGCCCGGCAGAACAGAATCTGGTTGTCAAAGCCCTGCGCCAGCTGAAACAGGACTTCAACCTGCCCTACCTATATATATATATGTATAAGCAGATACCTTCCGGTGCCGGACTGGGCGGCGGTTCTGCCGATGCGGCTTTCATGATGAAAGCTCTCAACAGCATGTTCCGTCTGGGGCTTGATAATGACGGACTTGAAGCCCGCGTCAGCGCATTGGGAGCCGACTGCGCCTTCTTCGTCCGAAACCGTCCGGTGTCTGCCACCGGCATCGGCAATCTCTTCTCCCCCGTCAGCCTGTCACTCGATGGCTGGCATCTCGTGCTGGTAAAGCCCGACATATTCATCTCCACAAAGGAAGCCTACGCACACATCACTCCCCGGCAGCCCGACATATCGCCGGGCGAGGTGCTCCGCCGCCCGGTGGAAGAATGGCGTGACGCACTGGTCAATGACTTCGAGGCGGGTGTCTTTAGCCTGTATCCTGAAATCGCCGCCATCAAGACCCGGCTCTACGACTGCGGGGCGGCCTATGCTTCCATGAGCGGATCGGGTTCCAGTGTGTTCGGCCTTTTCCGCCATGAACCGGACGAGACTGCCCTGCGCCGCTTCTTCCCCGGTTGCTTCTACCGCCAGGCCGTATTGTGACCCGCGCGCAAAAAAGCAGTAAGTGTCCAAAAAATAAGCATTCCCGGCTTGTGAACCGTTGTCCACAAGCCGGGAACTCTGTATATATCTAATGTCAGTTCTTGAAACTGTGTATCGGTGCCGGAATGCGGCCTGTGCGGTTCACGAACGCACTGCTGTCGAATGCGTTCACCGGCATCACCGGGGCATGCCCCAACAACCCGCCGAACTCCACGGTTTCCCCTACCGTCTTTCCTATCACGGGGATTATACGCACCGCGGTCGTTTTCTGGTTCACCATCCCGATGGCCGCCTCGTCTGCAATGATACCGGAGAGCGTGGTGGCCGGTGTGTCGCCCGGCACTGCTATCATATCCAGTCCCACGGAGCAGACGCAAGTCATGGCTTCCAGTTTCTCCAGCGTCAGCGCACCGCACTCCACAGCCTCAATCATTCCCTGGTCCTCGCTCACGGGAATGAAAGCCCCGCTCAGTCCGCCCACATAAGAAGAAGCCATCACGCCGCCTTTCTTCACCTGGTCGTTCAGCAATGCCAGGGCGGCTGTTGTCCCAGGGGCACCGGCACGTTCCAGCCCTATCTCTTGCAAGATGTCTGCCACGCTGTCACCCACTGCGGGCGTAGGTGCCAAAGAGAGGTCGATGATGCCGAAAGGCACGCCCAGCCTCCGCGAGGCCTCCTGCGCCACCAGTTGCCCCACACGGGTAATCTTGAATGCCGTGCGCTTGACGGTCTCGCACAACACCTCAAAGCTGGCACCACGGATCTGTTCCAGCGCATACTTGACCACACCGGGGCCGCTGACCCCCACATTGATAATGGCATCAGCTTCCGACACACCGTGGAAAGCCCCCGCCATGAACGGGTTGTCGTCCGGCGCGTTGCAAAGCACCACCAGTTTGGCGCACCCCAGCGAATCCTTGTCTTTCGTGCATTCGGCCGTGCGGAGGATGATTTCCCCCATCAGCCTCACGGCATCCATGTTGATGCCTGCCTTTGTAGAACCTACGTTCACCGAACTGCAAATACGCTCTGTCTCGGCCAGAGCCTGCGGAATGGAACGGATGAGCAGCTCGTCACTGCCTGTCATTCCTTTGGATACTATTGCGGAATAACCGCCCAGAAAGTTGATGCCGATTTCTTTGGCCGCACGGTCCAGCGCATGGGCCACTTTCACATAGTCTTCCGCCGTGCGGCAGGCGGTCCCGCCCACCAAGGCTATCGGGGTGACCGACACCCGCTTATTGACAATGGGAATGCCATATTCCTTGGAAATGTCTTCGCCGGTTTTCACCAGGTTGGCCGCCAGCCGCGTTATCTTGTCGTACACCTTGTCGCACAACTTGTCCACACCGGCATCCGCACAGTCCAGCAGACTGATACCCATAGTGATGGTGCGCACGTCAAGATTCTCCTGTTCGATCATCTTGTTGGTCTCCAGCACCTCATATATATTGATCATACCTTGTGCTCCTTATCCTTAGCAGGGTTGTTAAATACGGTGCATCTTGTCGAAAATCTCCTCGCGCTGGCATTTCACCTGCACGCCCATGGACAGCCCGACTTCCGCCAATTCGTTGGCCAACTGCTCAAAGGGTTTTTCCACTTTCGTCAGGTCGGCAATCATCATCATGTTGAAATACTCCTGCACGATAGTCTGCGAAATGTCCAGTATGTTGGCCTTGTTCTCGGCCAGATACGTGCAGACCCGCGCAATGATGCCCACGGCATCCTTCCCTACTACTGTAATAATCGTCTTGTTCATAATGCTAAATCCGAAAAGCTGCAAAAAGAAACAGCCTGTTATTCAACAGCGCAAATATAGGAAAATTTGCCGAATAACAGGCCGCTTCAAAGACTGTATTCCACAAAAGCCGGATTAACCGTAAATAATCTTCCCGTTCTCGTCCCGGTTTTCGTCGATAAATGACTTCTCATACTGGGTCATGCCGCGCAATGACATCCCCATGCTGGAGAAACCGCCGTCGTGATACAGGTTCTGCATCGTCACTTTCCTCGTCAGGTCGGAGAACATCACCACGCAATAGTCCGCGCATTCGTCCGCACTGGCATTCCCCAAAGGCGACATGCGGTCGCTGAAGTCATACAAACCGTCGAAGCCCTTGATGCCGCTGCCGGCCGTAGTGAAAGTGGGCGATTGGGAAACGGTGTTCACGCGCACCCCTTTCTCCCTTCCGTAAATGTAGCCGAAACTGCGGGCAATGGATTCCAGCAGCGACTTGGCATCGGCCATGTCGTTGTAGCCAAAGAACGTGCGCTGCGAGGCCACGTAACTCAAGGCCAGTATGGAACCGTATTCCGCAATGGCGTCCATCTTCTTGGCTGTCTGGATCATCTTGTGGAATGATATGGCCGAAATGTCCAATGTCTTGTTCAGCAGGTCATAGTCCAAATTGTCATACGTGCGTTTTTTGCGCATGTTGGCACTCATCGCCACGGAGTGGAGCACAAAGTCTATCTTGCCCCCCATCGTATCCTGTGCCTCGGTAAACAGTTTTTCCAGATCCTCCACCGAAGTCGCATCGGCCGGTATCACCTGGGCCTGCGTCTTTTCCGCCAGCTCGGCAATGGTGCCCATACGGCAAGCCACGGGTGTGTTGGTCAGCACAATCTGCGCCCCCTCTTCGTGGGCGCGTTCTGCCACTTTCCATGCAATTGATGCGTCATTCAGCGCGCCGAAAATGATTCCGCGCTTGCCTTTCAACAAGTTATAAGCCATAAAATGTCAATCTATAAAATGTAATATCTTCGTTAGCGACTGCAAATTTAGATATAAATCGCGACTTATATGCCATTGTCATAAGAAAAATAAAAGTCACCATACATATATTTGCCTTAATTCATCAGCTAATTTCTCAATATATTTGTTCCGTTTATGGGCGGTGCGTCCAGAAACGCGGGTGACGGTTCCTTTTTCAAGCGCGATAATGAGCAAGCGGTTTTCGCTCATGGCGGTTTCATAGAGCTTCGGAAACCTGCGATACATGCCACGGGCAAGCACAACGATGATGCCGCATTTGCCTTGTAGCAAGAATTTGAGCACATCCTTTTCGAGCCTTGAATGGAAGCCGCTTATTACAGCCACATCCGTCCGTTTGCTCATTTCCGCCGCCCAGTTGAGCGTGTCTATGACAAGAGCGGTGGATGGAATATTGCATGGGGCAATAAATCCTATTTTCCTCTTGTCCAACAGTTCTTTGTTTCCGATATATGTTTTCATGTTTATTCTTCGTTTAGTTCATCGCCCATGCGATATTAACCTATAACACCGCCGCAACCTTCCTTGCGTTGGCAAGCCGTTCCAGAATAGACTTGTCGCGTTTGGTCGTAATGATGTCATAATCCGTTTGCAACCGCAAAAGCATATAGGCTGGTACGTTATGCGTAGATACATTTCACACATGAGTGAGTAGTTTACAGCCTTAGTCCATTTATCCGAGGTGGTGATTCTGATAGCGGTTTCGGCTATATGTATCGTATGAGAGTACACTTACTCTCGCTATATCAGTGCAAAAATAGTTATTTTTATTGAGATAATTATCATGCTGATTTGGAATTTTCAACCTGAATTTTTACGCTTGGTGTTAATAGTACTATGATAAGCACCCCTTTTCCAACAAAGAACGGCATGAAGCCCCCTCCCGCAGGAGTTGCTTCATGCCGCCATGTCCGGTTCTGCCCCTGGAGAGGCCGTTATTTTAATAGGAACGTGCGATCAGCACCCGGTGCTTGGCCGGCTTCCCGCTTACCATATCCACGCCCGGCGTCTGCTCGAAATCGAACGGCACACAACGGATGGTGGCCTGGGTGTCCTCCTTGATTTGGGCTTCCGTCTCCGGTGTACCGTCCCAATGGCAAAGGAAAAAGCCGCCGTTTTTCACCTTTTCCTTGAATTCCTCGTAGTCCTCGCACTCGTAGATGTGCGCATCGCGGTAGGCCTTGGCCTTGGCGTAAATGTTCCGCTGCATGTCTTCCAGCAGTTCCTTCACATAGGCTTCTATGCCGTCGCAGGTGCGTGTCTCTTTCTCCAGCGTGTCGCGGCGCATCACCTCCACCGTGTTGTTCTCCAGGTCGCGGCCGCCCATGACCAGCCGCACAGGCACGCCCTTCAGCTCGTAGTCGGCGAACTTGAAGCCCGGACGCTTGTTGTCGGCATTGTCATACTTCACCGAAATGCCCAGCGCGCGCAGCCGCTCCACGATGCCGGCCACCTTGGCGTCGATGGCCGCCAGCTGGCTTTCGTTCTTGTATATCGGTACAATCACCACCTGTATGGGAGCCAGCCGCGGCGGAAGCACCAGCCCGTTGTCGTCGGAGTGGGTCATGATGAGTGCCCCCATCAGACGGGTGGACACGCCCCACGAGGTGGCCCAGGCATATTCCAGCTTGTTCTCGCGGTTGATGAACTGCACGTTGAAGGCCTTGCCGAAGTTCTGCCCCAGGAAGTGCGACGTTCCGCTCTGCAGGGCTTTCCCGTCCTGCATCATGGCTTCTATCGTATAGGTATCCAAGGCACCGGCGAAACGCTCCGTCTCGCTCTTCACGCCCTGCAGCACGGGCACGGCCATATACTGTTGGGCAAAGTCGGCATACACCTTCAGCATCAGCCGGGCGCGTTCCTCGGCTTCCTCGCGCGTGGCGTGGGCCGTGTGGCCTTCCTGCCAGAGGAACTCGGACGTGCGCAGGAACAGCCGCGTGCGCATCTCCCAGCGCATCACATTGCACCACTGGTTGCACAGGATGGGCAGGTCGCGGTAGCTCTGTATCCAGTTCTTATAAGTGTTCCAAATGATAGTCTCCGAAGTCGGGCGGATGATCAGCTCTTCCTCCAGTTTGGCCGCCGGGTCCACCACCACGCCGGTCTTGTCTTCGTTCGTCTTGAGCCGGTAGTGCGTCACCACGGCACATTCCTTGGCAAAGCCTTCCACATGCTCGGCTTCGCGGCTCAGGAAAGATTTCGGGATAAGCAAGGGGAAATAGGCGTTCTGCACGCCGGTTTCCTTGAACATATCGTCCAGCACGCGCTGCATCTTCTCCCAGATGGCATAGCCATAAGGCTTTATGACCATACAGCCCCTCACGTCCGACTGCTCCGCCAAATCGGCCTTCACCACCAATTCGTTGTACCATTGGGAATAGTTTTCACTCCTTTTGGTTAAGTCTTTAAGTTCTTTAGCCATAATTCATATCTATAAACCGCGTGCAAAATTAATAAAAAGTTTCTTTCTTTATTGGATAATTCTGGGGATTTTATCTAATTTTGTGCCTGATTTTGAGACATAAAAAAGACGACTATGAAAGGATTAAAGTTTTGCGCGCTCTTTCTGGGCGCAAGTATGCTGCTGAACGGTTGCAGCGGAAGCATGAGCAACACGGGCAAGGGCTCGCTAATCGGTGCCGGAAGCGGGACCGCATTGGGAACGCTGGTGGGAACCCTGGCTGCAAACAATAAAGGAAAAGGCGCCGCCATTGGAGCCGCAGTGGGCATGGCCGTGGGCACAGGCGTGGGAGCCATCGTGGGCAACCGCATGGATAAGGCCAAGGCCGCAGCGGAACAGGTGGAGAACGCACAGGTGGAGACCGTCACCGACGTGAACGGGCTGCAGGCCGTGAAAGTCACGTTCGACTCCGGCATCCTGTTCGACACCAGCAGCTCTTCGCTGAGCAGCAACGCCACGTCTTCCTTGGCCAGGTTTGCCAGCACCGTGCTGAACACCAACACGGACATGAACGTGGACATCATGGGCTACACGGACAACACCGGATGGAAGAACAGCACGGCCGCGGAAAGCGTGCAGAAAAACCTCAACCTGTCGCAGGAGCGTGCCAATTCCGTAGCCAACTTCCTGAAGCAGTGCGGCGTGGCATCCTCGCAGATTTCTTCTGTCGAAGGACTGGGGGAATCCAACCCCGTGGCAGACAACAGTACGGAAATCGGCCGCGCGCAGAACCGCCGCGTGGAGATTTACCTGACGGCCAGCCAGGCCATGATTGAGGCCGCACAGGCGCAGGCTGCCAACTGACCTTCATGAAAAAAATACAGAAAGTATTGCAGTGGATTGTATTCCTGTTTTTCGGGAGTACAATCTTTTTTGTTATCCTCTATCGTTTCGTTCCCGTGCCCCTCACGCCGCTGATGGTCATCCGTTGCTTCCAGCAAGTGGGGAAAGGCGAGAAAATCAGGCTGAAGCACCACTGGGTGCCATTGGCCGAAATGTCAAAGCACCTGCCCGTGGCCGTCATGGCGTCGGAGGACCAGCGTTTCCTGCAACACCACGGCTTCGACCTGACAGTAATACAAAACGCCGTGGAGGAACGGTTGGCCGGCAAACGGCAACGGGGCGGGAGCACCATCAGCCAGCAAACCGCCAAAAACGTGTTCCTGTGGCCGGCCTCCTCCTGGTTCCGCAAGGGGCTTGAAGTCTATTTCACCGTCCTGATAGAACTGTGTTGGGGCAAACAGCGCATCATGGAAGTCTATCTGAATTCCATCGAAATGGGCGACGGCATCTACGGCGCAGAGGCGGTAGCCCAACAGCATTTCGGCCGTCCGTCCGCCAACCTGACGCAGGCCAACTGCGCCCTGATAGCGGCCACACTGCCCAACCCGCTCAAATACAGTTCAAAAAATCCGTCGAACTACATCCTGAAACGCCAGACGGCCATCTTGCGCCAGATGAAGCGCATCGGACAGCCGGAATTGGCTCCGTCAAAGCCATAGGAGGAAAGCCCGCGCACCCCCCTTCCACCGCCTTGCGCAAGGACGGCCGGCTTTTTGCGCATAAACGGCGGCGGCATTGCGCAAAGGGCCGGGCGGCAGACCACTACCCTGCCCCGCCGGCTCCCGAACCCCGCTCCCACCCCTACACGGAGGATGTTTTTTCCGGGACAGGCATTTTAACCGGTACAAAAGGTGGAGAACTGCCGAAAAAAAACGTATTTTTGCAGCATGAAGAAGATGGCATTGCTTTCAGCCCTGCTGTGCATGACGGCCACGGCACCTGCACAACGGAACGAAATACTGGACAAACGCCTGCACACGCTGCAGGTGGTGGTGAACGATGACCCGCTGCTGCCCCCCGTCATGACGCTGGGCGGAAGGAACCACGTGGTGATCAGTTTTGATGAATTTTCACACGAATACCACCGCTACATCTACAAGGTGGAACACTGCAATGCCGACTGGACGCCGTCCGATGAAATCCTTGAGTCCGACTACCTGAACGGCTTCAACGACAATACCATCGACGACTATGAGAAGAGTTTCAACACCACCGTGCTCTATACACACTATCAGTTCCGGATCCCGAACGAAGACCTGTCGCTCAAGATTTCCGGCAACTACAGGGTGACCGTCTATAACGACGAGGGCGATGAACCCGTGCCCGTGCTGTCCGCTTGTTTCAGCCTGGTAGAGGCCGGAGGAGTGGGCATCAGTGCCACGGTGAGCAGCAACACGGACATCGACTTCAACAAGGCGCACCAGCAAATGGACCTCGCCATCAGCTACGGGCAGACCAAGGTGATCGACCCGCACCGGGAGCTGCGGACCGTGGTGCTGCAGAACCGGCGGTGGGACAATGCCGTCATCAACCCGCGGCCGAACATCCAGCGTGCCGGGACGATAGAATTCACCCACAACCGCCAGCTGATTTTCCTGGCCGGGAACGAATACCATAAGTTCGAGATTTTAGACCTGCACGTCCCGACGCTGAACGTCGATCTGCTGGAATGGTATGACCCTTATTACCATGCCACGCTCTATCCCGTGCAAACCGCCCGGAACTACCTGTACGACGAGGACCAGAACGGGGCTTTCATCATCCGCAACAGCGATGACTATGACGTGGACATCACCTGCGACTACGTGTTCACACACTTCATCCTGAAAAGTCCGCAAATAGCAGGCGGGGACGTTTACCTCAACGGCGCATGGACCAACAACCGTTTCCTGCCGGAATACAAGATGGCCTACAACCGGGAGCGGCAGGCCTATGAAGCCACCGCCCTGCTGAAACAGGGATACTACAACTACAACTACCTGTTCGTGCGCGACGGGGAAACCACGGGGAACACCGGGCCGACAGACGGCAACTTTTATGAAACGGAAAACGAATATATCGTGCTGGTGTATCACCGTCCCAACGGCGGACGGTATGACAAACTGGTGGGTTACCGTTGCATGAACTTCAAAGCCAACAGGCAATAGCAGCCCCCCTTCACCCCTGCCTGCAAAAGAACAACAACCATGGCACAACAGCTTCCGGACATCCTGCAACTGATGGGGGAAACCCTCCGCATCCCGACCTCTTTCGTCGTCATTGAATTCTTGGGGACACTGGCAGCCGCCGTCTCCGGCATCCGGCTGGCCTCGGCCAAGAAATTCGACTGGTTCGGGGCGTACATCGTGGGTATGGCCACGGCCACCGGCGGGGGAACGCTGCGTGATGTACTGCTGGGCGTGCCGCCTTTCTGGCTCACCAATCCCATGTATGCCGTCTGTTGTGCGATTGCGCTGGGGTTGGTCCTGGCTTTCGGGCGCAAGATCATCCGCGAGAACAACACGTGGTTCATCTTCGACACCATAGGGCTGGCACTGTTCAACATCGTCGGGTTGGAAAAGACGCTGAACATGGGTTATCCGGTGTGGACAGCCATCGCGATGGGATGTATCACGGGAGCAGCCGGCGGCATCCTGCGCGACATCCTGATCAACGAAGTGCCGCTCATCTTCCGGCGGGAAATCTATGCCATGGCTTGTGTGGCCGGCGGGGTGGTGTATGTCATCGGCTACTCATGCAACATACATGCGGAGACCAATGCCATACTGTCGGCCATCACCGTCGTCTCCATCCGCCTGCTGGCCGTGAAATACCACTGGAACTTCCCCATCCTGAAAGGGGACGACACGAAGGATTGAACCGGCCGTATTCAGGCCTCCAGCAGGCCGATTTCCTGCCAGCGGGCCACCACCCGTTCCACATCCTTGCGGGCCGTCTCGCCATCCACCTCATAGGCCGACAGCAAGGCCTCTTCCAACATCTGCCTGTCGAAATCCTTTCCTTCTGCGGTTTTCCACAGGAAAGCCGCCGTCTCGTTCAGGCTGACAATCTTGCTGAAGTCTATGTTGTCCATACCATGCGACAGAATGACGCTTTCCCCGCAAATCTCACGCAATTCAAAACCTTTTTTGATTCTCATTTCGCTATGTCTGATAGTTTTATCCACAACCTGTAAACATACAAAAGATAGCGGCGCACAGGCAAGGCCTTGCGCCAGGCCGCGACACGGAAGCGCAGCCACGGGTCGGAAGCCGCCACCATGCGGCGCTTGTAGATGTAATGGGTGACCACCCCTATCACGTCCTCCGCACGGCAACACTCCGTGCCCCGCAGGTTACCGTCGCCCATCAGGACCAACCGCCCTTCACGGCAGGCCATGATGCGGTGCAGCACGTAAACTCCCGGACTGACTTCCGCCAGCACGGCATCCCCCACTTTCAGGCCGGCAGGGGCTGCCAACCTGACGCGGTCGCGGCAGTTTTCCAGGAACGGGCGCATGCTGTAGCCCTTCACGTTGATGGTGGCCGTAAGCCCTTCACGTATCGCCTCGCGCACCTGCTCCAGCAGGACGGCGTTCGGCACTTCCCTGCGCCCCGCCTCCGCGCATGCTGCAATCCTTGCCGTCATTTTCCTGTCAGTGTGGTGTAACTCAACCGGGCTGCCGCCTCGTCCGGCAGGCAACGCAGCCGCCAGACGGGCGTAGTGCGGATGATTTCAGAGATTGTGCCGCAGGTAGCCTTATAAATCCGCTCGTCCCATTTCATGGTTGACACGGAAGGCAACAGGGAAGCAAAACACTCCGCTACGCCCTGCCGCCGGATGGCATTCTCCGGCCACTGATCCAGTTGCACGAAAGCCCCTGCCGGTGCCTCGACATTGCGATAGCAGGGGGTCTTGCCGCTCCAAGGGGAACCGTACACGTAAGGTTTCCCGTCCACGATACGCACCACGGGATTGTCGTCGTTCATCAGGTCGGAACCGGGAATGTGCCGCAACCACAGGGAGGTGTGCGTACTTTTTCCCGTGCCGCTCTTGCCCAGGAAACAGTAGCCCACCCCGTCGTTACGCACCACGGAAGAATGAATCAACAGCGTGTCGCAGGCCGATGACGCGAAAGCATAGACCAACATCACGGCATTGTTCAGGCCGAACCTGCGGGAGGAAATATCTCCCCCTCCCGTCAATGCCGCCGTGCATTCCGCGAACGAGGCGTCCGACTGCAACAGGCAGCAAAGTTCCTTGCGCATGTTGCGGATCTCGAACCGGTATCCGCCGTCGGGCAGGCGCCATACGCCAAACAGGTTCCCTCCGCAGTCGAACTGCCCCACTTCGTCTCCTTTCACACGCCAACGGAAAGCATCGTCCACTGTCAGCCGGAACAATAAACTGCCTCCCTCTTCGCTTTCAAAAGGCGAAAAGGAAGGCAGCAAGGTATTGTCATTCTCCGCATCGCGGAAAGCTATCTCGAAAAGGTGCCCGGCAACACTGTATTTATACGCTTTCATCGGTCGGGTCTCTGGGGTGGCTCACGCCCCGGCTCCATGGAATTCGGTTCCGGCCTTTCCGGCAAGGCCTCTTCATCCATCATAGCCGGCGGCGTTTCATATACCGGCGACTGGAAATTGAATGCGCCCGGCTCCAACGTTTTCAGCACCACATTTCCGTCCGCCGCGTACTGTTTCATGATTTTGTCATACTCCCCCTGCAATTTGTTTTTCTTCATTGCGAAAAACACCGCGCAAGTGCTGTTCTGCATGCCCTTCACCACCTCCAGGTAGGTCTGCAGCTGGTCGCTGTACACCACACGGTCCACCAGGAAATCGCCCTTCGTCTCGACGTAGGCGCTGTCCAGCCGCTGCACATCGGTGATATAGGCCACGGAATCCGTGAAAGACGCCGAAAAGCCGAAGATGTACACCGTTGTCCGCTCCACCTTGGCCGGCAATGAAGCCGACAGGCAGCAAACGGCAATGGCAAACACCCACAAACGTTTAAATGTCAAATTCATATTTCCCATTTTTACTGCTTGCAAAGATAAGCATTTATGCGCAACAAGAAAAGGAAAAGCACAAAAAAGCGGGGCCGTGTTTGCCCCGCTCCCCTATATCTTTCCTGCCGTATGGTCAGCCCAGATAGGATTTCAGCAACTTGCTTTTGGTGTTCTGGCGCAGGCGCCGGATGGCCTTCTCCTTGATCTGGCGCACCCGTTCGCGCGTCAAGTTGAACTTGTCACCGATTTCTTCCAAGGTCATCTCCTGATGGTTGATGCCGAAAAACATCTGGATAATCTCCTTTTCACGCTCGGACAGCGTTGACAAGGCACGGTCTATCTCGCGCGCCAAAGACTCGTTCACCAACGAACGGTCCGCCATCGGGGAGTCGTCGTTGACCAGCACATCCAGCAGGCTGTTGTCTTCCCCCTCCACAAACGGGGCATCCACGGAAATATGGCGGCCGCTCACTTTCAGTGTGTCGGAAATCTTGTCCACCGGGATTTCCAACTCGTCGGCCAATTCCTCCGGACTCGGGCGGCGTTCGTTTTCCTGCTCAAACTTGCTGAAAGCCTTGCTGATCTTATTCAACGAACCCACTTGGTTCAAAGGCAGGCGCACAATACGGCTCTGTTCGGCCAAGGCCTGCAGAATGGACTGACGAATCCACCACACCGCGTAGCTGATGAATTTGAATCCTCGCGTCTCATCGAACTTCTCGGCAGCCTTTATCAGTCCCAGATTCCCCTCGTTGATGAGGTCCGGCAGGCTCAACCCCTGGTTTTGGTATTGTTTGGCTACTGAAACCACAAAACGCAGATTGGCCCGCGTCAGTTTTTCGAGTGCTACACGATCACCTTTTCGAATGCGTTGTGCCAATTCCACTTCCTCTTCCACTGTAATCAGGTCTTCACGGCCGATTTCCTGCAAATACTTGTCAAGCGAAGCACTCTCACGATTGGTGATACTTTTGGTAATCTTTAGCTGTCTCATTCTCCTATGTACATATTAAGCGTACAAAAATACCACTTTTTCCCGGTAGTTGCGCATTAAAAAACTTTAAAGTAGCATAATCCGTAGGATTGCAGCCCCCGTTTGTCCTTTTATCCTGCCGGGAGATGGCTTCAAGAGCCCACCAGATCTGCATACGATGCGCCGGACTCATGCAGCAAGTCCTGGGGTGAGAGCCGCACTTGCAGGCCACGCATCCCCGCACTCACGTAGATGGTGTCAAAACCGGCCGCACTCTCATGCAGGTAAGTGGGAAAGCGTTTCTTCATGCCGATGGGCGAACAGCCCCCGCGGATGTATCCCGTGACAGGAAGCAACTCCTTCATGGGCAACAGTTCGCACTTCTTGTTGCCGCTGACCCTTGCCGCCTTTTTCAAATCGACCTCCCGTTCTCCGGGCACCACGCAGACAAAGTAACCGGTCTTGTCGCCATGCAGCACAATGGTCTTGAACACGCAATCCACATCCTCGCCCAATTGCGCAGCCACGTGGACGGCACTCAAGTCCGACTCGTCCACTTCATACGGTATCAGTTCGTAAGCCACGCCGGCCTTGTCCAGCAGCCGCGCCACATTGGTCTTGTTAATTTTCTGCTTTGCCATTCATGATTTCTTTTAAATACACCGATGTATATCCCACCCCGCTGCCGGCCAACGCTTCGGGTGTCCCCTCAAACAACAGTTCACCGCCGCCGCGGCCTCCCTCCGGCCCCATTTCGACAAGGAAGTCGGCCGACTTGATGACATCCAGGTTGTGTTCGATGACAATCACCGTATTACCCTTGTCCACCAAACGGTTCAACACACCAAGCAGCACACGGATATCCTCAAAGTGCAGACCTGTGGTCGGTTCGTCCAGGATGTACACGGTGCGTCCCGTATCCCGTTTGGAGAGTTCCGTGGCCAGCTTGATGCGCTGGCTCTCACCGCCGGACAGGGTCGTAGAAGGCTGGCCTAACTTGACATACCCCAGTCCCACATCCTGCAACACCTTGATTTTGTTCAGGATTGCAGGCTGGTTGCCGAAGAACTCCACGGCCTGGTTGATGGTCATGTCCAGCACATCCGCTATGGACTTTCCCTTGAAACGCACCTCCAGTGTCTCGCGGTTGTAACGCTTGCCGTGGCACACTTCGCAGGGCACGTACACGTTAGGCAGGAAATTCATCTCGATGGTTTTGTAACCGTTGCCGCCGCAGGCCTCGCAACGCCCGCCCCGGACATTGAAAGAGAAACGGCCGGGTTTGTAGCCCCGTATCTTGGCTTCGGGCAGGTTGACGAACAAAGAGCGGATGTCGTTAAACACGCCGGTATAAGTGGCTGGATTGGAACGGGGGATGCGGCCGATGGGCGACTGGTCCACGCTCACCACCTTGTCCACAAACTCAAGTCCCTCCAAGCGGTCGAAAGGCAGGGGGTCGCGCAAGGAACGGTAGAAATGTTGGGACAGCGCCGGTTGCAGCGTATCATTCACCAGGGTGGACTTGCCGCTGCCGGACACCCCGGTCACGCACACCAGACAACCCAAGGGAAACTCGACATCCACGTTCTTCAAGTTGTTGCCCCGCGCCCCGCGCACCCGCAGGGAATGGCCATTCCCCTTCCGGCGATGCTCCGGAATCCGTATGGCGCAAGTGCCGTTCAGGTAACGGGAGGTCAGTGTGTCCTGCTTCAACATCTCCTGGGGTGTGCCCTGAAACACCACTTCTCCGCCCATCCGTCCGGCCTTAGGCCCCATGTCGATAATGTAATCGGCACTCTCCATCATCTCTTCATCGTGCTCCACCACAATGACCGTGTTCCCCAGGTCGCGCAAGGCTTTCAGGGAATTGATCAGGCGGCGGTTGTCGCGTTGGTGCAGCCCGATGCTCGGTTCGTCCAGGATGTAAAGCACATTCACCAACTGCGAACCTATCTGTGTGGCCAGACGGATGCGCTGGCTTTCGCCGCCGGACAATGAGACGGAAGAACGGTTCAGCGACAGGTAGTCCAGTCCCACGTCCAGAAGGAAATTCAGGCGGGAGCGGATTTCTTTCAATATTTCCGGTGCTATCTTCTTCTGCCGTTCCGTCAGGAACTCGTCCACACCCATAACCCAGTCATACAGTTCACTGATGTCCATGGCCGACAGTTCCGCAATGTTCTTGTCATGGATACGGTAATGCAAGGCTTCCTTATTCAACCGCTGGCCATGGCATTCCGGGCACACCACCGTCTTTGAAAACTGTTCCGCCCACTTCTGCGCCGAAGCAGACACCTCATTGTCGTGCATGGCCTGTATATATTTGACCAACCCCTCATAGACCACATAATAGTCCGATGATGTATGCACCAGCTGCGCCTTGATGCGCACCCGTTCTACCGAGCCATACAATATCTCGTTCAAAGCCTCTTCCGGCAATTCCGAAACGGGGGTTTTCAACGTAGCGTCATACCGTTCCAACAGGGCGTCGATCTGCCAGAATATCATGCTGTTCCGATATTTGCCCAACGGAAGAATGGCTCCGTTGTAAACGGATAAGCTACGGTCCGGCACCACCTTGTCCATGTCTATCAGGCTGACAAAGCCCAATCCGTTACAACGCGGGCAGGCTCCTTGCGGGGAGTTGAACGAAAAGTTGTGGGGAGCCGGGTCGCGGTAAGCCAGTCCCGTGTCGGGACACATCAGCCGCCGGCTGTAATGACGCAGGCTGTCCGTGTCCGCATCATAGACCATCAGTTCACCATCGCCTTGCCGCATGGCTGTGGCCACGCTGTCATGCAGGCGTTTGTCCGCCTTGGAGTGCGCCACCAACTTATCGACCACGACCTCCACGCTGTGGTTCTTGTAACGGTCCAGCTTCATCCCTTGCGTTACTTCGCGTATCTCCCCGTCAATCCGGACGTACAGATAACCCTTACGGCGAACCGTTTCAAAAAGTTCCTTGTAATGCCCCTTGCGGTTCCTGACCAAGGGAGCCAGCAGAAATATGCGCCGTCCGTTATACTCTTCCATGATGAGGTCCAGAATCTGTTCTTCCGTATAACGGACCATCTTCTTGCCTGACAGGTAGGAATAGGCTTCACCGGCACGGGCGTACAGCAACCGCAGGAAATCATAGACCTCCGTAGTCGTCCCCACCGTGGAGCGCGGGTTCTTGTTTGTCGTCTTCTGTTCTATGGAAATGACCGGGCTTAACCCCGTTATCTTGTCCACATCCGGCCGTTCCAGATTGCCCAGGAAATTGCGTGCATAGGCCGAAAATGTCTCAATGTAACGGCGTTGCCCCTCGGCAAATATCGTATCGAAAGCCAGCGAAGACTTGCCGCTTCCGCTCAAACCGGTTATCACGGTCAGGCTGTTGCGCGGCATTTCCACGTCCACATTCTTCAAATTGTGCACGCGCGCGCCATAAACCTGTATTTCTTCTGTTTCGTTTTCTGTCATGGTCTCATTCATCTCCACTTGAGCCCGAACCGGAATAACCGGTCAGTACGTTCACGTCCTTCCGGATTTTGAATTCCCTTCCGTCCGCCCCGCGGGCATTCACCACCACAAAATAGACGCCATCCTTCACCGTCTTACCCTTGAACTTGCCATCCCAACCGCCGTCGAGCGTATCCCACGAATAGAGTTTCTGTCCCCAACGGTTAAAGATTGCCGCTTTGAAACTGATGATGGACTGGTAGCCGTCCTTCACCTTATATATATCATTATATCCGTCTCCATTCGGCGAGAAAGCGTTCGGCATCTCCAATATCGACTCGCTGATGGACACGGTGAAAGGCTCTTCTTCGCCCTCCGCCGGGTACTGGATAGTGTCATTGCCCAACACGAAAGTGGCATACAGCTGTACGTAGAACGTCCCGCTCTGGGTGAAAGTGTATTCTATGTTCTCATCGAAACGGTCGATGAGCGGGGAATCCTCCTGCCCTTCTTCGTAAATGCGCCACTCGTAGTGGGCGGAATATTCGCCAAGGTCGGATACATTGGCATAAAAATAGCCCGTCAACGGTGCGGACTGCGGGTCTGACGCATCTTCCAGTTCCTCGCCGTCCGGCGTGATATAAAGCGCGGAGGGACTAACCGTAGGATAGGTCACTTGTGCCGAAAGAGACAGGCTGACGGCACCCAACAAACACAGAAACAAAAACTTCAAATAAATTTTCATGTCCTAATATTTGTGCAAAAATAATGTTTCCCGTTGACATAACCACTTTTTTTATGTAATTTTGTCCGTTGTATCAGAAAAAAGAAATGGGACACTTGAAAAAACTATTATACATCGCAACCATCCTGTTCCCTTTGCAGTTCACGGCATTTGCGCAAGAAACAGGCACTTTCGTCCATACCATCAAGCAAGGAGAAACCGTGTATTCCATTGCACGGACCTACAAAATACCCCAAGAAGACATCTTCAGGCTGAACCCGGCGGCCGCAGACGGCATCAAGGCCGGTGCCACACTAATTATTCCCCAGAAGGACACCCAGAACCGTCAAGACCGCTTCCATACCATACAAGCCGGGGAAACCCTGTACAAACTGACCAAGACCTACCAGGTCAGTGCCGAAAAGATATGCAAAGCCAACCCCGGCCTTACGGCAGAAAACTTCAAGGCCGGCATGGTTATCCGCATCCCGCCCGCCGATGAAACGGCGGTGCAACCGGAACCGGAACAAGAATTGTCCCAACCCCAGGGCATAGCCGACTCAGGATGTAAGGAAATGTACAAGGTAAAAAGAAAAGAAACGCTCTACAGCATTGCAAGAAAACACGGGTTGTCTGAAGATGAAATCCGGAAAGCCAACCCTGACATGCTCCAGCCCGGCTACAAGCTGAAAAGAGGAGAGTTCATTTGCATCCCGTATCCGCAAGCACAAAAAAAGACGGAAACCGCCCTTGTGGTTGAGAACACGCCCACCAACGAAGAACTGATAGGAGAAAGGATCGCACCGGCTCTGCAGAAGCACATCCGCATGGGTGTAATACTGCCATTCAAGGGCGGGACCACAGAAAACGACAAAATGGTGGAATTTTACAGGGGTGTGCTCATGGCTGTGGAAGAAATCAAAAAAAATGGGACATCGGTGGATGTGTTCACATACGACTCCGGCAAGAGCGCGGAAGATCTGAAGAAACTGACTGCCAACCAGCTGGACAACCAGCTGGACTTCATCATAGGTCCGCTTTACCCGGAACAAATTACACCACTGAGCAAATTCTGCCAGGAACACCGGATCAAATTGGTAGTGCCATTCTCCTCGCAGGGAGAATGCGTGTACCAAAATCCGTATTATTATGCCGTCAACCCGCCGAAGTCGTTCTTGTTGTCTGAAGCCTGCCAGTTGACCATGGAACTTTTCGGCAAAGAAAACATCATCATCCTGGACAGTAAAGAGAACGACAAGGACGCTTGCAGCTTTACCGACATGGTGGACAAACGCCTGCAACAGGAATACAAAAAAGCAAAGACATTGCAGATTGACGACAATGACCTGAAGTGGCTGGAAACCGTGACCAAATACAAGGACAACGTCATCATTCCGAACACATCGAATATAAAGCTCCTCAACCAACTGTTCCCCAAGTTGCAAGAATTTTCCGTACAATACCCTGAATATGCCATCAAAGTGGTGGGATATCCCGAATGGCAAACTTATACCAACAACCATCTGGAAAACTTTTACAGGTTCGACACCTATGTTTACTCTTCTTTTTACCGGAATCCCCTCAACGCCCATTCTGACCAATTTGAGAACACCTACCAGAAAACATTCAACACACCGACCCTGACCAGCTGGCCACGCTTCGGCATGCTGGGCTTCGACATCGCTTACTATTTCCTGAAAGGCATATCCTCCTACGGCCCGGCTTTCGAACAATATCAGTCGCAAATCGCCACTAACCCCTACCAGAGCCAGTTCCGGTTCGGACGTGTCAGCAACTGGAGCGGGTTCATCAACCGGGAAATAGAATTCATTCATTATACCCCATCGCATAACATCGAACAAATCCGGCCGAAACAATGAAGAAAATACTCATTGCTGTTCTCCTCTGCGCGGGCATGTCGTGCTGCAGCAAAATGTATGGACAAGTCGGCGAACCGCGGAACGACCTGGCCGTGGGATTCAATGCCGGTTATACACTGAATAGTGTTATGTTCGACCCTACCATCCAACAAAAATTAAAAGGAGCCCCCACATTCGGATTTACCCTGAGATACACCTGCGAAAAGTATTTCAAGAGCCTCTGTTCTATCCAAGTGGAACTCAATTATGCCAATCTGGGATGGGAAGAATTCATAGAGACGTCAAGCGACACCTACAAACGCGACATCAGTTACATACAGATTCCCATACTGGCCCGCATGGGATGGGGATATGAACAGCGGGGGGCATTGTTCTATGTGGTGGCAGGCCCGCAAGTGGGCTTCTACCTCGGCGAAAAGGATGAACGAGGAGGACTTTTCAATGACTCTACGCTGAGCCTGCGTCCGGGACAGGTGAACCAACAATATGACATGCCGGTAAAAAACAAGTTCGAATACGGCATTACAGCAGGAATCGGCATAGAAGCGAACACCAAAGCAGGACATTTCATGCTGGAAGGACGCTACTACTATGGATTGAGCGACATTTTCGGAAACGGGAAACAAGATGTATTCGGGCGTTCGGCCAATGGAACGATCGCCATCCGTGCCACGTACCTGTTTGACATCATTCGAACCAAACGCCGGGATTAAGCCTCCCGCACCGACCAGGACAAGAACCCCAAACCTCATGATAATGGAAGCCAAGGAAGTAATTGAACAACTCAGGAAAGAACTGGACCAACACAATTATAATTATTATGTATTGAATTCACCGGAGATTTCAGACCAGGAATTCGACCAGAAAATGCGGAAACTACAAGAACTTGAGTTGGCACATCCGGAATGCTATGACCCAGACTCCCCCACCCAGCGTGTGGGAAGTGACTTGAACCAAGAATTTACCCAGGTGCCCCACCGCTATCCCATGCTGTCCTTGTCCAATACCTATAACAAACAGGAAGTGGCCGATTTTTATGAACGGATTCAATCCGGCCTGGAAGGCGCTCCTTTTGAAATCTGCTGTGAGATGAAATACGACGGATTGTCCATCTCTCTGCTCTACGAACACGGGCGGCTGGTGCGCGCCGTGACGCGGGGAGACGGCGTGCAAGGAGACGATGTGACGGAAAACGTAAAGACCATACATTGCATTCCATTGCGGTTGAGAGGGAATGACTATCCCGATAGCTTTGAAATCCGCGGGGAAATCCTAATGCCATGGAGCAGTTTTGATGCTTTGAACAAAGAACGTGAAGAGCGCGAGGAACCCCTTTTTGCCAATCCTCGCAATGCTGCTTCCGGCACACTGAAAAGCAAAAACTCCTCTGTCGTGGCACAGCGGAAGCTGGACGCCTACCTTTATTATCTCTTGGGCGACGGGATTCCCTTTGACGGGCATTACGAGAACCTGCAAGCCGCACGCAACTGGGGATTCAAGATTTCGGTTGGGATGAAAAAGGTGACCACGCTGGAAGAAATCTACCAGTTCATAGACTATTGGGACGCGGAACGGAAAAACCTACCCGTGGCCACGGATGGCATTGTACTGAAAGTAAACTCGCAACGCCAACAACGCACGTTAGGCTACACCGCCAAAAGCCCTCGTTGGGCCATTGCATACAAATTCCAAGCCGAACAAGCCTGCACACGACTCAACTCCGTAACGTTCCAGGTGGGGCGCACTGGTGCCGTCACCCCTGTGGCCAATATGGTTCCCGTGCAGTTGGCCGGTACGACTGTGAAACGAGCCACGCTCCATAATGCAGATGTCATGGAACAATTGGATTTGCATATCGGCGACATGGTATTCGTGGAGAAAGGCGGGGAAATCATTCCAAAAATCGTGGGAGTCGATAAAGAAGCACGAGGACCGCAGACTGGCCCCAAGGCCTCTTTCATAACCCATTGCCCTGAGTGCGGTGCCAAACTGGTCCGCTACGGAGATGAAGCAGCTTGGTACTGCCCCAACGACACGACATGCCCTCCGCAGATCAAAGGCCGCATAGAACATTACATCAGCCGCAGGGCCATGAATATAGACAGCTTGGGGCCGGAGACGGTGGATGATTATTACCGCCGTGGCCTGATACACAACGTGGCAGACTTGTATGACATCCGAGAAGACCAAATAAACGGAGAAGATGGCACACGCACGAAATCCGCGAGAAAAATAGTGAAATCCATTGCATCTTCCACAAAAGTGCCGTTTGAACGGGTTGTTTTCGCCTTGGGCATCCGCTTTGTGGGCGAAATTGCGGCCAAGGCATTGGCCCGACATTTCAAGACAATGGACAACCTGTCTGCTGCCACGCTTGATGAATTACTGAAAATCAACGGTATCGGCGTAGTGATAGCAGAAAGCGTCATCCGCTATTTCCACAATGAAGCCAATGTGGAACTGGTACACCGTCTGAAAAACCATGGCGTAAGCATGTCGCTTTCCGCAGAGGAACTGGACACACATTCCGACAGGCTCGCCGGACAAAGCATCGTCGTAAGCGGCATATTCACCCTACACTCACGCGATGAATATAAAAACATGATTGAGCAACACGGAGGAAAGAACGTGGGTAGCCTCTCTTCCAAAACCTCTTTTGTCTTAGCCGGAACCAACATGGGACCGGCAAAACTGGAAAAAGCCCGAAAACTGGGCATCCCCATCCTGTCGGAAACAGAGTTTCTAAAGAAGATAGAATCATAAGGAACTGTTTGCCTTTTGGGATTTTATTTGTATTTTTGGTGCGGAAAAAGAAAAAATACTTAGTATATGACACAAAATAAGTTCAAGGGATTGGGTATTGCCTTAATTACGCCTTTCAAACCGGACGGGAGCATTGACTATGACTCTTTGTTGCGCCTGTTGGAATACCAGATTCAAAACGGCGTGGACTTTCTGTGCATTATGGGAACGACAGCCGAAACCCCATGCTTGTCCGCTGACGAAAAGAAGAGCCTGAAACGGTTCTTTGTGGAAAGGGTCGGAGGACGTGTGCCCCTGTTGATGGGTTGCGGAGGTAACAACACCGCAGCCATAGTGCAGGAACTGAAAGAAAATGATTGGGAGGGAATAGACGGAGTGCTTTCCATTTGTCCCTATTACAACAAACCGTCGCAAGAGGGCTTGTACCAACATTTCAAGGCTATAGCCGAAGCCTCGCCCATTCCCGTCGTGCTATATAACGTTCCGGGACGTACGGGGGTCAACATGAACGCAGAAACTACCCTGCGGTTGGCATCCGATTTTGAAAATATCGTAGCCATCAAAGAAGCCAGCGGGAACATCACCCAGATGGATGACATCATCAAGAACAAACCGGAAAACTTCGATGTCATATCCGGTGATGACGGTATAACTTTTCCGCTCATCACCTTGGGAGCCGTTGGCGTAATTTCTGTCATAGGGAATGCACTGCCGGCCGAATTCAGCCGCATGGTACGCATGGCATTGAACGGCGATTATGAACATGCGCGCATTATTCACCATAAATTTACAGAGTTGTTCAAATTGCTTTTCGTGGACGGGAATCCGGCTGGAGTAAAAGCTATGCTGCATGCCATGGGCATGATAGAGAACCAACTGCGCCTGCCATTGGTTCCCACCCGCCTGACTACAATGGAAAAGATTTCCGCCATCCTGCGGGAACTTGATATCCGCTACTGAAAGTTTTAGCCAAAAGATATTTCTATCACGGAGCGTTACGGGGCATTATCCTCACCCCGCCACGCTCCGTTTTACATAAAAAAGGGAAAAATTCACCCAAGTCATATTAAATAATATTACTGTCCGATAAAAAATTTTCAAGGCCATAAAATTAGGGCTGACTTCATTT
>CAZGSE010000033.1:0-29320 GCA_964528135.1 uncultured Paraprevotella sp. | reverse complement strand
AAATGCGGTGAACGGGCAACTGTTCCCAGGGTTCGAATCCCTGTCTTTCCGCCAAAGCTGAAAAGCACCGGCCGGACGCAGCAGAAAGCCCACGTCACCGAGGGACAGCGGCGCGCGGCACGGCATGACGGGCTGAAATCCCGACTTCACCTATTTCCGGCAGCGGACAGGTAAAGCCGGGATTTTCGTTACCTCCCCCACGGCCGGGGCAACGGGAGCCACGGGAAGCCGCCGGCTGCGGGCATCCCGCCATCCCCCACAAGGGGAGAGGTATTCAAAAAAAGACAAAAAAGAGAAGCGACAAATGGGACATGAATCATCAGAAAGGATACAGACATCCATTCTGAACAAACTGGAGAAAAAAGCATTGGTATGGCTGGCGCAAAGACAGCCGGCATGGGTAACATCCGATTTTCTGACCTTTGTGGGGCTGGCAGGGGCCGCGCTCTTCGTCGTGGGAGGCATACTGGCCAACCTGGACAAACATTTCCTTTGGATAGGCACGCTGGGACTGGTGATCAACTGGTACGGCGACAGCCTGGACGGCACGCTGGCGCGCGTGCGCAACACCCAGCGCCCCATTTACGGTTTCTTCATCGACCATACGCTGGACGCCCTCACCACGTGCATGATCTGCATCGGCATCGGGCTTTCGCCCATGATGCGGATGGACGTGGCGCTCCTGATTCTCGCGGGCTACCTGTGCCTGTCCATCTACACCTACATCAGCACTATCATCATCAACGAATTCCGCCTGACCTACGGCAAACTGGGTCCCACGGAAGTAAGGCTGCTGCTGATAGCCTTGGCCCTGCTCTACATCTACACCCCGTGGGCCGACCTGCAATACACCGTGTACGGGTTTGAAATCACCCTGTTCGACATCATCGGGTGCGCCATCACCGCCATCCTGTTCCTGCTCTATGTCACGCAGCTGGCCAAGGACTTGCGCGCGCTGGACAAAAAAGACCCCCTCAAGCCCTACCGGAAGTAAGGACAAGAGGGGAACACAATGAAAGAAAGAAAAGTAAATACGGGGGAAGGCATCCCCTGTTTTTTTATCCTTATCCCCTGAAAGCGGCGCAACGGCCGCCGTACAGGGCTTGCAGGGTTTTCTTCAAGTCGCGGAGCCAAAAATACAAAACTTCTCACACACCGCCAAGCGAATCGCCGAAAAAATCGGCCAGCACGCGCTCCAGCATGCCGTTCAGGGCGGCAAGGGCCATGCCGTAGTTCGTCACCGGCACGCCGCAGGCGCGGGCTTCGCGCAGGCGGCCCATCACGTGGCGGCGCGTGAACATGCAGGCCCCGCAATGAATCACCAGGTCATAGTCCGACAGGTGCTCCGGGAAATCGTTGCCGGACACGATGTCGATGTGCAGGCCATCGCCCAAACGGCGGCGCAGCAGGCGGGGCAGCTTCACCCGGCCGATGTCTTCGCGGCGGGGCACGTGGGTGCAGGCCTCGGCAATGAGCACGCGCGCCCCCGCGTGCAGCCCCAGCAACGCCCGCGCCCCGTGGGCAAACAGGCGGATGTCGCCCTTGCTGCGGGCAAAGAGGATGGAGAACGACGTCAGCCGCGTCTGCGGCGGGCAGAGCTTCTCGGCCAGGGGGAACACCTGCGAATCCACTATCATCAGGGCGGGCGGCGCGGCCAGCCGCGAGAGGGCCTGCCCCAGGCCATCGGCCGTGCAGCACACCGCCATGCAATGTTTGTCCAGCAGGCTGCGCAGGGTCTGCACCTGCGGCAGGATGAGCCGCCCCTTGGGTGCCTGGAGGTCCTGCGGCATGACCAGCACCACCACATCGCCCTCGGCGGCCAGCCCCTCCGTGAGGTCGGTTTCCCCCTCCGTGCGGCGGTAAATGCCGGCCACGGCCTCCAGCAGGGCTTCGCGCCCCTGTCCCGTGCGGGCCGACACGGCCAGCAGCTCCACGCCGCCCAGTGCCTGCGACCACCCTGCCGCCCAACGCCCCCCGTCGGCATCCACCTTATTATATATGTACAGCACCGGAATGCCCGCTTCCCTGAAACGGGCCGCCCAGGCGCGTTCGTGCGCCGCATCGGCGGCGGGGCCGGACACGACCATCAGGGCCACGTCCACGCAGCCGGCCACCCTGCGGGTACGTTCCACCCGCAGGGTGCCCAGCTGCCCCTCGTCGTCGAAGCCGGCCGTGTCCACCAGCACGGCCGCCCCCACGCCCGGCCACTCCATGTTCTTCATCACGGCATCCGTCGTCGTGCCGGGCACATCGGACACCACCGCGGCCTGCTGCCCGGCCAGGGCATTCACCAAAGACGACTTGCCGCTGTTGCGGCGGCCAAACAGCCCGATGTGGAAGCGGTTGGCCCTCGGAGTTTCTTCACCCATACGCATCTGTAACTGAAAATTAGAAACGGAAATCGCGCTGCCCCCCGCCGATGGCCGACAGGTACTCCCGCGCCCTGGCCCGCACCCGTTCGCCGGGCACGGCCTCCAGCCACCGCGCTATCATGGTCTCGCCCTTGGCACGGGTGGCGGGAGCGGCATAGTCGGCCAGGTACTCCTCCAGCGTCAGCAGGGCGTTGGGCAGGCAGCAGTCTGCAATCCGCCCCGCCTTGACCAGCGACATGAAGCGGTCGCCCGTGCGCCCCTCGCGGTAGCAGGCCGTGCAGAAACTGGGCAGGTAGCCCAGGTCGAGCAGCCAGGCCACCACCTCGTCCAGCGTGCGGCGGTCGGACACGTCGAACTGCGCGGAACCGGCCTCCGGCTCATCGGCACGCACATAGCCGCCCACACTGGTGCGCGAGCCCCCGCTCAACTGCGACACGCCCAGCTCCAGCACCTTGCGGCGGCTCTCCGGCGTCTCGCGGGTGGAGACAATCATGCCCGTGTAGGGCACGGCGATGCGGAGCACGGCCACGATGCGGTGGAACACCTCGTCCGGCACGCAGTTCTCAAAGTCAGCCGTGTCGATGTCGTCGGCCGGGCACAGGCGCGGCACACTGATGGTGTGCGGCCCCACGCCGAAGCGGGCTTCCAGGTGCTCGGCGTGCATCAACAGGCCGATGAAGTCGTAGCGGTAGGTCTCCAGCCCGAACAACACCCCGATGCCCACGTCGTCGATGCCTGCGGCCATGGCGCGGTCCATGGCCTCCGTGTGATAGGCATAGTCGCTTTTGGGGCCGGAGGGGTGCAGGGCTTCGTAGTTGGAGCGGTTATAGGTTTCCTGGAAAAGGATGTACGTGCCGATGCCGGCCTCCTTCAGGCGGCGGTAGTTCTCCTCCGTGGTGGCGGCGATGTTGACGTTCACGCGGCGGATGGACCCGTTGCGGTGCCTGACGGAGTAAACGGTGCGTATGCTCTCCAACACGTATTCTATCGGGTTGTGCAGCGGGTCCTCGCCCGCCTCCAGTGCCAGCCGCTTGTGCCCCATGTCCTGCAGGGCAATGACCTCGCGGCGGATTTCCTCCTGCGTCAGCTTACGCCGGCGTATGTTCTTGTTGCGGGCGTGGTAGGGACAGTAAACACACCCGTTCACGCAATAGTTGGACAGGTAAAGCGGCGCGAACATCACGATGCGGTTGCCGTAGAAGCGTTGCTTGATGTCACGGGCAAGGGCGAACATCTTCTGCTGCACGTCCGGCGCATCGGCCTCCAGCAGCACCGCGGCCTCGCGGTGGGACAGTCCCCGGCAACCGGCCGCCTTGGCCAATATGGACTCTATCAATGCACGGTCGTCCTTATGTTCCGCGGCATAAAGCATCGTTTCGCGGATTTCGGCATCGGAGATGAACTCCCCCGCGTGCCCTGAATTTACATCATATCTCATTTCTTCGTTTCAGTTTGGATTCAAGAAATCTTTTCCCGCTGCCCGGCGGCGGCCAGCGGGCTGTCGCCCCGCCCGTAGTCCACGGCATAACCGATGGCGGCGAGTTCGCGCTCCAGCGCGGCCAGGCTCTCGGCAGCCTCGCTCCCGCTGAAAGCCTTGTGGTCGTAGATGCTGTACTTGCCCCGCACGGCCTGCGGCGAAAGGTTGGGCATCACGACGTTGGCCCCCGAAAGGATGGCGGCCGTGCGCGCGCGGGGGGCGAGCGAGGCCAGGGCCGTAGTGGCCGGAAGCAGCACCTGCGGGAAACGCAGCCTCATCAGTGCCAGCAGCCTGAGCGTCAGGGCCACCGAACCGGGCGCACAGCGGGCGAACGGCGTATGCGCCGCCGGGATGAAGGGACCCATGCCGATCATCTCCGGGCGCAGCTCTTCCAGGAAAGCGATGTCGTCCAGCAGGCAGTCCACGGACTGCCCCGGCGAACCGACCATCATGCCGGCACCGGTCTGGAACCCCAGCCGCTTCAGCACGCGGAGGCAGTGCAGGCGGTTGCCGAGGTGCATCCCCGCCGGGTGCAGGCGGGCATAGTGTGCCTCGTTGCGCGTCTCGTGGCGGAGCAGGTAGCGGTCGGCTCCGGCTTCGCGGAAACGGCGGTAGGCCTCTTCGCTGCGCTCGCCCACCGACAGGGTCAGTGCCTGGCGGGGGAACTCCGCACGGATGGCACGCACCGTGTCCGCCAGCCAGTCGTCGTCCTGCCCGTTGTCTTCCCCGCCCTGCAGCACGAAGGTGCCGAAGCCCAGCCGGTCGCCCTTGTGGCAGCAGTCCAGTATCTCTTCCGCCGTCAGGCGGTAGCGTGCGGCCTGCCGGTTGGAACGCCGCAGCCCGCAATAGTAGCAGTCGTTGCGGCACCACGATGAAATCTCTATCAGCCCGCGGACATACACCCCGTTGCCGAAATGTTCCCGTGCCACCTCTGCCGCCCTGCGGCGCAGGCGGCTGTCCTGCCCGTCGTCCGTCAGCTCCAGCAGCATGCGCCACCCTTCCCTGCCGGGACTTTCGCCGGCCTCCAGCATCTCCAGCAGGGCGGAAAAGCGTGTTTCGGAGAGTTTACAACCGTTTTCTTTCATAAAATTAACACAAAGGTACAAAGAACTGCCTTTTTTTTCGTAGTTTTGTGCCCTAATCAAAACTAAATAATCCTAAACGATGGCATATAACAACAATATCATGTTCATTCGCTACCAGTTGCTGGCGCGATTGGTGAAAATGTGGAAAGCAAACGAACTCCTGGAGCGCATCGACTGGCTGCCGCTGGAACTGCACCCCCGCAAACAGAAACCCGTGGGGCGCTGCTGCGTGTACAAGGAACGGGCCGTGACAAAATACAAGACCATGGCCATGATGGGGTTCGACATGACCGATGAGACCGACGAGACGGAACGCCTTTCCGCCTATGCCGCCCGCATGCTGGAGCGCGACAAGCCCGACCCGGAGAAAAACATCCTCAGCGTGATGGACGAGGCCTGCTCCTCGTGCGTGAAAATCAACTACGAGGTGAGCAACCTCTGCCGCGGTTGTGCCGCCCGCCCGTGCTACAACAACTGCCCCAAGGATGCCATCGAATATGACGCGGAAGGGAAGGCCAGCATCAACCACGAGAAATGCGTCAGCTGCGGCCGCTGCCACCAGGTGTGCCCCTACCACGCGATTGTATTTATCCCCGTGCCGTGCGAGGAAGCCTGCCCCGTGAAAGCCATCTCAAAAGATGAGTATGGAGTGGAACACATCGACCCGGCCAAGTGCATCTATTGCGGCAAATGCCTGAACGCCTGTCCTTTCGGAGCCATTTTCGACCTTTGTTGCGTGTTCGACGTGCTGAAGCGCATCAGGGCGGGACGCCCGGTGGTGGCCATGGTGGCCCCCTCCGTGCTGGCACAGTTCAAAGCCCCGGTGGAGAAAGTGTTCGGCGCCTTGCGCGCCATCGGGTTCAGCGATGTGCTGGAGGTGGCCTACGGTGCGGAAGAAACCATCCGCCGCGAAGCGGAAGAGTTCAAGGAAAAGCTGGAAAGCGGCGCGCCCTTCATGACCACCAGTTGCTGCTCGGCCTACGTGCAACTGACCCGGAAGCACATTCCGGAAATCAAGCCCTACGTGTCGTCCACCGGCTCTCCCATGTACTACACCGCCCAATACGCCAAACGGAAACACCCGCAGGCCGAAACGGTGTTCATCGCGCCTTGCGCCTCCAAGAAAGCCGAAGGAAGGGAGAACCCCGATGTGGACTTCGTGTGGACGTTCCGCGAGCTGGATGCCGTGCTGGAAGGCCTGGACATCGACCCGGACAACTGCGAACCGTTCGTCCCCCAGGAGCATGCGGGGCATGACGCGCACGGCTTCGCCAAGACCGGCGGCGTGTTCGCGGCCGTGAAAAACATGGTGGGCGACCCTGCCCTGCAAGGCATCATCATCGCCGACCTGAACAAGAAGAACATCGCTGCCCTGAAATCCTATGCCAAGTCGGGCAAATGCCCCACCCGCATGATCGAGGTGATGGCCTGCCCCGGTGGGTGCATCAGCGGGCCGTGTGCCTGCAACGAGGGGCCGGCGGCCATACGGCAGTTCGACGCCGAACTGAAAAAGAAAGAATAACCCGCAGGCCGGATGAAACCGGCACAGGCCGCCCCCGCAACGGAACATCCCCGTTCCTGCGGGGGCGTTCCTGCATATATCCCCCGCGGCCGGCGCGCCACGGGGTCACTCTATCAGTTCCGCATACGGCGTTTCATCCTCCTTACGCATCCGGTTGTACTTGCGCCAGCGCACACCGTTCACCACCTCGGAGAAGCCGTAAACCATGAAACAGATGCCGAGCAGCACAAAAGGCAGGGCGGCCGACTGCATGGGCCTGACCAGGACCACAACACCCAGTGCCACGACCAGCAGGGCGGCCAGGAACACATACCAGCGGAAGGGAATGAACCGCCGCAGGCGGAACAGGTTCCAAAGCTGGTTCACGCCCGCCACCACCATCAGGAAACCGAAGATATACATCAGATAAACGATGAAGAGTGCCGGAAAGAAAACAAGGAAAATGCCGAACAGCAGGCTGCCCATGCCCACCAACGGGAACACGGGTTTCATCGCCCCCTTGTCGGAATAGCAGATGACCACATAGCTGACAAGGGACACCAGCCCCGAAACGAGGAACAACCCGCCGATCACCTGCACCAACAGGCCGGTCATACGTTCGGGATTGGCCACCAGCAAGATACCGACCAGCAGGGCGCATACGGCACGAAAGATATAACTGTTCACGACTTTCATACTCCTGACGTTTAAAGTTTGCCGAGGGCTAATATACGAAAATAATGACGGAAAGCCGAAGGAAAGGCGGAAAAAAACGGAAAAAAGGACTTTATACGGATTTTATTTGCTTCCTTTGCAGGGCAAAAAGGCAAAACGACACATGGAAACGGAACTTTATCTGGTGAGGCACGGGCAGACAGTAGAGAACAAAGCCAACATCCTGCAGGGGCACCTGCCCGGTCATCTGAGCGAGGAGGGGCTGTCGCAAGCCCGGCAACTGAGAGACCGTTTGAAAGACGTGCACTTCGATGCACTGCTTTGCAGCGACCTGCAACGCTGCCGCGACACCGCCGTCATCCTGAACGAACCACACGGCCTGCAGCCGGAATACACGCCGTTGCTGCGGGAACGCGACTGGGGGCCGTTCACGGGCATGAACATCCTGAAGGCACGCACGCTGATAGACCACCGTGCCGAGCCTGTGGATGCCATGTTCCGCCGGGCCGTGACGTTCCTCAACGGCCTCGTGCCCCGCCGCGAGGGGCAATGCCTGCTGGTGGTGAGCCACGGCCTGTTCTGCCGGATCATACAGGCGGTCTGCCTCCGCTGCACCCTCCGCGACATCCCGCGCATGGACAATGCCGAGGTGCGGCGCATCACGCTCCGCCCGCCGTTCCGCTTCTGCGCCACGGCAGAAGAAACCGGTGCCACGGCCAACTGAAAAGCGGATGCCCCTTGAAAAGGTTCATCCGCCATAAATTCCCGGCACATGCCGCACGGAGGGGACAGCCCGACGGCACGCATACGCCCGTCAGGACCGTCCTTTCACTTCAACCAAATCTTGCGGACAGCCCCGCCCGCTTTCAGGATATGCCAGCCGGCGGAGAGCCTTAACGTGTGCATCGCAGCTTCGCAGACGGACCAGTGCTCCAAACGCCCATCCAGCGCATACACGGAGAGGCGCGAAGGCACGGGGCACGCCACGCGCACGATACGGTCCCGGATGTCTATCTGCAAGCCGTCCGCCTGCGGCAGGACCGATGGAACGTCCACCGTTCCGACCCGCTGCACGGAAACGGCATCCAGACAAACATAGGCCATTCCCTCCGTGCGCCCTACGAACCTGATGCGCAAAGGGTCATCGCTTTGCGGCAAAACCGCCAACGCTTCCGTCCATCCGCCATCCGAAGCGTCTGCCGTCAGCACCGCCTCTTCAAGGCCGCTGTCCTCGTGGACGGCATATACGTCAATGGCACCGGTGCCGCCATAGCGCGACTTGACGGCATAACAAAAGCCCAGCCGCGCCGTCCCATCGGCATTCTCCACGGCGGAAGGGGAGAGCAGCGCGTCCTCCACCACGGCCGACAGTGCTTTCGAGCCCAACCGCATGTAGCCCGTCCCGTCCGCTGCCTCTGTCATGGTGTACCACGAGACTACCGAAGCGAGCCCCCCGTCATCCAACGTGACATACTCCCATGCGGAAGGATTCCACAGGGCTGCCGCGGCGGAAGATTCAAAGCTCTCGGTCCAGAGCGTGGCCCACTCCCCTGCATCCCCTCCGGACAGGCTGAGCGTGAAGGTCACCTGCCCGTCATCCAGCAAAGCGATGTCTTGCAACTCGAACCCGACTTCCGACCCGTCCCAGGCAAAGGCCGCCGGAACGGTCTGCGAACCGAAAGAGGTCTTTCCCGATGTGCCCGGAAAAGGACACCCGGCCGTGTTGATGTCGCCGTAGGAAGAAGCCGAAGAGGCGGGTGTGGCCACCGTGGACGATGCACAGACGGGGTACATCAACTGCGGTGCCGAGGCGTTGACCGTGTTCGCGGCCAAGCCCGTCTCCACGTCGGGATGCACATGATACACCATCAGCCCCTCGCCCGGCAAGGAAGCATCGAAGCCCGAACGCACCCGGCTTTCCAACAGATAGTAATCTCCCTCCGAGGAGGTGTCAAGGCGATAGACCACCTGCTTTTGACCCATAGCCGGCTGCAACGCATAACTGCCATCGAGGCCAAGCGTGTCCACCTCCACCCAGCCAAAGTCATAAGCCATGGTGTAGGGGTTGAAATGCGGGGGCGTAATGCCGTCGTTGTTCCAACTGCCCGAAGCCATGACATCCCACTCGCCCGTGCCTTCGTAATACCCGCCGGTGGAATAGTCCGTGTCATAATAATCCATCGTGCCTAGGGCATGCCCCATCTCATGGCAGCAGGGGCCGATGCGCGAGATGCCCGTCCCGCTGTTGCCGCGCAGCTCCGGCGTGCAGGAATAGCGGTCGATGTACATCCCCTGTACGGTGACGGGAGAGAAAGAGGCCTCGTGCGACCAGATGGCATCGGAAGACGCGCCGGCCTCCTCGCCATACCCGGCAAACACGATGTGGATGTTGTCCACATACCCGTCACCATCGGCATCATAGTCCGCCAAGCTCACCTCGCTTGCGGCATACTGCACGGCCTCCGCGAACAAGGCATAGGGATTGGCATCCGAACCGCCCATGACATTCATTCCATAATAGGCCATGGGGAAAGAGGAGCGGTAAGGACCCAACACGTCGCTGCGGAGCAGGAGCTGCCCGCAGGAAGCCTCCAAGAAATAATCATAGACACTACCCTGCGCCCCGTCCTCCTGGTAGCCCGCTTCGTTGAAGAGGGCGTCGAAGTCCGTTGCATCTTTCTGGAATTCCAAGTCGGAAAAAGCCATCAGGATGACCAGTGCCCGCCGCTCTCCTACAGCCGCCACCGACTGTCGCTGCAAGCGCCTTTGCGCCTCCGCCCGCCGGACAGTCGTCTCGCCGGACACGGCCGGCACCATACCTTTCGGTTGCCCGGAAAGGAACTGCTGCAAGGCATCGCTCCGGCGGTTGTCGGCACACAAGGCATAAGCAGAGCGGACAGCACGTCCTGCACTGTCCGCCTGCGCAAAGCACCAGCCCGCGGAGTCCGATGGAAGTAAGGTGTAACCGTCTTCCGTCAAGGCCCATTTGCAATACTCGTCTCCCTTCAGGGTAATGAATACTTCCGTGCCGTCCGCCAATCTGCACAAAATTTCTCTCGGAAAAGCCGGTACGGCATTGACCTTGAAGGAGACAAGGAAAAAGGATATGCCGACAGATAAATCACGTAATGCTTTATGCATTTATCTTAACCGTCAAATTAATCCTTTGTTCCAACAAAATTATAGGTATTGCTCCCTGCTCCGAATGTCAGATTCAAGTTGTTTCCAATAACCTGTCCCTGGACAACCTTACCGTCCACACTCAAACTATATCCATTAGTACTAACTGTAACATCCATAATCTCACTTATGTCAAGACTCAAGCCACTACATTCTATCTCAGCCCTGACTGCATCTGCCGACATTCTCGTCAGTGTTACATAAGCACGTTCACTATTCGAATATCCCATTGGAACCATTGTTCCGGAATAAATTCCCGCCACAGCTGTTCCCGCGTCAACCGTCCCTTCTTCATCATCATCCTTACAGCTTGAGAAAGACACGGCAAAAGCCACAACAAGCATCCAAGTCAGAAAGTTTAAAGTCTTCTTCATAATCTTCTTTTTTTAATTATTAATAAAATACGTTCACGATGCAAAATTATATAAAGAAACCTTTTGAAATCCGCAAGGAGCGTGGACAAAACGGCTACGGGGTGTAGAGAAAACGGCTACGGCTCCTCTTCATCGGAAAGCGCATCGGTGTAATATTTAAAGAAATCATGGGCAAGAATCGTTGAGATGCGGTAGAGCAGCATCGTGTCGATACTCTCTTTCCGAAATATCTTATACACATTGGTCCGGTCGCAATAGAGTTCCCTTGCGAACCACGACACGGAACGGCGCTGGCGGCGCAGCTCAGTTTCTATGACCTGACCAATGTGTACCATACAGAAAAAACAAAAAGCGCAAACCATCCGATACTCTTGTCCTCACCTCGGTACCGCCAAGTAACCATGTCCAGACATAAGTATGGACGGTTCACGCCCCAAGCGGACGCGAACCTTCCTCTACTTATTCTCCGGACTGTAAATTGGCGGTTTCAGGTGAAGAGAATAAGAGCTAAAGCCCGTTTTCGTAAAAGCCCGAACGGAATCGCTATTCCATTTATAGTATGTTGTCTGCCTCAAACAGCAGGTTTTGTCCCATTTGGTACACCCAAAGGTACGAAGATTTGCACAAACGGCCAAATGCTTCCGCGCCGCTTTCCCCAGGCGGGGGATTCACACGGCCTGAAGTTCCGAAATCCGGCGCAGGATATCCACGGCTTCTTTCACCGAATGCACGTCCTGCACCACCATCGAGCGGCGGCCGTTGGCCTCGCGCAGCTTGCTGCGGTGGGCGTTCATCCCCATGTAGGCGATGCACTGCCCGAAAGCCCGGCTCCGAAAGTAGGCGCTCTTTTCGTTCTGCACGAAGTAGAACACCATGCGCCCTCCCTTGAGGAATATCTTTTCGGCACCCAGCTGCTTGCCCAGCCGCCGGAGCGTCACCACGCGTATCAGTTCCTCGCCCTCTTCCGGAATCTCGCCGAAACGGTCCTTCATGCGCAGGCGGAAGGCCTCCACATCCTCGTCGCACTCCAGCCCGTCCAGCTCGCGGTAGAGCAACATGCGCTCGCTGCTGCCGGGCACATAGGCCTCGGAAAAAGACATCGGCAGGTCGCTCTCCAGCATGCATTCGTCCACGAACGCCTCCCCGCCGGGGTCGTTGCCCCTGCGTATCTCGTCGGCATACAGGTCGGCAAACTCGTCGTTCTTCAGTTCCTTCACGGCTTCGGAGAGGATTTTCTGGTAGGTTTCATAGCCCAGGTCGGCAATGAAGCCGCTCTGCTCGGCTCCCAAGAGGTTGCCCGCCCCGCGGATGTCTAGGTCCTGCATGGCGATGTGTATGCCGGAGCCCAAGTCGCTGAAGTTCTCGATGGCCTGCAGGCGGCGGCGCGCTTCGGGGGGCAGCAGCCCCAGCGGGGGGGCCAACAGGTAGCAGAAAGCCTTTTTGTTGCTCCGCCCCACCCGGCCCCGCATCTGGTGCAGGTCGCTCAGGCCGAAGTTCTGCGCCGCGTTGATGATAATCGTGTTGGCATTGGGGATGTCTATGCCGCTTTCTATGATAGTGGTGGAAACCAGCACATCGTAATCGTAGTTCACGAAGCCAAGGATGACCTTTTCCAGTTCGTCGGGCGACATGCGGCCGTGCCCCACGCACACCCGCGCGTCCGGCACGTGCTTGCGCACCAGTGCCTCCAGGTCGTAAAGGCCGGATATGCGGTTGTTCACGATGAACACCTGCCCGTTGCGGCTCATCTCGAAGTTCACGGCATCGGCTATCAGTCCCGCGCTGAAGGTGTGCACCTCCGTCTGCACCGGATAACGGTTGGGCGGCGGCGTCTGTATCACGGACAGGTCGCGGGCTCCCATGAGGGAAAACTGCAGCGTGCGCGGGATGGGTGTGGCCGTGAGCGTCAGCGTGTCCACGTTGACCTTGAGCCGGCGCAGCTTTTCCTTGGTGGCCACGCCGAACTTCTGTTCCTCGTCAATGATGAGCAGCCCCAGGTCTTTGAACTTCACCGACTTGCCAATCAGTTTGTGCGTGCCTATGATGATATTGATGTTGCCCCCGGCCAAGTCTTTCAGGATCTCTTTCGTCTGCGCCGGCGTGCGGGCACGGCTCAGGTAGTCCACCCGCACGGGCATCCCTTTCAGGCGGGACGAGAAGGTCTGGAAGTGCTGGTAGGCCAGCACCGTGGTGGGCACGAGCACCGCCACCTGCTTGTTGTCCGCACAAGCCTTGAAGGCGGCCCGCACCGCCACCTCCGTCTTGCCGAAGCCTACATCGCCGCACACCAGGCGGTCCATCGGGCGGTCGCGCTCCATGTCGGCCTTCACGGCCTGCGTGGCCTTCAGCTGGTCGGGCGTGTCCTCATAGAGGAAGCCGGCCTCCAGCTCATGTTGCAGGAAGCTGTCCGGACTGAAGGCAAAGCCCCGCTCCCGGCGGCGCAAGGCGTAGAGCCGGATAAGGTCGCGGGCGATGTCCTTTATCTTTGCCTTGGTGCGTTCCTTCAGCCGCTCCCACGCGCCGGTGCCCAGCTTGTTGAGCCGCGGCGGCTCACCGTCCTTGCCGCGATACTTGCTCACCTTGTGCAGGGCATGGATGGAGACGAACACCACATCGTCGTTCTGATAGATGATCTTGATGACCTCCTGCAGGGTATCACCGTTCGGTATGCGCACCAGCCCGCCGAACTTTCCCACGCCGTGGTCCACATGCACCACATAGTCGCCGATGTTGAACTCCCGGAGCTCCTTCAGCGAGAGGGCCACTTTACCGCTGCGCGCCTTGTCGCTGCGCAGGTTGTACTTGTGGAAACGGTCAAAAATCTGATGGTCGGTGAAGAAACACACTTTCAGGTCGGCATCGGCAAAACCGGCATGCAGGGTCCTATCCACCGGCGTGAAGGCGATGCCCGTGCCCTGCTCCCGGAAGATGGAGGCCAGGCGGTCGGTCTGTTTCGCCGAATCGGCCAATATATATAAGGTATAGCCCCCGTCCATATAGTCGCGGAAGGAGCGGTTCACCAGCTCGAAGTTCTTATGGAACACCGGTTGCGGCGCCAGGTGGAAACGCACCGTGGCCTGGGGCACCGCGGAAGGCCTGTTGCCTATCTCCACCCGGCGGAACCCCTGCAGGCCTTCCAGCAGCGACGCCCCGTCGGACAGCAACAGGTCGGCACGGAGCACCTCGTGCGCCCCGGCCCCTTCCGCCCCCGAACGCGCCTGCTCGTCCACGAGTGCCTGGGCGGAAAAGCCCTCGGCATAAATGCGGTCGGCCACGTCGCGCAGATAGGACAGGTCCTTCATCACCAGCACCGTGTCCGGCGGCAGCAAGTCGGTGAAAGGCACTTTTCCCTGCCGTTCCCGTCCCAGCTCCGGCACGACGACCGCTTCCTGCTGTTTGTCCTGCGACAGCTGCGACTGCACCTCGAACGTGCGGATGCTGTCCACCTCGTCGCCGAAGAAGTCCACCCGGTAGGGCCATTCCGAAGAATAGGAAAAGACATCGAGGATGCTGCCGCGCACGGCGTACTGCCCCGGCTCATACACATAGTCCACGCACGAGAAACCGAGGCCTTGCAACGTGCCTTCCACGGCGGTAAGCCCCACCTGCTGCCCCACCGACAGCCTGAGCGTATGCTCCGACAACTGTTGCCGCGACACCACTTTCTCCATCAGGGCTTCCGGGCTGGCCACGACAAAAAGGGGCCTCGCCCCGGACATCAGCCGGCCGGCCACCTCCGTGCGCAATATCTCATTGGCGGCATCGCGCTGGCCGAACTTCACCGCCCGGCGGAACGAAGAGGGAAAATAGAACACGTCGCGGTCGCCCAGCACCTGCACCAGGTCGTGGTAAAAATAGCCGGCCTCCTCGGCATCGTCCAACACAAAAACAAAAGGGTGCGCCATCAGCTGCGGGCACGCCACGGCCAGTCCGCTGAACACCAAAGGGGAGGCAGAGGCACACAACCCCTCCGCGAAAACCGTGCGCACGGATGCATCGTCCAGCACCCTGGCCAAGGCCTTCACCTGCCCGTGCCCCGCATAAAGCACCTGTAAAGCCTGTATCTCCATATTTTAAATCCTTGCAAAATTACAAAAGAATACGTAAAAAGGGGAGGCACGGGCATGAAATATTTCCGCCCCGCCGCTTACATATCGTGATTTTATCCTATATTTGTCCTGTAAACATTGAATCGCTCATCTAAACCAAAAACATTGCGCCATGCGTTCAGACAGTGTAGTCATCATCCCCACCTACAACGAAAAGGAGAACATAGGGAACATCATCCGGGCCGTGTTCGGGTTGAAACAGCCGTTCGACCTGCTGGTCATCGACGACGGCTCGCCCGACGGGACGGCCGACATTGTGAAACGCCTCATGTCCGGTGAGTTCAAGGACCGGCTGCACCTGATAGAACGCTCCGGCAAACTGGGGCTGGGCACGGCATACATCGCCGGGTTCAAATGGGCCGTGGCACAGAAATACGACTACATCTTCGAGATGGACGCCGACTTCAGCCACAACCCCAACGACCTGCCGCGCCTGTATGACGCCTGCGCCCGCGAAGGCTACGACATGGCCATCGGGTCGCGCTACATCAACGGCGTGAATGTGGTGAACTGGCCCATGGGGCGCATCCTGATGTCTTACTACGCCTCAAAATACGTCCGCCTCATCACCGGGCTAAAGATCAACGACACCACGGCGGGGTTCAAATGCTACCGCCGCCGCGTGCTGGAGACCATCGAACTGGACAAAGTGCGCTTCAAGGGCTATGCGTTCCAGATAGAGATGAAGTTCACGGCACGGCAGTGCGGGTTCAAAATCAAGGAGGTGCCGGTCGTATTCGTCAACCGCGAGCTGGGCACCAGCAAGATGAGCGGCGGCATCTTCAGCGAAGCGATGTTCGGCGTGATACGCCTGCGGCTGGACGGCTGGTTCCGCAAATATCCCCGCCCGGCATAGCCGGATTTCCTTGCGCAAGGCGCGTCACGGCCTTGCGCAAAGACGCGCGCCGCCATGCGCAAGCCGCCTCCCCGCACGGCGCGGGGCGGCACGGCAACACTATCCCTCCATCCCCAAATCCAGGCGCACCCGCTCCACCAGCCCCTCCGGGACGGCAAAACGGGCGTCCGGCGACTCCACGTGCAGCTCCGCAAGGAAATGCGGCGCTTCCCGGCGGTACACCTCGCGCATGCGCCGGTTCTCACCCCCGCCGGCGTGCACGGAAAACCGCACGTTGGCCGCGCGGTCAGCCATCTTCACCAACGGGGCATAGGGTGTGGCACGGATGCCGGCGTAGTAATGGCCGCCCGCGCGCTCGGCCCGCGTGCGCCCCTTGTCATTGGTCAGGGCATAGACGATTTCCGTGCCCAGCAGGGCCTGCCGCCCGTCCAGCCCCAGCGACAACGCCCGTTTGTGCACATCGTTATAGGTCAGGCGGGCATCCTCTATGCTGTCGTGGAACCACGCCCCGAACATCAGGGGCAACACATCGTCCGCCCGGCGGCAGACTTCAGCCCCGTAGCGGTCCACCAGTCGCGCCACGGCGTCCAGATGGAAAGCATAAGGCCGCCCGTCGCCGTAAAACTGGTTGACCGCCGCATGGGCGTCATGCGCAGACCGGCGGATGCGCTTCAAGGTGTCCGCCCCGCCGTCCGGCAGCGCGGCAAGCAAATGTACGTGTTCCATATCTTCACAACTTCAGGACTGCAAAGTAAACAAAAATCCCCCACCCCGGCAACATTCCCCCTCCGGAAGCCACCCGCAATAAAAAGTATTTATTAAATTTGCATCACCGGGTTGCCCCGGAACGCCGGAAACGGTACGGCAGGCAGCCCCCGAAAGAGGAACGAAACCACCAAGACCATGACCCACCGGAACAGAACCAGGATAGAAAACGCCACCATCGTGAACGAAGGCAGGCGGTTTACAGGCACCGTAACGCTGGAAGGCGACCGCATCGCCGACATCGCGGAGGACGGCGGCACCGCGCATGCGCTCCCGCCCGCCGACCACATCGTGCATGCCGAGGGGCTTTACCTGATTCCGGGCGTGATAGACGACCATGTGCACTTCCGCGAACCGGGGCTGACCCACAAGGCCGACATCGCCGCCGAAAGCCGGGCGGCGGCGGCCGGAGGGGTGACATCGTACATGGACATGCCGAACGTGGTGCCGCAAACCACCACCCCGGAGGCACTGGACGACAAGTTCAGGCGGGCGGCGAGGGAGAGCGCGGTCAACTATTCGTTCTTCTTCGGTGCTACCCAAACGAACGCCCACCTGCTGGAACAACTCGACCCGCGCCGCGTCTGCGGCGTGAAACTGTTCATGGGCAGCAGCACGGGCAACATGCTCGTGGAACGCGAAGATGCCCTCCGCGACATCTTCACGCGCTCGCCGCTCCCCATCATGGTGCATTGCGAAGACCCCGCCATCATATCGGCCAACCTGAAAGCCTGCCGCGAACGCTACGGCGACGACCCGGACGTGGCGCACCATCCCGAAATACGCAGTGCCGAAGCCTGCCTGCGCTCCACGAGCCTGGCCGTGCGGCTGGCACGGGAGACGGGTGCCCGCCTGCATGTGGCCCACGTCACGACGGAACGCGAACTGTCGCTCTTCAGCCCCGGTCCGCTATGCGACGGGGAGGGGCGCATGAAAACCATCACGGCCGAAGCCTGCCTGCCCCACCTGCTCTACACGCAGGATGACTATGCCCGGCTGGGCACACGCATCAAATGCAACCCCGCCATCAAGACGGCCGCCGACCGCTCGGCCCTGCGGCAGGCCCTGGCCGACGGGCGCATCGACGTGGTGGGCACCGACCACGCGCCGCACCTCCTCCGCGAAAAGGAAGGCGGCTGCGTGAAAGCGGCATCGGGCATGCCCATGGTGCAGTTCTCACTCGTGGCCATGCTGCGGCTGGCCGACGAGGGCGTGCTCAGCATGGAACGCGTGGTGGAACTGATGTGCCACGCGCCGGCCCGCCTGTTCCGGATAAACGGCAGGGGGTTCGTCCGCGAAGGAGCTTATGCCGACCTTGTCCTGCTCCGCCGCGGGCGGCCGTGGACCATCGGCCGGGGGGACATCCTGAGCAAATGCGGCTGGAGCCCGCTGGAGGAGGAGACGTTCGGATGGACGGTGGAACGGACTTACTGCAACGGCCGTCCGGTTTATGAACGTGGCCGCATCGAAGGCCGCATGGCCGGACAGGCACTCACCTTTGACCGATGACACAGACTCTGACCTATGAACTCCGCGATGTGGTGCCCTACATCAACTGGAGCTATTTTTTCCATGCCTGGGGATTCCCGGCACGCTTTGCCGCCATCAGCGGCATCCACGGCTGCGATGCCTGCCGTGCCGGCTGGCTGGCCGGCTTCCCCGAAAACGAAAGGGCACGCGCCGCCGAAGCCATGCAACTCTTCAAAGATGCCCGGCGCATGCTGGCGCAGATGGACGGGGACTTCCGCACCCATGCGCGTTTCGGCCTCTACACGGCCAATGCCGATGGCGACGACCTGCTGTTCACCGACCCGGAAAACCCCGCACGCCAGCTCCGCCTGCCCCTGCTGCGGCAGCAACAACCCGCCCGCGACGGCGCGCCCTGCCTGTGCCTGAGTGATTTTGTGCGCCCCAAGGGGCAGGGCATCCCCGACATGGCCGGCATCTTTGCCACCAGCGTGGATGCCGGGATGGAACACCTGTATGAAGAAGGGGCTTCTGCCGACGACTTCAAACACCTGCTGGCCCAGACGCTGGCCGACCGCCTGGCGGAGGCCACCGCGGAAAAGATGCACCGGGAGGTGCGTACCCGCTACTGGGGCTACGCACCGCACGAAGACCTTTCCATCGCCGACCTGCTCGTGGAAAAGTTCCAGGGCATACGGCCTGCCGTGGGCTACCCCTCGCTGCCCGACCAGTCGGTGAACTTCGACCTGTCCGGCTTCACCGGTTTTGCGGAAATAGGCATACGGCTGACAGAAAACGGCGCCATGCTCCCCCACGCCTCCGTCAGCGGGCTGATGCTGGGGCACCCGTCGGCACACTATTTTTCCATCGGGAAAATCGGGACGGACCAGCTTGAAGACTACGCCCGGCGGCGGGGATTCCCGGCGGAAAAAATGCGGAAATTCCTGGCCGGCAATTTATGAACAACAACTAAAAAAAGAAATTATATGGTATTGAGAATCCTTCCCGTACTGCTGCTGACCCTGATCCTGTCGGACCTCTACCTGTACTTCAGGTTCATGCACAAACGCCGCCGCCCGCTATGGGGCAAGGCACTGTTCTTCCTGCCCAACGGCCTGCTGCTGGCAGCGGCCTTGCTGCTGACCGCCACGGAGAGCCATACGCAGGCCAACATGTCGCAGATGGTTGTCTTTTTCAGCCTTTACCTGCTCATCGCCCTGCCCAAGATGCTGTTCCTCATCGTGGACCTCATGGCGAGGGGCATCTGCCTGTTCTTTCCGGGCGGCAGGAAGGTGTGTACTGCCGTCAGCACCACCGCCGCCGTGCTGCTGTTCCTCGTCATGGGGACAGGGCTGACGTTCGGCCCGGAATGGTTCCATGTGCGGCAGGCCGGTTTCGCGTCCGCAGACCTGCCCGCGGCCTTCGACGGCTACCGCATCGTGCAGGTCAGCGACCTGCACCTCACGAGTTTCCGCGGGCGTGCCGAGGACCTGCGCCACATCGTCCGCCTCATCGGAGAACAGCAGCCCGACATGGTTGTCTTCACCGGCGACCTGGTCAGCACAGACGTAAGCGAGATGGACGGTTTCGACAGCATCCTCTCGCAGCTGCACGCCCCCGACGGCGTTTATTCCATCATGGGCAACCACGACTACCTGACGTATGCACGCTACCTGTCGCCCGGCGAACAGGCCACCCACCGGACGGAACTCATGCAACGCCAGCGGGACATGGGCTGGGACCTGCTGCTGAACGAGCACCGCATCATCCGCCGCGGAGCGGACAGCATCGCCGTAGTGGGCGTGGAAAACGACGGCAAACCGCCCTTCCCGGAACGCGGCGACCTGAAAAAGGCACTGTCGCCCCTGCCCGGCTACGGGCAGGACGGGAGCGGAAAGCACATGTTCAAACTGCTGCTCAGCCACGACCCCAGCCACTGGCGAAGCAAGATCCTGCCGGAAACCGACATCCAGCTTACCCTATCCGGCCACACCCACGGCATGCAGTTCATCCTCTTCGGATGGTCGCCCGCACCGATTTTCTATCCGGAATGGAAGCACATGTACAGCGAGAACGGGCGCGGGCTCTACGTGAGCCTCGGCGCGGGAGAGGCACTGATACCGTTCCGTTTCGGGGCATGGCCGGAAATTAACGTCATAACCTTGCACCGTAAATAGAGTTTTCTTAATTTTGTAACTGCAAATATCCATGCCAAGAACAAAATGATACTTTACAAAATTTACCAAACCTGCATCGCGTTGCCCATACTGCTGGTCTGCACCATGCTCACCGCCATAGTCACCATCATAGGCTCATGGATAGGCAGCGCGCATTTCTGGGGGTATTATCCCGGCAAGATATGGTCCATCATCATCTGCCGCGTGCTGTTCATACCGGTAGTCGTGCACGGCCATGAGAATGTGGACAAGAAAACTTCCTATGTGTTCGTGGCCAACCACCAGGGGGCTTTCGACATCTTCCTCATCTACGGTTTCCTGGGACGCAACTTCAAATGGATGATGAAACAGTCGCTACGCAAGATATTCCTGGTGGGGAAAGCCTGCGAAAGCGCACGCCATATCTTCGTGGACAAGTCCGGGCCGAAGAAAATCCAGCAATCTTACAGCAAGGCGCGGGAAATCCTGCGGGAGGGCACCTCGTTGGTGGTATTCCCTGAGGGGTCGCGCACCTTCACCGGCCACATGGGCATCTTCAAGAAAGGGGCGTTCCAGCTGGCCGACGAGCTGCAGCTGCCCGTGGTCCCCGTCACGATAGACGGCTCTTTCGACATCCTCCCGCGGACAAAAGGCGTCGGCTTCGTCCGCCGCCACAAGCTGACCATGACGATCCACCACCCCATCCCCCCTAAAGGCAAAGGCCCGGAAAACATCAAGGAGACCATGGAAGAGGCCTACCGGGTGGTCATGGATGGGCTGCCGCCGGAGCGGCAGGGTTACGTCCGGAACGACGACCAATAAAAGCACCATACGAAAAACGTGAAGGCGCGCCCGCAAACACAGGCGCGCCTTCACGTTTTTCTTTTTGCTCCCCCGTTCGTCCTCAGCGTCCGTCCACCGAATCGGCCACCTCCGGCAGGGTGTCGGCCAGGACCGTCTCATCGTCATACCCCCCGTAGCCCATCTTCCGCATGTTCTCCCTTGCGGCCCGGATATAGTTCCTCACGTAAACATCGTTCTTGAAATAAGAGGTAGCCTTGGACATGATTTCCTCTATCTGGGGCGTCATGATGGGGTAAGGATAGCTGCTCGTCATAATCATGAACACACCCGCTCCCAGCACATTGTCAAAGTTCGAAGTAATGAAGTTCGTCACCAGGCGGTCGTTCAGGGTCGCCAGACGGTTGGCCTCGTCGTTCAGGCGCACCATGATTACGTTTTCGTCCACGCCGTCCATAATCATCTGGCTTTCCTTGTGGGGCAATTCGGCCATTTCGTTGTCCAGACGCGTCTTGTTACGGATAAAATTATATAAGGTGTCGTTCAGCGCACTTCCCGTGACATACTGCTGCGCCGTGCTGATGTGGATGCTCAGTTCCTCCGGCCCCAGCACGAAAGGCATCAGGCACTCGTCATCCATGAAAAGGGTGACCATCACGACCGAATCCAAGACCCCTTTGAAAGTGAACTTGCCGTGCACCACGTCACTGGAGTCCATGTCAACCAAATCATCCCTCTGATACACCTTCAAATACAATTTCTTCCCGTCCATCGTCTGGATGGTGGAGTTTCCCTCTACCATATACCCCGAACGGCAGGACACCAGCGTTGCAAGACCGGCCAACACAAATAAAAAATATTTCATCCTTAAAACATTATATCCCGCGTAGCGGATACAAAGATACGCCCTTATCCGCATGCCGTAAAACGTTTTATCACAATTTAAGTTTGCCCTTTTCCGTTTTAAAACTTATTGTCGTTTCTTTCCGCCGTTCTCCTTTTCCAACTCAGAGGGAATGCGGAAAGCCGTGTACAATTCCAACACGCAGGCGATGGCCAGGGCCACCATCCATTCGTTCTGCCTGGCAAAGCCGAAACGGAAAGTATGCATCGCCATCAGCACGGCCGTGACCACCAACAGCAATGCCCCCATCACCTGCTGCATGCGCAACCGCTTCACCACCAAGTTATCACCCTCGTAACCGGCGGCCAACTGCATGGCCGCAAAAGCCACCGCCCCCACGGAATAGAGATAGAAAGCCAGCGGCCAACCCGTGACGTACAAGGCCGCACCGGCCAGAGCCAACACCCCGCCGGCAAGAAACACGAAGTTCTGTACCTTATTCAGCGTCTTCATCCCCTTTGTCACTTTGTATTACAAAGACATCTTCATCGGCCATCTGCATGTAATAACGCTCACGGGCCACCTCCACCAGCATCTCCGGATTGGAATCCAACTGTTGCAGACTGCGGGTATCATGCTCGTACATTTCAGTATAGCGGCGGATTTCGGCATGCAATTCGCCCAGCTCCACCCTGTGGCGGTAGCGGCTCAACAGACTGTTCTCGTCCAAGAAACCAATCAACAGGACAAACAGGATGACGACCACGGCATACTTGTGGCGGCAAAAGGCGTTCCAGACCGCATTCAACTTCCCCATGTATAACAATAATTTAGATCGCAAATATACGACAAAATCAGATTGTATGGTGCCCATGCCCGTTTTTTTTGCTAATTTTGCAGGAAAGGATTCTAAAAAACCCCGTCCTCATCATGGAAGATTATATCGTATCGGCACGGAAATACAGGCCTTCGGCGTTCGATGCCGTAGTGGGGCAGGAAGCCCTCACCACGACACTGAAAAACGCCATCGCTTCGGGCAAACTGGCACATGCCTACCTGTTCTGCGGCCCGCGCGGCGTGGGCAAAACCACTTGTGCGCGTATCTTCGCCAAGACCATTAACTGCCTGCATCCGCTGCCCAACGGAGAAGCCTGCGATGAATGTGAGTCCTGCCGGGCATTCAACGAACAGCGGTCGTTCAACATACACGAACTGGACGCGGCCTCCAACAACTCCGTGGAGGAAATCCGCGCTCTGATTGAGAAAGTGCGCATCCCGCCGCAGGTGGGGAAGTACAAGGTGTTCATCATCGACGAGGTACACATGCTGTCCGTAGCGGCTTTCAACGCTTTCCTGAAAACGCTGGAGGAGCCGCCTTCATACGTCATTTTCATCCTGGCCACGACCGAAAAGCACAAGATCCTGCCCACCATCCTCAGCCGTTGCCAAGTTTACGATTTCAACCGCATGAGCGTGCCCACCATCGTCAGCCACCTGAAGTTCGTGGCCGAAAAGGAAGGCTATGCCTACGAACCCGCGGCCCTGAACATCATCGCCCAGAAAGCGGACGGTGGCATGCGCGATGCCCTTTCCATCTTCGACCAGACCGCGAGTTTCACGGAAGGCAACCTGACATACAAAAAGGTCATAGAGAACCTTAACGTGCTGGACTACGAATACTATTTCCGGTTAGTGGACCACTTCCTGAAGAACGAAACGCCGCAGTGCCTGCTGCTTTTCAACGAGATTCTGGAGAAAGGGTTCGAAGGCGGACACTTCATCACCGGACTGGCCGCACACTTGCGCGACCTGCTGGTGAGCCACGACCCCGTCACCCTCCCGCTGCTGGAAGTGAGCGAGGAAGTGAAGGTACGCTACGGAGAACAGGCACGGCGCTGCCCCCCCAAGTTCCTCTTCCGGGCCATCAAGCTGTGCAACGACTGCGACCAGGGCTACCGCACCAGCAGGAACAAACGCCTGCAGGTGGAAATCACGCTCATACAGCTGTCACAACTGACGCAGGATGACGAAGCGGACGGGGCGGGGCGCAGCCCCGAAAAGAAGATAAAACCCACGTTCCCGCAGCAAGCGGCCGCAACGGCCGCCCGTCCTGACACCGCCCCGACAGCAAAACCGCAAGCCGCACGGCAACCTGCGGAACAAGCAACCACCAACCTGCAGGAAAAAGCGCCGGCCTATGCCGTCCGGGTGTCGCCGTTACCACAGGAAGAGACTACCGGACACAAGATTCCCAAAATCAAATACGGAGGATCGTTCGGTCCCTCAATACGCAAGCTCAGCCAAGGGGCAGCCGCGCAGCCCGCTGCCGCAACACCCCGGACGGCTCCCGCCACGCAAGCGCAGGAAGAGGAAAACATCCCTGTGACGGAAGAAAAAATCTGTTTATGCTGGCACGAATTCATCAACCTGTTGCCGCAAGAGGAAACCGCCATGGCCCAACGGATGAAAGTGATACGCCCCAAACTGGTGAAAGAGGAACAGTTTGAGGTGGTGGTGGACAACGAACATGTGAAATCTTACATGGAGAAAATGGCCGAGCGCATCGTGAAATACATGCGGGAAAAACTGCACAACCGGAGAATCGACATGACCGTGCGCACGGCTGCACCGGCGGAAACCAACCGCATCTACAGCAAACCACAACAATACCAGGCCATGAGCCAGAAGAACCCTGCCCTGCAGAAACTGAAAGAAACGTTTGGACTGGAACTGATATGATTCCCCTCCAAACGCTTCCCGTACCCCGTTTCCCTGTCCCCTATTTCAGGTCATGGCGCATCATCCGGAAGTCCGCCATCTGTTCGAACTTCGTTCCCTTACGGCCGTAGTTGGCGTAAGGGTAAATGGAAATGCCGCCCCGCGGCGTAAAGATACCCTCCACCTCGATATACTTCGGGTCCATGAGCCGGATCAGGTCTTTCATAATCTTGTTCACGCAATCCTCGTGGAAATCGCCGTGGTTGCGGAAACTGAAAAGGTAGAGTTTGAGACTCTTGCTTTCCACCATACGGCGGTCCGGGATGTAACTGATGCGGATTTCCGCAAAGTCGGGCTGCCCCGTAATCGGGCACAGGCTGGTGAACTCCGGACAATTGAATCTCACCCAATAATCGTTTCCGGGATGTTTGTTTTCAAACGTCTCCAACACTTCAGGCGCATAGTCCTGCCGGTATTCCGTCTTACGGCCTAAAGATTTCAGGCCTTCCCCTTCCCTTCCGTTGTCCATCATTCTATTGTTTGAAAAGGTTCATCCTTATGCTGTGCCTTTCCGGCCAGATAGCATTGCAATCCTTCGTTGCGCAGCCTGCAGGCCGGGCAGTGCCCGCATCCATCGCCCGGCACGCCGTTATAACAGGTCAACGTTTCATGGCGCACGATATCCAGCACGCCCAGTTCATCCGCCAGCGCCCACGTCTGGCACTTGTCGATCCACATCAGGGGCGTATGGATGACAAACTGCTCCTCCATCGCCAGATCCAGCGTCACGTTCAGGCTTTTGATGAAGGCATCGCGGCAATCCGGATAACCGCTGAAATCTGTCTGCGAAACGCCCGTCACCAGATGCCGGATGCCTCGTTCGCGGGCATAAACGGCGGCAATACTGATAAAGAACAGGTTGCGGCCGGGAACAAACGTGTTGGGGCAGCCGGCCTCCGGCTTTTCTTCGTCCATACGCATCGTCGTGTCTGTCAAGGCATTCCGCCCCAACGAGCCGATGAAAGAAACGTCCATGCAACTCCATTCCACACCGGCCTGCGAAGCGATATTCTTGGCCAGCTCCACTTCCTTCACATGCTTCTGTCCATAGACAAAGCTCAGTGCCACCACTTTCTTGAAATGCTTCCTGGCCCAGAACAGGCAGGTGGTGGAATCCTGCCCGCCGCTGAACACTACCAAAGCTGTATCTTTGTTCATCATGAATGGAATACCTTTAATATATTATAGGAAACGTTGCGGTCGTACACATCCACGCCCTCTACGCGCTTCATATAGGCCACCGCCCGCACCGTCACCGGCAGTATCAATATCTCATACAGCGTCTTGAGCAGGATTTGCCAGACAACCATCAGCAGCAGGTTTTCCAACGGCACGATGCCGCCCAAGGCCACGGGAAAGAAAATCAAAGAGTCTGCCGCCTCACCGGCCACCGTGGAAAGGATGGCGCGCCGGGAGAAGTGCCGGCCGCCCGAAGCCACTTTCATCACGCTCATGACATAGGCATTGAGGAACGAACCGGCCAGAAACGCCATAAACGAGGCGCAAGCCACGCGGGGAGCAAGGCCGAACAGATTGTGGAACCCCTCCTCGTTGTCCCAGTAAGGCGCGCCCGGAATCAGGTCGGCCACATAACCGAAAAGCACGAAAAGGAAGTTCATCAGGAAGCCCGTCCAGATTATCAGCCGGGCTTTTCCGAATCCCCACACCTCGGTGATACAATCATTCACGATATAGGAGACGGGGAACACCAAGATGCCGGCCGTGATATTGAACGGCCCGAACATGATTTGCTTTGTTGCCAACAAGTTTGCCGATATAAGGCACACACAGAACAGTATCCCCAGCAACATGAAGGATACGCTCACCATTCTTTCTTTCATCTCATCTTGTTTTTAAAGAGGTTACCAAGCACTCATCGCACCGCCCGCCGGGGCAGCACGGAGGCAAAGTTACAACAAAGCGGGGAATGCACAAAAAGAAAGCATAAAAAAAGTATTCCGCGCGGAGGAAACTCAAAATATTTCGTAACTTTACCCTAAAGAACACATCTGCAACACCAATTCGACACAGGGACATGAAACGGATTCTCATCGCCCTCGCGCTGGCGACATGCGGCGGAGCGGCAGCCCATGCACAGACGGGCTACCACGTGACTTTGGAAACGGCAAACGCACCGACAAGCCTCACGACCCAAGCCGGCCTGTCCGGCCGGATTTACCTCTTCTCCGAAGATACGGGGGTTGCCATCGACAGTGCGGACTACTCCGGGAAAACCATACAGTTGGAAGGGCAGGCACGGTTGCCGCAAATCGCCAGCCTGGCCACGGACAACCGGGGAAGGAACAAACTGGCCCTCTTCATCCTGGACGAAACACCGCTCACGGCCAGCCTGCAAGCGGACGGCCTGCACCTGAGCGGCTCGGCCGTCAACGAGAAGTGGTCGGCCGTCATGGCCGGGCTGGACAAGGGCGAGGAGGAAGTGGGCCTCATCTGGCAAGAGCTGAACCGGCAGGCCCAAAGCTACGGTTCGCCGCAGGACATGCCGCAAAGCCTGAAAACGCAAGGGCAGGAACGGCTGTACGATGCCGTCAGCCGCCAACAGAAGCTACTGGCCAAAGCCCTTGAGGAGAACCGCGACAACCTGCTGCCGGCCATGCTCATCGCCACGCGCCACAAACAGATGGAAAGCGGCTACGTGGAACGCTACATGGAGACCTATGCCTTCCGCGACAACGGCATCCTGGAGGAGGTGCGGCAGAACACCGCCGCCGGCAAACGCAGGCAGGCCGGCGCCCTGTTCGCCGACTTCACGATGGAAGACATCAACGGGACACCGCGCAGGCTGTCCGACTACGTGGGGCGCGGGCAGTATGTACTGCTGGACTTCTGGGCCAGCTGGTGCGGCCCGTGCCGTGCGGAAATACCCAACGTGAGGGAAGCCTACAGCCGTTTCCACCCCAAGGGTTTCGAAATCGTGGGCGTATCACTGGACACGCAGAAAGGAGCCTGGCGGCAGGCCACGGAACAGCTGGGCATCACATGGCCGCAACTGTCGGACCTGAAAGGATGGAAGAATGAGGCCGGGCAACTTTACGGCATACGCAGCATCCCTTTCACCATCCTGTTCGACCCGGACGGGAAAGTGGTGGGCACGAACCTGCGGGGCGAGGCACTGTGGCAAGCCTTGGAAAAGGCCTATCCCTGACCCCGCACCGGCCGGGGACGGGCATCAGAAACTGAAATCCACGCCCACCCCGAACACCTTGTTCGTCCGTGTGAAAGTGTCCGAACCGGCCAGTACGCCGGACGCCACCAATGCGTCGGCACTGTCTTGCCCGGCCACGGCGGCCACGGTGGAACTGATGCCGTTGTAGTCGGCCGTCGAGCGGTTGTAGGAATGGTAGAAGGTGTGGAAATAAGCCACGTTTACCTTGACGCGCTTAGTGGCCTGCACGCCGAATCCCACGCCCAGGGAGTTGGAACAGACGTTGAAACTGATGTCCCGCATATAGTCATCGGTCAGGCCGTAATGCGTGTTCTGCCATCCCGCACTCACCTGCAGGCGGTCGCACACGTCATATTCCACACCGGCCAGGAATTCCCTCGTCCCGCTGTCCAGGAGTTTCTGCGCATCCCCCTCCTGCGAAGCCTGCTTGTCGAAAAAATGATGGTAACCCGCCATCACGCGCAAGGAAGGCAAAACCTCGCACTGCACCCCAAGGGTCAGCAACGCCGGGATGTCCTCTTTCACCGTGCGCCCGTCGCGGTAACGGTCCAGCAACGACAGGCGTTCGGCCGAAGCACTGTTGGCCGCCCGGTTTTCCAGCCTTATTTTCGTCTTGAACTCATATTTTGCACCGAAATTGAACCGCCCTATCTTATAATCCAAGCCGATGATGGGCGTGAATCCCCACCCCGTCTGGTCGCAGTTCAGCGTCACATCCTCCGTAGCCGCCGCCAGACTGCCCATCTGCGTGGCCGCTTCCGTGGCTTGTTGCGCCAGGCCCATATACTGCTGTGCCAGGGCGTCATTGCCGCCGGCCGCTGCCTGCTGCGCGGCCAATTCCAACTGCCCGGCCTGTGCCGTATAGGCATCCCGTTGTCCGGCAAACAGGGCCGATGCCCCCGTCATGCCCTCGCCCGTGGGGTCGTTCACCTGGATGTCGCGCACGTAACCATAATAATTGCACGAGGCATACACCAGACGCCCGCCCGCAAAGACCGACAGTCGGTCCGTCAGCTTGTAGGCCGCTCCCACCTGGAATCCATAATAATACTGCCGTCCGCGCATGTAGCTGTCCATCGAATAGCTGCTTATGCCCATGCTGCTGCCCAGAAGCGGGAGCAAGGCCGCCTGGCTTTCAAAAGAACCCAGCCCGTTGCCGAACGCGCACTTGCCGCCGCCCCCGCCAATGGCGAAGTTGAACGACCACGACCAACGCCCGCGGTTGTAGGCCGCCTGCAAGGAGGGCACCACCGGAGCCTGGGCATCGCCCTTGAACAGTTTGGACGACTGCCCGCCATTGTCCGCCCCGTAGGCAAACGGGGCAAAGGTGGAAGTAACCTTGCGCGTCTGGTAAGCGCTCTGGATGTTCAATGACAGATGGAAACCTTCGGGAAGGAAGGCCACCCCGGCCGGATTACTGTACACGCCATCAATGCCGATGGCCCCGTCGCGTGCCGGATTGCGCAGGAACGCCACATTTTGGTTCGTATTCGTCAACAGGCCGCCCGCAAATGTTGCGCTTGAAACCATCAAACCGAAAGCAGCAAAAAGTATTTTCCTTTCCATATAATAAAATAAAACCGATTCAAAACGGCGCAAAATTAACAATTAAAACGCATATTCACAAGAAAAGCCCGTTTTTTGTTCCTCGCGCAATCGTTCCACTTGAAAATAAACCGCAGGAAAAGACAGC
>CAZGSE010000032.1:0-29672 GCA_964528135.1 uncultured Paraprevotella sp. | reverse complement strand
AAAGATTTTTCAAGAATATTTCGTAATGTTGCACTTGCTGGTTGACTCTGCCCACGACAAGGCGGTTTTCTTTCACCTCCTTTTCTTGGCTATAATCAATAAAATATGTAATTTTGCCGGTGTACGGTATATCTCTTACCAAGAGAAAAAACGCAATGGGAGCCGTTTTGTACAACACCCGTCAGGCCTGTTCCCCTTTCCTACTCAAAAAAATCCTTACTAAAATCAAAATGCAGCTGCACCCAACCGGACGTATGCCGGCTCTCTTTGCCGGTGGCATCCTCCCTGGCATGGTTCGATACGGAAAGCCCAAGCAGGCGGATGGGACGGTCGGCATAGTCCACCTCTTTCAGTAACAGCTTGGCTTGCGGATAAATGTCGGAAAAAGCCAGGAAATTCCGGGAGCGGGTCACACTGCGGGTCACCTGGGTGAAGTCGTGGAACTTGACCTTCAGCGTCAACGTGCAACCGGCAAAGCCGGTCCGCTCCAAGCGCCCCATCAGCTCCGTGGCCACGTGGTGCAGCTCGATGAGGACCGACGAACGGAGGGAAACGTCCCTCTCCAACGTACGCTCGCAACCGACAGACTTGCGCACCCGCTCCGGCTCCACGGGACGCAAATCCACCCCACGCGCAAAATCGTAATACAGGCGGCCGGCCTTGCCGAAACAGTGCACCAACATCTCCAGGCTGCACCGCTGCAGCTGCCGGCCAGTGTGGATGCCCATATCGTGGAGTTTGCCGGCCGTGACGGGTCCCACCCCCCAGAACGACTCCACCGGAAGGGTGGCGATGAAATCCAGCGCACGGTCGGGATGGATGGTGCACAGCCCGTCCGGCTTCCGGTAGTCCGAAGCCACCTTCGCCAGGAACTTGTTGTACGAGACGCCCGCCGAAGCCACCAGCCCCAGTTCCTCGCGGATACGGTGTTTGATGTCGCGGGCAATGTCCACGGCCAGAAGTATGCCGGGCTTGTTTTCCGTCACGTCCAGGAAAGCCTCATCCAGCGAAATCGGCTCTATCACGTCGGTGTACAGCCGGAAAATGTCGTGGATCTGCCGGGAGACGGCCTTGTAAACCTCCATCCGCCCCGGCACGAACACCAGGTCCGGACACAACCGGCGGGCGCGCTGCGACGGCATGGCCGACCGCACCCCGTAGCGCCGCGCCTCGTAGCTGGCGGCGGCCACCACACCCCGCTCCTCCGCGCGCCCCACGGCCACGGGCTTGCCCCGCAGTTCCGGGTGGTCGCGCTGTTCCACCGAAGCGTAGAAGGCGTCCATGTCGATGTGTATGATTTTCCGTTCTGTCCCCTTGTCCATACGCATAGGGCGGCCTTACGTGCGGCACGTCCCTCCGGCAGGCAAAGTTACACCGATGCGGGCGAAAGGGCAAATCCGGGGACGGAAAAAAACGGAACCGGCGCACCCCCGCCCTGCCATGCGGGCACAACGCCGGCGCGTCTTGCGCAAAGCCGCCGTCCGTCCTGCGCAAAACGGCCGCCCGCCTTGCGCAAGCCCCTCAGCCTTCCGTCCCGGCACGCAGGGCGAGCGCCCGGTTCTCGGCCGCCTCCATGGCCTCGCGTTCGCCGGGGCCTTTGTCGTTGATGCCGCACAGGTGCAGGATGCCGTGGATCATGACACGGCGCAGCTCCTCATCGTAGGGAGTGCCCAGCTGGGCGGCATTGCTCCCCACCGTGTCCAGGCTGATGAACAAATCGCCGGAAATCACGTCGCCCTCGCTATAGTCGAAAGTGATGATGTCTGTGTAATAGTCGTGCTGCAAATATTGCCTGTTCACTTCCAGTATCTTCCCGTCGTCCACAAAGATGTAGGCGATGTCGCCCACCTTTTTCCCGTAAGCGGCAGCCACGGACTTCACCCACGCCGTGTTGGCACGCTTCCCGAATTGCGGCATTTTCACGCCGTCTGCATTGTAAGTTATCATTTTTCCGGTATTTCTATTCGTCAAACAATCCCTGCTGGCCGCCCGCCGCGAAACGGCTCCGTCCCAGATGCCTGTAGGCCAGCTCCGTCACCTCGCGCCCGCGCGGCGTGCGCTTGATGAACCCCTCCTTGATGAGGAACGGCTCGTACACCTCCTCCACCGTGCCGGCGTCTTCCCCGATGGCCGTGGCTATGGTGGTGATGCCCACAGGCCCGCCCTTGAACTTGTCGATGATGGTCAGCAATATCTTGTTGTCTATCTCGTCCAGCCCGTAGCGGTCGATGTTCAGCGACTCCAACGCATAGCGGGCGATGGCCATGTCCACGCGCCCCGTGCCCCGCACCTGGGCGAAGTCGCGCACCCGCCGCAGCAGGGCGTTGGCGATGCGCGGCGTGCCCCGGCTGCGTCCGGCAATCTCCAGCGCGGCCTCGCGCTCTATCGGCACGGACAGTATGCGGGCCGAACGCTCCACGATGCCGGACAACACCTTGGCATCGTAGTATTCCAGATGCAGGTTGATGCCGAAGCGGGCCCGCAGGGGGGCGGTGAGCAACCCGCTGCGCGTGGTGGCCCCCACCAGCGTGAAAGGGTTCAGGGCCAGCTGTATGCTGCGGGCCGACGGGCCTTTGTCTATCATGATGTCGATACGGAAGTCCTCCATGGCGGAGTAGAGGTATTCCTCCACCACCGGGCTCAGGCGGTGTATCTCGTCGATGAACAACACGTCGTTCGGCTCCAGCGAGGTCAGGAGGCCGGCCAAATCGCCCGGTTTGTCCAGCACGGGCCCCGACGTGACCTTGAAGCCCACGCCCAGTTCGTTGGCGATGATGTTGCTCAACGTGGTCTTACCCAGTCCGGGAGGCCCGTGCAGCAAGGTATGGTCCAGCGGCTCGCCGCGGTATCTGGCCGCCTCCACGAACACTTTCAGGTTTTCCACCACCTTCAGCTGCCCGCTGAAATCACCGAACTGCAAGGGCCGCAGGGCGTTCTCGAACTCACGTTCGGTGGCCGAACGGTGCGGCTGGCGTATGTCAAAATCGTCTTCCATCGGCGGCAAAGATAGCATCTTTTCCGTACAAAACCGGCAGGCATGCCGTTTTTTTGCAGCCAAAAACAGGCAAAACACGGATAGTCCGCCCAAAAGCAGTATCTTTGCCGGACGGAATCCCACGGGAGCACAGCGGAGATGGAGGTTTTGCGGAAGCGTCAACAGGCTTTGGCCGGAAGCCCCGGCCATACGCATGCGGCCTGCCTCCCGGCGTTTGGGACGGAACTTTATCTGTTTAAATTTCTCAATACATTATGGCTAAAAAACTTGACATCGTTGATTTCTTGCGTGGATTTTCCATATCCACGATTGTGCTCATGCATCTGGTCCAAAGCTACCCTTTGCCTTCATGGTTGATGAAATCCGCATCTTTCGGCGGCGCGGGCGTGCACGTGTTCATCCTATGCAGCGGCTTCGGCCTGTATTTGTCGTATCTCAACAAACCTTTGGGGTACAAAGATTTCCTGAGGAAAAGGTTCGGGCGTGTTTATTGGCCCATGGCCGTACTCTGCCTGGCCACGGCATGCTGGATGCTGTACCGGGGCCAAGAGGTGTTGATGCCTTTACTGGGCAACCTGTTCTTGTTCAAGATGTTCGTGCCTGAACTGGAAAGCTCCATGGGAGGACAAATGTGGTTCATTTCCACCATCATCCAGTTCTACATTGCCTGGCCTCTCATCGTGAGGTTAAAAAACCTTAACGGGGGGGGTGGACAGCCCTTGCCATCAGCCTGTCCTGGGCCACGGCGGTAGCCCTGACGGGACATGCCGAGGAACGTGTGTGGAACAGCTTCTTCTTGCAGTACCTTTGGGAATTCTGCCTGGGCATGAAGCTGGCGGAACTTTACCACAAGAAGCCTGAAACCCTGACCGTCCCCAAATGGAAATACCTTGTCCCGGCCTGTATCGCAGCGATGGCATTAACCGGCGTCATGGGAATGGCGGGATTCCCCTGGAAGCTGTATAATGACATTCCTTCACTCATCGGATATACATCCATAGCCTTGATTATCTACAAGACGGGCATAAAGGCCGTCAACCGCTTTTTCAGTTATACCAACAAATTCTCATACGAATGGTATCTGGTGCACAACCTGGTTTTCCAAATTACAAGACACTTTTTGAATGGGCACGCCCCGTTTGCCGTGGAATTCGGCTTATGCCTGGCCTTGTCGTACCTTATGGCTATGGCTTATGGCAGACTATGGGGCAACAGTCCCCGCATTTTTATGTACAAAAGGACATGACATGTGAATAATTCGCCGAAAAGTCGTAAATTTGCCGGACGGAAGTTCATCTGACGACATGCAGCCTTGAAGTTCCCATAATCGCATAAACGGAGGATTCCTATGGTTTTGAATTACATCTGGGTGGCGTTCTTCGGCATCGCATTCCTGATAGCTGCGGGCAAGCTGCTCCTTGCGGGCGATGCCGGCGTGTTCCCCGCCATCGTCAACTCCACGTTCGATTCGGCCAAGAACGCCTTTGAAATCTCGTTGGGCCTCACGGGCGTGCTTTCCCTGTGGATGGGCATCATGAAAATCGGCGAACAGGGCGGCGTGGTCCGCCTGCTGGCACGCGCCCTCAGCCCCCTGTTCTGCAGGCTCTTCCCCGAAATACCGCGCAACCATCCCGTCATCGGGAACATCTTCATGAACATCTCGGCCAACATGCTGGGGCTGGACAACGCCGCCACGCCGCTCGGCCTGAAAGCCATGGAGGGGTTGCAGGAACTGAACCCCAAAAAGGACACGGCCACCAACCCGATGATTATGTTCCTCGTGCTGAACACCTCCGGACTGACCATCATCCCGGTGGGCATCATGGTTTACCGGGCGCAGATGGGGGCCGCACAGCCCACCGACATATTCATCCCCCTCCTGCTGGCCACTTTTTCCTCCACGCTCGTGGGCATCGTCATCACCGCCGCCTGCCAGCGCATCAACCTGTTCAACCGCACCGTGCTGTCCACCCTCGGAGGGGCGTGTGCGGTCATTGCCGCCATGATATGGGGCTTCAGCCGGCTGGACAAGGACGAGATGAACGTATGGAGCACCGTGACGGCCAACGTGCTGCTATTCTGCATCATCATAGCTTTCATCGCGGCCGGGGTATGCAAGCGGGTCAACGTCTATGAAGCCTTCATCGAGGGAGCCAAGGACGGCTTCTCCACCGCCGTGCGCATCATCCCCTACCTGGTGGCCATGCTGGTGGCCATCGGGGTGTTCCGCGCGTCCGGTGCCATGGACCTGCTCATCGGGGGCATCTCCCGGCTGGTCTCCCTCTGCGGCGGCAACACGGACTTTGTGGCCGCCCTGCCCACGGCGCTGATGAGACCACTGAGCGGCAGCGGGGCGCGGGGCATGATGGTGGACGCGATGGCCACCTACGGTGCCGACTCCTTCGTGGGACGGCTGAGCTGCATCATACAGGGTTCAACGGACACCACCTTTTATATATTGGCGGTTTACTTCGGCAGCGTGGGGGTGAAACACACGCGCCATGCCGTCCCCTGCGGCCTGCTGGCCGACCTGGCGGGCATCCTGGCCGCCATCGGGGTGACCTACCTCTTCTTCGGGACATAAAAAAAACATCCACAAACCTACGGACAAACCATGGCAGAACTGAAATCGGTGGTCAAAGACACGGCCATCTACGGGCTGAGCAGCATCATCGGCAGGTTCCTGAACTACCTGCTGGTGCCGCTCTACACGGCAAAAATGAGTGTGGAAAGCGGTGGTTACGGCATCGTGACCAACATCTATGCCTACGTGGCGCTCCTGATGGTGCTCCTCACTTTCGGGATGGAAACCACCCTGTTCCGCTTCGCCAACAAACCCGGCGTGCAACCGCAGACCGTGTTCAGCACCACGCTGACAATGGTGGGCGGAGCATCGCTGCTGTTCACCGTCCTGGTGCTGGCTTTTCTCAACCCCATAGCCTCGGCCATCGGCTATGCCGGCCATCCGGAATACGTGGGCATCATGGCTGTCACCGTGGCACTGGACGCCTTCCAAGCCATCCCTTTCGCGTGGTTGCGCTACCAGCACCGCCCCGTCAGGTTCTTTGCGCTGAAGATGCTGTTCATCGTGCTCAACATTGCGCTCAACATCCTTTACTTCGTGGTGCTTCCGGCCCTCTATGAACGGCACCCCGACAGCGTGGGGCTTGTTTACGATCCAACGTTCGGCCCCGGCTATGCCTTTGCCCTGAACCTGGCCAGCACGGCGTTCGTCACCTTGTTTTTCATCCCCGGATTAGTGCGGACGCCCTACCGCTTCGATGCCCGGCTGGCGCGGCAGATGCTGCGCTACAGCTGGCCGCTCCTGCTGCTTGGCATAGCGGGCATACTCAACCAGACGGCGGACAAGATCATATTCCCGATGGTTTACGGCGATGCCGAAGCGGGCAAATCCGAACTGGGCATCTACGGGGCCTGCGTAAAGATAGCCATGATTATGGCCATGATTACCCAGGCTTTCCGCTATGCCTACGAGCCTTTCGTGTTCGGCAAGGCCAAGGAGCGTGACAGCAAGGCCACGTATGCCGCCGCCATGAAATATTTCATCATCTTCACCCTCCTGGCCTACCTGTGCGTCATCGGCTACATGGACATCCTGAAGTTCATCATCGCCCCGGATTACTGGCCGGGGTTGCGCGTGGTGCCCATCGTCATGGCGGCAGAAATCATGATGGGTGTCTATTTCAACCTGTCGTTCTGGTACAAGCTCATCGACAAGACCGTATGGGGCGCCTGGTTTTCGGCCGCGGGCTGCGCCGTGCTCTTCGCCGTCAATATCCTGTTCATCCCCAGATACGGCTACATGGCTTGCGCCTGGGGCGGGTTTGCCGGCTACGCCACGTCCATGCTGCTGTCCTATTTCGTGGGGCAAAAGAAGAACGCCGTGGACTATCCCCTGAAGTCCATCGGCACCTACGTGCTCCTCGCGGCCGCGTCCTACGGCATCATGGCCGCCGTGCCCTCCGGCTGGACCCTATGGGCACGGCTGGGCATCAACACTTTGCTCATCGGCCTGTTCGCCGGATATATCCTGAAGCACGACCTGCCCCTCAAGGACCTGCCGTTCGTGGGTAAATACTTCCGTAAACCGTTTTCCGAATGAAACAACGACAAACCATAAACAAAAAACAAACATGAAGAAGAAACTTTTAACCCTGTTGGCCATCGGGTGCTGTCTCTGCGGCGCAAAAGCCGACGAAGGCATGTGGATGCTCAACCGCATCGCCCCCAAAAGCATGGAAGCCATGAAAGAATTAGGCCTGCAAATGAGCGAGAAGGAACTGTACAACACAAAGGGCACCTCGCTAAAAGATGCCGTGGTGAGCTTCGGCGGCTTCTGCACCGGCGTCATCGTGTCGCCCGACGGGCTGGTGTTCACCAACCACCACTGCGGCTTCAGCAACATCCAAGCCCTGTCCACCCCGGAGAATGACATCCTGCGCAACGGGTTCGTGGCCCGGACGCAAACCGATGAGCTGCCGGCCAAAGACCTCTACGTGCGCATACTGCAACGTACGGAGGACGTAAGCAAACGGGTACGCAAGGCACTGGACAAGGCCTACAAGCAACACGCCGGCGAGATGACCGCGGCCGACGAAACAAGCCGCGAGAAGATTCGCCGGGACTGCATAGACTCCATCTGCCTGTCCATAGAGAACGAATATGCGGAAAAATATCCGGAACTCATCTGTGAAGTCAGCCCCTACTACACGGGAAACGCCTATTACCTGAATGTTTACAAGCAATACGATGACATCAGGCTGGTGTTTGCCCCGCCCCAGAGCCTGGGCAAGTTCGGCGGAGAGACGGACAACTGGATGTGGCCGCGCCAGACGTGCGACTTCAGTGTGTTCCGCATTTATGCCGGAGCAGACAACCAACCGGCGGAATACAGTGCGGACAACCGGCCGCTGAAAGCAGAACGCTTTGCAAAAATCTCGGTGGACGGCTTTATGAAAGGCGACTACTGCATGACCATCGGCTATCCGGGCCGTACCAACCGCTACCTATCCTCTTACGGCATCGTGGAGCGGATGGAAAACACCAACGAGGCGCGCATCAACGTGCGCGGCGTGAAACAGGGCATCTGGAAGAAATGGATGGACAGTGACCCGAAAATCCGCCTCCAGTACGCCTCCAAATATGCCAGCAGTTCCAACTACTGGAAAAACAGCATCGGCATGAACAAGGCGCTCAAGGAACTGGACGTGGTGGAGCAGAAACAAGAACAGGAACGGCAAATCGCCGCATGGGCCGGGCTGAAAGCAAGACGGCAGGAACGGTTCGGCAACGTGATGCCAGCATTGGAACGGGCCTACTCCGCCCGCAAGGATGGAAACCACGCCATGGCTTTCCTCAACGAATCGTTCCTTGGCGGGCCGGACCTGTTGCGCATCGCCACCTACTACAAGGCCCTGCAGAATGCCGGCGACGAGCGAAAGGAAAGTTTGAAAAACAGGCTGCGCCAGCAATACAAGGACTGGAACGAAGCGGTGGACCGGGAAACCATGGCCGCGCTGATAGACAACTACGCCCGCCAAGTCAAACCGGAGTTCCTGCCTGACTTCTACCAGGCCATCGCCCAAGAATACGGCAACAACAGCCGTGCCTATGTGGATGCCATGTTCAACCAGACCATCCTGACGGACACGAACTGCGTCAACCTGTCCCCCACCCAGGAACAGCTCGACAAAGACATGGCACTGAACTGCCTGAAGAGCATCATGGAAACGGCCCGGACGGTTTCCGAAAACCTGAAATCCTACAACATGGCCATCTCTGCCAACGAAAGGCTACTTTGCGAAGCCATACTGGAGATGGAAACCGACCAGCCGCATTACTCGGACGCCAACTCCACCATGCGCCTGAGCTACGGCATCGTGAACGACTACACCGGCACAACCGGCCACCAGGACTACTTCACCACCATGCCCAGCCTACTGGACAAGGTGGCGCAGAGCGACAAAATCAGCGAATACAAGCTGGAACCGGAAATCAAAGCACTGTTCGAGGAAGGTTCCTTTGGCCCCTATAAAGACCGGAGAAGCGGCGAGATGCAGCTTTGCTTCCTGACCAACAACGACATCACAGGCGGCAACTCAGGCAGCCCGATGTTCAACGGCAAGGGCGAACTCATCGGACTGGCCTTCGACGGCAACTGGGATGCCATGAGCAACGACATCAGTTTCGACAGCGACCTGACCCGCTGCATCGGCGTGGACATCCGCTACGTGCTCTACGTCATCGACCGCTGGGGCGGTGCGGAACGCCTGTTGCAGGAAACCGGAGTGAAGTAAGACACCCGTCCGCAACCCGTCTTTGGCGGGGCTGCTTCCGGACTTTCGGAAGCAGCCCCGCTTTTATTTTTCATGGTTTTTTTAGAAGTTGATTAACATAAATTTGCGCGTTTGATGAGGTGTTTTCCCCATCAACACGTTATCTTTGCTCATTCCAACAACTTAATTTCTTTTATAAAAAAACATTTATCAAAGGAGGAATGATGAAAAACAGATTTACCCCTCATCTTCTCGCAGGCTTGCTGGCCTGTTGCAGTGTACACGCCCTGCAAGCGCAAACCGACGTGACGGACATATACCTCACAAACCCCAGTTTTGAAAGCGGGTTTACGGATTGGGAATATTCCGGACTACAAACCCAGACCAACACATCTTTCACCCTGAAAGACGGCGACATTTATGTGGAGCAATGGGTGTCTTCCGGCAACCGTGTAGCAGACTGCTATGCCACCCAGACCGTAACCAACCTCCCCAACGGGGTGTACACCCTGACCGTCAGTGCACAGAACATCCAACAAAACAGCTCGGCAACGCAGACCGGCATGTATATCTTTGCCGGCAGCGGGCAAACGGAAGTCAACGTAGCCGATGACTATTCCGTGACATTCACCGTGATTAACGGACAAGCCACCATTGGCTTCAAGACCGAAAGCGCCACGGGCAACTGGATTGCCTGCGACAACTTCCGGCTCTATGCCGACAGTTCCACCCTGGACGACCTGCATGCAGAACTGCAACTCCTCATAGGAGAAGCGCAGGAGCTGACCGGACAAACGATGCAGACAGACGTGAGCACGACGCTTGAGGCGGCCATTGAGGCGGCACAGGCTGAACTGGAGGCCACAACAGACGAGAACCTGTCTGAGGTGGCCACCGCCCTGAGCGAAGCCATCACCGCAGCCCAGACGTCTGCCGAAGCTTACAGCAACCTGGAAGCCGCCATCGAAACAGCCCTTGAGGCCTACGGAGACGGCAGCCAGGCCGGTTCAGAGGAATTTTATGCCGTCATAGCAGCGGCACAGGAGATGCTGGAGAACACGACAGCCGAGGCAACCGAAGTGGCTTCTGCGGTGAATGGACTGGAAACAGCCATTCTGGCCTTCTCGCTGGCCAACGCCACCGGAACGGTTCCCACCGTGGTGACCGACACACGGTATGCACGCGGAGCCACCATGGCATTCGGACGCAGCACCATCTCCGGCGTGTCCACAAGCGAACTGCTGGAGCACGGCTTCTGCTGGAGCACGGAACCTGAACCCACTGTCCTGGACAACCGCACCACCGAATACCTGAGCAACAACGGCTATATCTACGTGCTGCGTGACCTGGAGCCGTCAACCATCTACTACATCCGCGCCTATGCCATGACCAAAGACTACGCCGTGGGCTACGGCGACCCCATTAAGGTCATCACCATCCCGCAAGGCACCATCACATGGACGTATGGCAACGAAGGCGATGCCAGCACCAATCTGCGCATCAGTTCCGCCATCGCTTCCGCCGTGGACTATTGGAACAACCTGACCAGCATAAAGGGACTGGGGCTTTCCGTACACTACAATTCCGGCGTAACCACTGCCGACTGTAGCTATGGAGGCTACATGAGGGTAGGACCCAACTCCAGCTACCAGCAAACAGGCACCATCCTGCACGAAGCATTGCACGCCGTGGGCGTGGGTACACACAGCCGCTGGTACGATTCGGACAGCCCGCTGAGGGCCGGTTCGGGCACCGGCAACTGGCTGGGCGACCGGGCCAACGAAGTGTTGCGCTTCTGGGATAACGATGACACTTCCGTCATGACCGGCGACGGCACGCACATGTGGCCCTACGGCATCAACGGCGCGTCTGAAGACACGGGTTCCGAAGTGCTCTACATCGGCAACAGCCTGATCATACAGGGCCTCGGCGAGGACGGACTGCCGCCCACGGGAGGCTTCTCCACCCCGGCTTACGTGTTCGAACAAGAGGATGACGTGAAATATTATATCAAGAACGAGTCAACCTCGTGCGGACTGTACACGGGCTACTTGGTCACGAACGAAAGCGGAACACTCAGTTGGGAGGAGATGACAAGCAGTGAAGCGTTAGAAAACGACTACGCAGCATGGTACATCACGTTCAACCCGCAAACCTGCTATTACAGTTTCCGCAATGCCGGAAACGGGAAGTACATAACCTACAGCTCCGGCAGATCCAATCCATTCCGCGCCAGTGCCGAGGTATCTTCGGCCACTTCCACAGAACGTTTCCATGTGATGCGCGGACGTGTGGATGTCACTGCCGGCAGTGAAACCTCTTCCTTCACCACAAGGGGCTATTGGATCATCTATCCCCAAAGCACCCTGACCCCCCCCTGCCTGTATGCCAGAGTGAACGGCAGGACGGCCGAGACGACATTCGACCTGGGCGACGACGCCAAAACGCAACGCTGGGTGTTCCTGACCGCAGATGAACTGCAACCGTTCGAATCGGCCGTGCAGGAAGGTTACCAGTCTGAGCTTGCCGAACTGTTGGCACAACTCAGGGAAATGGCCGAAACACCGCACACGGAGGATGTGGAAGGGACGGACGACACTTTCTATGCGCAACTGAGCAGCATTGAAACAGAAGCCGCCAGCGAGGACATCACCACGGAACGCATCAGCGAACTGATCACCGAAGCCACCACCGCCGGCATGACCTTCCTGGCCAACGCCACTCCCGCGAGCGTGGACGAGCCTTTCGACATCACGTTCCTCATGAGCGATGCAGACATCAGCACCGGCGAAGGCTGGTCGTCCACTCCCACCATCAGCTATTCCTGCGGGGAGTTCTACCAGCAAACGTTCGACTTCTACCAAACCATAACAGGTCTGCCGGCCGGCACCTACCAGTTCATGGGACAGGCGTTCCAGCGTCCGGGCAGTGCCGCCACGGTCTATGCTAACTACATCAGCGGGACAGACGACGTTACGGCCGAGATTTATGCCGGCGAAACGGCAAACCTCGTGATGAACATCGCAGCAGAGGCCCAGTCCAGCTCCCTGGGCGGCGGCGAGTCTTCAGTGGGCAGCCCCGTGAGATATATCCCGAACGACATGCAGTCGGCCAGCATCTACTTCGCCGCCGGCCTGTATGACAACAGCGTGGTGACGGAACTCGAAGAAGACGGCTCCAGCCTGATGGTGGGCCTGCGCAGCACCGAAACGGGCTCATCCTATTGGTGCATCTTCGACAACTTCCGCCTGTACTATTACGGAAGCATGACTTCCGACCAGGTGACGGCCATCCAGCAAGTGGCAACGGACAGCAAGGCAAACGGCCTCTTCAGCACTCCGGCCGACGTATATAGCATCAGCGGCATCAGGGTGCGGCAGCAGGCCACATCCCTGGAAGGCCTCTCCCGCGGCATTTATATCGTCAACGGCAAGAAGGTCGTTGTGAAGTAACCCCAGGGCAGGAGCATTCCCGCAGGCGCACGGACCGATGCCTGCGGGAATGCCACCGCACCGGAAAAAACATCCTCCGCCCCGCGAGACGGCGCGAAACGGGAATCTCCCCGCAACGCACCGCCTCGCAGGGCGGAGGATTTCGTTGTACATGTCACGGTCCGGCTCCGGAACGCAAGGCCCGGCAACCCGCCAGACCTTTACTCGTCCAGATAGCCGTGTTTGCGCAGTTCGTCTGCCGCCTCTTCCAGCTCGGCATACCATGCGGCCCCGAAGCGGCGCACCAGCGGCTCTTTCAGGAAGCGGTAAACGGGAATCCCCAGCCGCCGCCCTTTCTCCACCGCCATGCGGCACACCTCCCAGCGGTGGTAGTTCAAGGCCACACAGCCGCCTATCCTCTTCAGCCGTATGGGATAAAGATGGCACGACACCGGTTTGTAAAAGCGGCTTGTGCCCGCCCGGCAGGCTTTCTCCAGCGCACAAAAACAGCAGCCCTGCCCGTCATAGCAGGTAAACACACAGTCCTTGCCGTTCACGATGCTGGTCACCAGGTCGCCCTCCTCATCAATGTAAGCCACGCCCTGGCGGTCTATCACGGCCTGCGCCGAAGCCGACAGCATCGGCCACACCGCGGGCAGGGCCTCTTCCAGCGCGGCCACCTCGTCCGGCTCCAACGGCGCACCGGCATCGCCCTCGATGCAGCACGCCCCCTTGCAGGCTTCCAGGTCGCAGCAAAACTTCTCGCTCAGGCAGTCCATGGACACAATCGTGTCGCCCACCTGTATCATGGGCATGCGGTTATCCTTTCCCATCGTTCACCATTCTATAGGGGTTTCACCATGTTGTTCCAGATAGGCATTGGCCCGGCTGAAATGGCGGTTGCCGAAAAAGCCGTGATAGGCCGACAAGGGCGAAGGATGGGCCGAGGCGAGCACCAGATGGCGGTTGCGGTCGATAAAAGCGCCTTTCTTCTGCGCATATCCCCCCCAGAGGATGAACACCAGGTGTTCGCGCCCTTCGGCCAACGCACGGATGGCTGCGTCCGTGAACTCCTCCCACCCGTGCCGCTGGTGCGAACCGGCCTGATGGGCGCGCACCGTCAGCGTGGCGTTGAGCAGCAATACGCCCTGCTCCGCCCAGCGCGACAGGTTGCCGCTCGAAGGTGCCGGCTTCCCCAGATCTTCCTGTATTTCCTTGAATATGTTCTGCAACGAGGGCGGGAAAGGCACCCCGTCGTTCACCGAGAAACACAACCCGTGGGCCTGCCCCGGCCCGTGGTAAGGGTCCTGCCCGATAATCACCACCTTCACCCTGTCGAACGGACAGAGGTTGAAAGCGTTGAAGATGAGCCGTCCGGGGGGATAGCAGACGGCCGTGGCATACTCCTGCCGGACGAAGTCCGTCAGGCCGGCAAAATAAGGTTTGTCAAACTCCGCCGCCAGATGTTGTTTCCAGCTCGGTTCTATCCGTACGTCCATAAGCTCCGTTTTTTATGGTTGAAAAAATAAGTCTTTCACGGCCGGAGAGGGGGCATGCACCGCCCTCAGGGACAAAAATACGGGCAGGTTCCTCGTCTTGATAGCGGAAGCCCTGCCCGTCCCCTAAAAAACAAAAAACGGGAACTAATCCTTAATCAGGTTCTTGCCCGTCATATCGGCCGGCTGCTCCAACCCCATGATGTGCAGGATGGAGGGAGCCACGTCGGCCAGAATACCATTTTCCACCTTGGCGGCCTTGTTCTCCGTCACATAGACGAACGGCACAGGGTTCAGCGAATGGGCCGTGTTCGGCGTGCCGTCGGCATTGACAGCATTGTCGGCATTGCCGTGGTCGGCAATGATAATCACCTCATAGTCGCCCGTGGCCTTGGCCGTCTCCACCACTTCCTTGACGCATTCGTCCACGGCAACCACGGCCTTCTCGATGGCCTCGTAGATGCCCGTGTGGCCCACCATGTCGCCGTTGGCGAAGTTCACCACGATGAAGTCATACTTGTCCTCCCTGATGGCAGCCACGAGCTTGTCTTTCACCTCATAGGCGCTCATCTCCGGCTTCAGGTCGTAGGTGGCCACCTTGGGCGACGGCACCAGGATGCGGTCCTCGCCCTCGAACGGGGCCTCGCGCCCGCCGTTGAAGAAGAAAGTAACGTGGGCATACTTTTCCGTCTCGGCCGTGTGCAGTTGCTTCAGGCCTTTCTTGGACAGGTATTCGCCCAGCGTGTCCTCCACGTTCTCTTTCGGGAACAGGATGTGCACGCCCTTGAAGCTGGCATCGTAGGGCGTCATGCAGTAGTATTGCAGCCCCGGAACGGTCATCATGCCCTGCTCCGGCATGTCCTGCTGGGTCAGCACCACGGTCAGTTCCTTGGCGCGGTCGTTGCGGTAGTTGAAGAAAATCACCACGTCGCCTTCCTTGATGGTACCGTCCACCGTGGAATTGTTGATGGCCTTCACGAACTCGTCGGTCACGCCTTCATCATAAGACTCCTGCATGGCGGCCACCATGTCGGCGGCCTGCTTGCCCTCGCCTTTCACCAGCAGGTCGTAGGCCTCCTTCACGCGCTCCCAGCGCTTGTCGCGGTCCATGGCGTAGAAACGGCCGATGATGGAAGCGATGACGCAACCCGTCCGGTCGCACTCGGCCTGCAACTGTTCGATGAAGCCCTTGCCGCTCTTGGGGTCGGTGTCGCGGCCGTCCATGAAGCAGTGCACGTAAGTGTGCCCGATGCCATATTCCTTGGAGATTTCACACAGTTTGAACAGGTGGTCCAGCGAGGAATGCACGCCGCCCGTGGAGGTCAGCCCCATCAGGTGCACGCTCTTGCCGTTCTGCCGGGCATATTCATAAGCCGATACGATTTCAGGGTTTTTCAGGATACTGCCGTCGGCACAAGCACGGTTGATCTTCACCAGGTCTTGATAGACGATGCGGCCCGCACCAATGTTCAGGTGCCCCACCTCGGAGTTACCCATCTGCCCGTCGGGCAGGCCCACGTTCCCGCCCGAAGCCAGCAACTGCGACATCGGATAGTTCTGGGCCAGATAGTCCATGTAAGGGGTGGGAGTGTTGAAAATCACGTCACCCTCGCCGTGATTGCCGATTCCCCAACCGTCGAGAATCATTAAAAGTGCTTTCTTTGCCATAATCCTATATGTTTTTATTTAAATTGGACATTTCTTCACAGGCCTCTGCCGCAAGCAAGGGGCACACCCCGCATATCTTGGGAAACGGGCTGCGGCTCCCGTTTGCGAAAGGCCTGACAAAGATACGATAAAAAAATGGAATACGCCCCATCCGCCTGCGGCAAAACAAGGATGTTTTTCCGTGTGCCCCAGTCCCGTTCCCGTCCTTGCGCAAAGCCGGCGGCATCCTTGCGCAAGGACGGGAGGCTTTTTGCGCAAGCCGCGGGTGCCCCTCCACCCGCAGGCCTCAGCACCGGGCATCCGGCGCAGGAAAGAAAAGGCAACCTTATTGCGGCTCCTCCTCCTCCCCGGCCGGGAACAGCCCCTGCTGCAGGCCTCCCGTAAGGTTGTAGGTCATGCGGTGGTAGGGGGTGGTGCCGTAGCGGAGGATGGCCTCGCGGTGGGCCTTGGCCGGATAGCCCTTGTTGGAATCCCAATGGTACTGGGGGTATTCCGCGTGCAGGCGCAGCATGTAGTCGTCGCGGTAGGTTTTGGCCAGGATGGATGCGGCGGCGATGCTCATGTACTTGCCGTCGCCTTTCACCACCGTGGTGTAAGGCAGGTCGCGGTAGGGGCGGAAGCGGTTGCCGTCCACGAGCAGGGCATCCGGACGGAGCCGCAGCCCGTCCAACGCGCGGTGCATGGCCAGGAACGAAGCGTTGAGGATGTTGATGCGGTCAATCTCCTGCGGCGACACCACCCCCACGGCCCACGCCAATGCGTTGCGCTCGATTTCCCCGCGCAAGAAATAGCGTTTCTTCGCACTGAGTTGCTTGGAGTCGTTGAGCAGCCCGTTGCGGTAGTCCTTGGGCAGGATGACCGCGGCGGCGAACACCGCCCCGGCCAAGCAGCCCCGCCCGGCCTCGTCCAGCCCGGCCTCTGTGGCTTCCGGATTCAAACAGGGTAATAACATAGGGGCAAAGATACGAATTTTTATCCTTATCCTTTCCCTCATCGTCCTGAAACTGCCGCCATCGGGACGTCCCGTCAGGCCGGCCTTCCGGGGGCATGCCCGGCAACCGGTCCCGCGGGACCGGAGGGGCGCGGAACGGCAGGGGCAAAAAAAAATCCGGCCTCGCGGAAACTCCGTTTTACGGGTGGTTTCCGCGAGGCCGGACAAGGTTTACCCCGGCTGGCTCAGAACATCCTGACGGCACGTTCTATGCCCTCGGCCAACGCGTCCACTTCGGCCAGCGTGTTGTAAAGGCCGAAAGAGGCGCGCACCGTGCCCTCCACACCCAGGCGGTGCATGAGCGGCTCGGCACAATGATGCCCCGTGCGCACGGCAATGCCCTGGCGGTCGAGCAGTGTGCCCAAATCCAGGTGATGGATATGCCCCACGAGGAAAGACACCACGGCATCGTGGTCGGCCGCCCCGCCCAGGATGCGCATGCCGGGAATGCGCTGCAGGCGCTCCAGGGCGTAGCGGGTCAGTTCACGCTCATGCGCCTGGATTCGATCCATGCCCAGCCGCGACACATAGTCCAGCGCACGGGCCAGGCCTGTGGTGGCCACATAGTCGGGCGTCCCGGCCTCGAATTTCAGCGGCAGGGGGGCAAACGTGGTGCGGGCGAACGACACATGGGCTATCATCTCACCCCCGCCCATGTAGGGCGGCAGGCGGTCGAGCCACGTCTCCTTGCCATACAGCACGCCCACGCCCGTGGGGCCATAGACCTTGTGGCCGCTGAAAGCATAGAAGTCGGCATCGAGTGCCTGCACGTCTATCGCGAAATGGGGGGCGCTTTGCGCGCCGTCTATCAATACGGGCACCCCGCGGGCATGGGCCATGTCGATGATGCGCCGCACGGGATTCACCGTGCCCAGCACATTGCTCACATGCGTTACGGCCACTATCCGCGTGCGGTCATTGAACAACCGTTCGTATTCGTCCATGAGAAGCTCGCCCCGGTCGTCCACCGGAATCACCCGCAACTGGATGCCCCGGCGTGCCTGCACGAGCTGCCAACTCACGATGTTGGCGTGGTGTTCCATCTCGCTCAGGATAACCTCGTCGCCCTCACGCATGAAAGCCTCTCCGAAGCAGGAAGCCACGAGGTTGATGCCTTCCGTGGTGCCGCGGGTAAAGATGATTTCGGAGGTGCTGCGGGCGTTCAGGAAACGGCGCACACTCTCGCGGGCCGCCTCGTGCAGTTCCGTGGCCTGCTGCGACAGGAAATGCACGCCACGGTGCACGTTGGCATTCACGTTATAATATTCATCGTCCATGGCCTCCACCACCGCACGGGGTTTCTGTGTGGTGGCCCCGTTGTCCAGATAGACCAGCGGGCGTCCGTACACCTCGCGCCCCAAGATGGGGAAGTCTTTCCTTATTTCTTCTACGTCGTACATGGTATCCCGGATCATTTGCAAAGTTTACATCCCGAACAGCGTCCCAGCTCGCCGCGGAAGCGCTTCTCCACCAAATGGTGCAAGCGGTTGCGCAGGGGCTCCAGCCCGATGGCACTGATTACCTCGCCTGCAAAGGCCAGCTTCAGGAGCATCCGCGCCTCATCCAGGCTGATACCGCGCTGGCGCATGTAGAAGAGCGCCTGTTCATCCATCTGCCCCACCGTGGAGCCGTGGCTGCATTTCACGTCGTCGGCATAAATCTCCAGCATGGGTTGGGTGTACATGCGCGCTTCCTTTGTGGCGCACAGGTTGGCGTTGCGCTCGTTGGACAGGCTGTGCTGCGCTCCCTCGCGCACCAACACGCGGCCGGCAAAGGCACCCATGGCCGCACCGTCCAACACATATTTGTAGAGCTGGTTGCTCGTGCAGTGTTCCGCCCGATGGTCTATCAGGGTGTTGTTGTCCACCCGCTGTTCCTTGTCGGCAATCACACAGCCGTAAAGGTCTGCCGTGGCGCCTTCGCCGGAAAGGGTCAGGTCCGTGCGGTTCCGCGTCAGGCCGTTATGCAGCGTGAAATTGCAGAGTGTCACCCTGCTGTCGCGCTGCTGGTCCACGTAGAGGTTGCTGAAACGGCGGTTCTTCACGTGGGTTTCCTCCAGTTCATACAGCTCCAGCGAGGCACGCTCGCCCACAAAGGCTTCTATCACCTGGGTGACGAGGAAGTTGCGGTCGTCCGCCGTATGGTCGCAGAACAGCAACCGCGCCTTGGCCCCTTCTTCCAGCACGACCAGTATCCGGCGGTTGGCCATCAGGTCCACGTCAGCCCGGAGCAGATTGACCATCTGTATGGTGCGTTCCACCTCCACCCCCTTGGGCACATAAACGAACAGCCCGTCCTGCGCCAGCATCGTATTCAACGCGTTGATGGCATCCTTTTCCGTACGGGCCAGCCGGCCGTAAGCGGCCTCCACCTTGTCGGGGTATGTTTCGGCCGCCTTTTTCAAGGAGCAGACCACCACCCCTTCGGGCAAGGACGGCATGGGCATCGCCCGGCTGCTGAAGCCGTCGTTAACCATGAAATAGAGCGAGGTGCCCAGGTTGGGCACTTCGCAACGGAATGCCTCGTGGGGGTTCACGGAAAATTCCACGCGGTTCAGGTTCAGCCCGTAGTCGGGGGCAAAGGCCGCCGCCACGTCCGTGTACTTGTAACGCTCCACCTTCCGCGTGGGAAAGCCCATGCGGGAAAAGTCATCGAAGGCCTTCCCGCGCAGGGCGTTCAGCACGCCCGCACTGTGACGGTCAATCATCTCCCGGTGGGCGGTGAAGATGTCGATATACTGCTGCCCGCTGCTCATGCCTTCTCCACTTCTGTATGGCCGGCAGGCAGTTCAGCCTTGATCCAGTCGAATCCTCTGTTTTCAATCTCCACCGCCAGTTCCGCCCCGCCGGTCTTCACGATACGGCCATCCATCAGCACGTGCACCACGTCCGGTTTCAGATAGTCCAGCAGACGCTGGTAGTGCGTGATGACAATGGCGGACGTCTCCGGCCTGCGCAGCTTGTTGAAACCCTCGGCCACGATGCGGAGGGCATCCACGTCCAATCCGGAATCCGTTTCATCGAGTATGCTCAGTGTAGGTTCGAGCATGGCCATCTGGAATATCTCATTGCGCTTTTTCTCGCCGCCACTGAAGCCTTCGTTCACGGAACGGTTGGCCAGTTTGCTGTCCAGTTCCACCACTTTGCGCTTCTCGCGCATCATCTTCAGGAAGTCGCCCGCAGTCATCGGTTCTTGTCCGTGGTACTTGCGCTTGGCATTGACGGCGGCACGCATGAAGTTCACCATCGACACACCCGGAATCTCCACCGGCTGCTGGAACGACAGGAACAAACCTTCGTGCGCCCGTTCCTCCGGCTTCATGGCCAGCAGGTCTTTCCCGTTGAACGTCACACTTCCGCCTGTCACTTCGTAGGCAGGATTGCCCACAAGCACGTTGCTCAACGTGCTCTTCCCGGCACCGTTCTGCCCCATCAGGGCATGTATCTCTCCCGGACGCACCGTCAGGTTGATACCTTTCAGAATGGCCTTGCCGTTGATGCCGGCATGTAAATCTCTTATCTCTAACATAATGTTTGCTTTTTATCTGTTCAGGTTCAGCCCACCGTGTCCTCCAGCGACACGTTCAGGAGTTTCTGCGCCTCCACGGCAAACTCCATGGGCAGTTTGTTGATGACATCCTTGGCATAACCGTTCACAATCAGCCCCACGGCCTCTTCGGTGGGGATGCCGCGCTGGTTGCAGTAGAACAGTTGTTCTTCCGAAATCTTGGACGTGGTAGCCTCATGCTCCACGATGGCCGTGTCATTGCACACGTCCATATAGGGGAACGTGTGCGCACCGCATTCACTGCCCAACAGCAAGGAGTCGCACGAACTGTAGTTCCGTGCCCCGTCGGCCTTGGGGGCCACACGCACCAGACCACGGTAGGAGTTCTGACTTTTGCCGGCTGATATACCCTTGCTGATAATCGTGCTTTTCGTATTCTTCCCCAGATGGATCATCTTCGTGCCGGTATCGGCCTGCTGGTGGTGGTTGGTCACGGCCACGCTGTAGAACTCCGCCTGCGAATTGTCGCCGGCCAGCACGCAACTGGGATATTTCCATGTGACGGCGGAACCGGTTTCCACCTGCGTCCAGGAGAGTTTGCTGTTCGCCCCGCGCAGGTGGCCGCGCTTTGTCACCAGGTTCAGCACGCCACCACGTCCATCGGCATCTCCCGGATACCAATTCTGTACCGTGCTGTACTTTACCTCGGCATTCTCGTTCACCACGATTTCCACAATGGCTGCATGGAGCTGGTTCTCGTCGCGCATCGGTGCCGTACATCCTTCCAGATATGACACGTAGCCGCCGTCATCGCAGACAATCAGCGTACGTTCAAACTGCCCCGTATTGCGGGCATTAATACGAAAGTAAGTGGAAAGTTCCATCGGGCAGCGTACGCCCTTGGGTATATATACAAACGAACCGTCGCTGAACACGGCGGAATTCAGCGCCGCAAAATAATTGTCACGGTAGGGAACCACCGAACCCAGGTATTGTTTCACCAGGTCGGGATACTCGCGCACGGCCTCGCTAATGGAGCAGAATATGATGCCCCGTTCAGAAAGTTTCTCCTTGAAAGTGGTCTTCACGGAAACAGAGTCCATTACGGCGTCCACGGCCGTTCCGCTCAGTGCCAAACGTTCGTCAAGAGGAATGCCCAGCTTGTCGAAAGTTTTCATCAGTTCCGGGTCAATCTCATCCGGATTCTTCGCCCCGTTCTTTTTATTGCCTTTCGTCGGGTCGGCATAATAAGAAATGGCTTGATAGTCTATTTCGGGTAGTACCAGATGTCCCCATGACGGCTGCTTCTGGGTCTGCCAATAGCGGAAAGCCGCCAGCCGGAACTCTAATAACCATTCTGGTTCTTCTTTCTTGAACGAGATGAGCCGTACCACATCCTCATTCAGGCCGCGCTCGATGATTTCGGTCTGTACGTCCGTGCTGAAGCCGTAACCATATTTCTTTTGAGCCACCTCGCGGACAAAACGGTTCTTATCCCCCGTACCGTCCTTTATCTCTTTTTCTTTCTCTTTTATGTTCATATCCTGACTTATAAGCCAAAGACAGGAATGCGCCGCAAGCACCGCTCAACAACACATTCCTTTCTTCAGCATATCCTGTTTATATGTCCTTGCATCCTAAGCCGAACCATCCGCACCGGCATCTGCCACCATAGGGCATGCCCCGCCCATACGAGACTTGCACAAATCGAACAGCATGACCGAAATGGCCCGCACCGGAGCGCACAGCCGGGATTCCCGTTCAACAGGCTCCGGAATCAGACATACCCTGTCGGCCACATTCAGCATGCAACTTAGAAACACTACGTACTTCAGGCTGCAAACAAAAGCTCCCCCCAAACGATTCAAGCCTCCCAGGCAGACAGTCTCTGCCACCTTGGTCAGCATGAAAGCCACCACGGAAAGTCCTAAGGGTACACTCACCCACAATAAAATGAATGCCAGCGCACGTCCGGCATGCAGGTCGCTTCCCACGTAAGGAGCCAGCCAATCGCCCAATGTCGTATAGAGCATGAAAGCCACCAACAAACCCGCCAGGAAGCCCACAATGGAAACCACCTGGCGGAAGAAGCCGCTAATGTAACCCTTGACCAGTCCCAGCACTCCCACAACCAGAATGGCAATGTCCAGCGCATTCATCCGGAACAAGTTACAACTTGGCCTTGACTTCCACTTCCTGGAATGCCTCTATCATGTCGCCTTCACGGATGTCATTATAGTTCACCAGGCTGATACCGCACTCGAAGTTCGTGCCCACTTCCTTTACATCATCCTTAAAGCGCTTCAAGTCATTGATTTGCCCGGTATGCACCACAATGCCGTCGCGGATCAGGCGAACCTTGTTCGTGCGTTGCACCTTGCCGTCAGCCACATAAGCTCCGGCCACAGTGCCCACCTTGCTGATATGATAAACCTGGCGGACTTCCAGCGTGGCTGTGATTTCTTCTTTTACTTCCGGAGCCAGCATACCCTCCATGGCGGCCTTTACTTCTTCTATCGCATCATAGATGATAGAATAGAGGCGGATGTCCACGCCCTGCTGTTCGGCCAGCTTACGTGCAGTTGCAGAAGGACGCACCTGGAAGCCGATGATGATGGCTTCGGACGCTGCGGCCAGTGCCACGTCGCTTTCCGAAATCTGTCCCACGGCCTTGTGGATGACGTTCACGGCTATTTTTTCCGTGGAGAGCTTTATGAGCGAGTCGCTCAAAGCCTCGATGGAACCGTCCACATCGCCCTTTACAATCACATTCAGTTCTTGGAATCCACCCAAAGCAATACGACGGCCCACCTCGTCCAGTGTGAGCATCTTTTGCGTACGCAATCCCTGCTCGCGTTGCAACTGTTCGCGTTTACTGGTAATCTCCCGTGCTTCCTGCTCCGTGTTCATCACATGGAACGTGTCGCCGGCCGTCGGCGCGCCGTTCAGTCCCAGGATGGTGGCGGCCTGTGCCGGGCCGATTTCCGTCACACGTTGGTTACGTTCGTTAAACATCGCCTTCACACGTCCGTAATGCGTTCCGGCCAACACGATGTCGCCCATGTGCAGGGTCCCGTTCGACACCAGCACCGTGGCCACATAACCACGCCCTTTGTCCAGCGACGACTCTATAATGGAACCCGTCGCCTTGCGGTTGGGGTTGGCTTTCAGGTCGAGCATTTCCGCTTCCAACAGCACTTTCTCCAACAGTTCGGCCACGCCCGTACCTTTTTTGGCAGAGATGTCCTGGCTTTGGTATTTTCCACCCCAGTCTTCCACCAAGAAGTTCATGTTTGCCAGTCCTTCCTTGATTTTGTCCGGGTTGGCCGCCGGCTTGTCCACCTTATTGATGGCGAACACGATGGGCACGCCCGCCGCCGTGGCATGGTTGATGGCCTCTTTCGTCTGGGGCATGATGTCATCATCGGCCGCAATGATAATGATGGCGATGTCCGTCACTTGTGCACCACGGGCGCGCATGGCCGTGAAAGCCTCATGGCCGGGGGTGTCCAAGAACGTGATGTGCCGCCCGTCTTCTAACGTCACGTTATAGGCACCGATATGTTGGGTGATGCCACCGGCCTCGCCGGCAATCACATTCGTCTTGCGGATGTAGTCCAGCAGCGAAGTCTTTCCGTGGTCCACATGTCCCATGACCGTAACGATGGGCGCACGCGGCACCAAATCCTCCTCATCGTCTTCCTCTTCATTCACGGCCTCAGACACCTCGGCACTGACGTATTCCGTCGTAAAGCCGAACTCTTCTGCCACCAAGTTGATGGTCTCCGCATCCAACCGCTGGTTGATGGACACCATGATACCGATGCTCATACAGGTTGCGATAACCTGTGTTACGGGAATGTCCATCATCATGGCCAACTCGTTGGCTGTCACGAACTCGGTTATCTTCAGCACCTTGCTTTCTGCCGCCCGCTCCTCCATCTGCACTTCCATGTTGGTGCGTGCGTTCTCGCGTTTCTCCTTGCGGTATTTGGCACCCTTGTTCACCTTGTTCTTGTTGGTCAGGCGCGCCAAGGTCTCTTTCACCTGCTTTGCTACATCTTCATCTGAAACCTCAGGCCTGCCGACGAGCTGCTGGCGGTTCTTGTTCCGCCCATGCTTGGCGTTGCCCTGCTGGTTGTTGCCTCCATTCTCCTTTTTCTTGTTGCCTCCATTCTGCTGTCCGGCTACGGCGGCGTTCACATCCACGCGCTCCTTGCCGATGCGTACACGTTTTTTCTTATTGCTGCTGCTTCCGTCGGCCGTTGTTCCCTGAACGGCACCGCCACCGCCCTGACGCGCACGTTCCTGTTGCATCTGGCGGTTCTTTTCCTCGCGCTCCTTGCGTTTTTCTTCCTTGGTCTTCTTCCGCGGGCGGGTTGACTGGTTCAGGCTGTCCAGGTCGATATGCCCTTTGACTTTCAGCTGGAGGGCGTCCTGTGCGGTATGGTTCAGGCGGAACACACCGTCTTGTTCCGTCCCGATGACGGTTTCCTTCTTTTTCTCAGCCGCAGGCTTCTCAACCTTTTCCGGGGCAGCTTCCGGTTTGTTGCTCTCCGATCCGCTGTCCGCGGCCTTGGTGCCCGCCGCTTTTTCCGATGCCACGGCCGGCTTCCCATGGTTCAGGCTGTCCAAGTCAATGTGCCCTACCACTTTCGGGCGCTTCTCCAATTTCACTTCCGTCAGAGGAACAGCCTGTGCCGGTTTTTCTTCCTGCAAGGCTATCGTGACCTTCTTCACCTTATGCTGCCGCTTGCGGCTGATTACGGCGGCGTCATCCCTCAGGCCTTTGTCCTTCTTGAATTCCGCCACCAGCAACTGGTACTGCTCATCGCTGATTTTCGTGTTGGGGTTGGCTTCCACATCCGTAAAGCCTTTCTTTTGCAAGAATTCCACAGCCGTCTGCAGACCCACGTTGCATTCCTTGGTTACTTTATTCAGTCTTATACTCATACGCACTATTGTTCTTCCTCAAATTCTTCCTTTAAGATTTTCAACACCTCGTCCACTGTCTCCTCTTCCAAGTCGGCACGCGACACCAGTATCTCGCGCGGGGCGTTCAGCACGTCCTTGGCCGTTTCCATCCCGATGCGCTTCAGCTCTTCGATTACCCACGGGTCGATGTCGCCCGCGAACTCATCCAGATAGATGTCGTCACCGTCGCCTTCAGCCCCTTCCACTTCGCGGAACACGTCGATGGTGTATTCCGTCAGCATGCTGGCCAGCTTGATGTTCAGCCCGTTCTTGCCTATGGCCAGCGACACTTGGTCCGGATTCAGGTACACCTCGGCCTTGCGTTCCTCTTCATGCACGCGGATGCTGTTCACCGTGGCCGGGCTCAGTGCGCGCGTAATCAGCAACTGCACGTTCTGGGTGTAAGTGATTACGTCTATGTTTTCGCCGCGAAGCTCGCGCACGATACCGTGCACACGGCTACCCTTGACCCCCACGCAAGCGCCTACGGGGTCGATGCGCTCGTCGTAACTCTCCACGGCTATCTTGGCCCGTTCGCCGGGCATGCGCGCTATCTTACGTACCGTGATCAGCCCGTCATGGATTTCCGGCACCTCGGCCTCAAGCAGCCGCTGGAGGAACACGGGCGATGTGCGGCTCAAGATGATCTTGGGGTTGTTGTTCGTGTTGTCCACACGGGCCACCACGGCCCGCACGGCCTCTCCCTTGCGGTAGAAATCGGAAGGAATCTGTTCGCTTTTGGGCAGGATGAGTTCGTTGCCTTCATCGTCCACGCAGAGCATCTCTTTCTTCCACACCTGGTACACCTCGGCACTGACAATGTCTCCCACGCGATCCTTATATTTATTGTACAGGCTGTCGTGTTCCAGTTCCAGCAATTTGCTGGCCAGTGTCTGACGCAACGTCAGGATGGCACGACGCCCGAACTTGGCAAAGTCCACGCTCTCGCTCACTTCCTCGCCCACTTCATAGTCGCCGTCGATCTGCCGCGCCTCCGTCAGGCTGATTTCACGGTTGTCGTCCGCCACACTCCCGTCGGCTACGACCGTACGGTTGCGGTAAATCTCAAAATCCCCCTTGTCGGGATTCACAATCACATCATAATTGTCATCCGAGCCGAACAGTTTGGCTATCATGCTGCGGAAACTCTCTTCCAGCACGCTCACCAGTGTGGCACGGTCTATATTCTTCGTCTCCTTGAACTCTGAAAAAGTCTCTATCAGGTTTATATTTTCTGCTTTCTTTGCCATGATGTTATTTAAAACTTATTACACATTTCGTATATTTCACTTCGTCATAACGCAAAGGGACCGTCTCGTCCACCCATTTCGGGCGTTTCTCCCCCTCCAGCCGCTTCTTGACTTTCACCGTCACCTCAAAGTGCCCGTCGTCAACAGCGGCCAGCGTCCCATGCAGTTTCTTTCCGGCTTTTGTCAGCACTTCCACATCGCAACCCACATGGTTCATATATTGCTGCAACACCTTGAACGGTTGCCCTATGCCGGCACTGCCCACTTCCAGCTCATAATCCTCCTCCTCGCGACTCAGGCGGCTCTCGATGAAACGGCTCAGTTCCACACAGTCTTCAATCCAGACCCCTTCCGCATGGTCTATCTCCACCACAACGCGGTTGTCCGGGCTTACCGTGATGTCCACAAGGAAGTAGTCCTTGCCCTCCAGCCACTCTTCTACCAACTCTTTTACAATGCCTTTTTCTATCATGCGTACATTATTAAATACGAAGTGAGGAGCCTTGTCAAGCCCCTCACTTCATCATACGGCTGCAAAGTTAAACAAAACCGTCCAAATTTCCAAGTCCGAGACGTGTGATTTTGGGAAAATCAGAAAAATCGGCATCAAAATGCCTCCATGTCCACATCCCCGTCACGGTTCCGCAACACAACGCGCTTCACGCCTTTTGGCAAATCGAACGAACAGACCATGTCTTTTTCCGGAAAGGCCACCATCAGCAGGCTTGCGTCTTCCGGCCGGCCGGCGGACACCTCTATCGAGTCGGCTTCCACCCGCTGCGCGAAAAACAACGTGTCGTCCACGGACAGCTGCACACTGTCGCCACGGAACCCCTCCGCCAGCAGCACACGGGTATTGGTGTCTGCCGCCCCCATCGTGCCGGTCCCACCGGGGAAACACCACATCCAGAACACCATGACCACCCCCAATACGACCACGGCCATCGCTATGATGCCCAGCATAATGCCTTTGTTATGGTTCAGGTTTTTCCGTCTCATTTTCCTGCAGGTTTCAACAGTTCTTCATAACGCGGCATGTCCGCAAGGATTTCCAGTGCCTTGGCCGCGTCTTTATCGTCTTTCAGCTGCTGGCGGATAGCCCCGCGGGTGAAGTAATAACGGGTCACGATGTCATTCTCCAGCAACAGCTTGATTTCTTTCTTGTTTTTCGGGCGTTCCAGGTCGGCCGCCACATCGCCTTCCATCTTCCGGGCCAAAGCCTCGAATTCGTCCCTGGCCTCTTCGTAGCAGTCCTCAAAACGTGCCGTGCGCTCCAGCAGCCGCATCACGTCTTCCGTCCGTTTCTTGTAGGTGAAGTCGCTCTCCTGCACCATTTTCACGAATCCGGCATAATCCTCGTCCGACAGCGAGAACTCGCCGGCCGGAGCAATCGCCGGGTGTCCGGCGGCAAAACGGTTGACGAAATCCAGCGCCACGTCCGACACCGCCACATCGTAAATAATAGACGGCAGGCTGTCCGGCTCTATCACCACATCGGGCTTGATGCCCCCTCCATCCCGCACTTCCCTGCCGCCGGCCGTGTGGAACACGTTGGTCAGGCTGTCGGGCACGGTTCCCGCCGACCCGTCCGGATTCAGGTGGCGGTAGTCATAGGCCTGGATGCAGCGCCCGCTCGGTATGTAGTAGCGGCTGGTCGTCACCTTGAGGCTGCCGTTGTAAGGCACCTCACGGATCATCTGCACCAGCCCCTTGCCATAAGTGCGCCCCCCGATGATGACCGCACGGTCCAGGTCCTGCAACGCCCCCGACACGATTTCTGCGGAAGAGGCGGTGGTACCGTCCACCAGCACGGCCATGGGTATCCGGGCATCAAGCGGCTCGCCGGTGGTGTAATACTCGGTGTTCACCGAAGACAACTTTCCTTTCGTATAGACCACCTTCTTCCCCCTGGGGACGAACAGGTTGACCACCTCAACGGCCTCGTTCAGTGGCCCACCCGGATTGCCGCGCAGGTCCAGCACCAGCGAACGGGCACCCTGCCCTTTCAGGTCCACAATGGCGCGCCGCACGTCACGGGCGCATCCGGTGACGAAACGTGCGAAATAGACATAGCCCACACTGTCGTCCAACATCCCGTAATAGGGCACGGAAGGCATCACGATGTTGCGCCGCGTGATTTTGAACGCCAGCGGTTCGTCCACCCCCATGCGCTTCACGGTCAGTTCGAAAGTGGAACCGGCATCCCCGCGCAGCAGCTTGCTGACCTCCTGCGTGCTTTTCCCTTTCATGTCCTCCCCGTCGATGGCCATGATGAGGTCGCCGGCCTTCACCCCGGCCTCCACGGCCGGACTGTCCTCCATAGGCTCTGAAATCATCACGCGGTCCTCTTTCCTGTAATACCGTATCACGGAGCCTATCCCGGCATATTTCCCCGTTGTCATCTCTTTCAGGTCGCCCGTCTCTTCCTCTGGATAATAGACGGTGAACGGGTCCACGCGGTCCAGCATGGCCCTGATGCCCCACTCGATGACCGTATCGGCCGACAGGGTATCCACATAGAACAGGTCCAGCTGCTTGTAGATGTCGTTGAATATTTCCAGGTTCTTCGATATTTCGAAGTTATGGCTGCTGCTTTTTTGGGCAAGTGCAGCGACTGCCGACGTGCACAGCAACCCCACGAATAACACTATCTTTTTCATGCCGCAAAATTAATCATTTCAAGCGTACAGGAGAAAACTAACCCCTCTGCTTATGTTTTTTTTGCAAAGTCTGCCTGTCGTTAAAACAAAGTTGCCTTTTTTACTGGCGGTTGTACTGGAAGGACGTACTCCAGGGGTTCAGGATTTTCTTCACGGTTTTTACTGCCGTGTGGCATTTTTTTCATCAATAAATTGCGTATTTCAAAAATAAGCACTACTTTTGCAACGCAATTGAGGAATTTGTTTCCGACTGCTTCAGTAGCTCAGTTGGTTAGAGCACCTGACTGTTAATCAGGGGGTCGTTGGTTCAAGCCCATCCTGAAGCGCAAGAAGAGGCGGAGTTGCCGACTGCTTCAGTAGCTCAGTTGGTTAGAGCACCTGACTGTTAATCAGGGGGTCGTTGG
>CAZGSE010000031.1:0-30771 GCA_964528135.1 uncultured Paraprevotella sp. | reverse complement strand
TCTCTTCAGAATTGCCAACTTATATGCTTATCCCCACTGAATTTCTACTGAGCCTTCATTCCCCCGTCAAAGATGTTGTAGCTTTAGAATTGGCTGGTCAGCACCGTGGTGTTTTTCTTAATAGTTTTTTTTAGCATGCCAAAGGGTTGCCAGCTGCCCAACTGTCTGCCTTCTTTGTTGTAGTTGGCGACAAGCGCATGGACTTTGTCCGTGTAGCGTTTCTTATGCCTCGATTACGGGTCCTGTGGGTTACTTACGATTCGTTAATTTTTGGTTCATTCCTTTCGTGTTTTCTCAAAAAGCAGTAATTTTACATGCTTTTTGGCGATTACAATAGAAACCATATAAATATAATGTTAGACCAAGACAGAATCATAAAGGTAAACATCGAGACCGAGATGCGCAAGTCGTATATTGACTACTCGATGTCCGTTATAGTTTCCCGTGCCTTGCCGGATGTCCGTGATGGCTTCAAACCGGTGCACCGCCGCATCCTTTTCGGAATGCGCGAATTGGGCAACACACATGACAAGCCGTATAAAAAATGCGCCCGTATAGTAGGAGAAGTGCTGGGTAAGTACCACCCGCATGGCGATTCTTCCGTCTATGGGGCTTTGGTACGTATGGCCCAAGAATGGAATATGCGCTATACGTTGGTGGACGGCCAGGGAAATTTCGGTTCTGTGGACGGCGACAGTGCAGCGGCCATGCGTTATACGGAAGCACGGTTGCAGCTGATGGGTGAGGCCGTGATGGATGATTTGGACAAGGAGACCGTGGACATGACCAAGAACTTCGATGCCACGCTGGATGAACCCACGGTGTTGCCCACCCGCATACCCAACCTGTTGGTGAACGGTGCCAGCGGAATCGCCGTGGGTATGGCCACTAACATTCCGACCCACAATCTGGGTGAGGTGATTGATGCCTGTGTGGCCTATATTGACAATCCGGAGATCGACGTAAACGGGTTGATGCAGTATGTCAAGGCTCCCGATTTTCCTACGGGAGGTTTCATCTATGGCATGCAGGGCGTGCGCGAGGCATATGAGACAGGGCGCGGGCGGGTCGTGATGCGTGCCCGTGCCGAGATAGAACCGGGAGAGAACCACGACAAGATTGTGGTTACCGAAATACCTTACGGTGTGAACAAGGCCGAGCTAATCAAGCAGATTGCCGACATGGTGAACGACAAGAGGCTTGACGGCATTAGCAATGTGAACGACGAGTCCGACCGCGAGGGCATGCGCATCGTCATTGACGTGAAACGCGACGACAATGCCAATGTGGTGCTCAACAAACTTTTCAAGATGACGCCTTTGCAGACGAGTTTCAGTGTCAACTGCATCGCTCTGGTGAAAGGCCGCCCCAAGTTGCTCTCGCTGAAAGACTGCATTTCCAACTTCGTTTCCCATCGCCACGATGTGGTGATCCGTCGAACGAAATACGACCTGCGCAAAGCCGAGGAGCGCGCCCATATCCTGGAGGGTTTGATTATTGCCAGCGACAATATTGATGAGGTGGTGCACATCATCCGTGCCGCCCAGAACCCGCAGGCGGCCATTGAAGGACTGATGAACCGTTTCGAACTGGACGAGGTGCAAGCCAGAGCCATCGTGGAGATGCGTCTCCGTCAGCTGACCAACCTGATGCAGGAACAGTTGCGTGGTGAATACGACGATTTGTTGAAACAGATTGAATACTATAAGCAGATTTTGTGCGATGAAAGCCTTTGCATGAAAGTCATCAAGGACGAACTGGTGGAAGTCAAGGAACAGTTCGGCGATGAAAGGCGGTCTGAAATCGTATATTCCAGCGAAGAGTTTAATCCGGAAGACTTCTATGCAGATGACGAGATGGTGATTACCATCAGCCATATGGGATACATCAAACGTACGCCATTGGCGGATTTCCACGCACAGGCCCGTGGAGGTGTGGGCAGCAAGGGAAGCAGCATGCGCGACACGGATTTCGTGGAATACATCTATCCGGCCACGATGCACAATACGATGCTCTTCTTTACCCAGAAAGGCCGTTGCTTCTGGATGAAAGTGTATGAGATTCCGGAAGGGGCCAAGAACTCCAAGGGACGAGCCATTCAGAATATGCTGAACATCGACCCGGATGATGCCATCAACGTCTGCCTGCGTATCAAAAACCTGGGTGACGCGGATTTCTGCAAATCGCATTATGTGATATTCTGCACGAAGAACGGCATCATTAAAAAGACATGCCTGGAAGAATACTCCCGTCCGCGTGTGAACGGCGTGAACGCCATTACCATCCGTGAGGATGACCGTGTGATCGGTGTACGCCTGACCAACGGGGAGAACGAGATTGTCATAGCCAACCGCAATGGACGCGCTATCCGTTTCCACGAAAATAAAGTGCGCGCCATGGGACGTACGGCCACGGGGGTAAGAGGCATGATGATAGACGATGACGGGAACGATGAGGTGGTAGGCATGGTTTGCGTGAACGATCCCAAGAAGGAAACCATCATGGTGGTCAGTGAGCAGGGGTACGGCAAGCGCTCCGACATCGAGGACTACCGTGTGACGAACCGTGGCGCCAAGGGCGTGAAGACGTTGAACATTACGGAAAAAACCGGTAAGTTGGTGGCCATCAAGGTGGTGACGGACGAGAATGATTTGATGATTATCAACAAGAGTGGCATCACCATTCGCCTGAAAGTGGCAGCCGTGCGCGTCATGGGACGTGCTACACAGGGCGTGCGCCTGATCAACCTGGAGAAACGGAACGACCAGATCAGCAGTGTCTGCAAGGTGCACACCGAGGAAGAGGCGGAAGGTGACGGCGGACTGCTGCCGGACGGTACTGACACGGCAATGACGGATATTGCCGCAGGGGAAGAAGCCGGAATGCCGGACGGCGGAACCCGGAATGGAGAGTTATGAATTTTTAATTTATAAAGGAAGCTATGAACAAATATGTTTTAATGATGGCGTTGCTGGTTGCTTCAACCGGCATATTCGCACAGAACAGATTAGTGAAGAAAGCCCAAGGCATGATGAACAACCCTGAACAGTGGGAAGAGGCGCAGGAAATCCTGACGGAGGCCTTGAACAGCGACAAAACCAAGGATATGGCTTTGGCATGGGACGTGCAGGGCGACTTGTACCAACGTCTGTTTGCCGAGGAACTGAACAAGGCGGCGGCTCATCAGCCTTTGGATACGGCCAAGTTCGCCAAGAACCTGTATGCTTGCCTGGACGCATATGAAAAGTGCAATGAATTTGATGAAAAGCAGGAATATGTGGAAAAGAACAAGGACAACCTGATGAGGTTCCGCACGTTCCTGATGTATGCCGGCCAGTTCTTTTTCCAGAACCATGACTTCGGTGCTGCTTATGAGGCTTACGACGCCTGGTTGTCTTTCCCGCAAAATTACAAGCTGGTGGCCAATGAACCGAGTGTTTTGAACGACACCGTATTCAACGCAGACCAAGTGGCTTATTATGCTTGCCTGGCCGCCTATCAGGGAAAGTACTTCGACAAGGTGGACGCACACCTTGAACAGGCCCTGAAATATGGCCAGGAGGCCAAAACCGTGCGGCAGTTGCACCTGATGACCCTGCTGGAGCTGAAAGACACGCTTCAGTGGATCAACGCTTCCAAGAAGTATGCAACGGACGATGAAGTGGTGGCACAGAACCTGCTGGCCTATTATGCCGAAAGGAAAGACGATGATGCTTCGCTGGAGTTTGCCAACAGCCTGCTGACTGTTGACCCGGACAACAAAATTGCCAATTACTCGAAAGGCGTAGTGCTGTTCGGACAGGAAAAATTCGAGGAGGCCCTGCCGTTTTTCGTAAAGAGCGCGGAAATTGACCCCACATTCACGGACGCTTACTACAATGCCGGGGTTTGCTGTTGTAATGCCGGATATGGCATCAACGAAGAGATAGGCAAGAAGAAGCTGACCCAGAAAGAATACGATGCGGAGATTACCAAGGTGAAGGATTGGTACAGAAAGGCCGAACCTTATTTCCTCAAGTTGCGCGAACTTGAGCCGGACAATTCGCAACGTTGGGCTTCACGTCTGAAAACTGTCTATTACATTATCGGCGAGAAGGAAAAGGAGGCCGAAATGGATACCTATCTGAATTAACGGCAAGAAAGAGAATATTGAAAGATTTGAAACCGGGGGTGAGAGGAACGTTTAGTTGTGCATCACCCCCTTATTTTTTACCAGCATGAGCAGCAGATTGTACCTTTGTATGGCTCTATTCCTGTTTGCTGTGTGGCCGGCGGCGGAAGGGGCCAATGTGATCCGCGAAACCAAGAAAACCATAAAAAGTGCCCGTTATGAGGGAAGCGACGATGCGGCCAAAAAGGTGACGGAGCAACTGAATGAGGCGGAGAAGAACCTGATGAGTGCCCTGGAACAAGAGGAGAACCCGGAAAAACGGGCCGAGTTCTACTATACTGCGGCATTGGTGCAATGTCGCATCAATGACATTGAGAATGCAAAAATCTATTTGGGAAAGGCTTACGACACGGCCGTCTATTACAGCAGCATCTATAAGATGTACCGTTATCTGGCACAATGCGATTCGGCCGAGGCTTCCGTCGTGGGGGACGGCCGCCGCAAGTATCGTCCTGTTGTCCGCCGCAATCTGTTGGAACACCGCATCACCCTGCTGAACGGAGGACGTTTCTACCTGCACAAAAAAGATTATGCCGAAGCCTACCGCTTTCTGGATGTCTATCTGTCTTATGCGGGCTATCCGATGTTCCGGCAGGATTTCCTGGACCAAACCGACACGATGTATGCACGTGTGGCCTATTGGGCCACGGCCGCTGCCTATCATATCGGCGAGTATGGCGGAGTGGTGCGCCATGCACCGGTGGCTTATCGCTATCCCGGCCACCGCGAATATGTGCAGGAATACCTCTGTAAGTCTTATCTTGCCTTGAACGACACCGTGAGATGGTTGCATGCCCTGAAGGATGGCATTGCCAATTTTCCCGACCACACTTATTTCTTCAACAGCCTGATGGTCTATCTGAACCACCACAGGAGACATGACGAGGCACTGCTGTTTGCCGAGAAAATGTTACGTTACGACCCCAAGAATCACCTTTTCTGGCTTGCCAAGGCTATGACCTGCATGCACATGGAGGACTATCCGGCGTGCATTGCGAACTGCAACGTGGTGTTGACACTGGATAGCATGGACGTCAGGGCTAACTTTTTCAAGGGGCTGGCCTATTGCAACATGGCGCATGACGCGGCGGTAGCGATGGAGGAGGAAGACCTGCGTAGTGCCCGCTACAGGTCATACAAGATGGATGTCCAGGAATATTACACCGAGGCTGTCAAGCCGCTGGAGCGCGTGCGCAGGCAGATGCCGGACAGGCCTTCGCAATGGGCTCCCCCGCTTTACCAGGTTTATCTGAACCTGAACCGCGGAAAGGAATTCGATGAGATGGAACAAATCGTCCGTTCTCTCAAGACGGACGGGACGGACGAAAGCAAATAGGAGGATGTTGTGGAGCGACTGGAATTTTGCATGGCTCCCTTGCAGGGCCTGACCGAAACGGTTTTCAGGAATGCCTTCGACCGGCATTTTGGCGGGGTGGACCTGTATTATACGCCGTTTGTCCGTTGGGAACACGGCGGGGTGCGGCGGAAAAGCCTGCGGGAACTGGAGCCCGGACGCAACCGCGTGGAACATCTCGTTCCCCAGTTGTTGGCCGGTACGGCGGACGAGGCTTGCCGTCTTGTGGATATTATATACGGCATGGGATACCGCGAGATGGACCTGAACATGGGATGCGCTTTCCCGATGGTGGCGCGTAAGGGCAAAGGCTGCGGCCTGTTGCCTTATCCGGAACGGGTCGCCGCGGTGTTGGCCGTGGCGGAGCGTTATCCCGATGTGGCCTTTTCTGTGAAGATGAGGCTGGGGTACGAAAACCCGGAAGAATGCCTGCGGCTGTTGCCGCTGTTGAACGATGCGCCGCTCGCGCGGGTGGTGGTGCATGCGCGGGTGGGGTGCCAACAGTACAAGGGGGAGTGCGACCGTGCGTCTTTTTTGCGCTTCGCGGCAGGATGTACACGTCCGGTGGTGTACAACGGCGATGTGCGCACGGCGGATGAAATCCGTGCCTTGCAGGCAGAGTGCCCCTCGCTGCACGGCGTCATGGTGGGGCGCGGGCTGCTGGCCGCACCGTGGATGGCTGCCGAGTGGCGTGACGGGGTGCGCTGGTCCACGGAGCGGCGGGCGGCGGCCCTGCGCGACTGGCATGAAGAGGTGCTCGACGGTTACGGGCAGTTGTTGGAAGGCGGCGAGAAGCAGTTGCTGGACAAGATGAAAGCGTTCTGGGAATATCTGCTGCCGGACGCCGACCGCAAATGCCGCAAGAAAATCCGGAAGGCGCAACGGCTTCCGGACTATGCCACTGCCGTTGCCGGCCTGTTGCAGACGGTTTGATACTTTTATATTTATGAATTTCTAAATGTTTTTTAAAGATGAAAAAGTTATTGTTGTTGTCGGGATGTGCGCTGTGGCTTTTCCCGTTTGCGGGGACAGCGCAGGACTGGATGCCAAGGGATACCCGCACGATGACCGACCCGATGGTGCACGACCCGGTCCTGGCGCAGGAGGGAGACACTTACTATCTGTTCTCTACGGGGCGCAACCTGACTTGCATGTCATCGGAGGATTTGAAAAAGTGGCGTTTTGAGCCGCAGGTCTTTACCGATGCGCCCCGTTGGGCCATGGACAGCGTGCCCGGTTATGAGGGACACACCTGGGCACCGGACATCCTTTATTACAAAGGGAATTACCACCTGTTCTATTCCTGTTCCACTTTCGGGAAGAATACTTCGGCCATCGGCCATGCTTTCCGCAGTACGCTGGATCCCAACGACCCGGAACCTTGGACGGATACGGGGGCGGTCATCGTGTCGCGCTCCACGGACGATTACAACGCTATCGACCCCAATGTGGTGGTAGATGAAAATGGTGTCCCGTGGATGACTTTCGGTTCTTTCTGGGGCGGCATCCGTATGGTGCAGCTGACGGAGGACATGGCCTCCTGCGCCCAACCGGAAAACGTGTACACGCTCTGTACGAGGAAATACGTCCCGGACGACGGCGTGCCACAGCCGGACCAGAATGCCGTGGAGGCTCCTTTCATCTTCCGCCATGGTGGGTTCTACTATCTGTTCGTTTCCTATGATTTCTGTTGCCGTGGCTTGCGGAGCAACTACCGGGTGGTAGTAGGCCGTTCGGCAGACGTCTGCGGCCCGTATGTGGACCGCGAGGGGCGGTCGCTCATGCAAGGTGGAGGCACGCCGGTGGTGTCTTCAGACAATGACTTCGTGGCCATAGGCCACAGCGCGGCCTACCGTCTGGGTGACAAGGATTATTTCCTGGCCCATGGCTACAGCCGCAGGCAGAACGGTGCCAGCAAACTGTTCCTCAAAGAAATGGACTGGGACGAAGAGGGGTGGCCGGTTCTGAAGCCTTTGGAATAATGAAACACCCGCAAGTTCCGGGGGAGACGGACGTCTGCCGGCTGCCCGGAACTTGCGCCTGCCGCTCACCATTCTTTCCAGAACACGGGGCTGAACAGAATCAGTACACTGAACAATTCCAGACGCCCGATGAGCATCATGAAGGATATTATCCACTTGGCGGCCTCCGGCAGGCTGCCCATGGTATGTGCGGGGTCGTATTCGCCGAAGCCCAGCCCCACGTTGCCCAGGGCGGCGACGGAGGTGGTGAAGGCTTCCGTAAAGCCGATGTCGAACATCATGAGCAGGGCGCAGCCCACCATGGTGCATAACATATAAAAGATGGCGAACGTGGTCACGCTGTTGAGCATGGGGTTGGTCGCCACGTGCCTGTTCACTTTCACCGGCAGCACGGCATTGGGATGGATGAGACGTTTGAACTCGTTGCGGATGGCGTGGTACAGGATGACGATGCGCATGTTCTTCATGCCGCCCGCGGTGGAACCGGTGCAGCCACCGGCCAGCATGGCGAAGAGCAGCAGCATCCAAGTGAAATGAGGCCACAGCGTATAGTTGTCCGTGGTGAACCCGCAGGAGGAATGGATGGACACTATCTGGAACAGGGCTTTCCTGAACGCTTCCTCCACGGGGTAGTGCCGGCAGGCCACCAAGGTGATGGTCACCACCAGGGTCAGTGCGCCTACGGAACCGAAGAACCAGCGCGTCTCGCAGTCGGTGTACAGTTTGCGTATTTTCCCTTTCATGCACAGCACCAGCAGCGAGAAGTTAAGGCTGGCAATCATCATGAATACGGTTGCGGCATATTCGATGAACGGTGAATCCCAGTAGGCCAGACTGGCCTGGCGGGTGGAGTAGCCCCCCGTGCCCATGATGCTGAACGCATGGCACACCCCGTCGAACACGCTCATCCCTCCCAGGCAGAGCAAGGCCGCGCAGGCGCCGGTCAGGATGATATACACCGTCCAGATCAGTTTCGTGGTCATGCTGATTTTCGGGTGGATTTTGTCGTGCGTCACTCCCGTGGCCTCCGCGCTGAAGAGTTGCAGGTTGCCTCCCCCGAAGATGGGCAGCAGGGCGATGGTGAAGCACACGATGCCCAGTCCGCCCACCCAATGGGTCAGGGCACGCCAGAAGAGCATGCCTTTGGGCATCGTGTCGATGTGGTCCACAACCGTGAAGCCCGTTGTGGTGAACCCGGACATGGTTTCGAAGAAAGCTCCGGTCACAGACGGGATTTCACCGCTCGTGTAGAACGGCACCATACCCAGCAGGGTGAACATCAGCCATGTCAGTGTCACGATGCAGTAACCGTCGCGGCGGGTCATCCAGGTGTCCGCCCCGCGGCCATACACGGTGAGCGCCCCTCCGGCCAGCAGGTTGGCGAGGGCGGCATAGAGGAAATCCTTGTAGCTTTCCTCCCCGTAGAACAGCGAAACGCCCATGCAAAGCAGCAGCATGCCACCCTCCACCCAGAGCAATATGCCGATGACATAGGCTATCAGTCTGGTGTTGATGATATTGTCGAGCGGGGTCTGTCCGCCCCGCCGTTTCGCGGCAAAGTCCCGGTTCATGTCGTTCGTGCCTTTCCCGGACGGTTATTCCGGCTTGCCGTCCATCAGCAGTTCATAGTCCGATACGTCCAGCCAGCGGCCGAACTTCCGTCCCACCTCCCTGAAGTGCGACACTTCGCTGAACCCCAACCTGCTATGCAGGGCGCGGCTGGCCTCGTTCTCGCTCGTGATGCAGGCCACCAGCGCGTGGCAGTCGATGTGGCGGCATTCGCGGATGAGCACCTCCATGAGCTGTGCCCCGATGCCCTGCCGGCGGCATTGCGGTGCCACATAGACTGTGGTTTCCAGCGTGTGGTGGTAGGCCGCCCGCTCTTTCCACGGGTGCACGTAGCAAAATCCCGCCACGCGGCCTTCCTGTTCATACACCAGATAGGGAAAGCCCCGGACTATGCTTTCGATGCGTCCGAGCATTTCCGCCTGGCTGAGCGGCACGGTCTCGAAAGATGCCGTGCTGTGCAGGACGTATTCATTATAGATGGCGGTGATTTCCCCCGCATCCTCTTTGGGTCTCACTGGTCTGATCATGGTTCTGTAAGTTAGGATGCTGCAAAGTTACACATTATTTTTCACATTGTTCCCGCCGCAGGCGGCCGTTCTGCCCGTCCGGCAGGAAATGCGCCTTTCCGTCCTGCCAAAACACTGTCGCCAAAGCCTGGGCGGCCGTTTTGCGGGATGCCGTTTTCCCTTTTGCGGGATACGGCCGTAAGTCCTGCGCAAGGCCGGGCAACTTCTTGCGCAAGGCGGCGGAACTTCTTGCGCAAGAATTTTTCTTATCCCGCCGGCAGATAAATCATGATTTATGTCTAATTTTGCGGCCGTTGGACTGTTAGGAGAAGAAATGGAAAAGAAAACGGAAAAAGCCGGGACGGCACCGTCCGTAAGTCAACAGGAGGTGCGCGATTTCCTGGCCGCGCATGCGGATGTGCGTAATGCCGCTTTTTCGGCCTCGCTGATTCCCGGTGCCCGGCGGATTCTCGGTGTGCGCCTGCCCGTGTTGCGGGCGTTGGCCAGGGAAATAGCCAAGGGCGACTGGCGCACATGGTTGGAGGGTGCCCAGGATGACACGATGGAGGAGACCATGTTGCAGGGGTACGTGACGGGCGTGGCGCGCATGCCTTTCAACGAACAGATGGAACGGATGGCGGCCTATGTACGCAAGGTGGACAACTGGTCGCTCTGCGATTCCCCCTGCGCGGGATTTAAATTTGTGCGGCGGCACCGCGAGGAGGTGTGGCCGGTCCTCTTATCCTATATATATGGCACGGAGGAGTTCACCCAGCGTTTCGGCATGGTCATGATGTTGTCGCATTTTGTGACGGACGATTTTGTGGACCGCGTGCTGGAGGCTTGCGTGCGCGTGCGTCCGGCCGGTTACTATGCCATGATGGCTGTGGCTTGGGCCGTGTCGGTCTGCTTTGCCAAATATCCGGAACGGACACGCCCTGTGCTGGCCGGGGGCGGGCTGGACGACGAGACGCAGAACAAGGCGATACAGAAGATTGTGGATTCATACCGCGTGACGGAGGAAGACAAACGTTTCGTGCGTTCGCTCCGCAGGGCGGCACGTAAGAAATGAAAATGAGGGGAAACGGGATGAGACGCAGAAGGAAACAAAAGGCGAACGCCGGAGGACTTGTAGGCATATTGGTGGTGTTGGCCGTGGCGCTGGCCGGAAATTACGGACGTTTGAGCGGTTACGCCGGACAGTGGTGGGACCGCACGGGCGGGGTTGAGGCTTTGGCCGGACGGCCTGCGGGCGGCGGGGCGGCCGAAACCGAAGTAGGGCTGCCCCGTTTGACCGGGGGGCAGTGCAGCCAGGTGATCCGCCATACGGGCTACACGGTGTCTTATAACGCGGAGACCAAGTTGCCGAACTGGGTGGCCTGGACACTCACGCCGGAACGGTTTGAAGAAGTGGTGTCCCGCTACGATAAGTTCCTGCCCGATCCGGAAGTGGCCGACCCCGTGACGACGGACGACTACCGCCGTTCCGGTTATGACCGTGGGCACATGTGCCCGGCGGCGGACAACAAATGGGACGAACAGGCCATGCGGGAGAGCTTTTACATGACCAACGTCTGCCCGCAGGACCATAACCTGAACCGGGGCGACTGGAAAGAACTGGAGGAAGCCTGCCGCGACTGGACGCTGGCGGAAGGAAAGCTGTTCGTGGTGGCCGGCCCCGTCCTGTACCGCCAGGAACACAAGCGCATTGGCAACAGCCGTGTGGTGGTGCCGGAGGCTTTCTACAAGGTGGTGTTTTGCCCCCGGACGTGCAAGGCCATAGGCTTTATCTACAAGAACAGTTCCGGCAACCGTAAGTTGGCGGCCTATGCGAACTCCGTGGATGAGGTGGAGCGCATCGTGGGGATAGACTTTTTCTCCGGACTGCCGGACAGCATAGAGGCGGTCGTGGAGGCCGCCTGCGACCTGGCCGACTGGCCGATGCCCGCGCGCTGAGCCGGGGCGGCGGATTTTGCCGGCGCGGGTGTGACAGAAAGTCTGCCGTGGCGGGGCAGCCGTGAAAAAGTACTGCCAAAGTGTCAGACTTACTTTTTTGGCATGCTTTTGGTAGATTGTGAAGTAGAAATTAAAAAAACGTAGGTTTTAAAAATTACAGATTATGAACATCAAACCATTAGCAGACCGTGTGCTGATTGAACCGGCTCCGGCAGAGACAAAGACAGTGGGCGGCATCATCATTCCCGACACCGCCAAGGAAAAACCCCTGCAAGGCACTATCGTTGCCGTAGGCAAAGGAACGAAGGACGAGGAAATGGTGCTGAAAGAAGGTGACGTTGTGCTCTATGGCAAGTATGCCGGTACAGAACTGGAGTTCGAAAACAAGAAATATCTGATCATGCGTCAGAGTGACGTCGTGGCTGTTCTGGCCTGACCCGCATGTTTAATAAATTAAGAAAGGAATAAAATCATGGCAAAGGAAATCAAATTTAATATCGAGGCCCGTGAACTGATGAAGAAAGGCGTAGATCAGTTGGCTGATGCCGTAAAGGTTACGCTTGGGCCGAAAGGGCGGAATGTGATTATCGAAAAGAAATTCGGTGCGCCCCAAATCACGAAAGACGGTGTGACGGTGGCCAAGGAAATCGAACTGGCCGATGCGTTCGAGAATGCCGGCGCACAGTTGGTGAAGAGCGTGGCCAGCAAGACCGGTGACGATGCCGGCGACGGCACGACAACTGCCACCGTATTGGCGCAGAGCATCGTGAGCGTGGGACTGAAGAACGTGGCCGCCGGTGCCAACCCCATGGACCTGAAGCGCGGTATCGACAAGGCCGTGGCCAAGGTGGTGGATCACATCAAGACCCAGGCCGAGCAGGTGGGTGACGACTACAGTAAGATAGAGCAGGTGGCCACGGTGAGTGCCAACAACGATCCGGAAATCGGCAAACTGCTGGCAGATGCCATGCAGAAGGTGAGCAAGGACGGTGTGATTACCATCGAGGAAGCCAAAGGGCGTGACACGACCATCGGCGTGGTGGAAGGCATGCAGTTCGACCGCGGTTATCTGTCGGCTTACTTCGTGACCGACACGGAAAAGATGGAGTGCGTGATGGAGAACCCGTACATCTTGATTTACGACAAGAAGATTTCCAACCTGAAAGATTTTCTGCCGATCCTGGAGCCGGCCGTGCAGTCCGGACGTCCGTTGCTGGTTATTGCAGAAGATGTGGACAGTGAGGCCTTGACCACATTGGTGGTGAACCGCCTGCGCAGCCAGTTGAAGATTTGTGCCGTGAAAGCTCCGGGCTTCGGCGATCGCCGTAAGGCCATGCTGGAGGACATTGCCGTGCTGACGGGTGGCGTGGTTATCAGTGAGGAGAAAGGACTGAAGTTGGAGCAGGCTACCATCGAAATGCTGGGTACTTGCGACAAGGTGACTATCTCCAAGGACAATACGACCATTGTGAACGGCCATGGGCAGAGTGAACTGATCAAGGACCGTGTGAACCAAATCAAGAATGAGATAGCCAACACGACGAGCGATTACGACAAGGAGAAGCTGCAGGAGCGTCTGGCCAAATTGAGCGGCGGTGTGGCTGTGCTCTATGTCGGTGCACCGAGCGAAGTGGAGATGAAAGAAAAGAAAGACCGTGTGGACGATGCCTTGTGTGCAACCCGTGCAGCCATCGAAGAGGGTATCATTGTCGGTGGCGGTGTGGCTTACATCCGTGCCATTGAGGCATTGGAGGATCTGGAAGGCAACAATGCCGATGAAACGACGGGCATCAACATCGTGAAACGTGCCATTGAGGAGCCGTTGCGCCAGATTGTGGAGAATGCCGGTCTTGAAGGTTCGGTTGTCGTAGAGAAAGTGCGTCAGGCAGAGGGCGACTACGGCTACAACGCCCGTGAGGACAAGTATGAGAATCTGAAAGCCAGCGGCATTATCGACCCGGCAAAGGTGACCCGCGTGGCATTGGAGAACGCAGCTTCCATCGCCGGTATGTTCCTGACAACGGAATGTGTCATCTGCGACAAGAAGGAAGAAAAGGCCGACATGCCGATGGGTGCTTCCGGAATGGGTGGTATGGGTGGCATGATGTAATTCATCCATACATCAAATATAAGGTGAGGGGAATGCCCGGCAGGCATTCCTCTCACTGTCTTTATGCGGTTTGTCCTGTCCGGTTAACCCCTAAGGGATGCGGTGATGCAGGAAAGGTGTTTTTTCTTTATAATTGTTGCAGGTCTGTGATTTTTTCTGTTTATTTGCCCGTCGAATTGTAAAACGGACGGCAAATGACAGCGCATGACAATGGCAAGGGATGCCCGTTACCGGGGAATACGGATTTTACGGGGCTGGTGGAGAAACGGATTTCCAACGTACTTCTGATAGCCGGTTCCTGTGATGCTTTTATGCAGGAAGATGGCGGAAGAGTGGAGGAAAGGGTTTCCTGTGAATACGCTAAGCTTGGTCTCCGTTGTCCTCCGCGTTTCTTTTGGGCCGTTTCCCGTGAGGAGGCAGAGAGGGAAATAGGACGCACATCGTTCGACTTGGTGATTTGCATGCCTGTTGCGGACAACCATGAACCGTTCTACATCGCACAGGACATCAAATCCGGACATCCTGCTACGCCTGTTGTGGTACTCTTGCCTTCCGGTCACGGTACATATAAGGGTATGGATTTCTCGCAGTTCGATTACGTGTTCTGCCGGTTGGGCGATACCGGCCAGTTGCTCTCCGTCATCAAACTGGTTGAAGACCGGATGAACCTGGAGCACGATGTGGCCGCAGGCGTGCAGATGATTCTGTTGGTGGAAGATTCCGCCTGTTCTTGTTCTTCCGTTTTACCCCACCTTTATCGTTTCGTGCTCCGCCAGGACCGGGATTTTTCCACCGAGGTACCGGATGCCCGGCCGGAGAGCATGCGGCTGCGTGGCCGTCCCAGGATAGTGTTGGCTCGCAACTATGAGGAAGCATGGCACTTGTACGGTCGCTACAAAAGTAACCTGTCGGGGGTAATCGGTGAATGCCGTTTCCCGCGGGACGGGAAGACGGACGAACGGGCTGGCTACGAGTTGTTGTCGGCCATCCGCACGCAGGACGAGCACCTTCCGTTGGTCATGGTATCTGCGGGGCATGACAAGATCGGCCTGGCTAAGAAATGCGGGGCGCGCTTTATCGACAAGGATTCGAGGGACATCAGAGAGGAACTTTGCTGTCTGCTGCGGGAGTATTTCGGTTTCGGCGACCTCGTATTCCGTCATCCGGACACGATGGAAGAAGGAACCTGCATCAAGAATCAGGAATACTTGCAAGATAACCATCAGGACCGTTTCAGCAATTTTTCCCGCATGGGCGAAGGGTCGCTGGGCGGTAAAGGGAAAGGGTTGGCCTTTCTGGATCATATCGTCAAGCTCTATCCCGAACTGAATGCGTTCGACAATGCGTGTGTCAAGATACCCAGGACGGTGGTGCTTTGCACGGGTATTTTCGACGAGTTTATGGATTCCAACAAACTTTATCCGGCGGCCTTGTCCGATATTCCGGACGAGGACATTCTCAGTTGTTTCCTGCAGGCCCGTTTGCCCGACCGCCTGTTGGAGGAATTGGCGACTTATCTGGATGTGGTGCGTCAGCCCGTAGCCATACGTTCTTCCTCATTGCTGGAAGACACTTACAAACAGCCCTTTGCCGGTATTTATTCCACCTACATGATTCCTTATGTGGAGAGCCGCGAAGAACGCCTGGAAATGCTTTGCAATGCCATAAAGGGCGTGTATGCCTCTGTATTCTACCGCGACAGCAAGGCTTATATGGCCGCCACGCAGAACGTGATAGAGCAGGAGAAAATGGCCGTGATTCTGCAGGAAGTGGTGGGCAACCGTTACGGTGACCGCTTCTATCCCAACATCTCCGGTGTGGCACGTTCGGTGAACTATTACCCCATTGGTGACGAAAAGGCCGAGGAGGGCATAGCCCACTTGGCCTTAGGTTTGGGCAAGTACATCGTGGATGGTGGCATGAACCTCAGGGTATGTCCGGCACATCCCGACAAGGTGTTGCAAACCAGTGACATGGAAATCGCCTTGCGCGAGACACAGACCCGCTTTTATGCGCTTGACATGAATGCGGTGAAAGGCAGTTTCAGGGTGGACGATGGTTTTAACTTGCTGAAAGTTCCTGTGCGCGAGGCCGAGGCCGATGGCTCCTTGCAGTATATTGCTTCTACGTATGACCCCTACGATATGGTGATTCGCGATGGCATCTACGAGGGAGGACGCAAACTGATCACATTCTGCGGTGTGCTGCAACAGGGCGTGTTCCCCTTGCCGGAACTGCTGCGTTTGATGCTGAAATATGGTCAGGACAGCATGCGGAAGGCGGTGGAGATAGAGTTTGCCGTGAATCTGGACAACGACCGCACAGGTGTGTTCTATCTGTTGCAGATTCGGCCTATGGTGGACAATAAGATGGTGCTGGACGAAGAACTGGCGGAAATTCCTGACGACAGAACCCTGATTCGTTCCCACAACGCGATAGGCCATGGGGTGACCACGGACATTTATGATGTGGTTTACGTGAAGACGGAAGACTATTCGGCTTATAATAATCCGGTTATTGCGGATGAGATAGACCGCATCAACCGCTGCTTCCTTGAAGAGGGGCGCAACTATGTCCTGGTAGGACCGGGACGCTGGGGCAGCAGTGACCCTTGGTTGGGCGTTCCGGTGAAATGGCCCAACATTTCGGCTGCGCGCGTTATTGTGGAGTCCGGCCTGACCAACTACCGTGTGGATCCCAGCCAGGGGACGCATTTCTTCCAGAACCTGACCAGTTTCGGGGTGGGTTATTTCACGGTGAACGATTTCCTTGGCGATGGTGTTTATAACCAAGCTTTCCTTAATGCCCAACCTGCACAGGCAGAAACTCCCCATGTGCGCCACGTGCGTTTCTTCTCACCGGTTGTGGTTAAGGTGGACGGCATGAAGAAAGAGGGCGTGGTGATGATGCCGGAAGGGTGACGCAGCGCTTATAATCCATGTCGGATAGGTTTCTCGTAGTTTTCCCCTTGTCACGTGTGGCGGCATTCCGCTGAATGGTATTTCTGAAAATGCGGTAAAACATCCATCAAGGCTGGCCGGTATGGTTGAGGAAATTTTCCACGATGCGGCGGCCGTCCGGGGTCAGTACGGATTCCGGATGGAATTGTATGCCGTGGATGTCGTAATGGCGGTGGCGCAAGGCCATGATTTGCCCTTCTTGGCTCAGGGCGGTGACTGTCAGACAGTCGGGCAACCCCTCCGTGGAGACGACCCACGAATGGTAACGCCCCACTGCCAGTTGGCGCGGCAGTCCTTCGAAAAGGTAATCGTCGCCGGTCAACAGACAAGGTGTCTGCACGCCGTGGAACACTTCAGAAAGGTTGGTGAGCCGTGCGCCGAACGCTTCGCCGATGGCCTGATGGCCGAGACAGACGCCCAGCATGGGCTTGTGTCCGGCATAGGTGCGGATAACATCCATCAGCAGTCCGGCCTCTTCGGGTATGCCCGGCCCCGGACTAAGCACTATTTTGTCAAACGGTTCGAGATCCGGCAGGCGGAAGGTGTCGTTGCGCAGCACTGTGACCTCTGCTCCCGCCTCCCGTAGCAGGTGGGAAAGATTGTAGGTGAAAGAATCATAATTATCGATGATGACTGTTTTCATAAGGCTTATGGTTTGAGGGGAACTCACATGTTTTCGGCCATCTGGATGGCGCGGCGCAAGGCTCCCAGTTTGTTGTTGACTTCCTGTAACTCATAATTCTCATCGCTCTTGGCCACGATGCCGCCGCCGGCCTGGAACCACAGTTCGTTGTTGCGGCTGACGAAAGTGCGTATGGTGATGGCTTGGTTGAGCGACCCGTCCAGCCCGATGAAGCCGATGCAACCTCCGTATGCGCCACGGTTGTGCGGCTCCAGTTCGCTGATGAGTTGCATGGCGCGCACCTTGGGTGCACCGGAGAGCGTTCCGGCGGGGAAGGTGTCGATGAAAGCCTTCACCGGGTCGGCCTGTTCGTCCAGCTCGCCGCTGACACGGCTCACCAGGTGGATTACGTGGCTGTAATACTGCATGTCCTTGTAAAAATCCACTTTCACGTTGTGGCAGTTGCGGCTCAGGTCGTTGCGGGCCAGGTCCACCAACATGACGTGTTCGGCATTCTCTTTCGGGTCGTTTTTCAGGAATAGGGCATTCTTTTCGTCCGCCTCCGGATTCCCCGTGCGGCGTGTAGTGCCCGCAATCGGGTCGATGTAGGCCCGCCGTCCCTCGATGCGGCAGTGCGTTTCGGGCGAAGAACCGAAGATGCGGAAACCGCCGAAATCGAAGTAGAACAGGTAGGGGCTGGGGTTGATGCTCCGCAAGGCACGGTAGAGTTTGAAGTCGTCGCCCTCGTAATGTTGCACGAAGCGGCGGCTCAGTACAATCTGGAACACGTCGCCGCGCAGGCAGTGGGCTATGCCCCGGCGGATATTGGCCTTGTGCTCTTCGTCGGTCAGCGTGCTGACGGTTTCGCCTATGGGGCGGAAGTCGTAAGTGGCAAAGTTATGGTTGCGGATGACCTTCTCCAGATCATCGAGCGTGTCCGGTTCATTGTTCTCGATGAGTTCCGTAAGGGTGAGCGTGTTGTTGAAATGGTCGAACACGATGACGTACTTGTAGAGGATGTACAGTATGTCGGGCGCATCGTTGCGTTCCTGCGTGCTGTCTTTGATGTCGATGTGTTCGAAATAACGCACGGCGTTGAACGACGTGTAGCCGTAAAGTCCGCAGAATTCCTTCTTGTCGCCCTCCACCCGGAAGTACGACAGGAAATCGTTGACAGCCCGCTCCACGGGATAGTCGCGACAGATGTCGCGGGTGATTTGCGTGCCGTCCGGCAGTAGCGCCGTGGCTGTGCCGTGCCCGACGCTGATGCTGCCCATCGGGTTCAGGGCGATGAACGAACGGCTGTTGTCGTGCCCGTGGTAGTCGGAGCTTTCCATGAGTGCGCTTTGCGGATAGAGGTCGCGCACTTTCAGGTAAGTGCTCACCGGTGTGTACAGGTCGCCGAGGATTTGTCGGCTGGCCACGTTATAATGGAATTTGTCCATGTCTGTCTTGTTTTTATTTTAATGAAAGGGTATTATGCTTGTTCGTCTCTGATGCCGGGGTCGTCCTGGTGGGCCAGGTAGGTGTCGATGTCCTTGTCGCCCCGTCCGCTCACGGTAAGCACCACCACATCGTCTTTCTTGAATTTCATTTTGGGCAGCATGCCAAGGGCATGGGCCGATTCCAATGCCGGTATGATGCCCTCCAGCCGTGTCAGTTCGAAGGCCGCGCGCAGGGCTTCGTCATCATTGATGGCCATGACCGTTGCCCTGTGGCTTTCAGCCAGGCAGGCATGCAGCGGGCCGATGCCCGGATAATCCAGTCCGGCCGAGAGCGAGTAAGGCTCGATGATTTGTCCGTCCGTGTCCTGGAGCACCAGTGTGCGGCTTCCGTGCAGGATGCCCAGTGAACCGCGCTGTATGGTGGCTGCCGTCTCGCCACTGTCGATGCCGTGCCCGCCGGCCTCGCCGAGGAACAGCTTCACGCGCAGGTCGTCCATATAGTGGTAAATTGTCCCGGCGGCGTTCGAGCCTCCGCCCACGCAGGCCATGAGGTAGTCCGGATAGTCGCGTCCCTCCTTTTCCATGAGCTGTTCTTTGATTTCGCTGCTGATGACGCTTTGCAGGCGTGCCACCAAGTCGGGGTAGGGGTGCGGCCCTACGGTGGACCCGATGATGTAAAACGTGTCCTGCGGGTGGCAGCACCAGTCGCGGATGGCCTCGTTGGTGGCGTCTTTCAGCGTTTTGTTGCCGCTCTCCACCGGGAACACTTCGGCACCCAGCATTTTCATGCGCTCCACGTTGACATGCTGCCGCTTGACGTCTGTGGCTCCCATATATACCCTGCAAGGCATGTCCATCAGGGCACACACCGTGGCCGTGGCCACTCCGTGCTGCCCGGCTCCCGTTTCGGCTATGATGCGTGTCTTGCCCATCTTGCGGGCCAGCAGGATCTGGCCGATGGCATTGTTGATTTTGTGTGCCCCGGTGTGGTTCAGGTCCTCGCGTTTCAGGTAGAGCCGGCAGCCGTATTTCTCGCTCATCCTGCGGGCAAGATAGAGCGGCGAGGGGCGGCCCACATAGTCGCGCAACAGGGCGTGGTACTCTTGTTTGAAACCTTCGCTTTCCAGAATCGGCAGATAAGCCTTTTTAAGGTCTTCCACCGTCTTGTAGAGGATTTCCGGTATGTATGCCCCGCCAAAATCCCCGTAATAGCCTTCTTCGTTTACGTGATAGGTCTTCATTTTTGTGATATGTTTTGTTGTCATGTCGTTGCGGAAAAGAAAAGAGGCCTGCCGTAAGTACGACAGGCCTCCGATGTCTTCACACGTTTAATGTGTATGGGGCTTGCTCCTCACGACTTTTGCGGTCCTGAGTTGCGCCACCACCAATATGCGTTCTTGTTTATGTACATTGTATCCGTTCTTCTTGTTTTATGGTTGCAAATATACATCAAAAAAGTTAGTTTGCAAACAGAAGTGCCGTTTTTTTAAGCAAAATGCCGGAAAAGGCCTTGCTATTGCATCCTGTTCCGCCGGTTGGGGGTGTGAAACCCTCTTGCGGGTCGTTTTTTCCCTGCCGGCATCCGGTCAAGTCATTCTTCCGTTACCGTGAAGTCGTAAGCCTTGAAGTCGCCGTATTCGTTGACGGCTTCTTGTGTCAGGTCCACCAAGATGTATTCTCCTGGCCGGAGCGGCGAGAGCGGGGTGACGGCAAATCCTAGGTTGGGAAGGTTTTCTATCCGGAACAGTCCCAGTTCCACGCGGGTATAGTCACAGTCTTTGAGTTCCGCTGAGGGGAGGTAGCGGAAACTGCGTCTGGATTTCAGCCGGATAATAGCATAATCGTTCAGGGCCTGTGTGGTCGGATAAATGGCAAACTTGGGCTGCCGGCCGGTTGTCTGGCGGGCTTTTGCCCCGCTAAAATAACGCCGCACTTTCCTTCCTACGCTGATGCCCTGTATGTCCCAACCCTTTTTCAGCTCGCTTTGGCTGGTCGAGGTGTTCATGTGAAAGACGGTGTCGCCCACGAAAATGAATACCGTGGGCGGCGGTTGCTGCATTTGGGCCTGCGCCTGCACGAGCAGGACGAGGAACAGGCAGAGGGTGGTGGCTTTCTTCATCATATCGTTGTTTGTTGGTGTAACGTGCTTTTGAAAGGTAACCTGTTATTTAAGGAAAGGTGGCCGCCGCGCCTGTCCTTTTTCATGTACGGTCAGCGGTAGAGGCTGATTTCCCCGCCGTCTGATGCGGCATGTTTTTTCAGCAGCTCCTGTATGTAGCCCGCACAGGCGAGCACCTGTTCGCGGTTGCCATCGTAGCCGTTGACCAAGGCCAGCAGGCGTACGCTGTGCGTGCCGAGTTTGGTGCGTTCATGGTCGCTGGTGGGGGTGCCTATGCCTCCCTCCCGGTCGCGGTAAACGGGCAGCCCCTCGATGTTCAGCGGGCCGCGCCCGATGCCCTCATAAGGTTCGCCGGCACGCCCGATGCCCAGTGTCAGGGTGTCGCCTGCGATGCGGTCGGCGTCGAAGCCGCCGATGGAGTAGCCGTAGGCGATGGAGGCCAGGTTGATGAGGTCCACCGCCGTGTTGATTTGGTAGAGGTCGTGCCCTTTCAGCATCCGCCGTATCAGGGCTTCTGCCGACGGGCGGTAGCGGCTGGGGTCTTTTCCGCAGGCCTTATATACGGTACGGGTGGCCTGTATGGCCGGCATTTCCTTGAGCGACTCGGTGGTGTATGTCCGGCAGTATTCCGTCCGGAACGCGTTGATTTCCTCCCATAGCGGGGCGGAGTAGGAACTGTTCTCCATGCGGGCTTCCAAGGCTGCCCCCACGAAGTCCGGGCACACGGCACGGAGTTCCGCCGATACGTTTATCTTTATCATTTGTTTTCCTGTTTTTATGTCTTGGATGTCGGGTTTCAGGATTGCGGCGGCCTTGGGGTCAGAAGCGCCAATACACCTGCACTTCGCCGGTGTTGTAGTGGCTGTCGCCGCTGTACGTGCGGTCTTCCACGAAGCCGTAGAGGGCTTGCAGCTTCAGGTTTTTGTAGATGTTGTAGTTCACCGACACGTTGTAGAGGCTCTTGCGGCTGGAGTTGTTCTTCTGGTCGCGGTAAACGTCCCATTTGGCATAAATCTTACATCTGGAAGTGACGGGCGCGCCCACTGTGGCATACCATCCGTCGGCCTTGTCCCTGCCGGTCACGGTTATGTTGCCGTCGTCGTCCACCTGGTAGTCGGACACCTTGTGCCCCTGGCTGGTGATGTATTCCCCGCGCACGGTCCAGCGCGATTCATATTTCAGGCCGAAGGCCATGCGGTTGCGGTCCACCGTGATTTTCCTGTCGTTCACGTCGTCGCAGTAGTCGCCTGCCCACCCGAAGGCGCCGATGCACAGGTCCTTGGCCGGGGACACCCACAGCCCGCCGATGAGGTCTTTGGCGTTGTTGCGGTCGGAATGGTTGATGCCCTGCCCGTTATACACGCCGAGCTGGTAGTGCAGCCAATGGTGCCCGTCCTTTTGCGAGGGGAACAGGTCGCCTTGTATCTGCAACCCGAAGTCGCGGCCGTTGCACGTATGTTCGCCCACGCGGTCGCTCATGCCCGCCAGCGATGTGACGGCCAGTGAATAAGAACCGAAGCCGATGTCCCACGGGCTCATGGGGTTCTCGAATGTGAATCCCCGCTTGAACTGCCCGAACTTGACGGAAAAGAAACCGAACTTGCACCATTCGGTCCAGGCGTCCAGCACGCGCGGCCCCTTTTCGCCGCTGCTGCCGCCCACGCCGCTCATCTCCATCTGCAGCCCGTATTTGAAATCCCACACTTGGCCATTTACGGAAACCCGTATGAGCCTGATGTCGAACGAGGAGTGCGTCTCGTTTTTGCTGTCGAGGTCCTGGTCGTTGAACGTGGCCCTGCCCACGACATAACCGCTGAAAGTGGTGCTTTGCTTGATGTCCTGCCACCATTTCTTCTGGTTGTCCTGGGCACTGGTGCCCAATGCGGCCAGCAGGCAGGTTGTCAGAAGGATGTTTTTTTTCATCGCCGTGTTTGTTTTCTGATTGCAAAGTTAATCCAAAAAACGGATTTACGGGACTATTCTTCCCCGTTTTCTCTTTTTTGCCTTCAAATACATGCCTTTGTCGTTATGCCTCTATCTTTTAGGAAAATATTCCTTCCGCAGCCCGGTTCCTTTTCTTGCGCAAGGGCGTGCGCTTTCTTGCGCAAGGCGGGGACGGGGAATGCGCAAAGGGCAATCACGCAGTCCGGTTGTTTTCGGCCGTTGCGTCCTGTTGCCGCCGGAGGATGGCGGCCGTTGCGGCGCGCGCCTGCCGGACTGCGGAAAATAAAAAGGAGGAAGGGCGGAACTCCTTTTGCATTTTTTTTGTATTTTTGCCTCCATAAAATGAAACCTTATGAGACTGTTCCATACGTTAGGCTGTTTGTTGCTGGCAGCAAACCTTCTTGCCGTCCCTGCCCGCCGCTACACTTTCCAAGCACGGATGGCCGACGGCTCCCTTGAGAACATCACTTTCTGCGGAGACGAAAACCGGAGTTTTTACTTGAGTGCCGACGGGTTTGTGGTGGAGAAGGCCGCCGACGGGAGCGGCTATGTGAAAACGGCGGAACGGCCTGCCGGCCTGCCCGTGAAAATGGGGCTGGCGCAGACGTACAACAGCATCGGTTCTTTGGAGGGCGCCCCGATAAATTCGGTGGGCAGCCCCAAGATACCGGTCATATTGGTCAGTTTCAGCGACACACGGATGACGGTGGCCGACACGGATGCAGACGTGCGCGACTATTATGACCTCTATTGCAACGGCACGCGCGACGGCCTGCTTTATACCGGCGCGGGGAGCACGGGAGCCGTGCGCGACTATTTCGCCCAGCAGAGCGACAGCCTGTTCCTGCCGGAGTTCGAAGTCGTGGGGCCGGTCACGTTGTCCGGGTCTTTGGCCTATTACGGCGAGAATACGTCCAACACCAGGGATGTCCGTTTCTCCGAGTTTTGCGAAGAAGCCCTGCAACTGGCGATGGACTTGTGCCCTGACTTCGGGACGGCGTTCGACAACGACGGGAACGGCACGGTGGACATGGCCTTTTTCATTTATGCCGGTGTGCCGGAGTCGGAATGCCTTGGAGGGATGCCGGAAACCATCTGGCCCAAGGAGTGGGTGAGTCCCACCGTGGTAAACGGCGTGACGGTGTCGGTGTTGGCCTGCACCTCCGAGTTGTCCGTCACGGAGGCACTGGTGGCCGAAGACGGTACTGTGGAAATCCTCGCCACCGGGCCGGCCGGTATCGGTACGATGTGCCATGAGGTGGTTCATTCGCTGGGGCTCCCCGATGAATATGACGCGAACGGCGTGGGGCTGGGTATGTCCTATTGGTCGCTGATGGACTACGGGAACTATTGCAACAACGGGAAGACCCCCTGCGGGCTGACGGCCTACGAAAGGGATTTCCTGGCATGGCGCCCGTTGGAAGTGCCGGAAGAGGCCACCACGGTGCGCCTGCGCCCCCTGGAGGCAGGCGGCAGCGCCTGCAAGATTGTCAATCCGGCGCATGAGGACGAGTATTATGTGCTGGAAAACCGCCAGGCCGTGGGGTGGGACAGCGGCCTGAGCATCCTGGGGCACGGCATGCTGGCGGTACATGTGGATTATGATGCCGCGGTCTGGGCTTCCAACGCCCTGAACGCCGATGCCAGCCACCAGCGCATGAGTTTCATCCCTGCCAACAATCTGTATGTGGGACCCAACAACGCCACAACGGCTACCGAACTGCTGAACGCCCTGCAGGGGCAACTCTATCCGGGGACGACCGGCAACACCTCGCTGACCGATGAAAGCGTTCCCGCCGCGGAGGTGTTCAACGGGGGCTTGATGCAACGCCCGATTACGCAAATCTGCGAGTTGGACAATGGTGACATCGTGTTCAAGTTCATGCCGAAGGGACAGTTGTCCGCACCGGCGTACTTGGAAGTGGACGGGATGACGGACGACGGTTTCCGGCTGTCGTGGGACGAAGCGGACAATGCCGGCGGCTATGCCGTCAGGGTGTATGGCGTCTCTTCCGACGGTGCGCTCACGGAAGAGCCTGTTTTTGCGGCTGATTCCGTGTATGGCACGGCGTGCGATGTGGCCGTCCCGTTGCCGTCGGACGGCGAGGCTTCCTATGCTTGTTGCGTGTCGGCATGGGATGATGCGTATGAAGACTCGCCGTGGTCGGACTTCTGCTATGTGGCGCGGACGGGGAGCGGCATCGTGCCGGCAGTGGCGGACGTGGCCGGTGATGCGGTGGAAGTCTATTCGCTGCACGGGGTGCTGGTGGGCCGTTCGCGGCAGGCGTTGGCGTCCCTTCCGGCCGGCATTTACATCGTGCGGGCTGGTGGAGGCACGTTGAAGGTGATAGTGGGACGATAAGTTAAATCCATTAAAAGAGAATATGATGCGAAAAATGACTTTGAAATTGTTTTTGTTGGGACTGGGAATGGCGTTTTCAGTGCATGCAGACGCCCAGTCCCAGTTGGGCGGACTGTTGAAGAATGTGTTGGGCGGAACGACGACAACGACCACCACGGACGACGACACGTCCGGAACGACGACAACGACCAGCGTGCTAAGCTCGTTGTTCCAATATCTGGTCGGGACCTCTTCGGTGTCGAATTCCAGCCTGAAAGGAGACTGGTCGTATGAAAGTCCGGCCGTGGCGTTCGAGTCGGAGAGCCTCCTGAAAAAGGCGGGCGGCTCGCTGATGGCCAGCACGGCCGAAAAGACCCTGCAGGGTTACCTGGAAAAAGTAGGTTTCGAGGCGGGGAAGGTGCTCCTTTCGTTCGACGGGTCGGAGACTTTCACGATGACGATAGGTTCGAAATCGTTTACGGGGACTTACACGGTGTCGGACAACGAAATCACCTTTCAGCGCCAAGGTTTGCTGAGCACCCCGGTGACGGCCAACCTTGCCTTGCAGGGCAGCAGCCTGCAAATCACTTTCGAGGCCGACAAACTGTTGGAGTTCCTCACCAAGATTTCCAGCCTGACGGGAAGCTCCACGATGAACCTTATCAGCAGCATCGCCGGCAGTTATGACGGGATGCAGTTGGGCTTCCAGTTCACGAAGCAATAGGCCGGGCGGCTGCAACGGCATTTTTCCGGACGGCAAGGTTTCCCGGCTCTGCGCCGGGTTTCCCTGCCGCCCGGATTTTTCTTGGAGCGTCAGTCCTGCGGCGTGAGGGTAAGGCTGCGCGGGATTTTCACCAGTTTTTTGCCCACGACTTTCTTGATGACGTTCCCGTTTTCCTGCTCGAACCGGTAAGTGGAGTCGTTTTCCACGGTGAGGCGCACTTGTTGCGTCTCCGAGCCCAAATCGTTGGACAGGCGGATAACGGCCGTTTTCTCGTCCTTGATTTCAGCAGACGTGACCATCCATATTCCATATATGTCCCCGTGCATGTAGCCTTTCATCGGGCCGAACATTTCCATGCCCGGCACGTTGATGCTTTCCTCATACAGGTCTATATGGAGGCTGATTTTGTTTTCCTTGTCATACAGGGAGTGTTTGAAAGGCTGCTGTGCCCGGCTGAGGCCGGTCTGCAGTGCCAGAAGGGTGAGTGCGATATATCTTTTCATTTATCCGACTTTTGTTTTAAAGATAGGCTTTCTTTTGAAGCGGGGAAAGAAAGTTGATGCTTTTTATAAGTATTTATTTTAATTTGCATTCCCATGCCCCGTTTTATCTTTTAGTTTAGATTTTTCCCTTATGTGGCATGTTAAATAACAGTGTGCATCCCTTGGTGGTTATTGCTGTTTTTGCTAACTTTGTACCTTATATATTGAAGATTGGAATGAATAAAGGTTTATATTCCCCTGATTTCATCTTTGAATCGAGTTGGGAAGTTTGCAACAAGGTGGGAGGCATTTACACTGTCTTGTCCACGCGGGCGAAGACCCTGCAGAAGGCTCTGCCGGACAAAATCATGTTTATCGGCCCGGATGTGTGGAAAGACAAGGAGAACCCCTTGTTTGCCGAGGACGGGCAGTTGCTGGCCGACTGGCGGGCAGCGGCGGAGCAGGAGGGAATACATGTGCGTGCAGGCCGGTGGGACATTCCGGGGCATCCCGTAGTGGTGTTGGTGGATTTCCAGCCCTATTTCGCGATGAAGAACGACATATATGCCAGCCTGTGGGAAGATTTCGGCGTGGATTCGTTGCACGCCTATGGCGATTACGATGAGGCTTCCATGTTTTCTTACGCCGCGGGAAAGGTGGTGGAGAGCTATTATAACCACCAGCTGAAGGAAAAAGCGGCGAACGTGGTCTATCAGGCCAATGAATGGATGACGGGCTTGGGGGCCTTGTACGTGAAGAAGCATGTGCCGGAAGTGGCCACGATATTCACCACGCATGCCACCAGTATCGGACGCTCCATTGCCGGCAACCATAAGCCCCTGTATGACTATCTCTTTGCCTACAACGGCAACCAGATGGCACAGGAACTGAACATGCAGTCCAAACATTCGATAGAAAGGCAGACGGCCCACAACGTGGATTGCTTCACCACGGTGAGCGAGGTGACGAACCGCGAGTGTGCCGAACTGTTGGACAAGCCGGCCGACGTGGTGCTGATGAACGGTTTCGAGAAAGATTTCGTGCCGTCTGCCGCACGGTTCGGAAGGAAACGCAAGGAAGCGCGACGGAGGTTGCTGGCTGTGGCCAACGCCCTGTTGGGGACGAGGCTGGAGGACGATGTTATGATTGTGTCCACCAGCGGGCGGTATGAATACCGCAATAAGGGTATCGGCCTGTATATGGAGGCCTTGAACCGTTCCTTGCGGAACAAGGACCTGAAGCGCCAGGTGCTGGCTTTTGTGCAGGTCCCGGCATGGGTGTGCTGCCCGCGTGAGGACCTGCAGGAGCGGCTCTCCTCAGGACAGCAATATGACACGCCGCTGGAGTGGCCCCTGTTGACGCATTGGCTGTATGAGATGTCGCACGACCAGGTGATAGATTACATGAAACGCTATGACATGTGGAACCGGCCGGAGGACAAGGTGAAGGTCATTTTTGTCCCTTGTTACCTGGACGGCAAGGACGGCATTTTCAACATGCCGTATTACGACCTGCTGATAGGGAACGATTTGACGATATATCCTTCTTATTATGAGCCGTGGGGCTATACTCCCCTGGAGAGTGTGGCTTTCCATGTGCCTTGTATCACCACGAACCTGTCCGGCTTCGGCCTGTGGGTGAACCAGCTGCTGGGGCGGACCGGCGAACTGAAAGACGGCGTGCAGGTGCTTACGAGGACAGACTACAACTATTCCGAAGTGGCTGACGGCATAAAGGATTCCATTGCCGCCTATGCAGGCTATAGCCCGGCAGAAGTGGAAAGCGCACGGAAAAACGCGGCGCAGATTGCCGGGCATGCCTTGTGGAAGAACTTTATCCAATACTATTACCAGGCCTACGACTTCGCTTTGCGGAAAGCAAAACAGCGTTGTGCCGCGGGATAAGGCCGGCCATGGGACAAAAGCAACAAACGTTTTTATCAATTATTAAAATTACCGTTTATGAAGATCAAAGCAAGTTGCGCTAATAACGCAAATTGGAAGCAAGTGAACGTAAAGTCACAGATTCCAAAAGAACTGGACAAATTGGAGGAACTGTCCCGCAATATGTGGTGGGCATGGAACTACGATGCGCGCTCCTTGTTTCGGAGCCTGGACGAGAAGTTGTACAAAGAGGTCGGAGGCAATCCCGTCATGCTCCTTGAGCGTTTGAGCTATGAACAGATGGAAGAACTGGCCAAGGACAAGACCGTTATCTATAAGATGAATGAAGTCTATGGCATGTTCCGCGAATATATGGATGTTGAACCGGACAGGAGCCGTCCGTCGGTGGCCTATTTCTGCATGGAATACGGGCTGAACCACGTGCTCAAGATTTATTCGGGCGGCCTTGGCGTGCTGGCGGGCGACTATATGAAAGAGGCCTCGGACAGCAACGTGGACATGTGCGGCATCGGCTTCCTTTACCGTTATGGCTATTTCACGCAGACCCTTTCGATGGACGGGCAGCAGATAGCAAACTACGAGACGCAGAATTTCGGCAGTTTGCCGGTGGAGCGCCAGTTGGACGAGAACGGCAATCCGATGGTGCTGGAGGTGCCTTACCTTGACTTCAAGGTGTATGCTTCCGTATGGCGGGTAAATGTGGGACGTGTCAAACTCTATCTGTTGGACACGGACAACAACATGAACTCGGAATATGACCGCTCCATTACGCACACGCTGTATGGAGGCGACTGGGAAAACCGCCTGAAGCAGGAAATCCTGTTGGGCATCGGCGGCGTGCTCCTGCTGAAAAAACTGGGTATCAAGAAAGACATTTACCACTGTAACGAAGGGCATGCGGCCTTGTGCAACGTGCAACGCCTGCTGGATTACGTGCAGGAAGGGCTGACTTTCAACCAGGCCCTGGAGCTGGTGCGTGCTTCCTCCCTCTACACCGTGCACACGCCAGTGCCTGCCGGCCACGACTATTTCGACGAAGGACTTTTCAGCAAGTATATGAGAGGCTATGCTCCGGCCTTGGGCATCTCGTGGGATGAGTTCATCGGTATGGGCCGCCAGAACCCGGACGACCATTCCGAACGTTTCTGCATGTCCACTTTCGCCTGCAACACGTGCCAGGAGGTCAACGGCGTGAGCTGGCTGCATGGCAAGGTGTCGCAGAAGATGTTCGCCAATATCTGGAAAGGTTATTTCCCGGAGGAGAACCACGTGGGCTATGTGACCAACGGCGTGCATTTCCCCACCTGGTCGGCAACCGAATGGGAAAAACTGTATGGAAAGTATTTTGACAAGGCGTTCCTGTCCGACCAGAGCAATGAGAAGATCTGGGAGGCCATTTACGATGTGCCGGATGAGGAGATCTGGAAAAACCGGTTGGTATTGAAGATGAAACTGATCCATTACATCCGTGAGAAGTTCCGCGACAGCTGGCTGAAGAACCAGGGAGACCCGTCGCGTGTCATTTCGCTGATGGACAAGATTAACCCGAATGCGTTGCTGATTGGCTTCGGGCGCCGTTTTGCCACCTACAAGCGGGCGCATCTGCTCTTTACCGACCTTGAGCGTCTGTCCAAGATCGTGAATAATCCCAATTATCCCGTGCAGTTCCTCTACACCGGTAAGGCGCATCCCGCCGACGGTGCCGGGCAGGGACTTATCAAGAAGATTTATGAAATCTCGCAGCGGCCGGAGTTCCTGGGCAAGATTATCTTCCTGGAGAACTATGACATGCAGCTGGCCCGCAGACTGGTCAGTGGGGTGGACATCTGGATGAATACCCCGACACGCCCGTTGGAGGCCAGTGGAACATCGGGCGAGAAAGCACTGATGAACGGGGTGCTGAACCTGTCCGTGCTCGATGGATGGTGGCTTGAAGGCTATCGCGAAGGAGCCGGATGGGCACTTACCGAGAAGCGCACCTATGACAACCAGGCTTATCAGGACCAGCTGGATGCCGCTACCATCTACAGCCTGCTGGAGAATGAAATCCTTCCGCTGTATTATGCCCGGAACAGCAAGGGCTATTCCACAGGGTGGGTGAAAGTCATCAAGAATTCCATCGCACAGATTGCACCCCACTACACCATGAAACGCCAGCTGGACGATTATTACAGCAAGTTCTATAACAAAGAGGCTGCGCGCTTCAAACTGTTGGCTGCCGACAATTATGCCAAGGCAAAGGAGATTGCCGCATGGAAGGAACTGGTTGCCAGCAAGTGGGATGAGATTGAGGTGGTTTCGGCCGACAAGTGCGATGAGCTGGACAATGACAGCATAGAGAGCGGGAAGGACTATACGATCCGTATCGTTGTGGACGAAAAGGGTCTGGACGATGCCGTGGGTATAGAACTGGTGACCTTGCATACGGATGCCGATGGCGTGGACCATGTTTACTCCGTAGAGCCCCTGAAGGTGGTGAAGCGTGAAGGTGACTTGTACACGTTTGAGGTGGTGCATTCCATCAACAATGCCGGCAGCTTCAAGGTGTCCTATCGTATGTTCCCCAATAACAAGGATCTGCC
>CAZGSE010000030.1:0-31933 GCA_964528135.1 uncultured Paraprevotella sp. | reverse complement strand
GTGATTTCCGCGAGGCTTGTGCATCCATAGAACGCAGAACTTCCAATCGATGTCACGGAGTTCGGGATTGTGATTTCCGCGAGGCTTGTGCATCCATAGAACGCAGAACTTCCAATCGACCTCACGGAGTTGGGAAGTGAGATTTCCGCGAGGCTCGTGCATCCTCTGAACGCAGAACTTCCAATCGATGTCACGGAGTTCGGGATTGTGATTTCCGCCAGGCTTGTGCATCCATAGAACGCAGAACTTCCAATCGATGTCACGGAGTTCGGGATTGTGATTTCCGCGAGGCTTGTGCATCCATAGAACGCAGAACTTCCAATCGACCTCACGGAGTTGGGAAGTGAGATTTCCGCGAGGCTCGTGCATCCTCTGAACGCAGAACTTCCAATCGACCTCACGGAGTTCGGGATTGTGATTTCCGCCAAGCTTGTGCATCCATAGAACGCAGAACTTCCAATCGATGTCATGGAGTTCGGGATTGTGATTTCCGACAGGTTTGTGCATCCATAGAACGCATAGTTTCCAATCGATGTCACTGAGTTAGGAATTGTGACTTCCGCGAGGCTCGTGCATTCATAGAACGCATAGTTTCCAATTGATGTCACAGACTCACCGATTGTGACTTCCGTAAGGCGCGGGCAGAACCGGAAAGCATATTGTCCAATTGATGTCACAGAGTTAGGAATTGTGATTCCCGTGAGGTCCGTACAACTTTGGAACGCACTTTCTCCAATCGATGTCACCGTTAGCGTTTGTCCATCGTAGGTGACCGTTTCGGGGATGGTTACTTCTCCTGTGTAATTTGCATCTCCTTTTGTTACCTCACAAGTCTCATTTGACAGGGTGTTGTAATAAATGCCGCCCACCTCGAAGTCGTAGGCCGCCTTTGCGCCGATGCTCGACAACAACAATAATACGGTTGCCAGCCACCGGCTCTTCCGCCCGGAAATTGGAACGGTGCGATGACAAGGTAAAGATATTCCTTTGGGCACGCCCCTTTGCCGGATGGTTACCGGCTTGGTTTTCGTTGAATGGTGTAGAATGTTCATGATGTCATTTGTTTTGGTTAGTACTTTTGATTTTTTTCAAAAGTACGAAGAAAATATTTTACCCCCCCCGATTGGTTTATTTTAACTTAAAAATAACATTCTTTTGCATGCCGCGCATCCTTTTCCCCGCCTTGCCCCCTTTCCGTCTTCCGCAAGACGGCCGCCGGCCTTGCGCAAAGCCGGCAGCATGTTTGCGCAAAAACGCGGCTGTCTCAAATGAACTGCACCCCAAAAGTTAGACACAAAACTTTTGGGGTGCAGTTCATTTGAGACAGCCTCATGATGTGGATATGCCCAAGGGCCTTACCGTATCATTTCCATTCCTCGTCCGGGTTCATTCCCAGATAGGAACATATAAAATTCTTTCCTTTAATAGACGGGAACTGGCTTCGTGTGTCCACATCCTGGCGCGAACGCAAATGGTCCACGATGCGGTCATAGCACTCCTGCATGCTGTGCGCCTTGCAACGCGCCTTGAAATGCGTATCCTTGTACTGGAACTTGGTCGTACCGGGAATGGGCACCACCCGCTTGAACAGGATTTCCCCCTCGTACCATCCCGGACGGTCCTTTGAAAAAGGCGACACGACAGGGGCCTTTTCCGAACTTTCGGCCAGAGACTGTGTCTTTCCGCCGTTCACCTTGAATTCGGCCAGCGTAGAAGCCGTTGTCTTGATCACGATAAAATACACACGAGGACGCACCTTATAACGTTTCGGATAAGGCATGGGGCTATCCATATACTGGCGCAAGTCTTTCATCAATGCCTCATCCAGCGTAATACCCGGCAAAGAAGACAGGAAATCAAATGCTTCCTCTACCGAACAGACCACGCATTCCTCGTCAAAATAACGAATATATAAATTCATCAATCTTATAAAATAAATAAAACAAAAAAATACTGCCGCCGGCTATATCCTGAGTATAACCCCGGCATTATGTCCGGGGCAAAATTAGATAAAATCCCGCAGAGGCGCAAATTTTTCGGCCGGAATCCGCCTTTGTCCGTCCTGAATTGTATAACTTTGCAGGCAGTTTACACGCAAAGCCATGTCAGTCATACGTTTTATCAAAAACTGGACGCTCCCCATCGCCATGTGTGCAGGAGCCTTGTCTTACTTTATCTATACAGGCATCCCCTCCCTCGCCCCTACCAAACCCTGCGTGGCCCGGCTCATCGGCATCCTGCAACCTTCGTTGATTTTCGCCATGCTATTCATCACGTTCTGCAAGGTGGACCCGTACGAACTGCGCCCCAAACTGTGGCATCTGTGGCTGTTGCTCGTCCAGGCCTGCAGTTTCATCTTCCTGTCTGCCCTGATCGTGCTCTTCCCCGGCCTGCCGGGGCATGTCATTGTGGAGGGGGCCATGCTCTGCATGATTTGTCCCACGGCCACGGCCGCGGTCGTGGTGACGGGCAAACTGGGGGGCAGCGCGGCAGACCTCACGACCTATACCATCCTGGCCAACCTGCTGGCGGCATTACTTGTCCCCTTGGTAGTGCCTTTCATCCATCCCCATGACGACTTTACTTTCGGCGTGTCTTTCGCACTGATTCTGGGCAAGGTGTTCCCGTTGCTCTTCGGGCCGTTCCTGGCCGCCCTGCTCGTGCGCCGTTGCCTGCCCCGGTTCCACGCCAAGGTCATAGCCAGCAAAGACCTGGCCTTCTACCTGTGGGCCGTAGCTTTGGCCATCGCCATCGGGGTTACGGTGAAGAGCATCATGCACAGCGAGGTGCCTGTCGCCTACCAGGCAGGCATCGCGGCCGTGTCGCTGCTCTGTTGCATCGTGCAGTTCTGGGCAGGGAAACACATCGGGCGGCATTATCGCGACCGGATCAGCCCGGCGCAGGCCTTGGGACAGAAGAACACGGTGTTCGCCATCTGGATGGGCTATACGTTCATGACCCCCGTGACGTCCATTGCCGGAGGTTTCTACAGCATCTGGCACAACATATACAATTCTTACCAGCTCTACCGCAAGCGCAAGACGGACGCTACGGCAGGAAACCGGTAAGAGGGGCGGACCGCCCGTAAACAACAAGGACGCGCAGGATGCCGCCCGGCCTCCGTCCTTTTTTTGCATTTTTGCGGCAACCTGCGGGGCCGGAAGCAAACTTCTTCACATCTTCATACGAATGTAACACGTTTGACACAGGTTTTCGAGACCTTTGCAGCGTGAGATCGTATGAACACCTAAAACTACATTTATTGATATGAAGAAGATTTATTTGCCCATCGCGGCTGCCTTTGCAGCCCTGGCACTTGCCTCCTGCGGCGGAAAGCAGGCCGCTGGAGACGGCACCGGACGGGAAACCGTGGAAATGAGCGGGGCCGGCGCCACATTCCCCCTGCCGTTCTACACCATGACGTTTGAAAGCTACAGCCGGGAAGTGGGCGACCAAGTGTCATACGGCGGCATCGGCAGTGGCGGCGGCATACGCAACCTGAGGGACGAAATCGTGGATTTCGCCGGGACGGATGCCTACCTGACCGATGAAGAGATGGCAGAAATGAACCCCGTGGTGCACATCCCGACCTGCATGGGTGCCGTGGTCATCGCCTACAACCTGCCGGAAGTGAAGGAGCTGAACCTCTCCGGCGATGTCATTGCCGACATCTTCTGCGGAAAAATCAGCCGCTGGGACGACCCGCGCCTGAAAGCACTGAACCCGCAGGCCGCGCTCCCCGCCAAGGACATCATACAGGCCTACCGCTCGGACGGCAGCGGCACCACATTCATCTTCACCGACTACCTGTCGAAAGTGAGCGAAGAGTGGAAAAACACCTACGGCAGCGGGAAAACGGTGGACTTCCCCGTGGGACAGGCAGCCAAGGGCAACCCCGGCGTGGCGGGCATCATCGCCCAGACCCCCTACTCCATCGGCTACATCGGGTCGGAATACGCTTTTGCCCGGAAAATCCCTTATGCCAACGTGCGCAACCGGCGGGGCGAGATGGTGACACCGTCTGCCGGGAGCATCTCTGCCTCGGCCGGAGACATCCCACAGGACACGCGCTGCTCCATCACGGACGCTGACGCACCGGGTGCCTACCCCGTCAGCTGCTTCACCTGGCTGGTGTTCTACAAGGAACAGGACTACGGCGGGCGCAGCCTGGCACAGGCGCAAGCCACGGTCAGCCTGATGAAATACATCCTGAGCGACTCCATACAGCAGACCACGTCCATGGTAAACTACGCCCCGCTGCCGCGGCAGGCCGTAGAAGCCAGCCTGGAGAACCTGAAGCAGGTGACCTACGACGGGCAACCCGTGTTGCAACAAGAATAAGACAAGCCTAAAAATACGGATCATGCAAGACAGAATATTCCGACTGCTACTGCTCCTGTCGGCCATTATGATTCCAGTCATCTGCGGCGGCATCATCTATTCGTTGTCCTACGATGCCTCGGAGGCTTTCGGCTACTTTGGGTTCTGGAACTTTGTATTCTCGGACGACTGGGTGACCACGGCCGGCAAGGAAAGCTACGGCGCACTGCCGTTCATCACGGGCACTTTGCTCACCACGCTGCTGGCCCTGCTCATCTGCATCCCGTTCTCGCTCCCCGTGGCCCTGTTCACCGGCGAATACTTCCGCGGCAGGAAGGTGGCCTCCGTGCTGGGCACCATCGTTGACCTGCTGGCCGGCATCCCCTCCATCATCTATGGCCTGTGGGGCTTCTACGCCCTGCGCACGCTGTTCATGCACCTGCAACTCTCCCCGCAGGGGTCGGGCATCCTGACAGCGGCCTTCGTGCTGGCCATCATGATTGTGCCCTATGCCGCCTCGCTCGGTTCGGAGTTCATCAAGATGGTGCCGGCCGACCTGAAAGAGGGAGCCTACGGTTTGGGGGCCACGCGTGCAGAAGTAATCCGCAAGGTCATCTTCCCCACAGCCGGCTCCGGCATATTCTCGGCCTACATCCTGGCCATCGGGCGTGCCTTGGGCGAAACCATGACCGTGACCATGCTTATCGGCAACACCAACCAGATGCCCGACACGCTGCGCACCACGGGCAACACCATGGCTAGCATCATCGCCAACCAGTTCGGCGAGGCCGACGGGCTGAAGCTCTCGTCGCTCATCGCCATCGGCCTGCTGCTGTTCCTCATCACGGCCATCATCAACATGGCGGGCAAGATACTCATCCGCCGCGCACAACACGTATAACCCCCAAAAGGAATGAAGATGAAAACAACCGACAAGAAACTGGAATACAGGATACTGAAAAACAAAATGCTCTACATCACGGTGTGCGTGCTGTCGGCCATGACCGCCATCCCGCTCATCGCCATCCTGGGCGAGGTGCTCATCAAGGGCTGGAACCAGCTGGGGTGGTCCTTCCTCACCGAGGCCACGCCGAACGCCTACAAGGCCATGACCGCCATGGCCAGCGGCGAAAGCGTGCCCGGCGGCATTGCCAACGGCATCATCGGCACATTCCTGATGCTGGCGCTGGCCGCCGTGGTGGCCATTCCCGTGGGCATCCTGTGCGGCATCTGCCTTTCGGAATACCGCGGCAACTGGTTCGCCACCATCGTGAGCTACCTGACCGACCTGCTGCAGGGCACTCCCTCCATCATCATCGGCATCATCACCTACATCTGGATCGTGGTGCCCACAAAAGGCTACTCGGCCTATGCGGGCAGCGTGGCCCTGTTCATCATGATGCTGCCGCTCATCATCCGCTCCACGGAAGAGACCATGAAGATTCTGCCCGAAACGCTGAAAGAGGCAGGCCTGGGGCTGGGCGGGAGCTACTGGCGCGTGATGCTGAAGGTGATGCTGCCCGCCTCGTTCGGCAGCATCTTCACGGGCATACTGCTGGCCATCTCGCGCGTGGTGGGCGAAACGGCACCGCTGATGTTCACCACTCTGGGCAGCGCGGTCATCAGCTGGAACATGTCCAAGCCCATGTCGGCCGTGCCGCTGCTCATCTGGGAGTTCTTCAACGACCCCAACCTGCAAAGCCTCATCTGGGGGGCATCGCTGTTCCTCCTCACATTCGTACTCTGTCTTAACCTATTAGCCAAACGCATCGCAAAGAAATGGAAAATATGAACATCACAGACCCCATACTGGAAATCAAAAACGTCAGTATCTCCTACGACCAGAAAGTGACGGCCGTGAAAAATGTGTCGGCGGCCGTGCAACGCAACACCATAACGGCCATCATGGGACCCTCCGGATGCGGCAAGAGCACCCTGCTGCGCGCCGTGAACCGCATGCACGAACTGTACAAGAACATACAAGCCACGGGGGCGATACTGCTCAACGGCACGGACATCACGCAAGAGCAGCCCAACCTGGTGCGCCGCAAAATAGGCATGGTGTTCCAGCGTCCCAACCCGTTCCCCACCATGAGCATCTACGACAACGTGCTGGCGGGCTACATCCTCAACGGTATCCGCCTGGGCAAAAGCAAAAAAGACGAAATCGTGGAGCGCAACCTGCGCAATGTGTCGCTGTGGGACGAGGTGAAGGGCGCGCTCACCAAACGCGGCACGTTCCTCTCCGGCGGGCAGCAGCAACGCCTCTGCATCGCCCGCTCCCTGGCCCTGCAGCCCGAACTGCTCCTGCTGGACGAACCGACTTCGGCCCTCGACCCCATCGCCACGAAGCATGTGGAGGACCTCATCGTGAAGCTGAAAGACGAGGTGACCATCATGATTGTGACGCACAACATGTCGCAGGCCAAGCGCATCTCGGACATGTCCATGTTCATGTATCTGGGCGAACTCATAGAATATGACCGGACGGACAAGATGTTCAACAACCCGGCAGACGAACGCACGCGGGCTTACCTGACCGGAAAGATGGGATAAGAAATCCTGCCGACCCAGGCAGGATGGCCGGGCATCCTCCGCCCGCACCGGAAAACGCCCGGAAAATTTCTTGCCCATGTACGTCCGCCGTTTTGCGCAAAGCAGGGGACGTACATGGGCAAGAACCTTAAACGGCAAGCGGACAAAAAGGATGGCGGCTACTTTCCGTCGCGGCAAACGCACATCCGCGGGGAACGCTTATGCCGGGGACACTTCCCCTTGCAGGGACGGAACCCAACGGTTCCCGCGGCTTTACAACCCGTCGTCCGGCCGGCCGGACGAGGCGGACATGCCCGCAGTCTGCTCTATGAAGTAACGCGGACGGCGCTTTACTTCCTTGTAGATTTTCCCCACATACTCGCCAATGATGCCTAAGGCCGTCAGGATGAAACCGCCGATGAACCAGACGGACACCAGCAGCGAAGTCCACCCCTGGATGGTCTCGCCCTCCACATAGCGGATGACGGCGTAAACGATGGCCAGCAGCGAAACGAAGATGAACAGCAGGCCGAGCATGGAAATGTAGCGCAACGGGCGGACGGAGAACGAAGTGATGCCGTCCAACGCAAAACTGACCATCTTGCCCAAGGGGTATTTCGACTCGCCGGCCAACCGCTCCTGGCGGTCGTAGTAAACCTTGGCAGAGGGATAGCCCAGCGCGGACACCATGCCGCGCAAGAAAAGGTTGCGCTCCGGACAGGACACCAGGGCTTGCAGCGCCCGACGGCTCATCAGGCGGAAATCGGCGTGGTTGTGCACGAGGTTGCCGCCCCAAGCATTCATCAACCAATAGAACGCCAGTGCCGTGCTTTTCTTGAAAAACGTGTCTGCCGGCCGCCTGCGGCGCACGCCATACACGATGTCGGCCCCTTCGGCAAAGGCGTCCACCATGTGGATGATGGAACGCACGTCGTCCTGCAAGTCGGCGTCGATGGACACGGCCGCATCGGCATGCACAGCCGCCCACTCCAACCCGGCCCAGAGTGCCTGCTGGTGACCCACGTTGTGCGCCAGCTTCAGGCCCCGCACACGGCTGTCTGCCGCCGCAAAGTCCTGTATCAGGGGCCAGGTGCGGTCGCGCGACCCATCGTCCACATAGAGCAGGCTGCCCGCGCCTATCTTCCCTCCGTCCTGCAGCTCCGCCAGTATGGCCAGCAGCTCCCGGTTGGTTTCGGCCAACACCTCTTCCTCATTATAACAAGGTACAACAATCACCAGTCTCATCATACATTATTTGTTTTTCCGCGTAAATACAAAACGAACCAACAGGAAATTCACCGGCACGGCAATGGCATACACCGGCAAGGGCGCCCAAACCGCGGATACGCCCGCCCAAAGGAAAAAGTTCAGCAACCCCATCTGCAACAGGTAGTTCACCCCATGCGCCCCGCACATCCCGAACAGTTTCCGCCAGGAGGGACGCATGCCGAAGGTGAAATAAGAGGTCAGATAGAAGTTCATCACGAACGACAGCACATAGGCCACCGTGAAAGCCGCATTGGCACCCGTCAGCCCGTGCAACAGGTAGTAGAGGAAATAATGCAGGGCCGTGGCCAGCACGCCGACCATGCCGAAACGCACAAAGGTGAAAAAGCCTTTTCTCATCATTCCCCCTTTCCCTCCTTAATGTACGTCCGCGGTTTGCCGGAAGCGGTACAGGCAGTTGTTCCGCTTGTCATCACAACTGCGGTGGCCGGGATTGTACACCTCCTCCAGCGCATACTCCCCGCCATAACGCTCCATGAAAGCCGGCACCATGTCATCGCCCATGAACACGTAGCCCTCACGGCCGGGTTCAAAACAGTCGAACGGCACCATGCGGTCGCCCAAATAGAAGTTCACGGTGAAAGGGTGCATGCGGTTGCCCGGCACCACGTCCGTGCGGAACGAATACAGCCGTCCCTCCGGCACGATGCGTCGCACTTCCTGTGCCACGGCATAGTCCGATTTCACGTTCAGCACCGTGGGCTGGTACACCCCGTCGAGGGCTATGAAGATGGTGAACACCACGGCGATGGCGGCATAGATGATGCCATTGCCCGCCGCATTGCGCCTTTGCACACGGAAGTACCAACAGGCCGCCCCCACCGGAACGAGTAGCAGCAGGCAGGCCCACGGGGTAAGCGCGAAATCGCGCAAGGCGTGCATGTAGGCGATGTTTTCGGCCGCATGGCGCCCACCGAACAATGAGTCGGGCACCCAATCCAAACGCACGGCCATGAAAACCAGTGCCAGCAGGAACGACAAACCGGCCATGACGCTACCGAACACCCGCACGGCATTGACATGACGGCGGCGCAGATAAACGATGTATTCCGCCAGGAAATAGGCAATGAACGGATAAACGGGCAGCAGATATACGCTCCGCTTGCTCTTGGGGATGCAATAGAACACGAAGATGACCACGATGCAGAGCAAGGAATAGAGCCGGGCATCGTCCATATTGCGGAAGTAGGCCACGAAACGCCCCCACAGGCCCCGCACGTCCGGCCGGCTGTAATGCAGGAAAAACAGGGACACCACGGCCAGCAGGGTGTAAGGCACATAGCCGGCCACCAACATCACCACATTGTACCACACCGGATTCTCATGGGCATCGTAAGTCATCTTGCCCAGGAAACGGTAAACATTCTCCTCCAGCACAAGATTAAGGAACGCTTCCCCACCCTGCAAATAGGCCATCCAATACCATAGGGCGGGCAGCACGCAGGCCAGCACAGCCACCATCAGGAAAGAAAAGAAGATGCGGACAAACCTTGTCCCCCGTATCCAGAAGAACAACGCCGGCACCACACAAGGCAACGCGATGCCCACCGGGCCTTTGGTCAGGGCAGCCGCGCTCAGGCATAACACGGCCACCACGGGCACGCCCCGCAGGCCTTTCTCGCCCCACTTGTACAACTGGTAGAGGGCGATAACCATCATGGCCGTGAGCACCATGTCCACCCGGCAGGCCACACCCGCGCGGTGCACCTCGAAGTTAGTCAGCGTAACCAGCGCGGCAATGAAAGCGGTTTCCCCCCCGCGCCGGCGGGCATAGAACACGTAGCCCACCAGCACCATGGCCATCAGGGCCAATGCCGAAGGCATGCGCGAGGTATATTCATTGACCACTCCCGCCACAGCGGAAACCGTGGCGATACACCAATGGAAGAAAGGCGGTTTGAAAGCCAGCTCCACCCCATTGTTCACCGGCAGCACCCAATTGCCCTGTTGCAGCATGGAGAGTGCCACGACGGCCTCGCGCGGTTCGCCACGCGTATAAAAATGGGTCTGCCCCAGAAACAAGAACAACGACAGGACACACAAGCCTGCCAGAAACCAGAAATATTTTTTCCTGCACATCATCTTTCAACGGTATTATTCATTCGACTTGGCTATGGAAATCTTCTCCAACACATACACCAGCAAGAAGCCTACCAACATCAGCGCAATGCCCCCGGCCACCGCCGTATGGGGCAAAACGTTCTGCTCCACCCCGTTCTCCGTCACTTTCCAGGGCCACACCTTGTTCAGCGACCCCAACATGAAACCGGAGAGCACGGCCAACGTGATGTTGCGCAAGTTTTTGAGCGCGTATGACAACAGGCGCGAAAAACCGGTGATACCCAGCAGGCATCCCATGGCAAACACCCCAAGCACTACGAAGTCCAGCGTCTCCACCGCCTCCATGATATAGAAATACTTACCCAGCAGGACCAGGATGAAGCTGCCCGAAATGCCCGGCAAAATCATGGCACAAATGGCAATGGCACCGCACAAGAATATGAATGGCAGGTTGGTGGGCGTTTCGGCCGGAGTGGCTATCGTGATGTAATAGGCCACCACTGCCCCCGCAAGGAAGCCCAACACCGTCTTCCAGTTCCATCCCGCGATGTCCCTTGAAACGAACCACGTGGAAGCCAGCACCAGGCCGAAGAAAAAAGACCACACCAATACCGGCTCGGTCTTCAACAGGTAAGTAATCAACTTGGCCAATGAAAACACGCTGATGCCAATCCCCAAAATCAGGAAAAAAAGGAAATTGCCGTTGATTGCCTGCCAAAAAGCCCCCGGTTTCCCGGTGAACAGCAGTTTGAGGGAGTGCGTGTCAATACTCTTTATGGAATCTATCAACTCGTCATAAATCCCGACAATGAATGCAATGGTGCCGCCTGACACGCCGGGCACCACATCCGCCGCTCCCATGCCCATGCCCTTCAACATCAGGATAGCATAATCTTTCCGTTTCCTTTCCATCGATCCTCTATTAATTCCTATACTAAATGATTGCAAAACCATGCCTTCATTATGCACTGCAAAATAAAATAAAAAAAGGCGTATTGACAAGCAATACGCCTTATATCTTATAAAAAATAACGGTGTCGGAATATCCTTATTTCACCTTGGCTACAACGGCCTTGAATGCTTCCGGATGGTTCATGGCCAAATCGGCAAGCACCTTGCGGTTTATTTCGATGCCGGCCTTATGCAAGGCACCCATCAACTGGGAGTAAGACATCCCTTCCTGGCGGGCAGCGGCATTGATACGCTGAATCCACAGTGCACGGAAATTGCGCTTCTTGTTGCGGCGGTCACGGTAAGCATAGGTCAGACCTTTCTCCCACGTGTTCTTGGCCACGGTCCATACATTCTTGCGCGCGCCGAAATAACCTTTGGTTAAACCTAAAATTTTCTTTCTTCTTGCTCTTGAAGCAACGTGATTTACTGATCTTGGCATAATTTTGTTTCTTTTTTAAATGTTAGCGTCATCCACATGTCCCTTACAGGAAAGGACGCCGGATGCCCTTTTGGCTAAAACATTCGGTTTGTAACTTTCTTTAATTCTATCTCCACAATTCAATTAACGCAGGCAGAGAAGATCACGCACCTGCTTACGGTCGGCCGTAACCACAATGTCGGAATGAACCAGATTTTTCTTTTGCTTCTTCGTCTTCTTCGTCAGAATGTGGCGGTGGTAAGCATGACGTCTTTTGATTTTACCGGTTCCGGTAAGAGCGAATCTTTTTTTGGCACCGGAATTAGTCTTTACTTTTGGCATTTTGTTTAATTTTAAAAAGTTATTATTCAATGGCGTGGCAACGCATATACCAAAGCGTTACGCACGGGAAATCTTCTCACGTTTCAATCTTCGCCTTCCACCCACGGCCCTTTGTATTCTTTGGGAACATTGGTTTTAGGTTGGCTCCTCTCCGATTTCTGGGGGACGGATGCCGCAAGTTCGGTCACGTTTTTCTTGGCCTGAGCCTGCTTTTTCGGGGCGATGAAAATGGTCATCCGCTTCCCTTCCAGCACCGGCATCTGCTCCACTTTCCCATACTCTTCCAAATCATTGGCAAAACGAAGCAGCAACACTTCGCCCTGTTCCTTGAACAAGATGCTGCGTCCCTTAAAGAACACATAGGCTTTCACCTTATCGCCCTCTGACAGGAACCCCTGGGCATGCTTCAACTTGAAGTTATAATCATGGTCATCGGTCTGCGGGCCGAAACGGATTTCTTTCACATCCACTTTCGCCTGCTTGGCCTTCATCTCTTTCTGCCGTTTCTTCTGCTGGTAAAGGAACTTGCTGTAATCAATCAGACGACAAACAGGAGGAACTGCATTCGGGGAGATTTCCACAAGATCCACACCTTGCGTTTCAGCCATATGCAATGCTTGGGCTATCGGCACAACCGTAGATCCGGTTCCCTCGCCTACTATCCGGACTTCGCGCACCCGTATCTGTTCATTGATACGATACTGCTGTTTCAAATTGTCTTTCTTCATCAAAAATGTCGTTCTCTTCTTCTGTTTGTTAGCCTCTGATATAGAATCGTTTTAAAAAATCGGGTGCAAATTTAATATTTATTCGTCACATTACGCACTTCTTCATTGATTTTCTTCGCAAAATCCTCGAATTTCATACTTCCCTGGTCGCCCTCGCCCTGTTTCCTCACGGAAACCGTGCCGTCTGCGGCCTCCTTTTCGCCCACAATCAGCATGTAGGGAATGCGCTTCATCTCGTTGTCGCGGATTTTGCGGCCAATCTTTTCGTTACGGTCGTCTATGATGGCACGGACATCCTGGCTGTCAAAATAGGCACATAACTTCCTGGCATAATCGTTGAACTTCTCTGAAATCGGGAGGATGGCCACTTGGTCGGGTGCCAGCCACAAGGGAAAATGACCGGCCGTATGCTCAATCAGCACGGCACAGAAGCGTTCCATCGAACCGAAAGGCGCACGGTGAATCATCACCGGACGGTGTTTCTGGTTGTCTTCACCCGTATATTCCAGTTTAAAGCGTTCGGGAAGGTTGTAGTCCACTTGAATTGTTCCCAGTTGCCAACGGCGTCCCAAAGCGTCCTTCACCATGAAGTCGAGTTTTGGGCCGTAAAAAGCCGCTTCCCCATATTCCACCTTGGCCTTCAGGCCTTTTTCGTGACAGGCTTCTATAATGGCATTCTCGGCCTCGGCCCAGACTTCGTCCGAACCGATATATTTCTCATGATTGTCAGGGTCGCGCAAGGAAATCTGCGCCTCGTAAGTATCGAAATCCAATGCCCCGAAGATAATCTGTATGATTTCCATCACCCGGATGAACTCCTCTTTCACTTGGTCCGGACGGCAGAAGATGTGGGCATCGTCTTGCGTAAACGAACGGACACGGGTCAGGCCATGCAGTTCACCGCTCTGTTCATAACGGTACACAGTGCCGAATTCAGCGATACGCAGCGGCAGGTCCTTATACGAACGCGGCTTCCATGCGTATATCTCACAGTGGTGAGGACAGTTCATCGGTTTCAGCATGTACTCCTCATCCGGCTCTGGCGTATGGATGGGTTGGAAAGAGTCTTTCCCGTAATGGGCATAATGCCCGGAAGTCACATACAGGTTCTTACCGCCGATATGCGGTGTCATTACTTGCTGGTAGCCATAACGTTTTTGAATCTTTTTCAAGAAGTCTTCCAGGCGGAGACGCAATGCAGTACCTTTGGGCAACCACATCGGAAGCCCTTTCCCCACACGTTCCGAGAACATGAATAGTTCCATATCCTTGCCAATCTTACGGTGGTCGCGCTTCTTAGCCTCTTCCAACAAAACCAGATACTCGTCCAGCAGTTTCTTCTTGGGGAACGAAATGCCATAGATACGGGTCATTTGCGGACGCTTCTCGTCGCCACGCCAATAGGCAGACGACACGGCCGTCACCTTCACCGCCTTTATCACGCCCGTATTCAGCAAATGAGGCCCGCGGCACAAGTCCGTAAAGGCTCCCTGCGTATAAGTCGAAATATGCCCGTCTTCCAAGTCTTCTATCAGTTCGTTCTTGTAGGTCTGCCCATGTTCCCCAAAGAATTTCAAAGCATCGGCCTTTGAAATTTCCGCACGCACGACGGTTTCCTTGCGCTGCGCCAGTTCGAGCATTTTCTTTTCGATATTGCCAAAATCCCCCTCACGGATTACGATACCGGCAGGCGGCATTACATCGTAATAGAAACCGTTTTCAATGGCCGGGCCTATTCCGAACTGGATTCCGGGATAAAGCTCCTGCAAGGCCTCGGCCATCAGATGGGCCGAAGTGTGCCAGAAAGCATGCTTGCCCTCAGCATCATCCCATTTGTAGAGCACCACGGAGGCATCGTCCGTGATGGGACGATTCAGTTCCGTGATATTACCGTTCACCCCGCACGCCAAAACGTCCTGTGCCAAACGGGAAGAAATACTTTCGGCAAGCTGCATGCCCGTGACGCCGGCTTCGTACTCACGCGTAGAGCCGTCTGGAAAAGTTATCTTTATCATATCCTCCTTATGTCTTTTTTTCAAGATTGCAAAAATAGTTATTTTTCATGAGACCAAAGTAAAAAGAGCAAAAAAAGCCGCCAGAATGTCACTTCTTTGCAGATGATACCTTGTCCCTGTATCTTTTAATCAAATTGTAGGCCCTATAAACACCCATTTCGCCTGCACGGCTCAAATCCGAAACTCCCGCGGCATTATTACCAGAAAGGATATATGCCACACCACGGTTATAATAAGCATCGGCGTAGTCCGGATTGTACTCCAGCGCCCGGCTATAGGCATCGATGGCCTCCGCCCACAAGTTCATCTGTAAATAGATGTTACCCTTGTTGTAATGGCAACCGGAAAAAGTTGCATCCTTGGCCAGCACACGGTCCAAGTCCCTGAGGGCAGCCTGATAGACCGTATGGGAGTCATCCAGTTCCCATTTGTCTTTTGTATTGTCGGCATTCTGTTTTTCGGCATTCCGCACCTCCTGGTTCTTCACTCTCACCTGCGCACGCAGGAAATATGCCATGACAAAAGTGGAGTCCAGTTCCACAACGCGTTCCGCATCGGCCAGAGCCCTCTCAAAATCCTGCACGAGGTATTCGTCTATTGCACGCGAAAAATAGAGCATGGCATTGTCCGGCTGGGAAGAGATTTTCTCTGAAAGGGACTGGATGGACGCAAAATGTTTCTCCACCTGCCCTTCATCCAAAGGTTGTTCGTCATCCGTCAGCAACAGTTGCCCCGGCAAGGTTTTCTTGACATTCAACTGTTCTACTTCTTTATTATACATCCGGCGTTGGAATCCACTGCTGCGCGAATAATACGTCAGTGCGAGGAAAGGAGCGGCTTTCAGTTCCGTCTTGCGGTTCTGGATTCTCCCGCGATACTCACTTTCATAAGCCGGTGCCTCTTCATTGTCCGAATCGGCTTCCACCAGTTTGTCATAATCTTCCATCGTACGGTCACTGACCTTGCGGGTCGGCTTTACGGACGTGTCATTTTTGCCGCCATAGCGCATCTCCGTCTGGGCTTTCAGCACCTTGAATTCATCTTCTTCCGCCCCTTTTGTATCCCCGATCTTACGGCGCACTTCCGCCCGGAACTGATAACCTGTCCAGAAATTCGGAAACTCCTTTATCACGGCGTTGATGTCCCTTATCGCCCCCTGATAGTCGCCAGTGTTGTCCAACATCAAAGCCCGGTTGAACAGGGCAATCATGTTGTCGGGTTCCAGTCTCAGCACAAAATTGAAGTCCTCGATGGCCCGGTTGTCATCCCCCACCTGCGAACGGAGCAAGCCACGGTTGAAATGGCCGATGTAATTTGTGGAATCCATTTCCAAGGCTATGTCGTAATCTTCCATCGCCCCCCGCAGGTTGCGCTGGTGGTAACGCACCAATGCACGGTTGATGTAATAACCGGCCTCACGGGGTATTTGCTGTATGGTCTTGTCCAAAGCCTCTTCTGCGAGTTTGTATTCACCCCGATCGGCATACACAGACGCACGCATGGCCCACGCCTGCCCCTCATAAGGATTGAGTTCCAGAGCCTTGTCCAGACTTCCCATCGCCTGTACCGTATCTTTCTGTACCAAATAAGCCTGGGCTTTCAGGGCATGGAGCTGTGCTTTCTTTGGCCAATATCCCAACATGCGGTCGATACACTCCACAGCCCGTCCGTAATCCTTCAACTCCAGATAGCACAAGGTCATATTGTGCAAGGCTATCTCATTTTCCGGTTCTATGTCCAATACACGGCCGTAATCGGAGACTGCATCCTGATAACGCTTCAAGTTGATCCGGCACAACCCGCGTAGTTCGTAATTGTCCGGCAAAAAAGGATTACGGGTTATGGCAAGCCCGCAATCCTCTTCCGCACCGGCATAATCTTCCAGATAAAACTTGGCCAACCCCCTGTAAAAATAAGGCTCAGACAAATGAGGCTTAGCCGAAATGACCATATTGAAACGTTGTATGGAAAGCACGTAATCCTCATAATAGAGCGCATTACGCCCCATCAGCATCATCCGGTCTGTGTTGATTTGCGCAGCCGCCACCACCGGAAAGAACCCGAAAATCAGAAAAACGACCTTCCGTAGAAACACCATTATGCTTTCTTTACCTTGACCTTGTATGAGCAGCGGAAATTCCCTTTTATCAGGTTGCCCAGTTTTCCTCTAATCATTTGTTTGCGCAACATGGAGAGATGATCCACAAACATCTTCCCCTCCAGATGGTCGAACTCATGCTGCATGACACGTGCCAGATAACCGTCCACCCACTCCGTATGCGGCTGGAAATTCTCGTCAAGATAAGTCACCCGGATACGCGTGGGCCTTCTCACAGGCTCATGGATTCCCGGCAGGCTGAGGCAACCTTCCTCCACGGAATCTGTCTCCGTACTGTCGTATTCCAATATATGGGGGTTAATGAACGTACGGACATAACCTTTATATTCCGGAAGGTCTTCAGAAAGCAAGTCCAAATCAATGACCACCAAACGTATGGGAAGCCCCACCTGCGGAGCTGCCAGACCAATGCCGTCGGAATGTTCCAAGGTCTCATACATGTTTTCTATCAACTCCTTCAGTCCCGGATAGTCCGGAGTGATGTCTTCAGCCACCTTACGCAAAACAGGCTGGCCGAACGTATAAATAGGTAATATCATATTACGTTTATCTTTCATTCCTTTTTCCTATGGGCTTCCATCCATCCCTGCAAAATAATGGTGGCACTGATCTCATCCACCAACGCTTTGTTCTGCCTGTCCTTTTTCTTCAAACCGCCCTCCAACATCGCCTGGTGTGCCAGCACGGAAGTGTAGCGCTCGTCAAAGAACTCCACAGGAATGTCCGGGAACAGTTTGTACAACCGCTGCACGAAAGGCCTGATCCTCTTCATGTTTTCCGAATCCGCCCCGTTGTCCTGCCGTGGTTGCCCCACAATGATGCGCTCCACGGGTTCCCGGCAAACATAGTCTTTCAAGAAATCCACCAGCGAATCCGTAGGCACTGTGGCCAATCCGTTCGCAATCAGTTGCAAGGGATCTGTTACCGCCACCCCAGTTCGTTTCCGTCCATAATCTATGGATAAAATTCTTCCCATATAGTCTGCAAAAATAGTGAAAACGAACGAAATAACCTCCAGCACAAAAACAAATTATTCTTAATAGCCGCCAACCCGTCCATGTACACATAGCAAATGGGGGCAAAGTTGCCCTTGCCCCCGTCCGTATTTCTTTACTGCTATTAAGGTAAACTTGAGACCTTATTTGGAATAAAGCAACCATGCGTCAGGATACGTGGCACGCAAGACATCACGCGACTGCACAGCCGCGGCCTTATTTTCATACGTGGAGGCCACTACCCGATACGTATTCTTCTCGTCATTGTAGGCAATTTGGGCATCATACCCTGCTTTCGTCAAGGTCTTCTGCAAGCCTTCCGCATTGGCTTTCAGACTGAAACTGCCACATACTACGCTGTAAGCCTTCAATCCGCTGCCTGATACCACAGTAACATTTTCGGTCTGCACCCGAACTGTGTTCACATCCGTTGAATTGGCCGGTTCCTGGGGAATGACCGGAGTGACCGGCGTTACCTCCACCTGTGTGGTTTCCTGAGACTGGACTGGCTCCTGCTCTGTAGTCACCACCTGCTGCTTTTTGGCCTTTTCATAAGCCTTTTTATATGCGCTTTCTGAAGACTTACAAGAAATCATGGAAAAAGCCGCGCTCAATCCGATCCCCAACACAAAAAACTTTTTCATACTGCTTCCTATTTGTTTTTAATTAAATATTTGCGTTATCGTTTTCCCCGACATGGGGGCGATGTCTTTTAACCCGTTTATGACGTTGAAAGGCAAAGTTACATATTATTTAGGTGACTAAATACGATAGCATTCCCATGTTTTGGTTATTTAACTTTTGCCCACACCAGAGACAGAAGTTTTGCGTAAACTTCAACGAAACCCGACCGGAGGCTACGATGAATTGTCAAACGTTCACTTTTCATATAAAGAACTTTAAAAACAATGCGCGTTCTTAAAAAAAGAATGATATTTGCCCATCAATATTAAAATTCATGCAGGAACAAGGCAAGCATATCGAGGACGGGGACTTCCCGTTCCACCCATTCTTTCCGGCCGTAGAACCGGAAGAACGTCCCGGACTTTTCACCTGTCCGTTTCATTATGTACCGCATCCGCTCTCCGTGCGCGCCGCACGGGAAGTGCAACGTTACTTGCATTTGCGGGCAGATTGGGCAGAAGAACTTGACAAGGGGAAAATGTTCGGGGTACTGGTGGCGGAAAAAGAGGATACCGTGGGGTTCCTGGCGGCCTATTCCGGTCTGCTCGGCGGGCGCAACGACCACGGCTATTTTGTCCCTCCCGTTTACGACCTGCTGCAACCCAACGGCCATTTCAAAGAAGAGGAAGCCTACATTTCCGACCTGAACCGCCGTATAGCCATCCTGACGGACAGCGAGGAGCGACGGGAAGGGATGCAACGGTTGGCATCCATTACCAAAGCGGCTGAAACCGACCTGTGGCAGGCACGGGCGGAAATGAAAGCCGCAAAGGAGCGCCGGGATATCCTGCGTTCTACCGGAAACCCGGACATTGCAGAAGAACAGCTTGTCCGGGAAAGCCAACACCTGAAAGCCGACTACAAAAGAAGGGAAAGGCGGTGGAAAGCCGAAACAGAAGTCATCAAAAGGCAGTTGGAAGAAACGGAAGAACGAATCAGACAGCTAAAAGCGGAACGTAAAGTGCGCTCCGAACGGTTGCAGGAATGGCTGTTTTCACAGTTCCGCATACTGAACGCCCGCGGCGAAGAAAAAGACCTGTGGCAGCTGTTCCGGGAACAGGAGCGTCCCGTACCGCCCTCCGGCGCAGGGGAATGTGCCGCACCGAAACTGTTGCAATACGCCTACCGGAACGGTTACCGCCCACTGGCCATGGCGGAATTCTGGTGGGGCGCCTCGCCGGCTTCCGATATCCGCCGCCACGGCCATTTCTATCCTGCCTGCAAAAGCAAATGTGAACCCATATTGGACTTCATGTTGCAGGGACTGGACGTGGAACCCAACCGGCAGGAGGCGGACAAACACCAAACCGTTGAACCGGCTATCGTCTATGAGGACAAATGGCTGGCGGCAGTCTGCAAACCGGCCGGCATGCTGTCCGTACCCGGCAAAGGCACAGCCCCTTCCGTATGGGACTGGGCTTGCCGCCATTGGCCACAGGCCACAGGGCCATTGCTGGTTCACAGGTTGGATATGGACACATCGGGGCTTCTCCTGCTGGCCAAGACGGCGGAAACCCACCGGTTGTTGCAGCAGATGTTTGAAAACCGCGCTATCAGGAAAACCTACATTGCCCTGCTGGACGGTTGCGTACAGCAGGATGAGGGCATCGTGCGGCTCCCCCTCTGTGCGAATCCGGACGACCGCCCGCGGCAGATGGTGAGCATGGAACACGGCAAACCGGCAGTCACCCGTTTCAAAGTGTTGGCCAGAGAGGGAGGCCGGACGCGGGTAGCCTTTTACCCACTCACCGGACGCACCCACCAACTGCGTGTGCACGCCGCCCACCCCGACGGCCTGGATGCCCCCATTGTGGGCGACAATCTCTACGGCCACCCGGACCGGCGTTTGTTCCTGCATGCCGAGGCTTTGGACTTCAGGCACGTGCATACGGGCGAAAGGATACACCTCACCTGCCCCGCCCCGTTCTGACTACGGAAAAGACACCGGACAGGGCATTGCCGCGTTCCGGCATTACGGTTTACGGCAAATGTCTTCCAACCGCGCCAATTCCTCTACGCTGAAACTTTTCTTCCGCAACGCTTTCAGGTTGTCTTCCAACTGGGGCACGGAACTGGCCCCGATAATGACGGAAGTAACCTTTTCGTCTCTCAACAACCAGGCCAAAGCCATTTCCGCCAACGTCTGTCCGCGCCCCGCGGCCATGCGGTGCAATGCCTTGATTTTGCCCAACACCTCCTCCGTCAGCATCTCACGCTTCAGGAAACGCCCCTGTGCCATGCGCGAATCCTCCGGCACGCCCTGCAAGTAGCGCGATGTCAGCAAACCTTGCGCCAAGGGCGAGAAAGCGATGAAGCCCACGCCCGCGGCATGCGCCTGCTCCAGTATGCCTTCTTCCTCAGGCATGCGGTCGAACAGGTTGTAACGCCCCTGATAGAGCAAGCAATGCACATCGCGGGCTTCCAGATAGCGGTAAGCCTCCACTGCTTTTCCGGAAGGATATTTGGACAATCCCACATAAAGTGCCTTGCCCTGCCGCACGATGTCCACCAGTGTCTGCAAGGTCTCCTCCAACGGCGTATCCGGGTCATAGCGGTGGGAATAAAACACATCCACATAATCCAGCCCCATCCGTGCCAGACTCTGGTCGATGCTGGCCATGAGCGATTTGCGGCTGCCCCAGTTGCCATAAGGCCCCGGCCACATGTCATGGCCTGCCTTGGTGGAAACGAACAGTTCGTCACGGTAGGGGCGGAATGATTTCTTCATAATCTGTCCGAACGTCTCCTCCGCACTGCCGTATGAGGGGCCGTAGTTGTTGGCCAGGTCGAAATGCGTGATGCCGTGGTCAAAGGCATAATGTGCCAGGGCCATGGCATCGGACAAAGGGGTGGCATCGCCGAAGTTGTGCCACAGCCCCAGGGAAATTTCCGGAAGCAACACTCCGCTGCGGCCGCAGCGGCGGTAGCCCATGCCGCTCTCATAGCGGCCATCTGCCGGGGAATAAACGGGATTTATCATGACAATTTTTTTTATGACTGAAACACTCCGCAAAAGTAACGAAAAAAAGCTGCCGGGCAAAGCCGCCGGAGGGTGGCCCAGCCCGTTTTTGCCCGCCACACTCCTGCACCGGGAGCCAGCGATGATTTATGCCCGCTTTTGCTGGCCGGTTCGTTTTTTATGTTTATCTTTGGGGCATTACGAACAACAAAACCTCAGATGAACATGAAACATACGTTCTGCGCCTATTGGTGCGCCCTTTTGGTTTCACTGCCCGTTGCGGCACAGAAAAACGTTTCCCGTTTTGAAATAGACACGCAGCATCCGCTCCAGTCCATAGACGGCTTCGGCGCATCGGACGCCTGGAGCATACAGTACATAGGACTGTGGGCCGACAGTGTGCGGCAGCAGGCGGCCGACTGGCTGTTCAGCCTCGAATCCGACACTCATGGCCGCCCTCTGGGCATAGGGCTTTCCATCTGGCGCTTCAACATCGGGACCGGCAGCACGGAGCAGGGACGCGAGAGCGGCATCGGGTCGCGTTGGATGCGCACCGAGCGGTTGCTCTCGCCGGACGGTTCGTTCGACCCTTCGCGGCAGCAAGGGCAGCGCAATTTCCTGCAGATGGCCAAAGAGCGCGGCGTGAACACCTTCATCGGGTTCTTCAATTCGCCACCGGTGGACTACACGCTGAACGGACTGGCCACCAATACGGGACGCGACGGGACGCTCAACCTGCGCCCCGAATGTTACGATGACTTTGCCCGCTATGCCGCGGGTGTCGTGGAAGGTCTGGACCGCCACGACGGTATCCGGCTGGATTATGTGTGCCCGGTGAACGAACCGGACGGGCATTGGAACTGGACCGGCCCGAAACAGGAGGGCACGCCGGCCACGAACCGTGAGTTGGCACAGCTGGCACGGGCTTTCAGCCGTGCTTTCACGGAACGTGGACTGGATACGAAAATCCTGGTGAACGAGTCATCCGACTACCGTTGCATGTTTTCCACGCACATCGCCGACTGGCAACGGGGTTATGCCATACAGGCTCTATTCTGTCCCGACAGCACGGAGACCTATGTGGGCGACCTGCCCAACGTGCCCCGCCTGATAGCCGGGCACAGCTATTGGACCAACACGCCGTTACAAGCCCTGCGCGGCATCCGCATACAACTCAAGGACACGTTGGATAAATACGACGTGCAGTTCTGGCAGACGGAAACCTGCATCATGAGCAACGATGAGGAAATCGGTGGCGGGGGCGGCTTTGACCGCACCATGAAAACTGCCCTCTACGTGGGGCGCATCATCCATCACGACCTGGTTTATGCCGGAGCCGGGAGCTGGCAATGGTGGCGTGCCATAGGGGGTGACTACAAGGACGGGCTACTGCGGGAATACAGCAACCGCGAGGGAACGGAAGGCTATGTGGTGGACTCCAAACTGCTATGGGTGCTGGGCAACTACAGCCGCTTTGTGCGGCCGGAAGCCGTCAGGATGGCGGTTACGGCCACCGATGACGCAGGACGCACCATAGCGGAAGGCGACACAGACCCCACGGGATTGATGTGTACGGCCTACCGCAACGCCGATGGCTCGTGGGCCGTGGTGGTGCTCAATTATGCAGAAACCGGACGTGAAATCACCCTGCACGTAAAGGACAGGAAAGTGAAGAAATGGCAACCTTATCTGACAACCGAGGGTGAAGGCAACAACCTGCTGCCCACGGAGTTGGTGGACAACGGAGGCAAGGCGGTGGTTCCTGCACGGTCGGCCGTCACGTTCGTCAGCCGCCGGAAAGGCTGACATCCTGCCCGCGTTTCCCATAACAGCCTGTTTCATGGCCGCAAGGAAAAAGCATTCATCCGCTGACTCCCCAAAAGCATACCCGGCATTTTCATCCCGCCGAAAGCAGGCACATACAGCAAGGAAGGGAAACAGAAACGGGGTTATACCCTTTCCTGTTTCCCTCCCTTGTGTCTTATACCCATCGGGCTTACTGGCCCAACTTGTCGTATTCCTCGTCCGTCACCGGCTCTAACCATTCATTTGAAGTATTCTCTCCAGGCACCTCAAAGGCCAAGTGGGCAAACCAGCTGTCGGCTGCTGCCCCGTGCCAATGCTTCACGTTGGCAGGAATGTGAACCACATCACCCGGCAGCATCTGCACGGCGGGCTTTCCCTCCTCCTGGTACCAGCCCTTTCCGGCCACGCATACCAGCATCTGCCCGCCGCCTTTCGTGGCATGGTGTATGTGCCAGTTGTTGCGGCAACGCGGTTCGAAAGTGACATTGGAAAACGGGACCTGTTCCTTTGACACCGGAGCCAGATAACTGTTTCCGATAAAGTATTTCGCATAGGCCGTATTCGGCTCGCCAATGGGGAAAATCATCTCGCGCTGGAAAGCGGCCTTGCCGTCATCGCCCTGCGCATCGTCCGCCCACACGTCCTTGGCCAGCCGGAAAGCTCCCCATGCGTTGGGCCAACCGGCATAAAAAGCTATGTGGGTCAGCATCTCCGAGATTTCCGTGCGTGTGATGCCGTTCTGCCTGGCAAACTCCAGGTGGTGCGCCAGCGACGAGTCGATGATGCCTTTACCAATCAGCGTAGCCACGGTAACCATACTGCGGTCGCGCGGGGAAAGTCCCTCGCGGTTCCACACCTCCCCGAAAAGGACATCATCGTTCAGCTCCGCAAACTTCGGGGCAAAATCCCCCAACTGTACACGTCCGGCAGTCTGTGTAATCTTTTCTTGTGCCATGATATATCCGGAATTAAACATTGAAACAAACAAGGCTAAAACAAAAGTACCCTTCTTCATAAGCTACATATTTACATGGGTTATTAATGAAACGACAACACAAAGATAGGGCATCGCCCGTTACCGGAAAAGAACCGGATTACGGATGTTTATACCTTATTTACAGATAGGAGGCAGGACACTGGCCGCCGGCGAAGCCAAAAACCGCCCCGGAACACGCTCCATAAAAACTATCTTCCGGCTCACGCCGGAAGATAGCTACAACACAAACACAAAATAAAACACGACAAAACTATACTGCAGAATGGCCTGTCTTGAAAAAGCCAAAACATAACCTTTCCGGATATTCACATACGGGAAAGGCCACTCCGGCCAAACCGCAATTACGCATAAAAGCGATTCTTATATTAATTCACCCATTTACATTATACCTCTATCGCGGAGCGCACACTGCCACTTCCATGCAGAAGCCAGCACATCCTCCAGCGGGGTCTCCGCTTTCCAGCCCAACACCCGGTTGGCCTTGTCCACATTGCCCCACACTTTCTCTATATCCCCGGCGCGGCGCCCCACAATCTTATAGTTCAGCTTCACGCCTGTGGCTTTCTCGAAAGTATGAATCAGTTCCAGCACAGAAGTACCCTTGCCCGTACCTATATTATATACCTCCACCGGCTCCGTCGTCTTGTTCTCCATGATGCGGGTCATGGCACATACATGGGCCTTTGCCAGGTCCACCACATAAATATAGTCGCGTATGCAGGAACCGTCCGGCGTGTCGTAATCATCGCCGAATACGCTCAACTCCTTGCGGATGCCAATGGCAGTCTGCGTCAGATAGGGTATCAGGTTCTGCGGCACACCGTTGGGCATCTCGCCGATGAATGCGGTAGGATGGGCACCGATCGGGTTGAAATAGCGCAACAGGATGGCCTCGATAGGCGCACCGCTCTTGATGGTGTCTGCTATGATTTCCTCATTGATCTGCTTGGTGTTGCCATAAGGGCTTTCGGCCTTTTTAATCGGGGTCTCCTCCGTAGCCGGAAGCACATCCGGCTGCCCGTACACCGTACACGAAGAGGAGAAAATGATGCCCTTCACCCCATATTGCGGCATCAGCTTCAACAGGTTGATCAGGGAAACGATGTTGTTATGATAATATAACAAGGGCTTCTGCACGCTCTCGCCCACCGCCTTGCTTGCAGCAAAATGGATGATACCGCTGATGGCAGGATATTTCTTGAACACCGCTTCCGTTGCATCGAAGTCCCGCAAATCCACTTTCTCAAAGGCCGGACGAATCCCCGTTATCTGCTCTATCCCGTCCAGGACATCCTCGCGCGAATTGGAAAGATTGTCCACAATGACAACATCATAACCGGCCTGTTGCAACTCAACTGTGGTATGCGAGCCGATGAACCCGGTCCCTCCTGTCACTAAAATCGTTTCTTTCATATTAGTTTTTTCGTTTTTTTAAATCTTAACATGAGCAAATGTACAAAATATAATCATTACTTGTATCGCACAAGTCAATAAAAAACGATGCCGTCATGCTTTTTTTGCATGACGGCACCAAAAAGTTGTCCGCACTCTTTTTCTATATGCCCAGAAACGTTTTCAAACCATTGTCCACGCCGCTGAAGCCCATGAAAGCCATGGCCAGCAGTCCGGCCGTGACCAAAGCGATGCTCATCCCCTGCATACCCTTGGGAATGGCCACCATCTGCAACTGTTCCCGGATGCCGGAAAAGACCACGAGGGCCAGCCCGAAGCCCAAAGCCGTACTCAAGGCATACCAGATGCCCAGCACCAGGTTGAATTCATTCTGGATGACCAGGATGGCCACGCCCAGTACGGCGCAGTTCGTGGTAATCAGCGGGAGAAAAACACCCAACGCCTGATAAAGGGAGGGAGACACTTTCTTCAGGATAATCTCCACCATCTGCACCAAGGCCGCAATCACAAGGATGAAAGCAATGGTCTGCATATAAGCCAGCCCGCAGGGGTTCAGCACATAATACTGCAAAAGGTAGGTGACCAGCGTGGCCAGCACCAGGACAAAGGCCACGGCCCCGGACATGCCCAATGCCGTGCTGATTTTCTTGGAGACTCCCAGGAACGGACAGATGCCGAGGATTTGCGACAACACCACGTTGTTCACAAAGATGGCTGTGATAAAAACAATCAGATATTGATATACGGTTTCCATATTCACCTCCACATTTTATAATTATGCCTTCTTCAGTTTGTTCACAATGGCAATCAGGTAACCCAGGACGATGAAAGCGCCCGGAGCAAGCACGAACATCAGCATGCCGTAATCTTCCGGCCACAGCTCGCAGCCGAACACCTTGCCCGTGCCCAGCATTTCACGCAGGACGCCCAGCAGGGCCAGGGCAATGGTGAAACCCAGCCCCATGCCCAGCCCGTCGAAAAACGAAGGCATCACCCCGTTCTTGCCGGCGAAAGCCTCCGCCCGCCCCAGGATAATGCAGTTCACCACAATCAGCGGGATGAACAAGCCCAGGGTGGCATAAATGTCGGGCACGAATGCCTGCATGCACATCTGCAGGGCCGTGACGAAGGAAGCGATAATGACGATATACGCCGGGATGCGCACCATGTCGGGAATCAGGTTCTTCAACAGGGCAATCACCACGTTGGAGCATGTGAGCACGAAAGTCGTGGCCAGCCCCATGGACATGCCGTTCAGGGCCGAAGATGTGGTGCCCAGTGTGGGGCACATGCCCAGCAAAAGGACAAATATGGGATTTTCCTTGATGATACCGTTCATCAGGATTTTGAAATTGTTCATCTCTGTTCCTCCTTTCTTTAATGGCCGGCAACTTCCGGCTGTTGGTTTTCCGTATTTCCTGCCTGGGCGGACGCACCGCTGTACACATCGGTCGGATTGCCCTTAAAAGCATGATAAGCGGCATTCACGGCATTCAGGAACGCGCGGCTGGTGATGGTCGAGGCCGTTATGGCATCTATATCCCCACCGTCCTTGGACACTTTCAGGTCCCCCTCGCCGGGATTGCGCCCGATAATGTCGCCCTTCCCGCCTTTCTGAAACCACGTGTCGGCCTTCACGCCCAGCCCCGGCGTCTCCACCGTGGACAGTATCGTATAACCCAGGATGCTACCCTCTTCGTCAAAGCCCACCAGGATTTCCATCGGCCCGCCGAAACCGTTGGCCACGGCCTTTACAGCCGTCCCCTTGCCGGTGGCATAAAGCGTGTAGCCGTCCTTCGTGACCGGCTCTTCCACGTCCAGTTCACCCTCCGCATCACCCAGAATCACCTTCTTGATGCCGTCTTGCAGGTTCCTGGCATTGATTTCTGCTATGGGGCCTTGTGTCACGGCATTGACATAGGCCAACGTCCCGCCTGCGATAACGGAAATAAGCGTCAGCACAAGCACCATGTTTTTCAGCGACGATTCCAGTTTTTTCATTTCTTTACCACCTCCCCGAATCTTTTAGGTTTGCAATAGGTATTAATCAAAGGCGTGAAAGCGTTCATAATCAGGATGGCGAACGACATGCCCTCCGGATAGGCCCCGAAAGTGCGGATGACCACTGTCAGGAAACCGATGGCTATGCCGTAGATGACCTGGCCTTTCGCCGTCATGGGCGAAGTGACATAGTCGGTGGCCATGAAGCAGGCTCCCAACATCAACCCGCCCGTGAGCAACACCGGGACGGGCGAAGCGTAAATCGGATTGGACAAATGCAGCAGCCCCGACAGCACGAAAACCGTGAGCAGGATGGACACGGGAATGTGCCACGTGATGATCCTGCGGGCCAGCATGTAGGCCAGCCCTATCAGCAGGGCCAGCGCACTCACCTCGCCTAGGCAGCCTCCCGTCTGCCCCACAAGCAGGTCAACGGCATCCGGCAACTGCCGCAGCAGCGAGGCGTCGTTGTTCTTGATGGCCATCTTCATCACGGCCAGGGGGGTCGCCCCCGTCTCGGCATCCAGGTAGGCCCCGACCTGCCCCGGAAGCGGCCAGCTCGTCATCTGCACGGGGAACGACACCAACAAGAACACACGTCCCACCAGCGCCGGATTGAACGGGTTGCAGCCCAGCCCGCCAAACGTCATTTTCCCCACCCCGATGGCCACCAGCGCACCGATGACGATAATCCACACCGGCAGGTTGGACGGCAAGTTGAAGCCCAGCAACAGTCCCGTCAGGATGGCCGACCCGTCGCCCACCGTCGTCTGCCCGCGCCTGAGGATGAACCGGGTGATGGCCCACTCGAAAAAGACGCACGACAGCACGGACGCCGCCAACACGATGACCGCACCCAGGCCGAAATAATAAAAAGACACCAGCAGGGCCGGTATCAGGGCTATGCACACCCCATACATATTCTTTTGCACACTGTCCCGGCTATGCACGTGGGGCGACAGCGACACAATCAGTTTCTTTGCCATAATCAATCTGTTTTATCATTTTGTGTTACGGGCCCGGATGAGAGCCATGACTGTTGTTTTGCCCATACGCACGTTGTCCAGTATCGGCCGGCAGGAAGGACAGGTGAACTGGCATGAACCGCATTCCATACACGACGTGATGCCGTTCTCCTCCGCCAGCTCCCAGTTGCGCAACGCAGAAGCCGTGGCCAGGAGATAAGGCTCAAGCCCCATGGGACAGGCGCTGACGCATTTGGCACAACGTATGCAGGGCTGTGGCGGCCTGCGGCGCGACTCGCGTTCGCCGAGCAGCAACAGGCCCGACGAACCCTTGCACACCGGCACCTCCAGATGTTGCAGGGCCTTGCCCATCATCGGGCCGCCGCCGACAACCTTTCCCGTGTCCTCCGGCCATCCCCCGCATTCCTCTATCAACTGGCTCATCGGCGTACCGATGCGGGCCAGCAGGTTGGAGGGCGTGCGCACGTTCTTGCCGGTCACCGTGATGACCCGCTCAAAGAGGGGCTTGTTCTTCATGACCGCCTCATAGACGGCAAAGGCCGTGCCCACATTCTGCACGATGACTCCCACATGTATGGGCAGTGCCGGGGGAGCGGGCACCTCGCGCCCGGTGATGGCCTCAATCAGCTGCTTCTCTCCCCCTTGGGGGTACTTCACCCGCAGGGGGACAATCTCAATCTGCGGATAGGCCTTTGCCTTTTCCGTCAGCAGAGCGATGGCATCCGGCTTGTTGCGTTCAATGCCGATATATCCCTTATCAACCCCTACGGCTTTCATGATCAGGCTGGCACCCACCAATATTTCTTCCGGTTTTTCCAGCATCAGCCGGTGGTCTGCCGTCAGATAAGGCTCGCATTCCACGGCGTTGATGATGACACACTCGGCTTTCGCGTCCTTTGGCGGCGACAGTTTCACATGGCAGGGGAAAGTGGCTCCCCCCATACCCACGACACCGGCCCTGCGGATAGCGGCCAGGATGTCTTCCGGCGTCAGGCCGGGCCGGGCGTCCGGCGTAACCAATGTTTCGGAACGGTCTATCGACTCTTCCCATTCATCTCCCTCCACATCCACGAATATGGCCGGGCGGCGGTAACCGCTGGCATCTACCACGGCGTCTATCTTGGCCACCTTGCCCGACACGGACGAATGAACCGGGGCGGAAACGAAGCCGTCGGCCTCGGCCAGCACCGTCCCCACCCGCACCCTGTCGCCCTTAGCCACCACCGGCTTTGACGGGGCGCCGATATGCTGGAAAAGGGAGAACACGGCCTGCACCGGCAATCCGGCACGCCGGATGGGACTGGCAGCGGAGAGCTTGTTTTCAGATGGATGTACACCACCTATCTTAAACGTCTTCACGATATAGCTTTTATTTAATAGTTCGTTAATCAGAATCAAGTTTCAGCAGCCTGCTTCCGCCACGGCCGGACTCCCGGCAGCAGGGGCGGCCACCGGCGCGGCCTTGGGTTTGCGCGGCGGGAAATTGAGGGCATGGATGGCGCCCTTGGGGCAAGCCTCCTCGCATTTGCGGCACAAACGGCACTTCACGGGGTCGATGTAAGCCAGGTTGTTGCTGAGCGTAATGGCCTCGAAAGGACAAACCTTGACGCACTTCCCGCAGCCGATGCACGAAGCCTTGCACACCTTGCCGGCCACAGCACCCTTGTCGCGGTTTACGCACAGCACCACCATGCGCCGGTTCTTGGGCCCTTTCGGCCGCAGTTCAATCACCTTGCGCGGGCAGGTCTTGACACAAACCCCGCAAGCCGTACACAACTCCTCGTCCACTTCGGGCAGCCCCGTCGCGGCATTGACGGACAAGGCGCCGAACTGGCAGGCCGCCACGCAGTCGCCCCCGCCCAGGCAGCCGAAGGCGCAAGCCGTTTCGCCCGTGCCGGACAGCAGCTGCACACGGCAACTGCGCACGCCGTCATAATCCGCCACATGCGGACGGTTGGCGCACGTCCCGTTGCAACGGACCACGGCCAACTTGGGCGCACTCTCCGCCACCGTAAGCCCCAGGATGCCTGCCACCTGCCCCATCACGGCCTGTCCTCCCACCGGGCACGATATCCCGTCCAGCGAACCGGCATCGACCGCTTTCACACAGGCCGCCGCAAATCCGGAACATCCCGGAAAGCCACATCCGCCGCAGTTGGCCTGGGGCAGCACCCCGGCCACCCGGCCGATGCGTTCGTCCTCCGCAACCGCGAACCTTTTGGAAACCACATACAACACCACGGAAGAAACCAACCCCACCGCTCCCAGGATGCCGACTGCAATCAAAATCACATGCATAACAAATATACTATTTTAAATGTTTGACCGTAAATGAAAATCTGTTTGTCAACCGCTGCCGGTTCGCATACAGCACAGCGTAATAGGCCGTCAGGACACCTATGGCCAAGAGGGCGGCCAACGGTTCGGCCCCGGTAAGCCACACGGAAAAGAACAGAGCGGACAGCAACAGGAGCAACGGCAAGACATACGCCCACCACACGGCGGCCAGCCCCATTTCCGTGCTCCCCGTGAGCAGCACCGCATCTCCGGGACGGTAAGAAGAAGCCTCCGGCGACACGACACAAACCACCTTCTCCTTGCTTTCCGCCGCATTGCACATGCGCTTGGCACTGCATGCCGAACAAGCAGAATCTTGGATAATCCGTACACTGATGTGTTTTCCGGTTACGTTTTCCACGGTACCTCGATGTGTGACTGTCTGCCCCATTTTGTAATCTCTATATTACAAAGTACTGCAAATGTAGTATTATTTTAGTAACCGTTTATAGGTATAGGATAAGAAAAACATCCCCGTTTGCATTTTTTAACCCACGCTCCGTCCCGCACTTTTCTTTTGACAATATTACCGTCTCATCATCTGCGTCTTACCGGATGCCGCCATGCCTTGCGGAAAGAATCCCGCCGCCTTGCGCAAGAAGACCGGCCGCCTTGCGGACAAGAGGGACGCCACCGCCCGCAGACGGATTCCGGGCAAGCGTGCCCCGGCCATTGCACAAACTGAAAAAAGGGCCTTGCGTCAGGCCTGAACGGATGAATTTCGTTTCAGGCTGATGACGCAAGGCCCTTTCCCCGGCTTATGCCCGACAGGCATTTTTACGGGAAATCAGACGGTTTTATCTTTTGCCGTCCATCCGTGACGGAGCGGAAAACCGTAAAGTAGGGTATTATGTGTCATTGTTTTACTTGTCTGACAGCCCAAGATATACATTGGCCACCCGGTCGGCAATCTTCTCCCAATCGTACTTCGCCATGTCGTAGTCGATGTGCTGCAACGGCTGGCTGATAACGTCTT
>CAZGSE010000029.1:0-33775 GCA_964528135.1 uncultured Paraprevotella sp. | reverse complement strand
TCTGCAACCCTGCCATCTGCCCTATCTTTTTCAGATAATAGTTCACCTTGTGCCTCATCCGCTCGTATTGGAGACGTTCCGTACCGTCCTGCACGGTGATGACGGGCAGCAGGTAGGGGCTGCCGGCAGTCAGGTGGGCATAGGTGTCCACGATGTCCTGCATGGCCGGCTCCCAACCGACGGCCAGGCTCTGCCCGGTCTTCTTGCGGCAGTATTGCAGTTGCCCGCTTTTGATGTCGCTCTTTTTCAGGTAAGCCATGTCCACGAACGAAATGCCCTGCAAGTAGATGCTTAATATGAACACGTCCCTAGCGAAGGCCTGCGGCGACCCTTCCGGCAGACAAAGCCGCCTGACGGCACGGATGGCATCCAACGGGATGGCACGCTTGGCGGTCGTGGCGAAGCCGGTGAACACGTGGCGGAAGATGTCCTTGTCGTTGGCCAGCCCCGCCTCCACCGCCTTGCGGTAGAGGGTGCGCAACGTGCGCAAGTAGCACGATGAGGAGTTGCGCTTCACGCCCCGTCCCCTCAGCCAAGCCTCATAGCGGTTCATTGTTTCTGCGTCCAGCGCATCGATGACCATATCCTCCCCGCCACGGAAGAGGGCAAAGCTCGCCAGCGCGTTGCGGTAGGTCCTGGCGGTTCCCTCCCGGCCGATGCGGAGTTTGCGGGCAACCATGCCGTGTATGAAGCCGAACCAGGTCTGACACGGGGGAAGGAGCCTGAACGCCGACACGATGTCGGCGGCGGTGTATTCCACCAATGCCTGTTCCCTTTCCGTGATGAGCGCGGCGAGCCGCCTGCTGTCCCAGCGCACTTTGGAAACGGTCAACCGCAGTTCCGCCTGCCTTTCCGGCGTTCCGGCGATGCGCACGAACGAAGCCTTTTCGTCCCATTCGTCCGCCTTGATACGATAGTCTGTGCAAACCGTCCGCGTGCTCCTGCGATGAATCACTTGGAAGTAAAGGGTTCCTTCCTCGCCTCGGACAGTCGAAGGGCGGAATTTCAATTTAAATGATGCCATGTTATCTGATTTTAAAGGATTCATTGATTTCGCCATTCTCCGCCATCAGCCAGGACCTGCAACAGCCAAGTCCCGCAAACGGCAAACGCAATCCCGGAAAAAAACATACGCGCCGCCCCGGATCCTGCCTTTCCCAAGACCGTGAGCAGGACTTATAAATTATAAATTTTGATACGGTTGCCCTGATAAACGGACAAATCTTTGGGACACTCAAAAAAACTTTTGTAATTTTGCCCCGAATATCGAAACCGGAATAAAAATGAATGTTTTAGAGTTAAGCGAACAGGAAATCGTAAGAAGAAACAACCTGAACGAATTACGCGCCATGGGTATCGACCCGTATCCGGCAGCTGCATACCCCACCGATGCGTTTTCAACCGACATCAAAGCCGGATATGACGAAAATGCAGAGGAGAAACGGCAGGTGTGCATCGCCGGACGCATCATGAGCCGGCGTATCATGGGCAAAGCCTCTTTCATTGAACTGCAAGACTCCAAAGGGCGCATCCAAGTGTATGTTACCCGCGATGACATTTGTCCCGGTGAAAACAAAGACTTATACAACCTGGTATTCAAGAAACTGCTCGACCTGGGCGACTTTGTCGGCATTAAAGGCTTTGTTTTCAAGACCCAGACAGGGGAAACCAGCGTACACGCGCAAGAAATGACCGTACTGGCCAAGAGCATCCGCCCGCTACCCATCGTGAAAGTGAAAGACGGCGAAGTATATGACGCTTTCGACGACCCAGAACTGCGCTACCGCCAGCGCTATGTGGACTTGATTGTCAACAACGGGGTGAAAGAGACGTTCCTGAAACGTGCAACCATACTGAAGACCTTGCGTTCCGTGCTGGATGAAGCCGGCTACACCGAGGTGGAGACTCCCATCCTGCAACCTATTCCCGGCGGGGCAAGCGCACGCCCGTTCATCACCCACCACAACACGCTCGACATCGACCTCTACCTGCGCATTGCCACCGAGCTTTACCTGAAACGGCTCATCGTGGGCGGCTTCGAGGGTGTGTACGAAATCGGCAAGAACTTCCGCAACGAAGGTATGGACAAAAGCCACAACCCGGAGTTCACCTGCATGGAACTCTACGTGCAATACAAGGACTACAACTGGATGATGGAATTCACGGAACAACTGTTGGAAAAAATCTGCATCGCCGTAAACGGTTGCCCGGAAACGGTTGTGGACGGACAGACAATCAGCTTCAAGGCACCCTACCGCCGCCTGCCTCTCCTGGAAGCCATCCGCGAAAAGACCGGATACGACCTGAACGGCAAGAGCGAAGAAGAAATACGCGGCATCTGCAAGGCACTGGGCTTGGAAACGGATGAAAGCATGGGCAAGGGCAAGCTCATCGATGAAATCTTCGGCGAGTTCTGCGAAGGCAACTTCATCCAGCCCACTTTCATCACCGACTATCCGGTGGAAATGTCGCCGCTCACCAAGAAACACCGCAGCAACCCGGCCCTGACTGAACGCTTCGAGCTGATGGTGAACGGAAAGGAACTGGCCAATGCCTACTCGGAACTGAACGACCCCATCGACCAGGAGGAACGCTTCGTGGAGCAAATGCGCCTGAGCGAAAAAGGCGATGACGAGGCAATGTTCATCGACCAAGACTTCCTGCGTGCCCTGCAATTCGGCATGCCGCCCACCAGCGGCATCGGCATCGGCATCGACCGCCTGACCATGCTCATGACGGGACAGACCACCATACAGGAGGTGCTCTTCTTCCCACAGATGCGTCCGGAGAAGAAAATCCCCAAAGACAGCGCGGCCAAATTCGCCGAGATTGGTATAGACGAGGCACTGGTCCCCATCCTCCAGAAAGCAGGCTACAACTTAGTGAACGACCTGAAAGGTGAAAACCCGCAAAAGATACAACAACAGATAGGCGAAATCATCAAGAAATACAAACTGGACGTAGAAAAACCCTCCGTAACCGACGTGGCCGGATGGACCGAGCGCATCCTCTAACGGCGGTTGTAAGAAAAGACATGGGAAACTGTGGAACCATAGCCATCATGGGAGGCGGCAGCTGGGCCACCGCCATCGCCAAAATGATGCTGGAACGTAACGATTCCATTCTCTGGTACATGCGTCGGGACGACCGTATAGAAGAATTCCGGCGACTGAGCCACAATCCGGCCTATCTGACCAGTGTACACTTTGATACGAACCGCATCACGTTCTCGTCGGACATCAACCGGATTGTGGAGAATGCCGACACACTGGTTTTCGTCACTCCCTCGCCTTATCTGAAAAGCCACCTCAAGAAACTGCGCACGCGCCTGCGCGACAAGTTTATCGTGACAGCCATCAAGGGCATCGTGCCCAATGAGAACTTGGTTTGCTCGGAATATTTCCACCAGGCGTACAATGTGCCCGATGAGAACCTGGCCGTGCTGGGCGGGCCGAGCCATGCGGAAGAGGTGGCGTTAGGACGGTTGACCTATCTCACCGTGGGCTGCGCCGACCGCGAAAAGGCCCAATGCCTGGCCGACATGATTTCCAGCGAATACGTCAAGACCAAGACCAGCGACGACGTAATCGGCATAGAATACGCGTCGGTACTGAAGAACGTTTATGCCATAGCCTCCGGCATCTGCAACGGACTGAAGTACGGCGACAACTTCCAGTCTGTGCTCATGGCCAATGCGGCACAGGAGATGAACCGCTTCCTGACCGTGGTGCATCCCATCAAACGCAACATCATCGACTCCGTATATCTGGGCGACCTGTTGGTGACGGGTTACTCCAACTTCAGCCGCAACCGTGTGTTCGGCACGATGATCGGCAAGGGGTACAGCGTGAAAAGCGCACAGATAGAAATGGAAATGATAGCCGAAGGCTACTACGGCACCAAGTGCATGAAAGACATCAACAAACGCCTGCACGTCAACATGCCCATCCTGGATGCCGTGTATAACATCCTGTACGAACGCATCTCGCCAAGCATTGAAATCAAACTGCTCACCGATTCATTCAGATGAAACAATATAGTTTTTAAATCGCGTAATAAAGATGAAGAATATCCAATTAGACATCACAAAAGCAACCCAGTTCCTGGGTGCGGGTGCCATTACGGCCTACGAGAACAAGGTGAAAGCCGCACAAGAGGCTTTGGAGAATGCCACTTGTCCGGGCAACGACTTCCTCGGCTGGCTGCACCTGCCCTCGTCCATCACGGCAGAATTCATCGCAGAGGTGAACGCCACGGCGCAAGTGCTCCGCGAGAACTGCGAAGTTGTTGTCGTGGCCGGCATCGGCGGCAGCTACCTGGGCGCACGCATGGTCATCGAAGCCCTGGGCAACAGCTTCCAATGGTTGCTGGACGACCGTAAAGACCCCGTCATCCTGTTTGCGGGCAACAACATAGGTGAGGACTATCTGGCCGAAATGTGCAACTATCTGGCCGGAAAGAAGTTCGGTGTCATCAACATCTCCAAGAGCGGGACAACGACAGAAACGGCACTGGCCTTCCGCCTGCTGAAGAAACAGTGCGAAGAACAGCGCGGAAAAGACATGGCCCGCAAAGTGATTGTGGCCGTTACCGACGCACGCAAAGGCGCCGCACGCACCACAGCCGACAAGGAAGGCTACAAGAGTTTCGTCATCCCCGACAACGTGGGCGGACGCTTCTCCGTGCTGACTCCCGTAGGCCTGCTACCCATCGCCGTGGCCGGGTTCGACATCGCCCGCCTCGTGGCCGGTGCAGCCGACATGGAAAAGGCCACGGCTCCCGAAGTGCCTTTCCTGGAGAACCCGTCGGCTGTATATGCCGCCTGCCGCAACGCCCTGTATGCCGAGGGAAAGAAGATAGAAATCCTGGTGAACTACCAGCCCAAGCTGCACTACCTGAACGAATGGTGGAAACAGCTGTTCGGGGAGTCGGAGGGCAAAGACGGTAAGGGCATCTTCCCTGCCGCCGTAGATTTCACCACCGACCTGCACTCCATGGGACAGTGGATACAGGAAGGCGAACGCACCATCTTCGAAACGGTAGTCAGCGTGGAGACACCGAACCACGAGGTGCTCTTCCCCACCGACGAGGAAAACCTGGACGGCCTGAACTTCCTGGCCGGCAAACGGGTGGACGAAGTCAACAAGATGGCGGAACTGGGCACCCAACTGGCGCACGTGGACGGCGGTGTGCCCAACATCCGCCTGAGCGTGCCCGTATTGGACGAATACTACATCGGGCAGCTTATCTACTTCTTCGAGAAAGCCTGCGGCATCAGCGGCAACCTACTGGGTGTGAACACCTTCAACCAGCCGGGCGTGGAAGCCTACAAAAAGAACATGTTTGCACTGCTGGACAAACCGGGTTATGAAAAAGAAAGCGAAGCCATCCGTGCCCGCCTGAACAAATGAAAAAAAACATGTTTGCAGCAGAAAAAGACAAATATCTGAAGAAACACGGCTTTGGGGCAACACGCCTCAAGGCCGTGCTTTTTGACATGGACGGCGTACTGTTCGACTCCATGCCCAACCATGCTTATTCCTGGAGCCGCTCCATGGGCCGCTTCGGCCTGCACATCACCCCCGAAGAGGCCTACATGCACGAGGGGCGCACGGGCGGCGACACCATCAACATGCTGGCCCGACGCTACTGGGGGCGCGATGCCACCGAAGAAGAGAAACAGACGATCTACCGGGCAAAGTCGGAACTATTCGGCCAATGCCCGGAAGCCCCGCAGATGCCGGGTGCCTACGAACTGTTGAAAAAGGTGAAGGACGACGGCATCACGCCAATGGTGGTAACCGGTTCAGGGCAAGTGAGCCTCATCGAACGGCTGGACCACAACTTCCCCGGCATCTTCCGCAAGGAACTGACGGTGACGAGTTTCGACGTGAAACACGGCAAGCCGAACCCTGAACCTTACCTCACGGGGCTGCAAAAAGCCGGCATAGCCCCGTATGAAGGCCTCGTTGTGGAAAACGCACCGCTGGGGGTGCAGGCAGGGACAGCGGCCGGCATCTTCACCATCGCCGTCAATACCGGCCCGCTGCCCGGCCAAGTGCTGCTCGATGCCGGTGCCGACCTGCTCTTCCCGTCCATGCAGTCGCTCTGCGACCATTGGGACGAAGTGCGGGACACTTTCTTATGACCTTTCCCAAACCGAAAAAAACACCCACTGATTATGACATTACATGAATTTTTAAAACAGGACCTCTTTGCCCGCCGGGCCGGCGTGGAACTGCTGGAACTCCGGCCGGGATATGCCAAGGCACGGATGGAAATCACGCCGGACCACCTCAACGCAGCCGGCGTGTGCCAGGGCGGTGCCCTCTTCACGCTGGCCGACCTGGCCTTTGCCGCCGTGGCCAACAGTTACAACCAGATGACCCTCTCGCTGTCGGCCAACATCACATTCCTGAGAGCCGTGTCAAAGGGGACGCTGTATGCCGAAGCCCGCGAGGTGCACCACCACCAGCGCATCCCCTACATAGAAGTGCACATCACCACTGCCGACGGCGAAGCGGTTGCCATCCTGTGCAGCACGGGTTACCGCAAGAAAGACCCGCTCCCGACCGGGCCGGCAGAAAGCACCGCTCCATCCCGCCCCACCCCTTGAATATTCCGCCCGCAGAAGCCGGGAAGAAACTGCACGATACGCCGGGAAATACCCGAAAGGGAAAAAGGCCGGCGGCTCCGGCTCTGTTGTTACGCACCGGCCCGTATGGCCGCCGGTGTGCAACCTGAAATCTGCAACACGGCACATGTCCCGCTGTTTCCTTGCCACCGCTTTGCGCAAGGCAACAGCGGGACATGCGCATAAAAAGGATGCGTTTTGCGCAAGGAAGCCGCATCCCCCGCCCCGGTCTCCACGCACCTCCCGGCTTCACTCCTCCGGAAAACGCCACACGAAATCCAGCACCACGGGAAAATGGTCGCTGTAGCCCCCTTTGTACAAAGGCCCCTGATAGGTGCGGAACGGACGGATGCCGCCATAAGTCTTGTCCGGTTCGCACAAGAAAGGGAACGCCGCCACGAAGCGCATGCCGTCCGCCGTATGGAATGCCGCACGGGCATCCATCAGGGGCGGACTGACCAGAATGTGGTCTATCGTCTCCCAAAGGCCGCGATAGCGGTACGTTCCGCGGGCTTCCGGAAAGGAAAGGGCAGGCCGCCCCGGTTCGTGGAACAGGGCCGGCGCACCGGGGCGCACCCCCTCCACACCCGCCACGGGCAACACTTCGCGGAACAACCCGTCGTCCAGGCCGGCGTTGAAATCGCCCATGATGACGATGCGGGGCGCAGCCACGGCCACATACAGGGAATCGACAATGCGGCGCACGGTGCGGGCGGCCAGCAGACGGTGGGAACGCGAAACGCGCGTGGATCCCAGCCGGCTGGGCAAATGGCATACAATCAGATGGAGCGTGTCGCCCGACAACACCGCTCCCTTGGCATAAAGCACATTGCGCGTGGGACGGAAACCTTCCGCACGCGAGGGCACTTCCGCCTGGCGCGACTCCAGCAGCCGGAAGCTACCCGGCTGGTAGAGCAAGGCCACATCTATGCCGCGCTCGTCGGGCGAGCTGGTCATCACGTAGCGGTAGCCCAGGGTGCGTAGGGATGAACGGCGGGTCAGGTCGCACAGGACGCTGTCGTTCTCTACCTCGCACAGCCCCACCACGTCCGGCAGACGGGTCTCGCCCACGGCCGCGACCGTCTTCGACAAGGCATCCAGCTTGCGCCAATAGCGTGAGGGCGTCCACCGCCGCTTGCCGTCCGGCAGGAACTCGCGGTCGTCCTTCAAACTGTCGTGACGGCAGTCAAAGAGGTTTTCCACATTATAGTACATCATGCGGAAAACCTCCTGCGCCCCGGCCCGTCCGGAGGAAAAAGTCAAACAAAGCATTCCAAGGAGGAACCCCGCAGCAAGCCTCATTCTTCCTCCGTGGGCACGTACTCGTAACAACCCGCGTCCGGCGCGGCATCCGCCGTGCGCGACACGCCATAGCGGTCCGCCGGGAGCGCTTCGGCCCACTCCAACGCACCACGGTCGCGGGCCACGGAGAGCGAATCGAGACGGAAATCGTAAAGGAAATTGTCCGTGTCGAACAGGCGGAACTGCGACTGCCCCGTGCCGTCCCCGTTTATTTCCTCGTAAACCACATTCACAAAGCGGGCGGTATCGTCCGATGCCACCGTCCGCATCACGCAGTTGGCAAAACAGTAGTCCAACGCATTGTCCTCATCTTCCAGGCTACCCATCACCACATCGTCCGCATAGCCCGTCACCAGGCAGTTGCGGAAATGGGCATGCTCCAGCGGATAGTCCGCGTCCAGCCAGCGGTTGGCCAGGTAAAGCGCATCGCCGCGCGAGGCATCCCAAGGGTAGAACTGCGCCAAAGTGCAATGCACGAACTCCGTCCAGCCGCCCACCACGGCCACACAATGCCCCAGTGTGTTGCTGACCTGCGTGTTGTACACGTAGGAACGGCAGTGGTACAAGCCCAACCCTTCGCCGCCCACATTGTGGATTACGCTGTTCTCCAGCGTCAGTTTCGTCACGTCCGTTGCCGAACTGTCGCAAGTGATGCCGTAGGACGCACTGTGGATGTCCACGTATGTGAAACGGTTGTCCACGCTCGCCGGATACAGCCGTATGCCTCCCCAGCGCGAAGGGGTGTTGTCGTAAGGCAGGTAGTCGAACATGCGGTCGGTGCGGTCGCCCCTGAACACCACAGGCTGCTGCAGCGTCCCCTCGGCCACCACGCGGCCATGCACCCACAGGTTGGCCCCATCGTGGAAATAAAGCTGCACGCCCGGCCCCATGGACAATGTGGCACCGGCGGCCACGGACAAGCTGTCATAGACCAGAATGGGGCGTCCGGCTTCGAGCAACGTGTCGGCGGCAATCACTTTTCCATACCAGATGTAGGCATCCTGCCCCACAGCCGTAAGGATGACCCCCTGCTCCACCCCGCTCTCCAACGCGAACACCAGCGTGTCGGCCATCTGCACGGCCTCATCCTGCCCGTTCTGCGGCATCGTGACTTCGGCAAACACATAGATGCTGTCGCCCGCACGCACCTCGAAGTCGTAAGCCCGCGCCCCGCTTTCCGGTTCCAGATAAGTGCCGTCCACGTTCACCCGGAAGGGCGTGTCGCTGCCCTTGTGCAACCGCACCGAAGCGATGCGCACCCCGTCGGCATTGCGGTTGTAAACCATCAGTTGGCGCGTGCTCGACCCCACGGTGGAAATTACCGTGTCGAAACGCACCGTGTCGGTGGAAAAGGAGAGCAGCGCGCTGCGGTCCGTGGTGAACGACATCGTGTCATCGCAGCCCACGAAACATGATACCGCACAGCACAAAGCCGCCGCCCACAGAAGGGAAAATGGGTTTTTCTGTTTGTCCATAACCATATAAATAAAAGGCATGCCTGCCGTTTTTATAACGCAGGCATGCCCGGCTTTATTTTACGCTTTCGCGGGAATATTCTTCAGGATGGCCTTCAAGTGGTCCCACACCATCTGCACCGTGGGGATGAGCAGCCGTTCGTCCGGCGAATGCACCCCGCGCAGGGTGGGGCCGAGCGACACCATGTCCAACCCCGGATATTTTTCGCTGAACAGGCCGCACTCCAGCCCCGCATGGATGCCCACCACTTCGGGTTCACGGCCAAACAGCTGCCGGTAGGTGTCCACGGCAATCTTCAGTATGGCGGAATCCGGGTTCATCTTCCAGCCCGGATAGCCCTCGCCCACTGTCACCTTGGCCCCGGCCAGTTCGAAAGTGGCCTTCACCATGTTGCTCATGTTGTGGCGCGCGCTCAGCAGGCTGCTCCGCTGGCTGGTGCATACCACAATCTTACGGCTGTCCACCAGGCGCACGCTGGCCAGGTTGGAACTGGTCTCCACCAAGTCGATGTCCTGCGACATGGCCAGCACACCGTTATGCACCGCCAGCAAGGCCCACACCAGTTTGCGGGCCACCTCGCGCTCCACGGCCACGGGACGCGGCTTCTCGCTCTGCAGTTCAAATACCATCGTCGGCTCCGTCACCCGGAACTCTTCTTCCACATCCGCGGCAAACAGGTTCCAGTCCACCCGCACGCTCTCCTTGTCCGCCATCGGCACGGCGCAAACGGCCATGGCCTCACGCGGGATGGCATTGTGCAGGCCGCCGGCCTGAATGTCGCACAAATAGAAGTCGTACTTCTGCCCGCAATGGTAGAGGAAGCGGGTGAGCAGTTTGTTGGCATTGGCCCGCTTCTTGTCGATGTCGTCGCCGGAATGCCCGCCGGTCAGCCCTTTCACCTTGGCTTCAAAGAAAAAATAGTCCTGCGGCACATCCACCGGTGTAAAGTCGAACTCGGCTGTCGTGCCTGCCCCGCCGGCGCAGCTGACGTAGAGCCGGCCTTCGTCCTCCGAATCCAGGTTCAGCAGGATGTCGCCCGACATGAAACCGGCCTGCATGCCGAAAGCACCGGTCAGCCCCGTCTCCTCATCGCGCGTGAACACACATTCCAGCGGCCCGTGCTTGATGTCGCGGGCATCCAGCAGGGCCAGCTCCATGGCCATGCCTATGCCGTCGTCCGCCCCCAGTGTGGTGCCCTGGGCACGCAGCCAGTCGCCGTCCACCACCGTACGGATAGCGTCTTTCGCAAAGTCGAACTCCACCTCGCGGTTCTTCTCACACACCATGTCCATGTGGCTCTGCAGGATTACTGTCTTGCAATGTTCCATGCCCGGCGTGGCAGGTTTGCGGATCAGCACGTTGCCCGCGGCATCCGTTTTGCACTCCAGCCCCCTCACGCGGGCGAAGTCCTGCAAGTAAGCCATCATCTTTTCTTCTTTCTTCGACGGGCGGGGAATCTTGTTGATTTCCGCAAAAAAACCAAACACCTCTGCGGGTTCCAATGCATTCATTTCCATAACAGTCCAATTTATATTCCCGCTCTGCTAATTTTGGTTAAAAGCAGGAATAGTGTATATTACCACATTTTTTAAGTTTATCTTTGCAGGCAAATATACGCAAAAATGTTGAAGACCCTACTGTTTAGCCTGATAATTGTGGCTATAAGCATGGCTTTTCTTGCCATAAAGATATTATTAAAGAAGAACGGCCGCTTCCCGGACACGCATGTGGGACACAACGCGGCCATGCGCAAGCGGGGCATCACATGCGTGCAGACCATGGATGCCATGGAAAGGATGGACAATCCGCACAGGATCCGTGAACGTTCGGAAAAACAATAATAAAACAAAGAATAGGAACCATAATGAAGACAAACAAAACGTTCGGTGCAGGGCTGATTGCCCTTGCCGCCACCATGGGACTGACCGCCTGTGGCAACAACCCGAAAACAGCTGAAGGCAACGGCAGCGCGCAGGTTACGGAAGCCCCGGCCACGGGACTGAAAATCGCCTATGTGGAAATCGACACCCTGATGTCGCAGTACAATTTCTGCAAGGACTATACCATACTGATGAACAAGAAGGGGGAGAACATCCGCGCCACACTGGCGGGAAAGGAACGCGCCCTGCAGGCCAAGGCCGCCGAACTGCAAAAGAAATATGAAACGAACCAGTTCACCACCAAGGAACAGGTGGAACAGGCACAAATGTCATTGGCCAAGCAACAGCAGGACCTGCAGGCACTCAACGAACGGCTAATGAACGACTTCGCTGCGGAACAGGCCAAATACAACAACGAGATGCGCGACTCCATCCAGTCGTTCCTCAGGGAATACAACAAAGCCCAGAAGTTCGACTACATCATCAGCAAGGCGGGCGACAACATCCTGGTGGCCAACGCACGGTATGACATCACGAAAGACGTGGTGAACGGGCTGAACAAACGTTACAAGCAGAAACCGGAAATCACGGAAAAAATAAAAGGGACAGACAACTGACATTCACCGGTATTCCCGGACTGAAACATAACGGAAAGAGCCGCCCCACACCCAGGGCGGCTCTTTCCGTACCGGAAAACCTTGGCACGGCAATACTACCCGTGCAACTCATACCCCCAATCTTTCAAGGCATAGCCCCAGTTTTCGTTGACCAACTGTATGGTGCGCGGTTTGTATTCATATTTATTCTTCTTGTACCCTTTCTTCTGGTCCGTATAGGCGCGTATGGGCCTTTCGGCCGCATCGAAGCCCGGAAGAGACAACGCCTCGTAGATTTTGCGGGTCATCCCGAACGCATCGGCCTCAAAGTCCTCGAACTTCACCTCGAACAGGTTGCCCTTGGGAATATACGACTTCTGCTTCTCATAGGCCCGGTAGAGCTTCGTGTAGGTCAGCAGGATGTTCTTCTCCATCTCCTCGTCACTGATGTGTTGCAGTTCCAGCGGTTTGATGGTGTTGGTGAAGAAACTCCGCGTGCTCTCGAACACCGTATAGGGGTTACGCATCAGATAAATGAACTTCGCGTTGGGAAACATCTCCACCAAAGCCTTTATGCGGCCTGTGTGCGGCGGATTCTTGGACAGGTAGGTGCGGCCGCCCGTCCCGCAACAGCAAGACACGCTGACCAACTTGCGGAAGGTGTCCTTGAACACTTTCAACTCTTCCGGCGTGATTTTCTCGAATGTCAGATATCTGTCGCAATAGTCCTGCCAATGCCGGGGGAAGAACCAGAAATCATAGAAAGAATAAGGCATCATGTTCGACAGTGCGAACTCCTCCTCCTGGGGCAGGTTGGTGGCCAGGTCCATATTGTCGGTCGGACGCTTGTCCGGCATCAGCCACGCCATCGTCTTTTCAAAGAAAGGTTTTCCGAACAGCATCAGATGGGGGAACACCGTCTGGTAGGTCGTCGTATAGAAGAAGTTGGGATCCTGTGCAAAGACATTGTGTACAAAGGTGGTGCCGCTGCGCCAGTGACCCAAGATAAAGAGGGGGTCGCCCTGGCATCCGGCCCCGCCTGCCCGTTTTTCGAGACGACGTTCCTGAATCGGGGCCAGCAGGCTCAACAACCTGCACACCCCTTTGGTGAGATAATATTTGGTACGTTTGTCCGCAGCGATTTCCATCCCCTGCGTCATCTCCTTGAAGGTTTTCCAATCGGCACCCACCAGCGTGTTGACCGGAAGTTTGCTAAACTCTAATAGTCCCATGTTATTTGATTTTTTACAATTAAGGTCATTCCTTGATCACTTCTATCGCAATGCCCTGCCGCTCCAGGTCCTTCACGGCCTTGCTGATGGCTTCGTAATGCTCCGGGCCGATGCCCAACCGCGGCAGGTTCAGTTCCGGCAGGCGTTCCGTCTCCACGTCGGCGGCATCCACTGCCCCGACAATCATGCCGGCCGCACACGTGTTGTTGGTGATGGGATCTATCAAGATAAAGGCACCCGTGGCGCGGTTCTTCCCGTAGGTGTCGAAAAACAACGGTTTGGCCGTAGTGATGTGCACCTTTCCGATTTCGTTCAACCGGAAGCCGCCGGCCTGCTGCCGTTCCATCGAGTTCACATCTACCTGGTAGCAAATCTCGCTCACGGTTGCCCGTGTGGTGTTCGTATTGTGTTTCAGGTAGAACTGTTTGTTTCGGTCCATCGGCTCTTCGTCCATCCATACGAGCATTGCCTCGACATGGCGTCCCACTTCCGGCACATTGCCGGGATGTACCAGCATTTCGCCACGCGAAATGTCGATTTCGTCCTCCAAGGTCAATGTGACACACTGCGGGCAAAAGGCCTCCTTCAGGTCGGTGTCATAAGTGACGATGCGCTTCACCCGCGATTTCTTGCACGACGGCAGGGCCATCACCTCATCGCCCTCACGCACCACGCCGGAGACTATCTTGCCGCTAAATCCGCGGAAATCGGAATTGGGGCGCAGGACGTACTGCACGGGGTAACGGAAATCCACCATGTTGCGGTCGGTATGTATGGGCACTGTCTCCAAGAAATCCAGCAGGCTCATGCCCTCGTACCATGGGGTGCGGGCAGACTTTTCCACCACATTGTCCCCCTCCAAGGCCGACAAGGGGAAACAGGTAACATCCATTATGCCCAACTTGCCGGTCAGTTCGCGGTATTCGCCTACAATCCTGTCGAACACTGCCTTGTCATAATCCACCAGGTCCATCTTGTTCACGGCAAGGACTATATGCTTGATGCCCAGCAGCGAAACCAAGAACGTGTGGCGGCGCGTCTGGGTGATTACTCCCGTACGGGCATCCACCAAGATGATGGCCAGATTGGCCGTGGAACCACCCGTGACCATATTCCGCGTGTACTGCTCGTGTCCCGGCGTGTCGGCAATGATAAACTTACGGTGGTTGGTAGAAAAATAGCGGTAGGCCACGTCGATGGTGATGCCTTCCTCACGTTCGGCTTTCAGGCCGTCCAGCAAAAGGGCATAGTCTATGTGGTCTCCGGCATTCCCCACCCGTTTGCTATCGCGCTCCAAAGCCTGCAACTGGTCTTCATAAAGTTTTTTACTGTCGAACAGCAGCCGCCCAATCAGGGTGGATTTCCCGTCATCTACCGAACCGGCAGTCAACAGGCGGAGCAGGTCTTTTTTCTCATCCTGGTCCAGAAACTCCTCAATCGACAAATTCTTATTCTCGTTCTCCATGTTCCAAATCGTTTTTTAATGCTTGTTCCGGCAACCTGTTGCCGGCCTTTCACCTCTGGTCAAAAATATCCCTCGCGCTTTTTCTGTTCCATAGATGCTTCTTGGTCGAAGTCTATCACTCTCGTGGTCCGTTCGCTCTTGGTGGTGGTCATCATTTCTTCCACAATTTTCTCAATGGTGTCGGCCTCGCTCTCGATGGCACCGGTCAGCGGCCAGCAACCCAGCGTGCGGAAACGAATCTTTTTCATCTCGATCTTGTCGCGGTACTTTTCCGGCAAGCGGTCGTCATCGGGCATAATCAACTGCCCGTCGATGTCCACCACCGGCCGTTCCTTGGCAAAATAAAGCGGCACGATGGGGATGTTTTCCAAACGGATATATTGCCAGATGTCCAGTTCCGTCCAGTTGCTCAAGGGAAACACACGGATGCTTTCGCCTTTATGCACACGCGCGTTGTAAATGTCCCACAGTTCCGGACGCTGGTTCTTGGGATCCCATTGCTGGAATTGGTCGCGGAAAGAAAAAATGCGCTCCTTGGCGCGGCTCTTTTCCTCATCGCGCCGCGCCCCTCCGAACGCTGCATCGAACTTGTATTTGGCCAAGGCATCCAGCAGTGCCTTGGTTTTCATCAAATCGGTGTGTACCTTGCTACCGTGGCTGAACGGGCCTACCCCAGCCCGAAAAGCCTCCATGTTCGACTCCACAATCAGGTTCCATCCGTATTTCTTCGCATAAGTGTCGCGGAATTCTATCATTTCCTTGAACTTCCATTTGGAGTCGATGTGCATCAACGGAAAGGGTACTTTTCCCGGCGCAAAGGCTTTTTCGGCCAGACGCACCATCACGGAAGAGTCCTTGCCTATGGAATAAAGCATCACAGGATTCTCGAACTCAGCCGCCACCTCACGGATGATATGTATGGATTCAGCCTCCAGCTCTTGCAGATGACTAAGTTTATATTCAGTCATAATACGTTTACAAATAAAGGATTTGTTATTGATTCAAGATAAGTTTCAATACTTGTTCCACCGATGTTTCAAGCGGTTGCACGGAAGTGTCCAGCACTAACGCAGGATGTTCCGGTGCCTCGAAAGGCGCGCTTATTCCCGTAAAGTCCTTGATCTCTCCACGGTGCGCACGGGCATACAGCCCTTTCACATCCCGCTGTTCGCACACAGCCAGAGGGGTGGAGACATAGACCTCACGGAAATCTGCCGGACCGATGATGTCTGCCGCCATTTTGCGCAAGGAATTGTTGGGACTGATGAAAGCCGCCAGAGTGATGATGCCGGTGTCCACGAACAGCTTGCCCACCTCAGCTATCCGGCGGATGTTCTCCACACGGTCTATCTCGGAAAACCCCAGGTTGCTGTTAATTCCGCTGCGGATGTTGTCGCCGTCCAGAATCCGGCATAACAAACCGCGCCGGTGCAGTTCACGTTCCACGGCAATGGCCACCGTACTCTTGCCGGAACCGCTAAGACCGGTAAACCATATCATGACACCTTGCTGGCCCAGAAGCTCTTCTTTGTCCTTCCGCGCCAGCATGCGGTCGAAAATCGGATATATGTGATTATTTTGTTCCATAAGGTCTTTAAAAACTTGAAGCACGAAAGGCCCGATTTACGGAATAAAAGGCCGCAAACCGACCCACTCGGCAGCAGGTTTCCCTTTGGGCAAGGTTCTTTTGACCGGCTGTGGCAAACCGGTAGCTTGCCACAGCCTCCCACCGCCCCAAAAGAGCAACGCCACCGCAATCATTCCCTTGTTGCAGAAGCCTTCCGGCATTTCTTCCGGAGCCAATGACATCAAAGCATAGCAGCACCACCATGGCCGTAAAAAGAATCATTACCGAACACACCACGTCTGTCACCAGCGTGTCCAGCATGCCAATGAGTGTCAAAAGCACCACAAGGCTTTCAAATGCCATAACAATAAACTTTAATAAGGTTTGCCATTACTTGTATTCCGACCAGCTCTTGATAGGCAAATCTTCTATGTTGATGTAACAAAAAGCCTGTATGAAAGCACTGGCCAACCGTGAGTTCGTGATTAACGGCACATTCAGGTCAACAGCCGCACGACGAATCTTATAGCCATTGCTTAATTCACCGACCGTCAAATCTTTCGGAATGTTCACCACCATGTCTATCTCATGGTTGTGCAACATTGTCAAGGCTTGCGGTTCGCGTTCTTCGCTCGGCCAATATACCAGATGGTTCTCCACACCATTTTCCGTCAGGTAACGGCTGGTTCCACCCGTGGCATACAGGGTGTAGCCATGTTCTTCCAGCATACGGGCCGCTTCCAGCATTTCCGCCTTCTGTTTGGCTCCGCCCGTAGAGAGCAGGATGTTCTTTTTCGGCACCCGTTGGCCTACAGACAACATGGCCGTCAGCAAGGCTGTGGACGAATCGTCCCCCAAACATCCCACTTCGCCGGTAGAAGACATGTCCACGCCCAATACCGGATCGGCTTTCTGTAAACGGTTGAAAGAAAACTGGCTGGCCTTGATGCCCACATAGTCAAAATCGAACAGGTTTTTGTTCAATTTCTCCACCGGAATACCTAACATCACTTTCGTGGCCAGTTCTATCAGATTTATCTTGAGCACCTTGCTGACGAACGGGAAACTCCGCGAAGCACGCAGGTTACATTCTATTACCTTGATGTCATTCTCCTTGGCCAGGAACTGTATGTTGAACGGACCGCTGATTTTTAATTCACGGGCTATCTGCCCGGAAATTTTTTTGATGCGCCGCACCGTTTCCACATAGAGTTTCTGGGCCGGGAACTGTATGGTGGCGTCACCGGAATGCACGCCGGCAAACTCAATGTGTTCACTAATTGCATAAGCGACAATTTCACCGTTGCGAGCCACAGCGTCCATTTCCACCTCTTTTGCGTGCTGGAGGAACTTGCTGATGACAACCGGATGCTTTTGGGACACATTCGCAGCCAGTTTCAGGAACCGTTCCAGCTCTTCCTGATTGGAGCATACGTTCATGGCCGCCCCGGAAAGGACATAAGACGGACGTACCAACACAGGAAAACCCACCTTTTCTATAAAGGTGTTCACATCCTCCATATTGGTCAGCGCACTCCACTCCGGCTGGTCAACCCCTATGCGGTTCAGCATGGCGGAAAACTTTTCACGGTCCTCGGCATTGTCAATGCTGCGAGCCGTTGTACCGAGAATCGGCACACGCTGCTGATCCAGACGGATAGCCAGATTGTTCGGGATTTGTCCGCCCGTGGACACAATAACCCCACGCGGCACCTCCAAATCCAAGATATCAAGCACACGTTCGAAAGTCAGTTCATCGAAATACAGACGGTCACACATGTCATAGTCCGTGGAGACGGTTTCCGGATTGTAGTTAATCATCACCGAACGGTAACCCTCCTTGCGGATCGTGTTCAGTGCCTGGACACCGCACCAGTCGAATTCTACGGACGAACCGATACGGTAAGCCCCGGATCCCAGCACGACGATACTGCGTTTGTCGTGTTCAAAGCGTATATCATGGGCTACGCCACTGTAAGTCATGTACAGATAGTTGGTCTGTGCCGGATATTCGGCTGCCAGCGTATCGATTTGCTTTACCACGGGAACAATCCCAGCTGTCTTGCGGCGGTTGCGCACAACCAGCGTAGCCTCCTCGATGTCCATTTCGTCTTCCATACCGAGTGCCCTGGCTATTTGGAAGTCTGTAAAGCCTTGCACTTTAGCCCGGCGGAGCAGTTCATTATCCAGCACATTGATACTCTTGCAAGCATGCAGGGCTTTCGATGTGTCTTTGATGTTCTGCAACTTCTGCAAGAACCATTTGTCAATCTTGGTCAACTCATGGATTTGGTCTATCGTATAGCCTTGTGACATGGCTTTCGACAGGATAAATATACGTTTGTCCGTAGGTTCGCGCAAGGCCGAGTCGATGTCGGCAATCTGCAGTTCTTTGTTTTCCACAAAGCCGTGCATACCCTGTCCTATCATACGAAGGCCTTTCTGTATGGCTTCTTCAAAGGTACGGCCGATGGCCATCACTTCTCCCACCGATTTCATCGACGACCCCAGTTCGCGTTCTACGCCACGGAATTTCCCCAGGTCCCAGCGCGGAATCTTGCAGACTACATAGTCGAGTGCCGGTTCAAAAAAAGCAGAGGTGGTCTTTGTTACAGAATTTTTCAGTTCAAACAGTCCATACCCCAAGCCCAATTTGGCAGCCACAAAAGCCAACGGATAACCCGTGGCCTTGGAAGCCAAGGCGGAAGAACGGCTCAAGCGGGCATTCACCTCAATCACACGGTAATCCTCCGACTCCGGATCGAAAGCATACTGCACGTTACACTCACCCACAATACCGATATGACGGATGATACGGATGCTCAGCGCACGCAATTTATGGTATTCGGAGTTTGTCAGCGTCTGCGACGGGGCTATGACTATGCTCTCACCTGTATGGATACCCAGCGGGTCGAAGTTTTCCATATTGCACACCGTGATGCAATTATCATACCGGTCGCGCACCACCTCATATTCTATTTCTTTCCATCCTTTCAGGCTCTTCTCCACCAGCACCTGCGGAGAGAATGCAAAGGCCTTTTCTGCCAACTTGTTCAGCTCTTCCTCATTATCGCAAAAGCCGGATCCCAACCCGCCCAACGCATAGGCGGCACGGATGATGACCGGATAGCCCAACTGGGCTGCGGCCTGACGGGCTTCCACAATATTTTCGCACGCATGGCTTTTGATGGTCTTCACGTCAATCTCATCCAGCTTCTTTACGAACAATTCACGATCTTCCGTATCAATAATGGCCTGCACCGGCGTTCCGAGCACCTGCACGCCGTATTTCTCCAGAACACCGTCTTGATACAAAGCCACGCCGCAGTTCAGAGCGGTTTGTCCGCCGAAAGCCAGCAGAATGCCTTGCGGCCGCTCTTTCTGTATCACTTTCTCCACAAAGAAAGGAGTCACCGGCAGGAAATAGATTTGGTCTGCCACGCCCTCACTGGTCTGTACCGTGGCTATATTAGGATTAATCAGTACTGTTTCTATCCCTTCTTCCCGCAAGGCCTTCAGGGCTTGTGAACCCGAATAGTCAAACTCGCCGGCTTCACCGATTTTCAGCGCACCGGATCCCAACAACAGGACTTTCCTTATATTCTTATTTTCCATTACGTCTTCTTTATTTGAGCAAATTAACAAAATCATCGAACATGAACTCCGTATCTACCGGACCACTGCAAGCCTCCGGATGGAATTGCGCACTGAACCAAGGGTTCGTCTTATGCCGTATCCCCTCGTTCGAACCATCGTTCATATTCACAAACAACGGTTCCCAATCTGTTCCCAAGGTCTCCGAATCCACTGCATATCCGTGATTCTGGCTCGTTATGAAACACTTGTTCGTCCCCACCTGTCTCACAGGCTGGTTATGGCTCCGGTGTCCATATTTCAGTTTATATATCTTCGCCCCGGCCGCTTTTCCCAGCAATTGGTTGCCCATGCAGATGCCCATGCAAGGACGCACCGCAGGAGCCGCCAAGAACTTGCGGATGTTTTCCACCGCCGCCTCACAAGTATCCGGGTCACCGGGTCCGTTGGCCAGGAACAGTCCGTCGAACTCCAAGGCATTGAAATCATAGTTCCAAGGCACGCGAATCACTTCAACCCCCCGCCGGATCAGGCAACGGATGATGTTGTGTTTCACACCGCAGTCCACCAAGACGACCTTTTTCCCGGCTCCTTCGTTGTAACGGATAATCTTCTTGCACGACACCTTATCCACAAAGTTCACCCCATTGTAACCAGCCGACGGCACGTTGTCCGGTTCATCGTCAAAAACAATCTTGCCCATCATCACCCCATGCTCGCGCAGCACTTTGGTAAGTTCCCTGGTGTCTATCCCCGTAATGCCGGGCACCTGTTCACGCTTCAGCCAATCGGCCAGGCTTTCCTTGGCATTCCAATGATTGTATGACGTACTATAATCGCTCACAATGATGGCCGAGGCATAGATCCTGTCACTTTCCATGAAAGTGGCCAGTCCATCCGGTTCCAGGGTGAAAGCCGGCACCCCATAGTTGCCTACCAAAGGATAAGTCAGCGTCATCAACTGTCCCGCATAAGACGGATCGGTCAAACTTTCGGGATAGCCCATCATGGCCGTATTGAACACGACCTCACCGGCCACAGGTTTTTCATAACCGAACGACTTGCCATGGAAGCGGCTTCCGTCGTCAAGAATAAGCGTTACGTTTCTCATTGCAGTTATTATACAATCTTTTCTTTTATAGATTTGCCTCAAACACATTTTCATAATAGTTGATGAATGCCTTGTTCACCAGCCTGAAACCGCCCGGCGTGGGATAGTCGCCACTGAAGTACCAGTCCCCCTTGTGCATGGGGCAAGCCTGGTGCAGCCCCTCCAAAGTCTGGTAAACGATTTCAATCGGTGTAGAAACGCCCTCCGGACGCAGCATGTCCACCATCTTGCGCGATATGTCCTCGTCCGTAAAAGAGCTGTAAATTTCTTTCACGCAATTCACCATACGGTCTGCCGGAAGTTCCATCTGTTCTTTACACCGTTCATAAACCGATGTAATAACAGCCTCGCGTCCGCGATCCTTTAACAGCTCCACGGCTGCTCGGAAAGCGATGAACTCGTCCATGTTCGCCATGTCTATGCCGTAATAGTCGGGATAGCGCACTTGCGGCGAGGAAGAGACCAGTACGATTTTCCGCGGGTGCAGACGATCCAGTATGCGGATAATGCTTTCCTTCAGCGTTGTCCCCCGCACAATACTGTCGTCTATGATCACCAGATTATCTTCCCACGCCTTCACGCTCCCGTAAGTAATGTCATACACATGGGCTGCCAAGTCTTTCCGGCTGTGCCCTTCCGTGATGAAAGTCCTCAGTTTGATATCCTTAATGGCCACTTTCTCGCTCCGGACATATTGGCTCATGATTTGCTCCAGTTCCTCGTGGGTCGGCTGGCGGCCCAAGGCTTCTATCCGTGCCATCTTGCTTTGGTTCAGGTAACCCTTGAAAGCATCCAGCATACCGTAGAAAGCCACTTCGGCCGTATTGGGAATGAAAGAGAACACCGTATGCTCCAAATCATCGTCAATGGCTTTCAGGATGGGATCGCGCAACTGTTTGCCCAAAGCCTTGCGCTCCAGATAAATGTCACGGTCACTCCCACGGCTGAAATAAATCCGTTCAAAAGAACAGGCCTTGTATTCTTTCGGGGCTATGATTTGCTCCAGCCGCATCTCCCCGTTCTTACGCATGCTGATGGCCTGCCCCGGCTGCAGCTCATGCACCTGCTCCGCTTCCAAGCCGAACACGGTCTGGATGACCGGACGTTCGGAGGCCAGCACCAGCACTTCCTCATCCTTGTACCAGAAAGCCGGACGGATGCCCCAAGGGTCGCGCAGGGAAAACATCTCCCCGCTTCCGGTCAGGCCGCAAACAACGTATCCCCCGTCCCAAATGGAGGCTGCCCTCCGCAAGACGTTGTTCACGTCTATGCGGTCTTCTATATAATGGGTGATGTCTGTCCCGGAAAGTCCCAGTGACAGAGCTTCCGCATACAGCCGCTCGCTTTCGCGGTCAAGCCGGTGCCCCACCTGTTCCAGCATGATATAAGTGTCCGAATAGATGCGCGGATGCTGCCCTTTCGCCGTGATGTGGGCGAAAATCTCGTCCACGTTCGTCAGGTTGAAGTTGCCGCAAAGTGCCAGGTTTTTCGCGCGCCAATTGTTACGCCGCAGAAAAGGATGCACAAAAGAAAGGCCACTCTTTCCGGTTGTCGAATACCGGAGGTGGCCCATATAAATCTCTCCCGCAAAAGGTAATGTCTGTCTGGCCAACGTGGCATCAGCAAGTTGCCCCTCTGTCAGGTCCTTGAACTTGGACTGCACGGCAGAAAAAATCTCCGTTATAGCGCTCGTTCCCTGCGCCCGTTCACGGAACATGTACTCTTCACCGGGGTTTGCCTCCATCTTCACGCAGGCAATACCGGCACCTTCCTGCCCCCGGTTGTGTTGTTTCTCCATCAACAGATACAACTTGTTCAGGCCGTACATCCACGTACCGTATTTCTGCTGGTAGTGTTCAAGCGGCTTCAACAAGCGGATCATAGCAATACCGCACTCGTGCTTCAACTGTTCCATGACACTCGTTTCTCTTACGTATTATTAAGGTGCAAAGATACAAATAAATACGGATATCTGCAATTTATTTTTTATTTGCGCAGAAAAAGGGACCATTGCATTTCCGCTTTTCAAAAGCAGGGGCTTCCTGTCGCCGCGCCCTGCCCGCCGGCATGTCCTCCGCCATCTCAGCCGCATCTCCGGACGTAACGGCCAAGACTTGTCCCGGCATTTGTTCTGCCATCGGACAAAAAAATGCCGGATGCCTGCCGCGAAGATATTTTACCATTCCCTGCATGCCGGGAACTCCTTTTCTAATAATGGTCATAATGCGTTATGGCGGGAGTTCCCTTGTCCGGGTTTTCCTCATAACGTGAACAAAGCCTGCGCGCTTCCGCCACATAACGCTCCCCCGTCCAGAGGCATTCGCATATAACGGGATTCTTCATCCACTGCATGTATTTTCCGTGCTTGCAGTGGAGGCACTTCACCATTTTCACTTTATTGACAGCCATGGTCCACCTCTTTTATTTCCTGTTCATTCCACACGATAGAATTTTTCCGGAACGCCGGCATCCCCTTTCTGCAACACCAAAGTATCCGGTGACAGTTTCAACACTTCCAACGTGTCGCTCCGGGTCTCGGCCTCATGCGCGCCCTGCTCCTCTTCCAGCAATACCAGCATGCAGTTGTACAGGCTCCAACGGTTATACTTGTACTGCCCGGCCGACAAGGCCTTGGCTTTCCCGTCCGGCGCAAGGCGGATGCCCCGCTTGCTGTCCGCCACAGACTGCCAGCCGCCCATCAGCTGGCTGACATTGACGGCCACGCGCACGTTGCGGCAATCATCGGTGGTCGTAATGGCAAAACGGTCTGTATAGTTGGCTATTTCGCCCAAAATTATCCCGTATCCCCCCGTCTTTTCGTCAGCCTTGTTAAGGACGAGCGTATCCCCGCCGTCGGTGACAAGTTGCAGGCAACTCATGCCCGTGCCTTCGCCCAGATGACCGTAAAACGCGGTATCGGGGAGTTGCACGGCCGTTGTGTCACCGCTTTCCATATACTCATGGCTTTGCTGTCCGCCGGTACAGCCCGACAGGCAACCGGCAGCAAGTCCGACGGCAACAAGAAACTGTACAGGACTTTTTTTCATGTATGCGACTTTTAATTCGTTTTCTTGCCTACAAATATACTAATATTTCAAAAAAGAACTGTCTTATTCTTATTTTATTTACCGTATCCGGCATTTCTTCATTACTTTTGTGGGCATTGGCATAAATTTTGATTGTGGATTCATAAACCCCTTAATAAATTAGAAGATTATGTATTGGATTCTTTTTATCGGTATCGCCATACTGAGCTGGCTGGTACAGTACAATCTGAAAAACAAGTTCGAGAAGTTTTCCAAGATTCCGGTCGATGGCGGACTGACGGGGCGCGACATCGCACTGAAGATGTTGCACGACAATGGTATCTACGATGTGGAGGTCACCAGCACCCCCGGCTCGTTGACAGACCATTACAACCCCATGAACAAGACCGTGAACCTGAGTGAGGACGTGTATGGTTCCTGCAGTGTGGCGGCGGCGGCCGTAGCCGCCCATGAATGCGGCCATGCCGTACAGCACGCCCACGCCTACGCCCCCCTGAAGATGCGCAGCAGCCTGGTGCCCGTCATCTCGTTTGCCTCCAACTGGATGATGTGGATCCTGCTCATCGGGATGTTCACCCTGAACACATTCCCGCAAATCATGCTCTTCGGCATCATCTTATTTGCCGCCACCACCCTTTTCAGCTTCATCACCCTCCCCGTGGAGATTGACGCGAGCCGCAGGGCCATCAAGTGGCTGGGCAATGCCGGCATCACAAACTACACCAACCACGGTGCCGCCGTATCGGCACTGCGTTCTGCCGCCTACACGTATGTCGTGGCCGCTTTAAGTTCGCTGGCCACATTACTTTACTACATCATGATTTTCACGGGCCGCCGCGAATAGGAAACGCCATCGCCCCCTGCCGCGATAACCTTACTTTTATTGTTTGTCGGCATCGTCTGCCCACCGGACGATGCCGACAAACGGTTTTGCACGGCCCATACAGGCAAGGAGAAGCTCGAAAAAACAGGGAAACCAGCCCGGAAAACCATGGAAAAACCGTATCTTTGCCCATATATTTCAACCTAGGAAACATGCGAAACGAAATGTTGTCATGCGCCATCAGGGCTGCCCTGCTGGCGGGAGAAAGCATACTGAAAGTGTATAACGGCCCGGAAAAGGACTTCGGCATAGAACGGAAAACGGACAACTCCCCCCTGACCATCGCCGACAAGCGGGCACACGAATGTATCATGAACGAACTGGTGCCGACGTCCATCCCCATCCTCAGCGAAGAGGGCCGGCATACGGACTACAGCATCCGCAAGGAATGGAAAAGCCTGTGGATTGCCGACCCGCTGGACGGGACGAAAGAATTCATCAAACGGAACGGGGAGTTCACGGTGAACATCGCCTTAGTGGAAAACGGCATCCCGGTGACGGGAGTGGTGTACATTCCCGTGACGCGCACGCTCTACTTCGCGGAAGAAAGCATCGGGGCCTACAAAATAACAGGCATCGACCATCGTTCTGCCGGACGGTCCGCGGACGACCTCATGGAACAGGCCGACCGGCTACCGCTGGAACAGGCCGACACCAAGGGGTTTGTTGTCGTGGCGTCCCGCTCCCACCTGTCCCCCGAAACGGAGGAATACATCCGCCGGCTGGAACGGGAATACGGGAACGTGCACATCATATCATGCGGCAGTTCCCTGAAAATCTGCCGGGTGGCCGAAGGAGCAGCCGATGTCTATCCGCGCTTTGCCCCGACCATGGAATGGGACACGGCGGCCGGTCATGCCATAGCCCGTGCCGCGGGGAAGGACATCTACGAGACCGATGAGCGCACTCCCCTGCACTACAACAAGGAAAACCTGCTGAACCCCTGGTTCATTGTGAGATAAGCCCCGCCGGGCCTTACGGCCTTTCCCGGCGGGTACGCGCCACCACCCAGATGCCGGCCTCGTAGAGCAACCACATGGGAAGCCCCACGAGCAGCAATGTGAACACATCCGATGTGGGCGTAATGACTGCGGCCACCACCAGGATCACCACCACGGCATGCCGGCGGTAACGGCGCATGAACGATGCGTCGAGCACCCCCATGCAGGCCAACAGCCAACACAGGACGGGAATCTCGAACACAAGCCCCAGCGCAAGGTTCATCGTCAGCAGCGTATCCATGTAAGACTCCAGGGTGATGGTGTTCTCCACCTCCGCACTGACTTGGTATGTGCCAAGGAAACGGAATGTCAGCGGAAAGATGAGAAAATAGTTCAGGGCCGCCCCCAAGATGAACATCACGTAGCCCGTTCCCACCGCACGGACGGCATAACGCCGTTCGTTGGTGTACAAGGCCGGTGATACAAAATGGAACAGGAGGTAAACCAGATAGGGCGATGCGCAAAAAAGCCCGGCATACAGGGCCGTCTTCATGTGGATGACAAACTGGCTGGCCAGACCCGTATTGATGAGCTTGACCGAAAAAACGGGCACGACATTGCCCTCCAGCCCCAGCCAATGCCCGGCCTGCTCCAACAGGCGGTAGGTGACAAAATCGGAATATTTCGGCGCCAACACCACGCGGAACAGCTCTTCCTTGAAAAAGAAGGCCACAAAAGCGCAGGCCACCATCACCATCCCCCCCCGCACCAGACAGTCACGCAAGGCATCCAGGTGGTCCCAGAATGTCCCCGTAACCTCGTCCTGCGGCTTACTCATCCCTCCGGGCCTTTTCGTCCTTTCCGTCTTTCTCTTCCGCCGCATCGGCCCTGCGGCCCGTGCCGTCGCCCTCGGCCGGTTCTATCCCGTTCATCCCGTCCCTGAAGCTCCTCACTCCTTTGCCCAGTCCTTTCATCAGTTCCGGAATTTTCTTTCCGCCAAAAAGCAGCAAAACAACCAGCAGAATAAGGAGAATCTCCTGCGTTCCTACTCCAAACATACCTTAATTATTTATATATGACATACTTAATGAATCCATAACCTCCGAACACCTGCAGCGCCATCCCCGGCAGTCCCATGCGGAAATCCTGCAAAGCCAAGGGAAGATTGCCGCTCATGGCCCATTCGCCCAGCGTCCCGGCCAACTGATAAAAAACCACCACGGCCAGCAGCAACGGCAGGCTCACCCTGCGGAAACGGTTGGCGGCATAGCCCGCGCCCACGGCCAGCAGCACGGACTTCAGCAGGATGGCAGGCAACACGGCCGGAGCCGGCATGCCGGACAGCCACGAATTGGCCAGCGGGGAAAGCACGGCCACGAGCAGCCCCACGCGCCACCCGTATTTATAGGCACCCACCAGCGTGAAGAAATAAATGGGCAGCCACGTCATGCCGCCTTGCGGCAGCAAATGGAACAGCCGAGGCAACAGGAGGTTGCCTGCCACGAACAGCACCGCCATCGCGTAGGTGCGTTTCTCCGCGTAATCCGGAGCATAAAGTTTCACAGTTTTCGTTTCCATGATTTTATCTGTTAAAGGGTTTTTATTTTATGCGCAAGTCGTTGCCCCGCAATGCGCATTCCGTTCCATGAACTTGCGGATAACGGGCAGGCACTCGGCTGCCGTGGCACAGTGGCGGCACAATGTTTCCACCGGGCACCAGCCGTCGCCCGCACGGTTGCGGATGGCCGGCACCCGCAGGCCGTAAGACACCGGTATGCCCGCATCGGCAAACAATGCCAAGGCCGGTTCGCTGACAACGTCTGCATAGACCTCTTTCACCCGCCCCAGCACCATGAGGGCGGCAGCCCCCTTGCCCACCACTCGGTCGGCCACCTCGGCACCGCACAGCAACTGCGGCCGGTTGTGCAACAAGTTGTAAAGGTCGGCCACCCCATGCTGTCCGAACGTGTGGACACCGACGTTCCGCAACACGCAGGAACAGCCGTCGCGATGCAACAAATCAATCAAATCCTGCATAGGCCGCTTTTCTTATAAAGTTTCCTGTTTCAACCGCTCCACGTAAGCGTCGATGCGGTGCAGTTCGGCCGGGATGTCGATGCGCTGCGGACAATGCGGGTTGCACTGCCCGCACCCGATGCAGTGGCTGGCCTGGCGGAGCCGGGGCACGCTGCGGTCGTAGCCCACAAGATAGGCACGGCGCGCGGCGCGGTATCCTTCGGTCTGCGGGTTCTGCGGCAGGTTCCCTTCGTTCAGGCATTTGTTGTAATGCAACAGGATGCCCGGAATGTCTATCCCGTAAGGGCAGGGCATGCAATACTTGCAGTCGTTGCAGGGGATGGTGTCGAACTGCATCATCAGCGTGGCCGTCTCCTGCAAGAAAGCGAACTCTTCTTCCGTCAAAGCCTTGAGCGGGGAGTAGGTGCGCAGGTTGTCTTGCAGGTGCTCCATCCGTGTCATCCCGCTCAGCACGGTCAGCACGCCGGGGAAACTCCCGGCGAACCGGAATGCCCACGAAGCGATGCTGCTCTCCGGCTCGCGCTCCTTGAACCGGGCCGCGATGTTGTCGGGCACGTTGGAGAGGCGTCCGCCCAAAAGGGGTTCCATGATGACGGCGGGGATGTGCAGCTTTTCCAGTTCGGCGTAAAGATATTCGGCATCCGTGTTGTTCGGATTGTTCTGCTTGGCATACTTCCAGTCCAGGTAGTTTAACTGGATTTGCACAAAATCCCATTTATACTCGTCATGGCGCGAAAGCAGATAGTCGAACACCCGGATGTCGCCATGATAGGAAAAGCCGAGGTTGCGGATGCGCCCGGCCTCGCGCTCTTCCAGCAGGAAGTCGAGCACACCGTTGTCCATGTAACGGGCATTGAGTTCCCTCATGCCGTCGCGCCCCATCCCGACGCCGTGCAGCAGCATGTAGTCGATGTAGTCCACCTGCAGTTCCTTCATCGAGTTGTGGTACATGGCAACAGAGGCCTCGCGGCTCCACGTTTTCGGCGAATGGTTGGACAATTTTGTGGCAATGAAATAGCTGTTGCGCGGATGGCGGCTCAGGGCAATGCCCGTGGCGTGCTCCGACAATCCACGGCAGTAGCCGGGCGACGTATCGAAATAGTTCACGCCATGGGCTATGGCATAGTCCACCAGCTCGTTCACCATCTCCTGGTCTATCTCTTCGTTCCCTTCGCGGGCGCTCCGCCCGCCCACCGACGGCAGGCGCATCATGCCGAAACCAAGGAGCGACACCTTGTCGCCCGTGGCGGGATTGGTGCGCATGGTCATCTTTCCCGCGTCCATCTCACCCGCAGCCCCGCCGGCGGCGGACTTGCCGGCCTTGGGACCGCAGCCGTAAAGGGCTGCCGAAGTGACGACGGCCCCCGCTCCGAAGAGCTTCAAAAACTTACGGCGATCTATTTCCTTATTCTTCTTATCCATTGTCTGATGCTTTTTCTTGGGGTTAAATGACACTGTGTTTCTCGTGCCCCTCCACATAAACGGCACTGAACGGGCGTGCCGGGCACAGGTTTTCGCAGGCACCGCAGCCGATGCAGCGTGCCTCGTTCACGACGGGCAACTTGGGCGAGCCGGGCGCACCGTCCACCGCTGCCACCAGCTGTATGGCGCCGGTCGGACAGTGGCGTGCACAATTACCGCACGCCACGTTGTCGGTGTTGACCACGCAATTCTCATACACGAACACGGCATGGCCGATCTGCGTGGCCGACTTGTCGGCTACGGTGATGGAATGGATGGCCCCCGCAGGACATACCTCGGAACAGCGCACGCACTCCGGACGGCAATACCCCCTCTCGTAAGACATCTCCGGCTGCATCCAACGCGAGAGCGAAGACGAGGGGCGCAGCACGTCGTTGGGGCAGGCCGACACACACAGCTGGCAGGCGGTGCAGTGCAACGTAAAGGAACGTATCCCGTCGGCACCGGCCGGCACCAGCGGCGTGTTGCGCTCCGGCACTTTCTTTTCCTCGATGACGGCCAGCCCGCCGTCCACTTTCTTTTCCTGCGCCTTCAGCCACGAACCGGCGGCAAAGAGCGATGCCACGGTCAGGAAACTGCGGCGTCCCCCGTCGGCACCGGCCTCCGCCGTCCCGCCCCTGGGGGCAGAGGAAGCGGCATGCGCATAGCGGATGGCCCCCTTAGGGCACTTGGCGATGCAGGCCATGCAGGCCACGCAACGGCTGTAATCTATCCCATGCCCCCCGATGTTTATGCACGAGGCCTTGCAGCCCCGCTCGCACAGCTTGCAGCCGATGCACTTGGAAGTGTCGATAACCGGACGCAACCAGGCAAAACGGGACAGGAAGCCCAACAGCGTACCCACCGGGCAAACCGTGTTGCAATAGGTGCGCCCGTTTCGCCAGGCCAGCACGGCCAACACCGCGAACGTCACCACCGCCACCAGCAGTGTTGACAATCCTTTCATCCACACCTCCACAGAATAGAAGGCATAGCTGTCCGCCCGCTCGGCGGCATAGGCCAGCAGATTGTTCCCCCAACGGTAGAGGGGAGCAAACAGGTGGGCCGCCATGCGCCCGTAGGCACTGTACGGCTCCAACAGCCCCACCACGCCTGCCAACCCGGCCAGCCAGCCGGCCACACCGGCAATGCAGGCCGCCACGAAAAGCACCAGCACGCCGTAACGCAACCACGACAAAGCCGGCGAATAACGGAAACGGTTCTTCCTGCGTCTTCCGCCGAGGTGGGACACCACATCCTGAAACACACCCAAAGGACAAATCACCGAACAATAGACCCTGCCGCAAACCAGTGTCAGCAGTGCCAGTGCCACCAGCACCCCGACGTTCAACGCCAGCAAGGCCGGTAAGAGCTGAACCTTGGCCAGCCACCCGAACCAGGCATGCACAGCCCCCGTAAAGTCCAGGAACAACAAAGTGACCAAGACAAAACAGAGGAAAGCTGCCGCCTGTCTGACTCTCTTCAACATACAAATTTCCTTTAATAAACCAACTTTATTTATTTCACACCAATTTCTTCCTGTCCTTTTCCCTCGCCCGGACGTACCGTGCCGCCGGCCAAGCCTCCCACTTCCACCGCGACCTTATTTATATATAATACATGAACCTGTACCATTTTTACCGTTTTAGCATAAGGCCATTGCTACGTGACAAACTTAAACATATCCCGCGTATTTAGCAACAAACACTAAGTTAAAACATATAAATCCCACCAAAAAAACTTTATCGGGCTTCCGGGATTCAGGCAAAAAAGATATATTTGCCTACGGAAACAAAATGAAACTTTAATTATGAAGAAAAAAATCAAAACCACATCCGGTTTCACTTAAACCGGAAAGGAAGCCGGTATATCCCGGACAAAGGCACAGGCCGGAATACAGGCTGCCACAAAAACAAAACAAAAAATTCACCAAATCACAACCAACCAAAACAACAAAACAACCATGTACAAAGCAGAGATCGGAACAAACGCAGGCAAAGTTTGGAATGCACTGAAAGAAACGAAAGAAATCACATTACCCCATTTGGCAGAGAACCTGCAACTCAGCGTGGAAGACACGGCGATGGCCACAGGATGGCTGGCTCGTGAAGACAAAATCTTCATCCGCAAGAAAGACAACGAAATTTGGATTTCGGAGAAGGCGGAGGTCATGTTCAGTTTCGGATAACACACTGCCCTCTCCATCACAAGAACACCCGCTGTGAGGAATTAACGGCCGGACGCTCCACCCTGCATCGGAATGTCCGGCCGATGATTTTGGCGACATTCAGGCAGTAAAAAACCTTGTTACAAACACATTTTGCCATCATTCGTCCATTTTATCCCGCAATATCCGGAAAATAACATTATTTTTGCAACAAACCAAAAACATTGGCGCATGAAAAGTATTTTCATATGGCTGCTGGGCGTGTTGATAATAACCGCCTCCTGCTCCGAAACCACGACCACGGAAACGTCTGCCAGGCTCTCGTTCGGGAGCACCGACGACATCACCCTGACCAGCGAACAAGGCGCACAGGCCACCCTGACCCTTACCAGCACACAGGCCTGGGAGGCAGTCGCGGCAGACGACTGGCTCGTCGTCTCGCCCTCGTCCGGCAACGCCGGCAGTGCCACCATCACCCTCACGGCACAGACAGCAAACGAAACAAGCTCCTCGCGCGAAACGACACTGACCGTTTCGTCCGGCTCGCGGACGCAGACAATCAAGGTGGTACAGGAAGCGAAGTATTTCCTCATCCCGGAACAGTATGAATACACCATAGGCACGGACGGTGGTAACTTGAAAATCTACTTCTCCACGAACGTGGACGCCGACGAGTTCATCGTCTTCAGCAGCATCGGCCTAGACAGCTGGCTGACGCAAACGCAGAGCAGCCGCACCAAGGCCCTCACGGACACCGTAGTATATTATGTCCTGCTGACGGTGGCGCCCAACGAACAGCAGCAAAGCCGCACGGCCTCGCTCTACTTCGAAAGAACCAACGACACGATGGCAAGCAGCGAACTGCTGGCCACCGTGGTCATCATACAGGAAGGACTGGCCACGGGCGGCGTATCCACCGACTACTCGGAGGACAAGACCGTGCGCACCCTGCAGGAGGCCAGCATCGGGCAGGGCATCCCCATCGTGCTGATGGGGGACGGGTTCAAGGACACCGACATCGCCGCCGGGACATACGACCAAGTGATGGATAAGACATACGAAAACCTGTTCACGGAAGAACCGTTGCAGTCGCTCCGCGAATACTTCAACGTGTATGCCGTCACGGCCGTGTCTGCCAACAACCAGTTCGGCAGTGGATATGAAACCGCTTTCAGCTGTGAACTGGAGGGAGGCAACAGTACAGGCATTTCGGGCGATAACTATGCCGTGAGGGAATATGTCGCTTGCGTGGACGGCATCGAACTGGACAACACGCTGGCCGTCGTCATCCTGAACACGCCCGTCTATGCCGGTACCACCTATTTCGGCTATTTCAACCCGGCGACATGGGAGATAACGGACTTTGCCATTGCCTACTGCCCCGTCATTTACGACATAGAAAACGAATCCTTCCGGCAGGTGCTGGTGCACGAGGCGGTCGGGCACGGGTTCGCCAAGTTGTGGGACGAATACTCCTATGAAAGTTACGGCACTATCCCCACTTCGGAAGTCAACAGCATAAAGTCAACCCAAACCCTGTATGGATGGGCGCAGAACGTGGACTTTACGGACGACAGCGATGAAATCCTGTGGAGCACGTTCCTGAGCGACAGCCGCTATAGTAGCGAAGTGGGCATCTACGAAGGTGCCGCAACCTATCCGAAAGGCGCATACCGCCCCTCGGAAGAAAGCATGATGAACAGCAACATCAACGGCTTCAACGCCCCGTCGCGCCAGGCCATTTACAACAAGGTCATGAAACATGGCGAAGGGAGGGAGGCTGACTTTGAGGAATTTGCCGATTTCGACCAACAGACCGCCACATACGCCGCATCGCGCGCCGCGGTGCGTGCCACGGTCAGTCCCTACATCGGGAAACCGCTGCCCACCCCGCGTTTCGTCAACATCCCCTTGCCCACAAGCCGTCCGTAAGCCGGGGCGAAAACGCTTTCCGTCCCGTTGCCCTCCGGACATAAAAAACGAGGATTCCGGCATTTCGTTGCCTTGCCGGAATCCTCGTGATAAACTGTTCCGGCCGGAAGGAACGGCTACAAGGCGGAAATGGCGGAAGCGGTGAAACAAGGTTTGCAAAAGGGTAGTTTATACTTGGTTGTGTTTTTACAGTTATCTGTCGCAGATTTTGGTTCCTCCATGCAGAAGTCTGCGATTCTTTCCTTAACTTTGTTGCAAAAGCGTGACAAACACAACCGGAAGATATGCAATACCCATTGATTTCAGAATACGTTGATGCCATCCGCTCGGCGGAGGACAACTTCGACAAGCTAAGCCGCCTGCGCCCCGTGTTTGACAGTGGCGGCAACCCCGTGATGTCGAGCGGCAACTTTGCCGTGGTGTTCAAGATGAAAGACATCGATACGGGCA
>CAZGSE010000028.1:0-35444 GCA_964528135.1 uncultured Paraprevotella sp. | reverse complement strand
AAGGCGGGAGAGTAGGTAGCTGCCTCCTTTCTTTTTGAAGTTCCCCGGTGCTCCGCACGGAGTTGCCGGGGAATTTTTATTTGCCCTTTTATATGCAGGCAGCCTTTGTATGTCATAAAGAAAAAATGTTTTATTTTATGGTTTTGTTACTGGGCTATTCATTAAATTTGCAGGCGAATCTATCAACGTCAATTCATGCTTTCAAGGTTTTGCTATAAGTCTTTTGTTGGGTTGCTGGTGTTTTGGGGAGGGGCATTGTCCGTGCGGGCGCAAATCAGTGGGCGTGTCACAGATGCTGAAACAGGCATTGCCATTCCTTTGGTCAACGTTTATTATGAACACCAGCGTCAGACCGGCACCGTGACGAATGCCAAAGGGCGATATACCTTGAAAGCAACAGAAAAGGAAGATTCCCTGGTGTTCTCCTGCATGGGCTATGGAATCCGGAAAATATTTGTCGGGGGAAGGGACGCCAACCGTATCGTGAACGTGAAGTTACATGCCACGGACCGTAAGCTGTCCGAACTGTTGGTGAAACCTAAGAAGCGCCGTTACAGCCGCAAGGATAATCCGGCCGTGGAACTGATGCGCAAGGTGATTGCGGCGAAAGAAAGCAACAACCTGAAACAGAATGACTATTATCGTTATGACAAGTACCAACGCATCACGTTCGCTTTTAATAACATCACGCAACACCTTATTGACAGCGGTTTCCTGCATAGGTTTCCACTGCTGGCGGAACAAGTGGAGTACTGTCCGCAGACGCAGACCAATATTCTTCCGTTGACCTATAATGAAACGGCATCGGAACATATTTACCGCAAAATACCGGAGGCGGAGCGCAATTTCATCAAGGGAAGCCATTCGGAAGGCCTGAACGAACTGTTTGTCACAGGAGATATTGCCAACACTGTGTTGCAACGTTTTTTCGCGGATGTGAATATCTATGACAATTCCATCAACCTGCTGGAGCGTTATTTCACCAGCCCGCTGTCCTCTTCCACCGCCCTCTCTTTCTATCAGTATTTCATCATGGATACCCTGGCAGTGGAGGGCGACCGTTGTGTCGAATTGAGCTTTATCCCGCAAAACCCGCAGGATTTTGGTTTCTCAGGCCGTCTGTGGGTGCTGGACGACGGTACCTACCGGGTGAAACGTTGCTTGGTGAACCTGCCGCTCAGGTCCAGTGTAAACTTCATCCATAACCTGGTGATAGAACAGGATTTTGCCACCTTGCCAAACGGGCAGCGTGTGTTGGTGAAAGACAATATGATAGTGGAACTGGGCGCGTTGAAGAAATATCATAACATGCTGGTCAAGAGGATAACGGCCTATACGGGATTTGACTTCTCGCCGATAGCGGAAGAGGAGTTCAACCGGCGTGAAGTGCCGCGTGAAGGCACAACGGAAACAGCTGACGAGGCATTCTGGACCCGGCACCGCACGGACACACTGACCCGTGCGGAAGCTGCCATGCCCCACATGGTGGACGGCCTGACGGAGAAAAAAGGTTTCGGGTGGATTATCTGGATTGTGCGGGCTTTTGTGGAAAATTATGTGGAAACTTCACCGCCGAAAAAAAAGAATTATGTGGATTTCGGCCCGGTCAACACCGTGATTTCTTCCAACTTCATCGACAAAGTGCGCCTGCGGGCCAGTGCGCAGACCACGGCCAACCTGCATCCGCACCTGTTCCTGAAAGGTTATGCTGCCTACGGCGTGCGCGACAGAAAATGGAAATACGAAGGCGAGGTGGAATATTCGTTCCTGAAAAAACAATATTCACCGGATGAATTCCCTAAGAACTCCATCGCCTTTTCCACACGTTATGATGTGATGGCACCTTCGGACGCCTTGCTTCCCACAGACAAGGACAACGTGTTCACCTCGTTGAAGACCCAGACCGTGGACCAAATGGCCTATTTCCGGCAGTACAACTTGCGTTACATTTATGAATTCGACAGCCATTTCAGCATTATGGGCCAGTTGCGCCGCATGACCCAATCCCCCACGGGATCACTCTTCTACCGCACGATGGAGGGACAAGACGTGTATGAACTGACGCAAAGCGAGGCTACGTTGAGCTTGCGTTATGCTCCCGGTGAGGTGTTGGTGGTGACTAAACAAAGGCGTCATCCCGTGAACCACAACTATCCGGTGTACACCTTGCAGCACACTGTGGGGTTCAGGGGAATCTTGGGCGGTGACTATGTTTCCAACTATACGGAGTTGGCTGCCAGCAAACGCTTCTGGCTGGATTCGTTCGGACGTATCGACATTTATGCACGCGCCGGAGCACAGTGGAACCGAGTGCCTTTTCCCCTGTTGATTACACCGGCTTCCAACAACTCCTATATCATCCAGCGCAACATGTTCAGCATGATTAATAACATGGAGTTCATGAACGACCGTTTTGTGTCGCTGGACGTGCAATGGGACTTGAGCGGAAAACTGTTTAACCGCATCCCGTTGCTCAAACACCTGAAATGGCGTGAAGTGGTGGGCATCAAGGGACTTTACGGCACCTTGACGGACAAAAACAATCCTTATGCAGGAGGCGGGCAGGGCGATTTGTTTGAATTTCCCTCACGCAACGGTGTGCCCACGAGTTTTGTCATGGGCGACACGCCCTATCTGGAACTGAATGCCGGCGTGCACAATATCCTCAAGATACTGCGGATTGACTATGTGCGCCGTTTGAACTATCTGAACCTGCCCAATGTGAAGAAGAACGGGGTGAGGTTCGTTTTGCAATTTGACTTTTAAAACGTTTTTCATTATGGCAATACCTTTGGCGGAAAGATTGCGTCCGCGGACGCTGGACGAATATGTGGGGCAGAAGCATCTGGTAGGCCCCGGTGCGGTCCTGCGCAAGATGATAGACTCCGGGCGGATTTCGTCTTTCATCCTGTGGGGGCCTCCGGGAGTTGGCAAAACCACCTTGGCGCAAATAATCGCGCATAAGCTGGAGACACCTTTCTATACGTTAAGTGCCGTAACCAGCGGGGTGAAGGATGTGCGCGAAGTGATTGAAAAAGCCCGCAACAACCGCTTTTTCTCACAGGTTAGTCCTATCCTTTTCATCGATGAGATACACCGCTTCAGCAAGTCGCAACAGGATTCCCTGCTGGGGGCGGTGGAACAGGGCACGGTCACGCTGATCGGTGCCACGACGGAAAATCCTTCGTTTGAGGTGATACGTCCCCTGTTGTCCCGTTGCCAGTTGTACGTATTGAAGAGCCTGACGCGGGACGATTTGTTGGAACTGTTGCACCGGGCGATAAAGATGGACGCGGAATTGCAGGCAAAGCACATAGAACTGCGCGAAACGGATGCCATCCTGCGCTACAGCGGCGGGGATGCCCGCAAACTGCTGAACATACTCGAACTGGTGGTGGAGGCCGCCGGGACGGATGAGGTGGTTATCACGGATGCCGTGGTGGCGGAGCGGTTGCAACAGAATCCGTTGGCTTATGACAAGGACGGGGAAATGCACTATGACATCATTTCGGCTTTCATCAAAAGCATCCGCGGCAGCGATCCCGACGCCGCCCTCTACTGGTTGGCCCGGATGATTGAGGGAGGCGAGGATCCGGCCTTCATCGCACGGCGGCTGGTGATTTCGGCCAGTGAGGACATTGGATTGGCCAACCCCAATGCGCTCTTGCTGGCCAATGCCGCTTTTGATGCTGTGATGAAAATCGGGTGGCCGGAGGGACGTATCCCGTTGGCGGAGGCCACGGTCTATTTGGCGGCCAGCCCCAAAAGCAATTCGGCCTACAAGGGTATCGGCGATGCTTTACAGTTGGTACGCCGTACGGGGAACTTGCCGGTGCCCCTGCACTTGCGCAATGCACCCACGCAACTGATGGAAGAACTGGGATATGGCAAAGGCTATAAGTATGCACACGATTATAAGGACCATTTTGTGGAACAACAGTTCCTTCCGGACGAGGTTGTGCAGGAGCGCATCTGGCATGCCCAGGAGAATGCGGCCGAGATGAAATTGCAGGAGCGCATGCTCCGTCTGTGGAAAGACCGTTACAAGTGACGCTGCACGGAAATATTGCAGCTTTTGCTATATGGATTGCCCATAAATTAGTAACTTTGCCGATTATAAATCATGTTTAATCCACAGTCATCAGCAATGAAGAGTGATATAGAAATCTCGCGCGAGTGCCGGCTGAAGCCGATTGACGAGGTTGCAGCCTTGGTGGACATTCCGGCCGCCGAACTGGAACATTATGGAAAGTATATGGCCAAGGTGTCGGAATCCTTGACGGACGAAGAGAAAGTAAGGAAAAGCAATCTGATTTTGGTGACGGCTATCACGCCCACCAAGGCCGGCATCGGCAAGACCACGGTTTCCATCGGCTTGGCTTTGGGCATGGCCCGGATAGGCAGGAAAACCATTGTCGCTTTGCGGGAGCCTTCGCTGGGACCCTGTTTTGGACTCAAGGGTGGAGCGGCTGGCGGGGGATATGCACAAATCTTGCCGATGGACAAAATCAACCTGCATTTTACGGGAGACTTTCACGCCATAACGTCGGCGCACAACATGATAGCCGCCTTATTGGACAACTATATTTACCAGCACCGCGATGAGGGATTTGCCTTGAAAGAGGTGTTGTGGAAGCGGGTGTTGGACATCAACGACCGTAACCTGCGTTATGTTGTCACTGGACTGGGAGCTAAAACCAACGGAGTGGTTCAGGAGAGCGGTTTCGACATCACCCCGGCCTCGGAAATCATGGCCATCCTCTGTCTGGCAAAAGACGGAGAGGATTTGCGCCGGCGAGTGGAGAACATCCTGCTGGGCATTACGGCGGACGGGAAACCTTTCCGTGTGAAGGACATGGGAGTGGCGGGTGCCATCTGTGTGCTGTTGAAAGACGCCTTGCATCCCAACATCGTGCAGACCACAGAACACACGCCGGCCATTGTCCATGGCGGTCCTTTTGCCAACATCGCCCACGGCTGCAACTCCATTATCGCCACGCGGCTGGCTATGAGCTTTGCAGATTATGTGGTGACGGAGGCCGGGTTCGGTGCCGACCTGGGTGCCGAGAAGTTCTTCAACATCAAATGTCGAAAGGCTGGGCTCAACCCAAAGCTGACGGTGATTGTAGCCACCACACAGGGACTGAAGATGCATGGCGGCATCGCCTTGGAACACATCAAGGAACCCAACGCCGAGGGGCTTCGCAAAGGGCTTGCGAATCTGGACAAACACATCGCCAACATGCAAGGTTTCGGGCAGACCGTTGTGGTTTGCTTCAACCGCTATGCCACCGACACGGAAGACGAGATCGCCTTGTGCCGCGAGCATTGTGAGGCCATGGGAGTGGGGTTTGCCGTGAACAACGCCTTTACCGAGGGCGGGCGTGGAGCAGAGGAACTGGCTGCACTGGTGGTACGGACCATAGAGGAAAAACCATCGCGTCCGGTAGTGTTCAGCTATGCCGATGAAGATGATGTGGAGGTCAAGGCGGAAAAGGTGGCACGCCGGGTGTATGGGGCCGACGGGGTGGTCTTTTCTGCAACGGCGCGCAAGATGCTGGAGCGCATACGCCAGTTGGGCATCGGGCATTATCCGGTGTGCATTGCCAAGACCCAGTATTCCTTTTCGGCCGATGCCCATGCCTATGGGGTGCCGGAGGGATTCAAGATACAGGTGCGCGATATTGTGCTCAATTGCGGGGCGGAAATGATAGTGTTGGTGGCGGGCGATATCATGCGCATGCCCGGACTGCCCAAATCTCCGCAGGCCGAGCGCATCGATTTGGTGAACGGGGAAATCGTCGGGCTTTCATGACGGGATATATGCCTTTTTTGCGATTCTGCGGGTAGTAAGACTATGGGGCGTGCAGCACACAACTGGCAGGAGCGTGTTGCTTGGGTAAGGGGCATGGTTGCCTGTCTGTGCCTGGCCGTTTGTGTGGTTTGTTCCGTATGTTGCACTTCACGGCCGGGAGCGGAACTTGTGTCGCATGTAGATTCCCTGAATACACAGGCTTATCTCTGCCGGTATGTCCGTCCGGACAGTGCACTGCAGCTGGCCCGTCAGGCGGCCCGATTGTCTGCGGCATACCCTGACGGCTATGCCGAGGCGTTGAACCACCAGATGTTCGTTGCATTCTTGCGTCTGGATTATGAGGGATGTGTCCGGCTGTATGAACGGTTGGACAGTTCCACCGGCAACCAGATAGAGTTGCTGGCCGGAGATGTCAACATGATGCGGATATGCCAACAGACCGCCCAAAACCGTCTGTTTTTTGATTACTACAACCGTGCCAACGAACGTATCCGCCGCATCTATGAGGAAATAGACGAAGTGCAGGGACGCACCCGCGAACGGTTGTTTTATGCCGAGACGGAGTTCCACTTGGTCTGTGCAAGCAATTACCAGCGCTTGATGCAGGAACAAAATGCATGTAGTGAGTTGGCTATGGTCGATGAAGACGGATATATCCGCAAAGATAAAGCCATGCTGGCTTTCTACTATTACCTGAACGGTATGGCCTGTCTGAACATGACATTGGAGGATGAAACCATCCTGACCGATGCTTTTGGCTACCTGTTGCGGGCCTATTCACTTGCCAATCGTTATGATTATGCCTATTTCAGGTCGCTTGCCGGATTGGCGCTTGCCGATATGTTCATACGTCGTGGCGGATATGCCGCGGTAGAGAGCCGGCGGAAAGGGGAATTGAATTACATGTATAGTCTGCTTACCCACGCTGCGGACTCGTCGCAGGTGGCCGCACCACCGGCTTCCCTCTTTTCTGAGACACTGGCGCGGGAAAGTCTGTCCGAAGCGCAACGCTGCAGGTTCTTGCTGGTGGAGATTGAGGCATACCGGGTGTTAGGTGACGTTATGCTGCAGCAAGGTGAATATTATCGGGCGTTGAATTATTATGAGACCGTGCTTTCCTGCCTGAACCTGCATCACCGCACCTATTATCCGGACGACAAGGGCGAACGCCTGAAACCTTACGGCGACTCCGGGATGCAATCGGTGGACATGCTATGGACAAAGTTGCCCGACACACAGACCCTGCCAAACAGTCTGGCCGCCATACGGGAACGCTTGAGCTTGGCCTATAGTGCGCTGAACGACAAGCAAAAATCTGACTACAACCGCAATCTTTATCTGGACCTGCTCGATTTTACCCGGCAGGACAAGCTGTTGGAAAGTCGCGTCTATCTTGTGGAACAGGACAACAGGCTGCTCAATATGCTTTTGACATTCTTGTTGTTGTTTACTTTTGTCCTGACCGTCACGGTGCTTTTCTATGCCCGGAAATGGGAGAAAAGGCGGGTCAAGCAGCAGGTATTGCTGAACGACATCTCCAAATGGTTCATGGATGTGGCGTTCACAAAGTCAGGACATCAGTTGGAACAGACTTTGGAAGTTTATCCCTGGATGAAGAGGGAAAACCGTATCTTGCGCAAGGTGTTGCGTCCTTATATGGATTGGGCGGAAAAGAACCGTATGGTATCAGACAGCCTGAAAGAAGAACAATTGCAGTTGCATGAAGATTTCCTGCGGAGCGAGCGTCAAATCAGTAGGAACAAGCGCGAAAACATACAGAAACGAGCCAAGGTGTCGTTGGTGCATTCCATCATGCCTTTCATTGACCGTATCCTTTACACGCTCCGCCGTATGGAGCGCACGGAAACATGTGACCGTAACGCACTGGGGTATGTGGAGGAGCTGGCGGAGCAGATTGAGCATTATAACAAAGTGCTTGCGGGATGGATTATGAATGACAGGGGAGAGCCGGACTTGGCTGTGGAGAGTTTTCCTCTGCAGGAATTGTTCCTTCTGTTGGAGAAAAGGAGATACGGGTTCCAGAAGAAAGGCGTGCAGCTGGACATTCTTCCTACCGGCGCATGGGTGAAGGCTGACAAGGGGCTCACTTTCTTCATGCTGAACACTTTGGCCGACAATGCCCGCAAATTCACATCCCCAGGAGGGAGGGTGACGATCCAGGCGCAGGAATTGGATAATGCCGTAGAGGTGGCGGTGAGCGATACGGGATGTGGACTGTCGGCCGAGGATGTGGAACTGATATTGTCATCGAAGATTTACGATGCCGGACGCATCGGGGGAGACACCCCGGCTTCCCGCCAGGGAAAAGGCAGCGGTTTCGGATTGTTGAACTGCAAAGGGATTGTCGAGAAATATAAAAAATCCAGCGAACTGTTTAGTGTTTGCCGTTTCCACGTGGAGAGCGAAGTGGGGAAGGGTAGCCGTTTTTCTTTCCGTCTGCCTAAAGGGATTGTCCGCACGGTGTCCGTACTCCTGTTGTCGATATTGCCGATAGGACGGATCCATGCCGATGGCTTTGCAGATACCGGGTTGCTCACGAAGGCTGCCCTGTATGCCGACTCTGTTTATTTTGCCAATATAGATGGCGACTATGAACGGAGTATGGCTTTGGGCGATTCCACATTGAGATACATCAGTTTGTATTATCGCCGGGTTTTGCCTCCGGAATGTATGAATAAGCAGCTTGCAGTGGATGGCGGCGGTGCCGGTGAACAGGAGTGGTGGGCACTGGGCGTAAAGGCAGACTACCATCTGATTATGGGATTGCGCAACGAACTGGCCGTGGCCGCCCTTGCCTTGCACCGCTGGGATGTATATGAATATAATAACATACAGTTCACCCATTTGTACCGTTTGCTGACGAAAGACGATTCGGTGGAAATAATCTATACCCAACAGCGCGCCATACAGACCAACCTGTCGGTCGGCATTGCCTTGTTGGTAGTGGTGACTTTCCTCTTCATCATTACTTTTTATATCATCTATTTCCGACGGCGTATCCTGTTCCGCATCAATGCCATACAGGTGCTTGAGGTCAACCGGGCCATGCTGGGAGTGATGAACCGTTATGACGGCACAGAACAGATTGACAACTGGATGCCGCAGTTGCTGGCCGTGGTGTTGGGGGGAATCCGCGAACTTCATGAGGTGGATGGCATCAGTATCTTGTTGCGTAAGACCGATGGGAGCCGGATTGGTGTCTTTTCGCAGGGGCAAATCCCGCATGATTTGGTTACGGACACACTTTTGCAGCAGGCTTGCGACCAAGGAAACACCGTGTCTGACCGCGTGTCGGATACCCGTTCTTATGCCCTGCTGCTGAATGTGAATGGTGAGGAAAAAGTCTGCATCGGTGCATTGGCTTTGCATTATGCCACCGGCAAAATGCAACCGGAGGATTTGCTGTTCGAAGGCTACATTGTAACCTACCTGTCTATCCAGCTCTATGAAACCATCATCCGGAGGGGAGCGTACAGGGACAGCGTGGAGATGGCCGAGAATGACAAGCAGCGTGCTTTATATGAGGCCACACGCCTGCGGGTGCAAAACCAGATATTGGATAACTGCCTGTCGGTCATAAAGCATGAGTCCATGTACTATCCGAGCCGTATACGTCAGATCATCCGGACGATGGGGCATGGCATGACAGCCTGTGAATGGAAAGAAAGGTTGACTTCTTTACGCGACGTTGCAGAGTTCTATCGTGAGATTTATGTCTTGTTGTGCGCCCAGGCCGACCGACAGATTGAAACCGGTTACTTCCGTTGTGAGGCTTTGTCGGTGCGCCGTGTGGCCAATCAGTGGCTCAAACGGCAACAACGGGGCGGTAGGGTCCGATTGTCCGTGACTTTTGTCCGAGAAGTTGAGGGGTGTGTGAATGGCGACTGCGACCTGCTCGACTTCATGTTGGAACTCATCGGTGGGGAATGGGCAAGGCTGCTGGAAACACGGGAGGCATGCGGGGAGCAGGAACTGACCCTCGAAGTGGCGGAGGAGGACGGCTTTTTCCGTTTCGCTTTCTGCACTCCGGCCCTGCTGTACACGGAGGCTGAAAGCAGGGATTTGTTCCAGCCCGATCCGTCTCGCTACGTGTACCTCCTTTGCAAGGAAATCGTCCGTGAACAGGACAAGTTGAACAATTTTTGCGGGTGCCGTATCAATATGGAGAGCATTCCCGGAAAGGGATGCCGGATATGGTTCACCTTGCCGGAGATAAAAGAAGAAGCAAAAACATGGAACATTTTAAAGTAATTATTGTAGAAGACGTCAGGCTGGAGCTGAAAGGAACGGAGGAAATCCTGCGCACGGAAGTGCCGGAAGCCGAAGTCATCGGTACGGCCATGAACGAACCGGAGTTCTGGCGGCTGATAAAGACACGTGTGCCGGATTTGTTGTTGCTGGACTTGGGACTGGGAGGTTCCACAACGGTGGGGGTGGACATCTGCCGCAAAGTACGCCGGCAGTATGCCGGCCTGCGCATCTTGATTTTCACCGGGGAAATCCAGAATGAACGGTTGTGGGTGGACGCACTGAAAGCCGGTGCCAACGGCATTATATTGAAAACCGGGGAATTGCTGACACGCAATGACATCCGTCTGGTGATGGACGGGCGCAATTATGTGTTCAATGAACCAGTACAGGAAAGGATTACGGAACGTTTTGTCCGTTTGGTGGAGGCGGAGAAGAAACATCGTGACGCGCTGCTCCATTACGAGATTGACGAATATGATGAGCGTTTCTTGCGCCATCTGGCTCTGGGGTACACCAAGGAGATGATTACCAACCTGCGCGGCATGCCCTTTGGAGTAAAGAGCCTGGAGAAAAGGCAGAATGAGTTGGTTTCCCGTCTGTTTCCCGGAACGGAACGCGGGGGTATCAATGCCACGCGGCTGGTGGTGAGGGCTTTGCAGCTGCATATTATAGACTTGGAACATTTGGAACCGGATGATGAGTAAGTTGGGAAAAAGGATCCGGAGGCACGACTTTCTTTCTTGCATATTGCTCCTGTTGCTGTTGTCGTCCGTCTTGCTGAGCCTGTTGGGCTGGTTGGGGAATGCCGTAGGCTTGCCGTTCCGCAACCTGTTTTCGGCCGAAGGTACCAGATGGTATTATCTTCATGTGGCAGATTGTTTCCACTCATCCGTCACGACGGTTTCTGTTCCGTTGCTGCTGATGGCCGGTGCGATGGAGCGCTCCGGACTGGCGGGAGCCGTACTGGGTATCATGAAACACGGGATGATGGTGCTGACTTACCGCCAGCGTAAGGCGTTCTGGATTTCGCTTACCTTTTTAGTGTACTATTGTGCCGTCCTGGTCTTTCTGCTGGTAGGCCCTTATGATATCCTTTGCAGCGTTACGGGCCGGATTTTCCCTTCGCCCTACGTTTCCGGTTTCCTGCAGTCCGTTCCTGCGGGTTTCATCCTCATGTCTTTGCTCTATGGCGTGGTGAGTTATCATTTGCGAGGTTTGCACGAGTGTCTTTCGGTGTTCTACTGGGGGCTGCGGCGTTATGCCATGGTGCTGCTGATGTTGTGGCTGGCGGTCACGTCCTACCATTCTTTTGTTTATGTGGCGGGTGATGCCCTTGCGGAATGGATGGGGTTTTTGAATGAATAGTATTGAGATAGGAAATTATGAAAGAGGATTTTCTGAAAGATTTAAGCGACAGCCAGCGTGCGGCTGTGCTGTATAACGACGGGCCGTCGCTGGTAATAGCCGGAGCCGGTTCGGGCAAGACACGCGTGTTGACCTACAAGATAGCCTGCCTGTTGGAACAGGGGATGGCACCGTGGAACATCCTGGCCCTGACCTTTACCAACAAGGCGGCACGCGAGATGAAAGAACGTATTGCCGCTCTTGTGGGCGCGGAGCGGGCCGGATGTTTGTGGATGGGTACTTTCCATTCCGTTTTCTACCGCATATTGCGCCGCGAAGCTGGAAAAATTGGTTTTTCTTCCGACTTTACCATCTATGACCAGACGGACTCCCACAGTTTGCTCAAGACGTTGATTCGCGAGAGAGGGCTGGATGATAAAACATATAAGCCGCAAGTGGTGGCCGGGCATATCTCTGCTGCCAAGAACCGTTTGATGGAACCGGACGTTTATATGGCCGACAGGGCTGTATGGCAGGCCGACCAGGCGGCGCGGGTTCCTCTGACGGGAGAACTTTACCGCGACTATATGGCGCGTTGCCGCCAGGCCAATGCGATGGACTTCGATGATTTGTTGCTCTATACCTATCTGTTGTTGAAAGGACACCCCGATGTGTGCCGCCATTATGCGGAACAGTTCCAATTCGTGCTGGTGGACGAGTATCAGGACACAAACTATGCGCAGCATCGCATAGTGTGGGAACTGGCCAAAGGGCAGCAGCGGATTTGCGTGGTGGGCGATGATGCCCAGAGCATTTACAGCTTCCGTGGTGCCAACATTGACAATATCCTGCATTTCACCCAGGAGTATGAGGGGGCAAAGACTTTCAAACTGGAGCAGAACTACCGTTCCACGCAGACCATCGTTTCGGCGGCCAACAGCCTGATCCGCCACAATGACCGTCAGATACCGAAGGAGGTGTTCAGTGAGAAGGAGAAAGGGGAACCTATCCGCCTGTATGAAGCCTACAGCGATGTGGAGGAGGCCGAGATTGTGGTAAGGAAAATAGAGGAACTTCGCCGCAGGGCAGGTATGGGATGTGAAGACTTTGCCGTCCTGTACCGCACCAATGCCCAAAGCCGTACATTCGAGGAAGCCCTCCGCAGGCGCGGTATCCCTTATCGCATTTATGGCGGTTTGTCGTTCTATCAGCGGAAAGAGATAAAGGACGTGATTGCCTACTGCCGGTTGACAGTGAATCCCGATGACGAGGAGGCTTTCAAACGGGTGGTCAACTATCCGGCTCGCGGCATAGGGCAGACCACCGTGGACAAAATCAAGCGCAGTGCCGCCGAAAACGGCGTGAGCTTATGGGAGGTGGCTGTACATCCTGCCCGTTACGCCTTGCCGGTGGCAAAAGGAACGCTGGCCAAAATCGGGCAGTTCACGGCATTCGTGCAGGAATTACGTGAGGATATGGGTAAGTGTAACGCAGCCCTGCTTGTCCAGAAAGTGGTGCAGGGCAGCGGTATGGTTTGGGAAATCATGCAGGACGTCACGCCGGAAGGCATGAGCCGCAAGGAAAATGTGGAAGAGTTGCTCAACGGGGTGTCCAGCTTTGTGAACGCCCGTATCGAAGAGGGTAATGCCGACAGCGTATCCTTGTCGGACTTTTTGCAGGAGGTGTCGTTACTCAGCGATTTGGACGAGGAGCAGGACGATGACGGCAGCAAGGTGACGCTCATGACCATTCATTCTGCCAAAGGACTGGAGTTCCCTGCCGTGTTCATCGTGGGCATGGAGGACAATCTTTTCCCCAGCCCCATGGCAGGGAACAGCGGACGGGGGCTGGAAGAGGAGCGCCGTCTGTTTTATGTGGCCCTGACCCGCGCCGAACGTTATTGTTTCCTGACCTATGCACGCAGCCGTTTCCGCTATGGGAAGACGGAATTTGCCAATCCGAGCCGTTTCTTGCAGGACATAGATCCTTGTTATGTCTGCATGGAGCAAAAGGCAGGCTGGCGGGGAAGGGGCTTGTCTGCTTCCAACGTGCCGGAGGAACCGTACCGGACACAGCGTTCATCTTTCGGACAGGCGGAAAGGCCGTCCGATGGCCGCCCGCCTTTGGTGCGGGTGGCCGGCCTGCGGCCTTTGCAGGTGGCATCGAAGCGTTCCGAAGCACCGGCGACAGGTTCTGCTTCCGGCATGTCGTCTGCCGGCCGGACGACCTCTTTGAAAGTGGGCGATGTGATAGAACATGAACGTTTCGGGTTGGGCGAAGTCCTGCACATCGAAGGTACGGGAGACAATACGAAAGCCACGGTGGAGTTCCGCCATACCGGTAAGAAACAGCTCCTGTTGCGCTTTGCCCGCTTCAAGGTTCTGGAGTGACAAGAAGTGTAGTCAAGGGGGATATATTTCCATGCCTTGGGGAAGCTGGTTTGCCTGTTGCCGGCATCCCGTATGAACCGGTATGGGAGCCGTCAGAGTTCCACATCGGTATAAAGAAAACGTTTGATGCTTTTCTTGGGAGTCTTTTCAAATTCATCGTGCATGATTTTGATACCGGCAATCCGGGCATAGTTCGGCACGGCCGCGTTCAGTTCCATGCGGTTCTGTTCCATGATATGCCCAAGTTCGGCTTCCTGTATGCCCAAACGGTGCATTTCGTCATAATCGGGATGCACCAGGGCGTAGAGTTTCATCCCCCGCTGAATGACGAGGCTTTCGGCCACTAACGTCAGACTGTTGAGCACGTCCTCGATTTCTTCCGGATAGATGTTCTGTCCGCTGGCCCCCAGCAGCATGTTTTTGCTCCGTCCCTTGATGAAGAGGTTGCCCTCTTCGTCCATGACCCCCAGGTCTCCCGTGTGATACCATCCGTCGTGCAACACCTCTTGTGTGGCTTCCTCATTCTTGTAGTAGCCGGTCATGACGTTCGTCCCGCGCACTAATATCTCGCCGACGACTTTCTGCGGGTCGCTGCTGTCAATCTTGATTTCCATCCGCGGGGCCGCCTTGCCGCAGGAACCGGCTTTGAAGGTGTTCCAGTCGGAATATGAGATGATGGGGGCGCATTCCGTGGTGCCGTATCCCACCGTGTAGTTGAAGCCGATGTCGTGCAGCAGGTTCTCTATTTCCCGGTTGAAGGCCGCCCCGCCGATGATGATTTCATAAAAGTTACCCCCGAAGGCGGCTTTCAGTTGTCCGCAAAGTCTGTCTTTGATCTTTTGCCGTATCAGGGGTATCTTCAGCAACATCTTTACGGTAGTGCCTTGGAGTTTGGGCAGCACGGCCTTGCGGATGATTTTTTCGATAATGAGCGGGACGGCGATGACAATACGCGGCTTCAGGTCGGCAAAAGCACCGAAAAGCACGTTGGGGGACGGATTCTTGGTCAGGAAACAGACATGGCAGCCCGTGCAGAACTCGAAGATGAATTCAAAAGCCATTCCGTACGTGTGCGCCATGGGGAGCATGGAGATGACGTTGTCGCCCGTTTTCATGTTCGAACCGAGTGCCTGCCGGGCAAATTCCAGGTTTGACCACAAGGCCCGGTAGGGGATCATTACGCCCTTGGGGCGGCTGGTTGTGCCGGAAGTGTAGTTGATGACGGCCAACTCCTCCGGATGGTCTTTGTGGTAGGACACGTGGTGCATCCTGAAGTTCTTGGGGTAGCGTTCGCCGAACAGCTGGTTCAGGTGTTCGCGGGCATAGGCCACTTTTTGCGTACGTCCCACCAGCAGGGCATAGCTGGCCATATCGATAATCCCCTCCAAGCCGGGCATTTCATCGGCATTGAGGCTTTTCCATACGAGGTCGCCCACGAACAGGAGCTTGGCCTCGCTATGGTTCACGATGTTGTGGATTTGTTCAGCCTTGAACTCATGCAGTATGGGTACGGCTACGGCCCCGTAGGTGAGGGTGGCGAAGAATACGGTTCCCCAATGGGCACTGTTGCGTCCGCAGAGGGCAATCTTGTCGCCAGGCTTTACATTGCTATATTCAAATATGATGTGAAGCTTTTCAATGAGGCGGGCAATGTCTTTGTATTGAAAGGTTTCTCCTTTATAATCAGACAAAGCGTCAAGATTCCAGTGTTCCTTGATGCTCTGTTCGACTTGTCCGTTAAAGCTGGGTATTTCCATTGCACACATTCCGTTAATGGTGTGAAAACTGGTTAGAACAAATGCTTAAAGCAGGAAATCCTGCCGTTTTCAGTATATCCGTTCCCCGAATATCTTGCTTCCTACACGTATGAGGGTGCTCCCTTCTTCCAACGCGAGGGGGTAATCATGGCTCATGCCCCATGAGCGTTCCTTGAAATAAGGGACGTGGGCAAAAGGGCCTTCCTTGAACTCCCGGTACAAGTCATAGGCAGACCTGAACTCGCTGCGGATTTGTTCCGCATCGTCTGTGTTGGAGGCCATGCACATCAAACCGCAGAGGCGCACGTGCTCCAAACGCCGCCATTCGCCGGCTGCAACCATTTCGCGGCACTCGTCGGGCGTGAAGCCGAATTTCGTTTCCTCGCGGGCCACATGCAACTGGAGCAGGCAAGAGATGACCCTGCCGGCTTTCCGGGCTTGCCTGTCAATTTCGCAAAGCAGTTTCATGGAGTCCACGGCATGTATCATACTGATGTATGGCACGATGTATTTCACCTTGTTGGTCTGCAGGTGTCCGATGAAATGCCACTCGATGTCTTTGGGCAAGTGTTCCTGTTTTCCCCTGAGTTCCTGCACGTGGCTTTCCCCGAAGATTCTTTGGCCGGCCGCATAGGCTTCTTCGATGTGGCTCTCAGGATGGTATTTGGATACAGCCACCAGACGGACACCTTGCGGCAGGCTGGCCGTTATGTTCTTGATTTCTTCTTGGATGTGTGACATGGCGCAAAGTTTTCAGACTTCCGGTTCAGGCTTCCGGGGCTTCCGGTTTCCCGTCCGCTTCGGCTTTGTAGTGGAACACGTCCATGATAGGGGTTTCGCCAATGGCGGCGATCTCATAGTCTGCCATGGTGCCTTCCATTCCCTTGTCCAGCCGTTTCACGGCATCGCGCAGGTCGGAAGCCTGTATCAACATGTTTTGATGGCTTCTTTTTTCCGCACCGCTTTTTTCGTCCAAGGTGATGAAAGCCACTTTGGCCTTGAACCAGCGGTCGGCTTCATCCTCGTCTGTTTCAAACAGTTCCGCATATTTTGCCCGCTTGATGTCGGTCACTTGGAACTCTCCCGACATAAACGGTTCTATTTCTTCAATGAAGCGCCGTTCGGCTTCGGTAAAACTGAGGGCATCCACCAGATATGGTTCGGTCACTTTCTTGATCAGGCCGTTCTCCAAGGTCTTTTCATATCTGACTTTGCATTCAAACCATTCGTTCATCATACCTGTTTTTATGTTTGGGGTTAAAAACGACACAAAGTTACATGATAATTCTAAAAAATGTGCGGCCTGTCCATGAAAATTAAGCAACGGCAGGAAATATCATGAGGAAAGCGGTCTTCCTTCCCCGCCACCGCGGACACAATGTCCCTTTTCCGGCCGGCAAGGGAACCGGGGGGGATAAAAGATTCCCCTTATGGAATGGAAAAACTGGCTTATCTGCGCTTGCCGAATATTCGCCGCAGGTTGCGCACCACTCTCATCCCCATCATGACACCGTCATAAACGGCCACTCCCTGTTCCAGCAGATTGATGAATGAACCAATCTTGGAAGTGGCCTGGGGTGGAGGACCGAACATTTTCTTTGTGGTCGTCCTGATGTAGGCCGAATTTTCCTGCAATTGCTTCTTTACGGCTGCTTTGCGCTGGCGCAGGGCGGCCATTGCATCTGGCGTTGTCTGGTATTTATAATTTGCTGTTGTCATCGCGATCTACTATTAATTGGGTCATAAAGCGGGCCAGCGGCTGGATGACCAGACGGTTCCTGTTGAAATAGAAAAAGAGGGCCAGCAACAGCACGATAGCAGAAACGATGGAGAAGCCCAAGGCCATGCTGTCCAGCAGGTTTCCCAGATAACTGGCCAATGCGAAGGTCAAGAACAGCAGTACGATGGAACCCAACATCAGCAGTATGGCAATGATGAGCACAACCCCCAGGAGGATTGTCAGTTTCTCCGTAAGGTCCAATTTGACAAACTCTTTCTGGAGTTCAAGATACTTCTTGAATGCCAGAAAAAGTTTGCCGATACTTTCTATGTTTTTACTGCCGGAAAACATAAAAACACTTCTTATACTTCTTCAGAAGACTTAATCTCGTCTGCGATTTCATCTACCAGGGAATCCATCTCCTTACGGTTGAGCTTGATTCCGCGTTTACGCAGAGCTTCCGCTATCTTGTCACGAGTGTCTGTTCCTTTTTCCGGAGCAAATAAGAGACCTACTGCTGCACCTACGGCTGCGCCGCCAATGAATGCTGCCAAAAAACTTAATGCTTTCATGATAAATATTCTTTTATGATTGATTACATCTACAAAGTTATAAAAAGTTGCGATATAATGTACGTTTGCCCTGACTTTTTTTCTGTTTTTTTTGTCGTGTTTTCCTTTTCACGTAAGCAAAGGTTCTTTAAAAGAACGCGGGTCCTGCGAATTATTGCCTGTAAGATTGGGGATTAGTGAAAAATGGTTGTATCTTTGTTTCGTCCAATAATAAATGCGGACAACAGGCGGTTATATGGTATCCGACACCAGGACAGAATATAATTTGTTTTGTTTATTAATTGTTTGAGCATCCAAAAACATTGCAGGTATGACCCAACAAAAGCAGACAGGCGGGCAGAATTGCCCGATGAAACACATCTTTAATTATGAGAATGTGTTCTACAGTTTCTATTATGACGATGCCGGTGGCTGTGTACACCGCTCCCTCGAATATGCCATGAATTATGTCTATTCCGGCGAGATGGTCCTGGACACCGGCAAGGAACAGATTCACGTAGGGGCGGGCGAATGTGTCTTTATCCCGCGCGACCATCACATTACGCTCTACAAAAGGCCGTCCGGCGGCGAGCGGTACTGTGGCATCTTCCTGAATTTTACCCGCAGGTTCCTGCGGGAAATGTACGCCCGTCCGGAGACATTTGCGGTTCCGGCAGATACGTCCAAGATGGAACCCGAAGTGGTCAAACTCCCCCGGACGGCTGAATTGGCCAGCCTGTTCTTGTCCATGACACCGTATTTTGACCCCCAGGTGAAGCCGCAAGGCGACTTCATGCACCTGAAACTGCAAGAAGGCTTGCTTGCATTGTTGCACATAGACCGGCGTTTTGCTTCCATATTGTTTGATTTCAGCGAACCGTGGAAAATAGACATCCTGGATTTCATGAACAAGAACTACATGTATAGCTTCAGCATGGAGGAATTGGCGCATTACACGGGCAGGAGCCTCGCCACGTTCAAGCGCGACTTCAGGAAGGTCAGCGACCTGACGCCGGAGAAATGGCTTGTCCGTAAGCGGTTGGAGGTGGCATATGGCATGATACAGGAAGGAGGGAAAAGGGTAGTGGAAGTGTGTGAAAAGGTAGGTTTCAAGAATCCTTCCCATTTTTCCGCAGCTTTCAAGAAGCGTTATGGCATTGCGCCTACGGAACTGCTTCCGTCTCACGGCATTTGAGCCTTTCAGGAACGTTTTTTTGAGCCTGACAGCAATCGTCCGGTCGTGTTTTTGCATTAACTTTGCGCATGGCGAAGAAAAATAGAGTCGGATAAATATATATAAGGAGTAAAAGAAAAGATGAAAGTGTTGTTGATTAACGGAAGCCCGCGGGGCAATGGGAACACCGGCCTGGCACTGGCGGAGGTGGCGAAAGCCCTGCAGGGCAATGGAATAGAGGCGGAAATCGTTTCTATCGGGACGAAAGCCGTACAGGGGTGCATTGCGTGCAACCGTTGTGCGGAGGCAGGCAGGTGCGTGCTGGATGACGCTTTGTACAATGCCGTCCGCGCGAAATTGGAGACGGCAGACGGGCTGGTGGTCGGTTCGCCGGTTTATTTTGCCGGGCCCAACGGTTCGCTTTGCGCATTGCTCGACCGCTTGTTCTATTCTTCCAAGCCATTCCTGCAATACAAGCCGGCGGCGTCGGTGGCCGTCTGCCGCAGGGGCGGGGCGAGTGCCACGTTCGACCGCCTGAACAAATATTTCACTATCACGAATATGCCGGTTGTCTCCTCGCAGTATTGGAACAGCGTGCACGGTGCCCTGCCGGGCGAGGCTTTGCAGGATGCCGAGGGGATGCAGACGATGCGCACGCTGGGGAACAACATGGCGTGGATGCTGAAATGCCTGAAGGGCAGCGGGCAGCCGTTGCCGGAACTCGAACCGGCAGTCAGGACCAACTTTATCAGATAGACGGCAGATGAAAGAATTGTTCAAGAAAGTATTGTGCGCGGCCGTGGTTTGCGCATGGGGTGCGGTGAGCCTGCCGGCACAGGACGATAAACTCAAAACAGATGGTTTTATGGAAGAAAAACTGGAATTGACACAGGAATGGGACAAGGTGTTCCCGAAGAGTGACAAGGTGGCCCACAGCAAGGTCGTGTTCCACAACCGTTACGGCATAACGCTGGCAGCCGACCTGTATGTGCCGAAAGATGCAGCCGGGCGGTTGCCGGCCATTGCTGTCTGCGGCCCGTTCGGGGCCGTGAAGGAGCAGGCATCGGGGCTTTATGCCCAGACGCTGGCCGGGCGGGGATTCATTACCCTGGCGTTCGACCCCTCCTTTACGGGCGAGAGCGGAGGGCTGCCCCGTTATGTGGCTTCACCGGACATCAATACGGAGGATTTCTGTGCGGCGGTGGACTATTTGTCCGTGTGCGACAATGTGGACCCGGAGCGCATCGGCATCCTGGGCATCTGCGGCTGGGGAGGAATGGCGGTCAATGCCGCGGCGGTGGACACCCGTATCAAGGCCACGGTGGCTGCAACCATGTATGACATGAGCCGCGTGAACGCCAACGGGTATTTCGATGCCGCCGACAATGCGGATGCCCGTAACGGGATGCGCGCGCAGCTCAGTGCGCAGCGCACGGACGACTACCGCAACGGCTCGTATGCCTTGGCCGGAGGCCTGCCGGACACCGTGCCGACAGACGCCCCGCAGTTCCTCAAGGACTATTTTGCCTATTATAAGACGGAGCGGGGCTACCACAAGCGTTCGCTCAACTCCAACGGGGGATGGAACAAGACGTCCACGCTTCCTTTCCTCAATATGCCCCTCCTGTCGTATGCCCATGAAATCCGCAGCGCCGTGCTGCTGGTGCATGGGGAGCAGGCGCACTCGCTTTATTTCAGTGAGGATACCTATAAGAAGCTGACGGGCGACAACAAGGAACTGTTGGTTGTGCCCGGCGCCAGCCATACGGACCTTTATGATAATTATGATAAAATCCCGTTCGACAAGATAGAGCGGTTCTACCGCACCTATCTGGAATGACGGCGGGGATGTGCCGCATGGCCGGCGGCCGCGTCCCGTGCGGTGCCCGGCAAGCATATTGCAGGAAACATGATGCCGCACAGCCGGACGGGGACTGGTTTTCCGGTCGCCGTCCGGCGTTTTAGTGCTGTATTTCGTAGATTTTGTTCGTTTGTCTCACAGGTTTTCCTTATCTTTGTGCATCAAAACCCTAACAGTAAAACCTTATGCTGGAGAATCTCTTGTCCGATGCAGACTTGCAGGCACTCAAGGAACTGCTGGATAAGTCGAACAATATCATACTCACCTGTCATGTGTCGCCCGACGGGGATGCCATGGGGGCCGTGTTGGCTTTCTCCCATTACCTTTGGCGGCAGGGGAAGAATGCCGTTCCGGTGGTGCCCAACATCTTCCCCGACTTCTTGAAATGGATGCCGGGGGCGGAACGGGTCAGGGTGTACGACAAGCATGAGGATGAGGTCGGGCCGTTGCTGGCGGCCGCAGACCTGTTCGTCTGCCTCGATTTCAACACGCCGGACCGCCTGCTGGGGATGCAGAAGCCCCTGACGGAATCCGCTGCGCCGAAAATCATGGTGGATCATCATCCGTTTCCCGCCGCTTTCTGCCAATGGGTGCTTTCGCTGCCCGACATGAGCTCCACTTGCGAGCTGCTCTACCGTGTGCTGGTGCAGTTGGACGGTCTGGAACGGATGAGTTACGAAGAGGCCGTCTGCCTCTACACGGGCATGATGACCGACACGGGCTGTTTTTCCTACAATTCCAACCGCAGCGAGATTTATCACATCGTGGGACACCTGCTGACCAAAGGCATAGACAAGGACAAGATCTACCGGAATGTGTTTTTTAACTATTCGGGCGACCGCTTCCGGCTGTTGGGCTATATGCTTTACGTCAAACTGGAAATGTACCCGGAGTATTGCGCAACACTGATGACGCTCATGCGCAAGGAGCAGAAGCTCTTTGCGCACAAAAAAGGCGACACGGAAGGCTTCGTGAACATGCCGCTCCAAATCAGGGGCATGAAGCTGTCCGTGTTCTTGCGCGAGGATACGGAGCGCGACTGCATAAGGGTGTCCATGCGGTCGGTGGACGATTTTCCCTGCAACCGGATGGCGGCTGAGTTCTTCAACGGCGGGGGGCACCTGAATGCGGCCGGCGGAGAGCTGGTATGCACGATGGACGAGGCCGTGGAAACCGTGCGCGCGGCGTTGAAGAAATATGCGCCCCTGCTGTCGCCGGCAAAAAACTGAAGAAAACTGAAAATAGATACGGAATATGAAGAAGAGTGTTTTTCTTGTACTGATGGTGTGGCTGGCCGGATGGGGGCTGCAAAGTTGTGACGACGAGGAAACCTATGCCGAACAGCGGCAAAAGGAACTCAATGCCATTGCGTCGTTCCTGAGCCGCGATGTGGTGATTTACACGAGCGACGGGGAGGAACTGATTTATGTGGGCAAAATCAACACGATTTCGGAGTCCACTTTCTATGCGCAGGACAGTACGACCAACCTGGACCAGAACGAATATGTCTTGTTCGAGAGCACAGGCGTATATATGCAGATCGTGCGCAAGGGGACGGGCGACAAACTGCAGCACGGGGAGCAGAAGCGTCTTGTCTGCCGCTACACGGAGTTCAATATCCTGCGGGATTCCGTGCAGACGACAAACAACACGGCCTACTGGGCCACTAACCCCGACATTATGGACATATCCAACAGCTATGGCACTTTCACCGCCTCGTTCAACACGTCGGTGAACGGAGGAGGGGCCATGTATGCTTATTACGGTTCTACGACAGTGCCGGCCGGGTGGCTGGTGCCCTTCACCTATATCAACATCGGCCGCCAGTTGACAGAGGACGGGGAGATATCCAAGGTGCGGCTCATTGTCCCGCACAGCCAGGGGCACAGCGATGCTTCGCTCAACGTATATCCGTGTTTCTACGAAATCACCTTTCAGGAGATGCGCAATTAGTCCGTTACGTACAACAGGTCGCTCATGATGCCGTCGCTGAGGAAAAGGCCGCGGCGGGTGAGCCTGAGCATATCCTCCGGTTGCGGCCCGGAGGATTTTTTTATTTCCAGCAGCCCCCGGTGCAGGTGCTTCTCCGCGTTTTTCAGGCAATGGCCGGCCAGCCCATCCCCGAATTGCTGCCGCAGGCGGGTCAGGCTCAGGCCTTCTGCGGTACGCAGGGCGGTGACGATGCAGTCGTTGTAGCGCTCCGCCGTGTCCAGTTCCTCTTTTTCAATCCAAGGGGCACGGTAGAAGTCCTCCGGCCTCCGGCAACGGCCCACCTCCCGGATGTAGGTTTGCAGGTCCGGACGGTTCCATTGGCGGTTGCGCCCGTCGAATGAATGTGCCGCCGCCCCGCATCCCAGATAGGGCGTGCCCGTCCAATAGCCGGAGTTGTGGCGCGACCGCATGCCCTTCCGGGCGAAGTTGGATATTTCATAATGTTCGAACCCGGCGGCCTCCAGATTGTCCGTCAGCAGGGTGTACATGGCCAGCGACGTTTCCTCGTCCGCCTCGCGGACGAGCTTCCGTTCACGCATGTCCCGGAGCACCGTGCCTTCCTCGTAGGTCAGCGCGTAGGCCGAGATGTGCTGCACGTCCAGGTCCAGTGCCGTGCGGATGTCCGTTTCCCATTCTTCCAGGGTCTGTTCCGGCAGCCCGTATATCAGGTCTATGCTGATGTTGCCGAAACCGGCCTCGCGGCATTTCCTTACGGCTTCCATGGCCTGGCGGCCTGTGTGCCTCCTGTGCAGCAGGGCCAGCTTATGGTCGTCGAAGGTCTGGATTCCCAGGCTCAGCCGGTTGACGGGCAGGCCGGCCAGCAGGCTGATTTTGTCGTCCGACAGGTCATCGGGGTTGGCTTCGAACGTGATTTCCGCATCCCGGCTGACGGGATAGGTGCGGTAAAGGGCATCGAAAACCAGTTCCAAGGCTTTGCGGTTGAGCCGTGAAGGGGTGCCCCCTCCGAAATAGACGGTTTCCACAGCGGGCAACCGCCCGTTTTCCATGAGGTAGTCTGCGCGCAGCCTTAGTTCGTTGGCCAGGGCTTCCGCGTAGGCTGCCATCTTTTCCTCGGCGGTGGTGGAATAGAAGTCGCAGTAAACGCACCGGCTTTTGCAGAAAGGGATGTGAAGGTAGATTCCGGCCATATATATAATAAAGGTATAAACGATGGCACAAAGATAAGCAAAAAGGAGGGAATAGCGTTGTATGTTGAAGAACATAACCAACAAAGATTCGGAATAGTTGCCCGTTTGCTTTTTTATTGCTAATTTTCGTGCCGTTAAATCTTTAAATAATACATGATGAAAGTATATCAAACGGATGAGATCAAAAACATAGCCCTGTTGGGGAATGACGGTTCCGGAAAGACGACGCTCACGGAAGCCTTGTTGTATGAAAGCGGCCTGATCAAGCGTCGCGGCCGTATCACGGCGAAAAACACGGTCAGTGACTACTTCCCCGTGGAACAGGAGTATGGTTACTCCGTGTTCTCCACGGTGTTCCATGTGGAGTGGAACAACAAGAAGTTGAACATCATCGACTGTCCGGGTTCGGACGATTTCGTGGGGGCGGCCTTGACGGCCCTGAACGTGACGGATACGGCCGTGCTGTTGCTCAACGGGCGGTATGGTGCAGAAGTGGGCACGCAGAACCATTTCCGTTATACGGAGAAACTGGGCAAGCCGGTGATATTCCTGGTGAACCAGTTGGATGACGAGAAGTGCGATTACGATGCCATCCTGGAGCAGTTGACCTACATCTACGGCAACAAAGTCATCCCGGTGCAGTATCCGGTCAAGACCGGCCCGGACTTCAATGCGTTGATTGACGTCCTGCTGATGAAAAAATACTCCTGGAATCCGGAGGGCGGGGCACCCGTCATCGAGGAAATCCCGGACGAGGAGAAAGAAAAAGCCATGGAACTGCACAAGGCGTTGGTGGAGGCTGCGGCAGAGAATGACGACACGCTGATGGAAAAGTTCTTCGAGAGCGAAACGCTCACCGAGGACGAGATGCGCGAAGGCATCCGCAAGGGACTGGCCACGCGGAGCATGTTTCCCGTGTTCTGCGTTTGTGCCGGAAAGGACATGGGCGTGCGCCGTCTGATGGAGTTCCTGGGCAATGTGGTGCCTTTCGTCAGCGAGATGCCCAAGGTGCACAACACGCGCGGCATGGAAGTGGTACCGGATTCGGAGGGACCCACTTCGCTCTATTTCTTCAAGACCGGCGTGGAGCCGCATATCGGCGAGGTGCAATACTTCAAGGTGATGAGCGGGAAAGTGCATGAGGGCGATGACCTGAACAATGCCGACCGCGGTTCAAAGGAACGCATGTCGCAGTTGTTCGTGTGCGCGGGAGGCAACCGCATCAAGGTGGAAGAACTGGTGGCCGGCGACATCGGCTGTACGGTGAAGCTGAAGGACGTGAAGACCGGCAATACGCTGAACGACAAAAACTGCGAGAACCGCTTCAATTTCATTAAATATCCCCTTCCGAAATACAGCCGCGCCGTGAAAGCCGTGAACGAGGCGGAGACCGAAAAGATGATGAACGCCTTGAACCGCATGCGGGAGGAAGACCCGACGTGGGTCATTGAGCAAAGCAAGGAGTTGCGCCAGATATTGGTGCACGGCCAAGGTGAGTTCCACCTGCGCACGTTGAAGTGGCGGATGGAGAACAACGAGAAGATAGCCATACAGTTCGAGGAGCCGCGCATCCCTTATCGCGAGACCATCACGAAGGCCGCCCGTGCGGACTACCGCCACAAAAAACAGTCGGGAGGCGCAGGGCAGTTCGGTGAGGTGCATTTGATTGTGGAGCCTTATTACGAGGGCATGCCCGACCCGGAAGTTTACCGTTTCAACGGGCAGGAATACCGCGTCAATGTGCGAAGCAAGGAAGAAGTGCCCTTGGAATGGGGCGGCAAACTGGTGTTCATCAATTCCGTGGTGGGCGGTGCCATTGACGCCCGCTTCATGCCGGCCATCCTGAAAGGCGTGATGCAGCGTATGGAACAGGGGCCGCTCACCGGCAGCTATGCCCGCGATGTCCGTGTGATTGTTTACGATGGGAAGATGCATCCCGTGGATTCCAATGAAATCTCTTTCATGCTGGCCGGTCGCAATGCTTTCAGCATGGCTTTCAAGGAGGCCGGGCCGAAGATCCTGGAGCCTATCTATGACGTGGAGGTATTTGTGCCCGGTGACAAGATGGGCGATGTGATGAGCGACCTGCAGGGACGGCGTGGCATGATCATGGGCATGACCAGTGAGAACGGTTATGAGAAAATCGTGGCCAAGGTGCCGCTGAAAGAAATGTCCAACTACAGCACCTCCCTGAGTTCGATAACCGGCGGGCGGGCTTCTTTCATCATGTCGTTCGCCAGCTACGAGCTGGTGCCCGGTGATGTGCAAGACAAGTTGATCAAGGACTTTGAGGCCGGACAGGAGAAGGACGATTGAGTCCAGGCGGTGGCTTGCGTGACATCCGTGGAAAAGAAGGGGAAAACGGGACTCCATGACAAGGGAACCGTTTTCCCCTTTCCCTTTCCGGGGGCGGCAGTGGGTTCCGGTTCCGGTTTACGGGAACGGGAAGGTAAAGTTGGAGGAGCCGCGTTTTTAAGAATAGAGGGTTTGTTTTGCTTATATAAATCATTACTTGTGCATAACGAGTTAATAACGTTAAATTCTCCGGTAAAAAAGGTCCTGTTTTGAAAGAAGGCGGAGAATGATTATGTATATTTGCCCAAATGAAAAAATATACAATCTGGATAGTCAGCATCATAATCGGGGTGTCTTTCTTGGGGCTCCTCCTGCTGCAGATGCGCTATATCGAACAGATGGTGAAGATGCGCAAGGAGCAGCTCGATGAGTCGGTGCTCCGCAGCTTGAACCAAGCGTCGCGCAATCTGGAACAGAACGAGACGTTCCGTTATCTGGAAAACCTCACGCGGGGCGGCCGTAAGGTCGATTCCGTAAGTGTGCCCAACCTGTTTATCGATGGGATGCTGGCGGCCGGCGCGAACCGCGAAGAGGAAGATGCGGACACGGCGCATGGCGGGGAGCGTATCTATTCCGAATTCGAGTTGCGCACCATCATGAAGCATCCCTCGACGATGCCGAAGGTGTTGCGTCTGGAGACCGGGAACCACATAGACGCGGCCACGAAATCATTCCAAGAATACATAAAGAATGCCTATGTGTACCATAAGGGGTTGCTGGACGATGTGGTTTATACGATTCTCTATACCGCCAGTGACAAGCCGCTGGAGGAGCGGGTTAATTTCAAACTGCTGGACCAGGACATCCGGAATGCACTGGAGGACAATGGTATAGACATACCCTATCATTTCACGGTGTCAACGGGTGACGGGCGGGAGGTGTACCGCTGTCCGGACTTTGAGGAGAAAGGCAAGGACTACTCCTACTCGCAGGTGCTCTTCCGCAACGACCCCGCGGGGAAAATCGGCATCGTGCGGATTCACTTTCCGGACATGAACACCTATCTGCTGGAAACGGCCCGCATGATGATTCCCGCACTGGCTTTCACCGTCATCCTGTTCGTCACGTTCGTGTTCACCATTTACGTGGTGTTCCGGCAGAAGAAAGTCACGGAGATGAAGAACGACTTTATCAACAACATGACGCACGAGTTCAAGACGCCAATTTCCTCCATTTCTCTGGCTGCGCAGATGCTGGGCGACAAGTCGATAAAGAAAAGCGAGGCCATGTATGAAAACCTCTCCCGCGTAATCAACGATGAGACGAAGCGTTTGCGTTTCCAGGTGGAGAAGGTGCTCCAGATGTCGCTCTATGACCGCGACAACATTGCTTTCAAACAGAAAGAACTGGACGCGCACGAGCTCTTGGCGGGGGTCATCAAGACCTTTACCCTGAAAGTCTCCCAGAACGGCGGCGACATCTCCTCCGATTTCAGGGCGGAGCATGCCGAGATCTACGTGGACGAAATGCACTTTACGAACGTCATATTCAACTTGATGGACAATGCCGTGAAATATAAGCGCGACGACGTGGCCTTGCATCTGACAATCACGACCTGGAACACGGGGAGCAAGCTCAACATCGCCATCGCGGACAATGGCATCGGCATCCAGAAAGACGACTTGAAACGCATTTTCGACAAATTCTACCGTGTGCATACGGGCAACAAGCATGACGTCAAGGGATTCGGGCTGGGACTGGCCTACGTGAAGAAAATCGTGAGCTTGCAGAACGGCACGATACATGCCGAAAGCGAGTACGGGCAGGGGACGAAATTTATCATAACATTACCAACAATAAAAAAATAAAAAGTTTATGGAAGAGAAGTTGCACATACTGCTGTGTGAGGACGATGAGAGCCTCGGCATGCTGTTGAGAGAGTATTTGCAGGCCAAGGGCTATGAGGCTGACCTCTGTCCGGACGGAGATGTAGGTTACAAGTCTTTCCTGAAGAACCGTTATGACATGTGCGTGCTGGACGTGATGATGCCCAAAAAAGACGGGTTCCAGCTGGCACAGGAAATCCGCCAGGTGAACGGGGAGATTCCCATCATCTTCCTTACGGCCAAGAACCTGAAGGAAGATGTGTTCGATGGTTTCAAGATTGGTGCGGACGACTATATCACCAAGCCATTCTCGATGGAGGAACTGGTGTTCCGCATGGAAGCCATCCTGCGACGGGTGAGGGGGAAGAAAGTGAAGGAAACCAACATGTACAAGTTGGGCAAGTTCACGTTCGACACCCAGCGCCAGATTCTGGCCATCGGCGACAAACAGACCAAACTGACCACCAAGGAAAGCGAACTGCTCTCGCTGCTCTGCGCGCATGCCAATGATGTGCTGCAGCGCGAACTGGCCCTGAAGACCATCTGGATTGACGACAATTACTTCAACGCACGCAGCATGGACGTCTATATCACCAAGCTGCGCAAGCACTTGAAGGACGATCCGGACATTGAAATCAACAACGTGCACGGCAAAGGCTACCGCCTGATTGTCCCAACGGAAGAGGACTGATGCCGTGTGCCCGGTTCCCGTGGAAAAGAGACGGGATGATACAGGTTGACGAAGGGCGTGCATTCCGACATGCACGCCTTTTCTGTCCGTTGGCCGGCCGGGGGGATGGGATAAGGGGCATCTTCCACTGGGGGAGGATGTTTTTAGGTTTTTTCTTGAATAGTTTGAAGAAAAAAGAGGTTTTCTTCTTTTATTTCGTTAACTTTGTGGTTATCTAATATGTGAATTGTATGAAAATAGCACTTTTGCAACAAGACATAGTTTGGGAAAAACCGGAAACGAATGTAAAAGAGGCAGAACGGATGATGGATGCACATCCGGGGGCGGATTTGTATGTGCTTCCTGAGATGTTCTCCACCGGCTTCTGTACACAGCCGGAAGGCGTGGCCGAACCGGCGGAAGGGCCTGTGCTGCAATGGATGCGTGGCTATGCACGGACGCATGACTGCGCCGTGGCCGGAAGTGTGGCCGTGACAGACGGGGGGAAATATTATAACCGTTTTTACTTCGTCCGTCCGGACGGTGCTTTCAGTGCTTACGACAAAAGACATTTGTTCACTTACGGTGGAGAACACCTCCGGTTTACGGCCGGAAGCGGGCGGGTGATTGCAAACTTCCGTGGTGTGCGTTTCCTGCTTCAGGTCTGCTATGACCTGCGTTTCCCTGTATGGGCGCGCAACCGTAAGGATTATGATGTGGCCCTCTACGTGGCCAACTGGCCTACATCGCGGGTGGAAGCTTGGTTGGCACTTTTGCGGGCTCGTGCCATAGAAAACCAATGCTATGTGGCAGGAGTGAACCGCGTGGGGACGGATCCTTCGTGCGACTATTGTGGCGGGACGCAGGTGTTCGACCCTTATGGACAGTCCTTGGCCGCCTGCAGGCGGGGCGAGACCGGGGTCATAACCGCAGAGATCGACCTGGAGGCCCTGAATGCTTTCCGCGCCAAATTCCCGGTGCTGGATGACGCAGACGCCTATACATTGAATATCTGAACACACATCTTACATTATATATATGGAAAAGAAACTTTTGTTGGGCGATGAGGCTATTGCTTTGGGAGCCCTACACGCCGGTATCCGTGGGGTGTATGCCTATCCGGGAACGCCAAGCACGGAAATCACCGAATATATCCAGCGTCATCCGCTGGCGCGTGAACGCGGCCTGCACAGCACATGGTGTACGAACGAAAAGACGGCTGTGGAGGCCGCTCTTGGTGCTTCTTATGCCGGAGCGCGCGTTATTGCCTGCATGAAACACGTGGGGCTGAATGTGGCGGCCGATGCTTTTGTCAATTCGGCCATCACGGGAGTGAACGGCGGGATGATTGTCATCGTGGCCGATGACCCCTCAATGCACTCTTCGCAGAACGAACAGGATTCCCGCTTTTACGGCAAGTTTTCGCTGATGCCCGTGCTGGAACCATCCACGCAACAGGAAGCCTACGACATGATGGAATATGGTTTTGAACTGTCCGAACGGGAGAAACTGCCGGTGCTGATGCGCATTGTCATGCGGCTGGCCCATTCACGGGCTGCCGTGACGGTGAAGGAAGAAGCCGGGCCGCTCCGGGCGTTGCCTTGTGCGAAAGACCCGGCAGGATGGGTGCTGCTTCCAGCCAATTCGCGGCGCAAGTATGCCGGGCTGGTGGCCTGCCAGCCCCACTTGGAGGAACTGTCCGCCCAAGCACCCTCCACCCGCTATGAACCGGCGGCTGCGGCACAGGCTGTCGGCATATTGGCTTGCGGCATCGGTTATAACTACGTAACGGAGGTGCAAGGGGCTTCCGCAGGTTTCAATATCCTGAAAGTGACGCAATATCCCCTTCCCGCAGAACTGGTGCGCCACTTGGCGCAGGACAGCCGTGAGATTCTGGTGGTGGAAGATGGGCAGCCCTTTGCCGAAGAAATTATCCGGGGGATGCTTTCTGCCGATTATCCGGTGAAAGGGCGGCTGACAGGTGCATTGCCTCGCACGGGCGAACTGACACCGGATGCCGTGGCCGCAGCCATGGGGCATCGCCCGCAACGCTATTTCGATGTGCCGAAGAATGTGGTGGCCCGGCCGCCGGCCTTGTGCCAGGGATGCGGCCACCGCGACGTTTATGCGGCTTTGAACGAGGTGGTGAAAGACTATCCGGACGCCCGTGTCTTTGCCGATATAGGCTGCTACACGCTGGGGGCGTTGCCTCCGTTCAGGGCCATTGATACCTGTCTGGATATGGGAGCCTCCATTACGATGGCCAAGGGGGCGGCCGATGCGGGCGTGTTCCCTGCCATTGCGGTGATTGGCGATTCCACGTTCACTCATTCGGGGATGACCGGCCTGCTTGATGCCGTGAACGACAAGGCACGGATAACCGTTGTCATCTCGGACAACCTGACCACGGCCATGACCGGCGGGCAGGACTCGGCAGGCACCAACAAGTTCGAAGCCATTTGTCTGGGACTGGGTGTGGAGCCGGAACACGTGCGTGTGGTAGTACCCCTGCCGAAGAACATGGACGAAATCACCCGCGTGATTCGCGAGGAAATCGAATATGACGGGGTTTCGGTCATCATCCCGCGCCGGGAGTGCATTCAGACCCTGAACAGGAAGTTGAAACAAAAAAGGAATGAAAGGAAATCATGAAACAGGACATCATACTATCCGGCGTGGGAGGACAGGGAATCCTCTCTATCGCCACTATTATCGGTGAAGCGGCCACGCAGGCCGGCCTGACCCTGAAGCAGGCTGAAGTGCACGGCATGAGCCAGCGAGGCGGCGACGTGCAGTCCAACCTCCGGCTCTCCGACGAAGGGATTGCTTCCGACTTGATAACCATGGGGACAGCGGACATGATTCTTTCGCTGGAACCGATGGAGGCATTGCGCTATCTGCCTTATCTGGATAAAGAAGGGTGGGTGATCACCTCTTCCGCCCCGTTTCGGAACATCCCCGATTATCCTCAGGAACAGTCGCTGATGGACGAGTTGTATGCCTTGCCCCACGTGGTGACGGTGGATGCAGAAAAGCTGGCGCGTGAACATGCCATGCCCAAATGCGCCAACGTGATATTGCTGGGGGCGGCCTCGCGCTATCTGAATATCCTTTCTGTGGAACAGTTGCGGGACAGCATCGCCCGCGTGTTCGGCCCGAAAGGGGCGGCTGTGGTGGAAATGAACTGGCAGGCTTTCGATATAGGTCATGCCGCGTCCGGACAAAAAGAATAAGGGGCCATGGGACATGAAGTGTTTAGTAAGGAGCTGGTGGCGTCTGTAGTGGAGGAACTGCAGATTGCCGACTTGGCCCAAGCCACTATCGGCGAAGTGCTGCTGGTGGCCTCCCGTCTGGAACAGGTCACGGGCATTCCTTTCATCCGTATGGACCAAGGGTCGCCGGGACTTCCGGCCAACCACATCGGTGTGGAGGCCGAAAAGGCGGCGCTCGACCGCGGGGTGGGGGCGCAGTATCCGGCGGCCGACGGTGTGCCGGAACTGAAAAAGGAAGTATCCCGTTTTGTCAAGGCTTTTGTGGATATCGACATATCGCCTCGTGCCTGCATCCCCACGACCGGATCCGTGGCGGCTTCGTTCGGCGCGTTCGTCATCACCACGCAGTGCAAGCCCGGCAAGGACAAGGTGCTGTTCATCGATCCCGGCTTTCCCATCCAGAAGTCGCAGTTGCGCATCATTGGGGCGGAATGGAAACAGTTCGACATCTACCGTTTCCGCGGCGAAGCCCTGCGTGCCAAACTGGAGGGTTATCTGCGGCAGGGCGACATCGCCGCCATAGTCTATTCCAACCCCAACAATCCTGCATGGATTTGCTTGGAAGACAGCGAGCTGGCCATTATCGGCGAGTTGGCCACGAAGTATGATGCCATCGTGCTGGAAGACATGGCTTATTTCTGCATGGATTTCCGGCAAGACTTGGGGCATCCGTGGGAACCGCCCTATCCTCCGACGGTGGCCCGCTACACGGACAACTACATCCTCATGCTGTCATCTTCCAAGATTTTCAGTTATGCAGGCCAGCGTATGGCTGCGGCCTGTGTGTCCGACAAGTTGTTCGACACGTATTACCCGGCTTTGGCCGGACGCTACGGCGATTCCGGCATATTCGGCCAGACCTTCGTGGCTTCCGTCCTCTACATGATTACGTCCGGTTGCACGGCTTCCACGCAATACGGTTATGCCGAGATGTTGCGGGCTGCCACCGACGGAGAACTGGATTTTGCTGCTGACGTGCGGGAATATGCCCGGCGTGCCGAGCGGATGAAACGGATATTCACGGACAACGGTTTCCATATTGTCTATGACTATGACGTGACCCGTCCGGTGGGTGACGGGTTCTTCTTCACCATCGGTTATGGAAAAATGGGCAGCGGGGAACTGCTGAAAGAATTGCTTTACTACGGTGTGAGCAGCATATCGCTGGAGACAACAGGCAGCCTGCAGTCCGGCGTGAGGGCCTGCACCTCCCGGATGCGTGAGGAACTCTATCCGGTGATGGAAGAGCGGATGAAGGCTTTCCATGCAGACCACCCGCTATAAGCGGGGCGGTCAGCACAGATTTTAATACCATACAAAAACAGGGCATAGAAGCTCTTAAAAGAAAGAAAAACATGATTTGGAACAAGAACAAAGAATGCATGGGCCGCGAGGAACTTCGCGAATTGCAGGGCAAGCGTTTGCACAAACTGGTGGATTTGGTGTACCATAATACACCGTTCTATCGGCAAAAAATGCAGGAGATGGATCTGTTGCCCGATGACATCCGTACGATAGACGATATCGTGAAACTGCCTTTCACCACCAAGGCCGACTTGCGGGATAATTATCCCGTGGGGCTTCTGGCAACACCGATGTCGGAAATCGTACGCATCCACGCATCGTCCGGAACGACGGGGAATCCCACGATTGTGGGGTACACCTACCGCGACCTGGAAATATGGAAAGAGGTGACGGCGAGAGCCCTGACGGCCTATGGCGTGACGCGTGGCGACATCATTTCGGTGGGATATGGTTACGGGCTTTTCACCGGTGGACTGGGGGCACACTACGGCGTGGAACACCTGGGGGCGACCGTGCTGCCCACGTCCACGGGCAACACCGAGAAGCACATCCGGCTGTTGCGTGATTTGGGCGTGACGGGCATTGCCTGTACCCCCTCGTATGCACTTTATCTGGCCGAAGCCCTGCACAAGCAAGGGTTGTCTGCTGCCGACATAGATTTGCGCATCGGCGCGTTCGGGGCCGAACCTTGGACGGACAACATGCGCCGTGAGATAGAAGAACGGTTGGGGCTGCAGGCCTATAATCTCTATGGACTGAGCGAAATCATAGGGCCGGGCGTAGCCTATGAATGTGCTTGCAAGGACGGCTCGCATATTGCTGAGGACCATTTCTATCCGGAAATCATCCATCCGGAAACCGGAGAAGTGCTTCCGTTAGGACAGGAAGGCGAGTTGGTGCTGACCACGTTGACCAAGACGGGCATGCCGCTCTTGCGCTATCGCACCAAGGACCTGACCTCGCTCATGCCCGGCACTTGTGCTTGCGGACGTACCAGCGTGCGGTTCACACGCATCCTGGGCCGGAGTGACGATATGCTCATCATCCGCGGCATCAACGTGTTCCCTTCGCAGGTGGAGGACGTGATTCTGGAGATGCCCGAATTTGCCCCGCGCTATATGCTGGTGGTGGAACGCAAGAACAATCTGGACACGCTGGAAGTGCAGGTGGAATTGCGTCCCGACAGTTTCTCAGACGACTTAGGAAGCATGCTGGCCTTGCGCAATCAGTTGGCCGGACGGCTCAAGAGTGTGCTTTCCATCGGTGTGGATGTGAAACTGGTGGAGCCTGACAGTCTGCCGCGCAGCGAGGGGAAGAGCATCAGAGTGATAGACAAACGTGTATTAGATTAACCCCAAAAGGATTATGTTATGACCATTAAACAGTTGTCCGTATTCTTGGAAAATAAGGGCGGACGAATCAACGAAGTGACCAAGGCCTTGGGCGAACAGGGCATCAACATGCATGCTTTCAGTATGGCCGAGACCACTGATTTCGGCATCCTCCGCCTGATCGTGTCCGATGTGGACAAAGCCGTGGAAACGCTTCGATCCAAGCATTTTGCCGTGATTCTTACCGATGTGGTATGTATCAGTTGCCCGAATGTCGCCGGGGCGTTGGCGAGCATTCTGGAACGTCTGGCGCGCCATGAAGTGTTCATTGAATATATGTATGCCTTTGCGCAGGGCGACAAGGCCAATATTGTCATCCGTCCGACCGATTTGGATGAGTGCCTCAAGTGGCTGGCAGGGGAGGATTGTGACATTCTTTGCGGACGCCAGTTGTAAGATCTTGTCCTTTTGCTCCGGTTCCTTTTTTCTTGGCGTATCCGGATATGGGACGAACAGAATAGGGCGTGTTCTTTCGTATGAATGTGCCCTATTCTGTTTATTGTCGGTGTGAAGAAAAATCACATCGGCATGTGCTTTACAGTTCATTTAAACCCAAATCGGTCATTAGAAACTGGTTTTGTATTATTTCTAATGGCAGTCA
>CAZGSE010000027.1:0-38178 GCA_964528135.1 uncultured Paraprevotella sp. | reverse complement strand
TGCGGTCGTAGTTGTTCTGGTCGGCAAGGAAAGCGTCATAACTGTCATAAGTCGGTGTTTCCACCCGCATCGCACCCGTTGTACACCGAATTCCTAGATAGGCATCATACATCAGGTCGGCCAAGGGCGTGGAATACCCCTGTTCATTTTCCTAGAAAACTCAATAATCCACTTTATAAAAGATTTGTTCGTGTATGAACATTTTAAATATTTATAATGGCTATTACGTTGTTTCCAATACAATTCTTCTTTTCTCCTTTATAAATTGTAATGACGTTTTGTCCATTACTATATGTGCGGAATACAGCTGTTAGATAATCTTTGTTATTAACAGTTTTGCAGCGGTAATTAATAATCATCCAATCTTGTTGAAAAGTTGTGTCAATTGGTTTATAAATACGAATGTCAGAGTTATTGTACTTTACAACAATATTACCTTCTTCAAAATGAACCTCTGGCTTATGACTTTCTTCTTCTAGCTTATGGTTTTCTTCTTCTTCAAAATCGTAGTGATAAACATTTTGAGCACTTACGCTATTAATATTGACACAATAGAATGAAATGATGATAACAATACAAATATAATTTTTCATAAACGCAAAGATTAACCTTCTAAGTTAAAATTAACACAACAAACTAATTAGGGTATTCAGCACGTGGAGTATACAAAACCCAAACCTGCCACCTCTTGACTGCCAGTCAAACGCTCTATCCAGATGAGCTAATACCTCGTTCTTTGATGGCATAAAGATAGCACGATTTTCTGAAAGTCCCAAATTTACGCCTTACATTTTTATATTTTTTAGGTTTTACCCGTCAGAACTTACAGCCGATGGTGAAGAACACCTGATGGGTATTCAGGTTTACATCCACGGGAGTGAGCGCATCCGCAAGATAAGTGTCATCGAAAGCATAGAAGTTGCCCGACTGTTTGCGGAACTTATAGGCCGCGTCTATGTAGAAATAGCGGCCGCGGTAGCCAAGCCCGGCGGTGACGATGTTCACAGCCCCCTTGTTCATGTAATCGGTGGTCGTCTGGTAGTTGAAGGCCGGAGAGTCCCCGGTCTGGTCGAGCGTGGCCCCGTCCTTGAACATGCTCGAATAGTAGTTGTAACCGGCACGGAAAGCCAAGTTGCTTGTCAAGTTCAGTTCAAAACCGAACTTGAACGAGTGCGTACCGCGCAAGATGGACTTGTGCAGGGCATCCATGTCGTAGTCACGCGTCGTGCCCCCGCTGTACCAGTTGCCCCAATAGTCATAGCTCCAATCCTCATACCCTTGCTTGGTCTTGGCGTAATTGGCATATTCATATTCGGCTCCCAAGGCCAAAAACGTGCCGATGGTATGCCCTAACGAGACACGCACTTTCCACGGCGTGGTGATTCTCATGTGCAAGTTGGCCAGGTTCTCGTCCGGCTGGTAATTATAGAAATCCCCATAGACCAATTCATAATTTTCATTCTCGCTCATGGGGGAGTCTATGCTATAGCCCGAATAGGATTCCAGATGATAGACCGTAGGACTCTCCACGGTCAGGCCAATGCGGAACGGCGAAGACTCTATCGGCCGGAAAATGGTCCCCAACTTCACGTTGATGCCATAGCCGCTCACGTGCTGGGTGTTGTACAGGGAATATAGTTCCGACAAATCGTCCGACGACGAGTAGAAAAACTCGCGGTAGGTGCTGTAGCTGTAATAATTCACATCATTCACCCCCAGCGTAAGCCCCAGATATACCCTGTCCTTGACATTCACGGAAACATTAAAGTCATAGCCCGCAATCCCGCCTTCCGTTATGCGGTCGTAGTTGTTCTGGTCGGCAAGGAAAGCGTCATAACTGTCATAAGTCGGGTTTCCGTCCGCATCGCTCCCGTTGTACACCGGATTCACCAGATAGGCATTATACATCAGGTCGGCCAAGGGTGTGGAATACGCCGTGTTGTTCAGGATGTCAGCCATCTGCTGGGTCTGCGACAGTCCGCCGAGGTTGGCGTTGTCGGCAATGAACGACTGGTTGAAGTTGGCGCGTTTCTGGTAGTTCACCCCGAAATTGATGAACTTCACCGCACTGCCCAAAACCGGGATGCTGACCACAAACCCCAACTGGTCGAACGACATGTGGGTCATGTCGGCATTCAGGTTGGGCTTTTCCTGCTGGGTCAGCACGCTGAACGTGAGGGACGCATCGCTTTTCCGGTACAATCCCAGTGCCGCCGGGTTGGTGCTTGCAGCCGACAGGTCGGCACCCAATGCCCCTAATGCGCCTCCCATACCGACATAACGTGCACTCCCGATCAAATCGGTGGGCATATAGTTCTCGTTCATATAAGGAGTCTGCGACAAGGCGGCCTGGCAGGCCAACCACATTCCGGCAAACATTGCAACCTTCTGTTTCATATCCAACTTGTTTTTAAGTAGTCACACATTATATAAATTACGGTTCTCAGCGTCTCCCGCGCGATACGCCCCCGCCGCTGCTACGGGAGGGGGTGGAGAATCCTCCGCTGCCCGAACGCACCGGTGACCGGAATGACGAGGTGGACGAGCTGCGGGAAGACGGTGTGCTGTAAGTGTTGCTCCTGACGGTCTGTGTCCTCTGGGTGGAGGTGGCAGTAGTGCGCTGGGAGCGCGTTTGCGACGATGTGGTGGAGGTGCGGCGCGAGGAAACCCCGTTAGTGGACAGGCTGCTCCTGGCGGCATTCCCCGACGCGGTGCCGCGTCCCCTCAGGGAGGAGGTTGTGCCGCGCGCCAAGGTGCTGCCCTCCCTGTACATCAGGCTGGGACGCGAAACCGCGCGCAGGGGAGCACCATGCCAGCCGGCTATTCCCATGTGCGGGCGGTGCCAATACGCCCCATACCACCAAGGATTATACCACCCCGCATACCAAGGGTTGCCCCATCCCCAATACAGGCTCCAACCCCAAGAGTAAGGATAATACATTCCCCAATAGAGGCTGCTCCAGCAGCTGGGGAAAGCATAGGCATAGATTCCATCGACATACACGTCCCAATAAATGGAGTTAGGGCCATAGCACAAGTCCCAATACAACGGGCTGCTCACCACCACTCCCACCGTAGGAGCGCAAAAGCGGAGAATCCGTTTGGAATAATGGTAGTCTTCCCCCGTTTCCTCTTCACCGTCCGCCACGTAGCCTTCCTCTTCGTCGTCCGCCTGGGCCACGAGGCTGTCATTATACCAAGTGTCCCGGCGGTTATACTCGTCCACATCCCTCAATTCGCCCGTGGCATACGTGACCGTTTCGTCATATTCTTCTTCAGTCTCTGCCGCAGAAACCGTGGTCTGCACCTGCTCTTCAACCGCAACCGCATTTTCGGCCTGCGTCTTTGTCTCTTTCCGGGGGACAAAATACATGTCATCCACCTGAGAATATCCCATGAAAGGTGCCGTCAAAAGCACCAGCAGCAATAATATTTTGTGTTTCATCGCCAGTCCTCCCTTATTAGTTAATATCATATGCAAATATATCTTTTTCTGCCCTGACAAGCAAGAGTTAACCCGCGGGAAAACCGCTGTTCTAACTATTTTTTGGGTATTTTTGCAGATAGTACGTCCCGCTCCCGCCAAGGGCACGGGACATGCGCCGGATGCGGACGGGTTCCGGAGGAACAACACCCGTCATTCCTTGTGCGCAAGACCACCGGCGGCATTGCGCAAAGGCGTTGCCCGCCTTGCGCAAAGCGGCCCGCCGTCCCGCGTCAACCCCGACCGCCGCACACCCGTCGCGCCGTCCGCTCACCCCGCCTTTTCCACGCCAGCCTCCTTGCCGTTCCGGACGGCCTTGCTGATGCCCGTCCGGCGGTATAACTCCCCGACCAGGTCGCAGGCCGTTTCCAAGGTCATGCTTCCCGTGTTAATCATCAGGTCATAATAATGCGGGTCGCCCCATTTCCCACCCGTGTAGAACTCATAATGGGCCACCCTGTTGTGGTTGATACGCCGGATTTCGTTCCTGGCCTCCCCTGCCCTCACGCCATATTCCTCCACACAGCGCCGGCAGGCACTCTCCACGTCGGAATAGCAAAAGACCTTTATCACATGCGGGAAATCGCGCAGGACAAAATCGGCACAACGCCCCACGATGATGCAGGATTCCTTGCGGGCCAGGTTGAGAATCACACGGTTTTCCGCAACGTACAATATGTCGTCGGCGGAAAAGTTGTGCTTCGATGCCTGCCCGCCGTTTTGCGAAAGGATGCACTTCAGCCAGAAGGAAGGTATCGACTGTTCGTTCCGGAGGATATAGGCCTCGTCCATCCCGCTCTCTGCCGCCGCCAGATGGATGAATTCCTTGTCATAGAGCTTTATGCCCAGCTTGCGCGAAAGCATCTCGCCCAGCAGATGGCCGCCGCTGCCATACTCCCTGGCTATCGTGATGATGATGTTGCCGGTGTCCTGCCATTCCCCGGCGGGGGCATATTTCCCCTCGTTGAGCCACTTGTCGAGGACGCGGCAATAGGGTGTGAACAGATGCACGATGGGGCCTACGACCAGGGCCGCCACCACCGTGCCCTCACGCACGCCGTCCACCGTTGACATGAAGCACAAGGAAAACACGCAGGCCAGAAGCACCAGCGTGGTGTCGAACCCCAGCTTCACGTAACCAAAATCTTTCCTGAAACGCCGCGATATGACCTGCACGAAGTATTCGCCGGAAGTCATGGCCACATTGGCTTTCACCTCCAGCGATATGCCCGCCGCCAGGACGACGCAACCCAACAGCAGGAAACCGACCTGGCTGAAATATTCAGCCGGATTCACCCAAAACAGGGAGTTCATGCCCCAGTCGATGAAAAGCCCGAAGCAGACGGATATGGGTATCTGCAACAAGTACTGGCGCAGATCGGCCTTCAACACGCTGCGGCTCATCAGCGGAAGCTCCAGCACGACAAACAGCGTGTTGACTATAATGGTCCACTCGCCCATGGAGAGCGTGGTGAACATGCTAAGCACATAAGTCACACTGGTGATGGGCGACGTGCCCAACAAGGCTTTCGTGATGAAAGCCACGCCGAAGGCATTGATACACAAAGAACACAAAAACAGAAAATAACGCCGGATAAGATACTTGTTCATGCTTTACTCTTCATATTTCCAGCGCAAAATTAGTCTATTTCCGACATTTTGCACACGACAAAAGCCAAACAACTTTGGTCGAAAACGAAACATCCCTTAACTTTGCGGCACGAAAGGACGTAACATGGGTATTATCTTTTCCAAAACCACCCCGCAGGAAGAAAAAGGCCACTTCCGCAACGGCTACCTCCACTGCGGCAACGTCAGCATCCCGCCCTGCGATGCAGAGGCGGGCATCACCGTGGCGCACAGGTTCTGCTTCATCCTCATCACCAGGGGCAAGGCCTGCCTGTGTGGCAACGGCCCGAAACGCCCGCTCCTCAAAAACGACCTGCTGCTCCTGACTCCCGGCATGAAAGCCCGCATACAGCATGCGGGGCGGGGCGCGTCTCTGTCCTTCGTGAGCATCGCCCCGCACTATTTCGACAGCCTGCCGGACGGGCATCCCCTATACCAGCAGCTGCCCCTAGCCAACGACCGGCAACAGCCGCCGGTGGTCCACTTGGAGCCTGAAGAATCCGACTATCTGAAAAAGACACATGATTTGTTTGCCGGGCGGCTGGCCGGCTTTTCCACGCACCGCGAGGGGCTGATACGCCACTTGTGCAGCTTCTACCTGCTGCAAATCGCCGACCTGCTGTTCCGGAACAATGCCGACACGGCCACCTGCATCTCGCACAGCGACACGCTCTACCGGCGGTTCAAAAAACTGCTGGTGGAGAATTACAGGCAGCAACACGGCATAGCGTTCTATGCCAACCGGCTGCACGTATCGACCACCTATCTGTCGCGCATTGTAAAACAGACCACCGGGCGCACCATACGTTCCCACTTGGCCGAACTGCTCAGTGCCGATGCCAGGCACCTGCTGGAATGCACGGACTGGGAAATAAAAGAGATTGCCGGACACCTCGGATTCTCCGCCCCGTCCGTGTTCAGCAAGTTCTTCCACGGGCATACCGGCACCGCCCCCTCTGCCTTCCGCCGGGGGAAAGAAGCCTGAGGATGCGCCTGCCCCTCATGGCGTTTTCTTCTTTTTCAGCGTGAAGAGGAACTCCAAGCCATGGCCTCCGAACGCCGGACGGGCATTGATGTTGCCACCGTGGAACAGCACGGCATTCTTCACGATGGCCAGTCCGAGCCCCGTTCCGCCCATCTTGCGGCTGCGGCCTTTGTCCACCCGGTAGAACCGCTCGAAGATGCGTCCCAGATGTTTCGGTTCCACCCCTACCCCGTTGTCACTGAAACTGAAGTAATACGTCTCTTCATCCGTGGAATAGCAGGACAAGTCCACCTGCGTCCCCACACCGGCATAGGCGATGGCGTTGTCCATCAGGTTGCGGAAGATGGAATACAGCAGCGAAGAATTACCTTGGATTACCAAAGGTCCTGAAATGTCCACGGACACGGTCATGTCCTTCTCCTCCAGTTTCAGGGCAAGTTCCGCCACGATATTGTGTATTATCGCCGCCAGGTCCACATCCGCCACTTCTATCATCTGCCCAGCCTCGGTCATACGGGTCAGGGTGGAAATGTCCTGCAACAGGTTGGTCAGGCGGTTGCTCTGGGCAAAGCTCCTTTCCAGGAACTTCTGCAGTATGCCGGGCGGCAGCCCCGGATTGTTCAGGATGGTCTCCAGATAGCCCTGTATGCTGCTCACGGGGGTTTTCAGTTCGTGTGCTATATTCTGTGTGATCTGCTGTTTCATGCGCACCTGCTCCTCCCGTTTGGTGATGTCGGAAATCGAAATCTCAAAACTGTTGTCCACGAACAGGGCCACCGACAGGTTGAAGATATAACCGTTCTTGTCCACCATGAGCAGTTTTTGTTTCAGGTCGCCCTGGTTGAAGTTCTCGCACGACACCTTGATGAAATCAAACAGCGGTTCCAGTTCCTTAACCTGGAACACCTCCTCCACCCCACCGATATTCTTGTCGGAAATGAGATTGATATACTGCAAGAACAGCCCGTTGGCCAATACCACGTCTTTGCCGGGACTGAAAATGGCCAGGCCTTCATTGGAAATCTGCAGGTGCGTGATCAGCTTTTCCCGTTCGCGGAACAAATCGTCTTTGGTCTTTCGCAAGCGGGTATAGATGTCAACGATATGGCGGGATATCTGACCCAGGTCCGTATTTCCCAGGCGTTTCAGGTTGTCCGTGTCAATATCCTCGTCCTTGTCGGCCCGGTAAGCGAACTGGCGCAGCTGGGTAATCATCGCCCCCAGACGCGCCGTCAGCTTGTAAAACACCAGGAACAATATGGCCGACAACAGGAAAGAGAACCACAGATAGCCCTTGTCGGCATTGAGCATGTGGACCAAATCCGTGTCATAAGGCAGCGCGCTACGCACAAACAAGTCCGAATCCGGGAAATAACTGGCAGAATAGAAAAAAGGCTCTCCTATGGTTTCCGAGGCCCGCTTGATGGAGTAAGCGTTGCCTTTCTTCCTTGCCTCGCGAATCTCCTCACGGTCCAGATGGTTGTCCCGGATGTGTGCCGCTTCGACGTCATTGTCGAAAAACACCTGCCCCCGGCCGTCAATCAACGTCACACGCAACCTGTGCAAACCGTGGCGTTCGCCATAGTGTCCCACGTAATCCCTTACCACGAAACCGCTATCGGAAAGATGTGCACACAAGTCTGTGTTGAACATCGTAAGGGTGGTGTTCAACAGCTCTGCCTTATGGGCTTTCTCGCGGTTGTATTGGTAATACAAGAAACTGACGACAAAGATACTGTATATGGCAATAACCGAAAGGAACAGATAATGACTGAACGACAACGATTTCTTCCCCATGCGCTATTCTTTCACGGAAGTGTCAAAACAGTAACCGTAACCCAGCCGCGTCACCACATACTTGCCATAGCCGTCGAGTTTCTTGCGCAAGCGGGTAATGTTCACGTCCACAGTGCGGTCCAGCACTTCCACATCATTGTTCCAGATACGCCGCAGGATTTCGGCGCGGGAGAACACCCGTCCTTCGTTCTCCAGCAGCAGGCGCAGGATCTCAAATTCCGTTTTCGTCAGCGGCAAGACCTCCCCGCACAAAACGACTTCTTTTTTGTTCAGGTCCAGTTTCAGTTCCTTAAAACCGATGTAGGCGGCCGACAACGACCGTTGCGGAGCCGTACGGCGTAGGACGGCCTTGATGCGCATCTGCACCTCACGCAGGGAAAAAGGCTTGGATATGTAGTCGTCCGCCCCCAGCGTGAATCCCGTAACGGCATCGTTCTCCGTATCTCTTGCGGTCAGGAATATAAGGGGTATATCGCGTGTTTCACGCATCTGCTTCAGCATCTTGGCCATCTTGAAGCCAGAAATTTCCCCCATCATCACATCCAACAGCAACAGATGGAACTTGGTCAGGTCCATCTTCAGGGCTTCCTCGGCAGAATTAGCCGTTTCCACTTCGTATCCTTCATTTTCCAGATTGAACTTCAGGATGTCGCACAAATCCTCTTCATCGTCCACAACGAGAATCCTGTAATTTGTATTCATCAGAGTCATGCTTTTTAATTAGTGTTCCGATGGCAAAATTACATGCTTATTGTTACATGGATATGAAACCCATATTACAATACCGTTACAATACCTTTTTCTTGCTGGAAACGCCGGCAAGCACGCACCCAATGTCGCATGTGCCCGATGATTTCCTGTGTTTCCTGAAGGGTACTCATGTAAAGGTACTCAATTTTAAGATTATCCATATCCCCCTTCCGAATCCGTTCCTGCTGAATCTTGCGCAGTTGGGAAAGCTGGGTCTTCATCTCACCACCGAATTGATGCACGTCCAACGCCTGTTCATAATCGCTGTCCTCAATCATCCGTGCAATCACGGCCATCAGCTTTTCCACCCCCTCACGTACCGGCATGAACTCTTTCACATATTCCTCCGGCATGGGGTTGAAATTATTGTCCACATGCTCCAGGCTTGGTTCACACATACGCTTGAGGCAGTATAAACATTGTTCGCAACTGGTACAGGCCAGATGGAACCAAGTGTCTTTTTCCACCGCCTGCAACGGGTCTATCTTGCGTAGCCCCACCAACTCTTTCCGTCGGATCACTTTCCAGTTTTTCCGTTCATCATCCAAGGAATTCAGCGTGCGGCGTAACACTTTCACATCTTCCGTAACCACCCCTTCTGTAATCTGCCCATAGGCTTCAGAGATATATCTCACCATATAAGACTGGTAAATACTGATGTGTTTGTTCAGCAATGTCCACGCCTCGTCCTTATCGTTCGTCTGGGCCAGCTCCGTATAGACTTCGTCACGTTGCACGGCAGCCACCTTCTTTTTATAGCTACGGTTATTGTGAACCAACATCATCACCACCAAAACAATCAAGATTCCCATGGCTACCACGCCACCGAAATGGACAAACAAAGTGACAATAAAGCATAAAAAGAAAGCAGCACAAGCCGTCATCAGCCAACCGCCAATCACGGAAATCACCCCCGTCACACGGAATACCGCACTTTCACGCCCCCAAGCCCTGTCGGCCAACGAGGTTCCCATGCCCACCATAAACGCGACATAGGTAGTGGACAAAGGCAACTTCAAAGATGTGCCTATCACGATCAGTAAACCGGCCAGCACCAGATTGACCGAAGCCCGCACCAGATCGAATGCAGCCCCATTGGGCATGATCGCCTCGTCCTTGTTGAAACGGGAATCTATCCACCGTTTGATGAACGCTGGTGTATGCTCTACCACAAATTCATTGACGTTGAGTACGTTCCTTACCAGGCGGCGGGCAAAACGCGAAGAGCCGAACATTTCGTCTCCGGCAGTCTGACGGGACAAATCAACGGACGTCTTCACCACATTCTGGGCTTTTTTAGAGGTCATCAAAGCCACTATCATGACAATCCCGGAGCCTGTAAGGAAATAGACGGAAGTCCCCGCCGGTTCATTCAGTATTCCCATCATGTGGGTGGAAGGGACAGCCCCCGGAGTGGAAACAAAATCCTGATAAGAAGAAAAGCCGGCCAGCATCACTCCAATAAAATTCACCAAGTCGTTGCCGGCAAAGGCCATAGCCAAAGAGAATGTCCCGAACAAAACGATGACCTTGAACACATTGACCTTGCAGCAATGCAACACCTGCATCAACAGGGTAAACCCCACAATAAAAACGACCAATATGGCTTGTGTATGGTCGGCAATCCATTCTTTTACCCCGGAAGTCATAAAAGAAGCGCTACCAAGGCCTTTTACCAGAAGGAAATAGGCTATCGACGTCACCGAAAGGCCACCAAACAGGCCTATGGTATATTTCAAGTGGCGCGTATAATGAAAGGTGAATATCACACGGGCAATCCATTGAACCACCAGACCAAAGACAAAGGCAATGGCCACAGAAAGGAAGATGGCCAGGATTACAGAAAAAGCCTTATCCGTGTTTATCAGTCCCGCATAAGTCAGCGACGAGTCATTCAGCATCTTGACCAAGGCCAATGCCGTGCTACCTCCTAACAGTTCGAACACCAGGGATACAGTCGTCGATGTCGGCATGCCCAACGTATTGAAAATATCCAGCAGGATGACATCAGACGCCACCACAGCCAGGAAGATGCACATCAACTCCTCAAATGAAAAGAATTCCGGACGGAATATGCCGTGACGGGCGATATCCATCATACCATCACTTGTTGTTGCGCCCACAAATATGCCGACTGCCGCAACAATCAGAATAGTCTTGAAACGTGCCACTTTCGCACCAATAGCAGAGCCTAAGAAATTGACTGCATCATTACTGACCCCAACAAACAAATCGAAAGCAGACAGAATGAACAGGAACAGCACTACTCCCAAATACACATATTCCATATAAGAAGCTTTTTATTTGGTCACAAATATACCACAAAAAAGCAAAATATCGGGCATTTTACAAAAATATCGTTAACGGCCGGAGGTTTTATTGGCTCCCCGCAGAGTACCAAGAGGCAAGGATGCGTTCTTCCGGCACAAAAAGTACTTAGGGATAAAATAACCACATGCAGGCATCCATCACTACATTTTTCACCACTTTCAACCGTGCCGTCAGCCCTTTCCTGTTCCATGTTTTTCCTTGCCGTATTCCTGTTCGTTAGCCATCAACAGCATTGAATGCCACTTCTATATTTCCTGTCCCGACAGCATCGGACACCCCTTCCGGATTGTCGATTTTCCCTATCCGTGTATAGCTGTACGAAGTCGGGAAAGTTTCATAGAACAACACCACGCAACTGGAGCCGTAGAGCATCAGGTATCCTGCCTGTATCGTACCCGGACTGAAAGCATACGTAGGCAAACGCGTTGAAAGGTTGTGATATTTCTCGTTGCCGTTCAGCTCGTTCATCGTGACAGCCATCGGCAACAACGCCATGAACGCTTCCGCCGTCCCGTTGTCCGCGAGCGTGACAGTGAAAACACGGTTCCCTGTTTTTATGTTCATCTTATCAGAAGTTGTAACTTCATACCTGCTCCGTTTGGATATTCCTTTTTACCCTTGCCGGATTTCCTGCCACGATGGTACGGTCCGGCACGTCTTTCGTCACAATCGCACCTGCCGCAACGATGGCATGCTCCCCCACCGTCACGCCTGGCAATATGATGGCTCCTGCGCCTATCCATGCCCCACGCTTGATGAGAATGGGTTTCGTATATACATTGTGCCGGATGGAAGGATTTTCCGGATGGTTCTCCGTGACAAGCTGTACGCCCGGCCCGACAAACACGTCATCCTCAAGAGTGATGCCTCCGCGGTCGAGGAACGTGCATCCGAAATTGATGAACACCCCTTTCCCTACGCTCGTGAATTTCCCGAACGCCGTATAAAAAGGAGGAAACATGCGTACCGTCTCGTCCAACGGCTGTCCCCAAATCCGGCCGAGCAGGTTGCGGATTTCCGTCGGAGTATGGTAGCCGGCATTGAGTTCCCCCACAAGGCTCATCGTCTTTTCAAATTCCGCATACAACAGAGGATATTCGGGATCGGTCTCTAAGATAAGTTCCCCTCTTCTCATTCTTTCTATTATATCCATATTGCCGTCGTTTTAAAAGTCCTGATGCAAAGTTACACCATCCCGCACACAGAGGCGGTAGATCATTTATCGCAAAAACAACCAACTTTGCGGATTTTACCCTTGTGTGCCACGATTACGGATATTGCGGATATTGCGGCCCCGGCCTGTCTTTTTTTAATTGCAGCCAAGTAAAGACAAAGGAAAAAGCATTAACTTTGAACGCCAAAGGATACTCTTATGTACGATATCATACAGATTGACAGCATCAAGGCATACGCCGAACTGTATGGCCTGCAAACCAGGCATCCGTTAGTGGCGGTGATAGATTTGTCGGAAGCCACGCGGATGGCCAACCATATCAAGATGAACTACGGCGTGTATGCGCTTTTCATCAAACACAGCGTCAGCTGCATCCTGCGCTACGGCAGGCAGAACTACGACTACCAGGCGGGCACGGTAGTAAGTTTTGCCCCCGGCCAGCTGGTGCAGATGGATCTGCCGGAAGAAGAAACAGGGCAAGACGTGAGCGGCCTCATTTTCCACCCCGACCTGATATACGGCTCGTCCCTCGCCGGCAAAATGGACAAATACACCTTCTTCAACTATGCCCAGAACGAGGCCCTGCATCTTTCGGACGAGGAACAGCTGATTTTGGCCGGCTGCCTGCAGGACATAGAGCGCGAAGTGGGTCATCCCGTGGACCGGCACAGCCGCGAACTGCTGTGCGTATATATCGAACTGTTCCTTGATTACTGCCTGCGTTTCTACGACCGTCAGTTTCAAACGCGCAACAAACAGAACAGTAATGTATTGCAGAAATTCGAGCACGAACTGACAGCTTATTTCCAAAGCGGTGACGCACAACGGATGGGCTTGCCATCCGTCCGTTACTTTGCGGACAAGGCTTGCCTTTCGCCCAGCTATTTCGGCGACCTCATCAAGAAAGAGACCGGCAAGACGGCACAGGAATACATCCGCCTGAAAGTGATAGACCGTTCCAAACAATACCTGCTCGGAACGGGGCAAAGCATCAGCCAGATTGCCAACTTGCTGGGATTCCAGTATCCGCAGCACTTCATCCGCATGTTCAAAAAACATACGGGATATACGCCGAATGCATACCGTGCGGAAAACTGACGGTGGTGCCCGGAGCACTCACCTGGAGAAAAAAGGAAGCGGAACCGTCAAAGCCTGGGAGCCACACTGGGGCGGGAAAAGGCCAACAAGCCCAAGAAAGTCAGCAAACCGTTGAGCAGGAGCAGCTCATAGCCGAAATGATAGCCGAAAGCCGAAACCGTACAGGCATCCAGTCCCCGGCAACACACAGGGGCTGCAACGCACACCCAGGGAATGGCGCGCCCGCGGGGCATGCGCCGGCTGAAAAGGCCGAAAGCAAAAAGGCCGAGCAACGGCCCATAGGTGTAAGAGGCCACGACATAGACCGCGTCTATCACACTGGAACTGTCCGCAGCCTCAAACAGCAGGATGACCGCCACGAACAGCAGGGCTATGGCGGCATGCACCCATCTGCGCACCCGTTCGGGACGGGACGAGCGGCGCTCCACATCGAGTATATCCACACAGAAACTGGTGGTCAGTGCCGTAAGGGCAGAGTCGGCACTGTTGAACGCGGCCGCCACCAGCCCGAAAGCGAACAGCATCAGGGTGCCCGCCCCCAAGTATCCCCCGGCACAAAACATGGGCAATATCTCGTCGCCCTTTTCCGGAAGAGGCACCCCCTGTTGCTCCGCCAGCACCAGCAACAGCACGCCAAGAGCCAACAACAGCCAGTTCAGGGGAATGAACATGAAGCCGTAGGAACACATGTCTTTCTGCGCATCGCGCAGGGTTTTGCAGGTGAGGTTCTTCTGCATCATGTCCTGGTCCAACCCCGTCATCACAATCACGATAAAGACACCGCTCAGGAACTGCTTGACAAAATGCTGCCGCGAGGTCCAGTCGCCCCACTCCAGCCAACGCCCGTGGGGGTGCGAAGCCACACATTCCACCGCCTCTTTCACCGTGAAACCGTCCAGGCGGCATACCTGATACAGGATGAGCAGCAGGGCTGCCACGAGGCAGAACGTCTGCAGGGCATCTGTCCACACCAGCGTCTTGATGCCGCCCCGCGCCGTGTAGAGCCAGATGAGGAACACCGTGCCGGCCGCTGTGACCCAAAACGGCACGCCCGTCCCCTGCAAGACATATTCCTGGAGGATGAGGCACACCAGATAGAGCTTGACGGCCGAACCCAGCAACTTGGACAGGAAGAAAAAGGAAGTACCGGTCAGGCAGGCCCAGTGGCCCATGCGAAGCTCCAGATAGCTATAGATGGAGGTCAGGCCGAGCCTGTAATACAAAGGAAGCAGGCAGAAAGCCACGGCCAGATAGCCGAAAAAAAAGCCCACGCACATCTGCATGTAGGTCATGTCCACGGCGCGCACCATACCTGGCACGGACACGAGGCTCACCCCGGACACGGAAGACCCCAGCATGCCGAACGCCACGACCCACCACGGCGAGCGACGGCCACCGCGGAAGAAGGTGTCGTTGTCGTCCTGCCCTCCCACGCAACGGGAAATGCCGTAAAGCAGGACAAAATACAAGATAGCGGCCAGCAGGAAAATCATCCGCCCGTGTTCCCTCCTTCCGATCTGAAGCGGTTGCCGGTGCGGCACCGGCAACCCATCCCCCCCGTCCACAGCCAGACGTTTCCACCCGGACGGGGACGGCGGCCCGTCCCGCACCCCGGAGCGTGCAAACAAGCGTTGCAGCCTGTGCCGTAAGACAAACCGGCCGCAGGCCGCACCCGTGAAACCACATTGCAAAAAGCGTCCATAAAATAGTCCTGTCTGTATTCGCGCACAAAATTATAAAAAAGGCAACCAACTGCAATGTGCATTTTTTTTTTTAACTTTGCCCGCATCACCGGAACAGGAAGCCTAATCGTGACGGTCAGAACACTCATACTGTGCTGTAGCCTGTTGCTGTGCACCGCACAGAATGTACAGGCACGGCTGGAGATGGCCGACTCCATCATCAGCCGGATGTACCATGCAGCCGCACAATACGCGGACTATATTTACGAATACCATGCAGAGCTGTACATCAAGGCGCAGCTGGACATCATCCGGAAAAACCGCGGCTTCCGCTTCATCCCCGGCCTGTTCCGCACCGACAAGGATGCCAACCGCTTCATCGTGGAGACGTACAGCGACCTGCACTACACGGCTCCCAACATCTACGACCAGAAAATCAAGGCCTACATGGGAACGCTCAACGAGGCGCGCGAAATACCCGGCATCACCAACTACTTCAACATAAACATCTACGCCCCCTACCTGTTGGGCGAGCGTCTGCTTTCCCCGTTGGCCCCCAACAGCTACAAATACTACCGCTACTCCATCGACTCCGTGTCGTGCGATGCCCGGCAACGGCTGGAATTCCACATCCGCTTCATCCCCCGCAACAAAAGTTCGCAGTTGCTGGACGGCGAAATGACCGTCACGGAAGGGGTGTGGAGCGTGCGGAGCATATCGTTCAAGGGGCAGTCGGAACTGTTGCGGTTCAGTTGCCGGCTACAAATGGGGGAAATCGGTACGGACACGGAATACCTGCCGGTGAAGAACGACATCAAGGCGTCATTTGCCTTTGCGTTCAACATCATGGAGGGCTACTACGAGGCCGGCATCGTCTACCGCGACATCCGCCACCGGGGCAACACGCCGACAGACAGCGTGGCCCGCCCCAACTACAACCTGACGGCCTCCTTCTCGCTGCAATGCGACACAAGCAGCCACATCAAAGACTTTGCCCGTTTCGACTCCCTGCGCCCGCAGCCGCTGACTGCATCAGAGCGGTATATCTATGAAAAGCACAGGAACTATACGGACTCGCTCCGGAAGAAATCGCAGGAAGACTTCGCAAAGCCGCTGAAAAAGAACTTCTGGGGCGACATAGGCGACTTTTGCCTGACCGACACCAAATGGAAACTGAACAACAATTCCACCCTGCGCAACTCCCCGTTCATCAACCCGCTGATGATCAGCTACAGCCGGACCACCGGCACCTCTTACCGCCAAGACCTGCGCCTCAACTCCACGTTCCGCAACAGCCAGTCGCTGCGCCTCAACACGCGCATCGGCTACAACTTCTCCTACAACGAATTTTACTGGAGCCTGGGCAGTGAATACGAATATTGGCCCGAACACCGGGGACTGTTGCGCGTCAACGTGGGCAACGGCAACCGCATCGGCAACAGCCGCATCATCGACCGGCTGAAGGAAATCCCGTCGGACAGCGTCATCGACTTCGACAAGCTCAACCTCGACCTGTTCAAGGACTTGAACTTCGAGATTACCTCGCACGTGGAAATCGTCAACGGCCTGTCGGTGGACGTGGGCTTCATGTTCCACCGCCGTACGCCGGTAGAGGCCCCCGATGAGAGCCTCCGCGACGTGGAGCTGCCGGACAACGTCACGGAAGGGTTGCAGGCCAACGTCCGTCCGCAATACAACAGCTTTGCCCCAAGGATACGTCTTGAATGGACGCCCGGACAATATTATTATATGAACGGACGGCAGAAGGTCAACCTGAAATCGCGCTATCCCACCTTCATCCTCGACTACGAACGGGGACTGCGGAACATTTTCAAAAGCACAGGCGTTTATGAGCGCATCGAGTTCGACATGCAGCACCACATACGCACGGGGCTGCTCTCCAACCTGTTCTACCGCTTCGGCATGGGGTTCTTCACCAACCAGGAAGAGACTTATTTCGTGGACTTCGTCAACTTCCGCCGGAACAACCTGCCCGACGGTTGGAACGACGAAATCGGCGGGGTGTTCCAGGCACTGGGCAGCCAGTGGTACAACGCCTCGCCCTACTATTTCAGGGGGAACGTGTCTTATGAAGCCCCTTTCCTGCTGTTGCGCCACCTCATCAAATATACCACCCACGTGCAGAACGAACGGCTCTACCTGAACCTGCTCGCCATGGATCGTCTGGGGCCTTATTTCGAACTGGGCTACGGCATAGGCACTTTCGTGTTCGACATGGGGTTCTTCCTCTCGCTGGAGGACTTCAGCAACGTAGGTTTCGGATACAAGTTCACCTTCGAGCTGTTCAGGAAATGACCGACCCCTGCCGGGGCCTGCCCCCTCCCCTCACCCGTTGCCCAAGGGCGGGGAAACACGCCGGAGGGGGAAACGGAAAATCCTTGCCCGTTCGCAGGAGGCAAGGATTTTTCACGCACGGCAGGGGGCTCAACGGTCCCGCTACCGCATGGAGGAATGATAATTCCTGCGGACAGGGCAAAGTTCTTCGGGCTTCACCTCTACAACCTGCCCCCCACGGGCGATGACCAGTGTGGTATGGTTATGTTTTGCACGCTCTATCAGGCGTTTTTGAGCCAGGTATATGCCTTCGTCTATCTTGCGCTGCATTTCATAAACCTCATCCTCGCTCATGGTCGTCTTTTTGGGTGTATTGGTCTTTGAATTTTTCATATACGGCTGGTTCAATAATGGTTATATTCTCGTTACGGCATCCGTAGGCTATTTTGTTGGCCGGACAAATGCTGTTGTCGTACAAAGCCCAGTAGTCGCACACCGGCATGTAGAGGTTGAACAGGTTGCTCAGCCCGCTCTCATACCGCCGGTAGATGACCTCCAGCGGGATGTTGTGCCCGCCCTCGCTCACCCGTTTTTCCACACGCTTCACGGCCTGCTCCGGGCTGCTCAGCGAAAAGAACAGCAGGGTGACGAAGTAGCCGCGCTTCTGGGCCTGACGGATCAGTTTCACATAGGAGCGGGTGGCCAGTGTCGTTTCGAAGGCAAAGGTCTCGCCCTCCTTCAACAGATAGATGATGCGCTCTATCATCAGCCGTCCGGCCTGGATAGCCACGCCTTCGGGATTGAACGGCGAAAGCCCTGCCGCAATCTCGTCTGCGTTGACAAACTCGCGGCAGTTCAGCATTTCGGGCAACACAGTGAAACTGGCTGTGGTTTTCCCGGCACCGTTACAACCGGCGATGACGTACAAATTATGTTTTTGTTCGTTCATTCCGTGTCCTTATTGTTGATATCTATCCTGCAAAGATACGATTTGAAGACGAATCCGCCAACCTTTTTACCGTCTTTTTCAGACTCCTCCGCCGTGCCGTCCGTCATTTTTTTCCAACAGGTCGGGGCGCAACCGGCGTGTCCGCTCGAAGGACTGTTGCAATTCCCATTCCTTTATCCTGGCCTCGTGCCCGGACAGGAGGATGTCCGGCACCCTCCATCCTTTGTACTCCGCCGGGCGGGTATAGACGGGGGCGGCCAGCAGGTTGTCTTGGAACGAATCGGAGAGGGCGCTCTGCTCATCGCCAATCACGCCCGGAATGATGCGCACGATGGCATCCGTCATGACGGCGGCCGCCAGTTCGCCGCCTGTCAGCACATAGTCGCCGATGCTCACCTCCTTGGTAATCAGATGTTCGCGGATGCGGTAGTCTATGCCCTTGTAGTGCCCGCACAGGATGATGAGGTTCCCGCAGAGCGAGAGCGTGTTGGCCATAGGCTGGTCGAACCGCTCGCCATCGGGGGTGGTGAAAATCACCTCATCGTAGCGGCGTTCCGCCTGCAGGGCGGAGATGCAGCGGTCTATCGGTTCGCATTGCATGACCATGCCTGCGAAACCGCCGAAGGGATAGTCGTCCACACGGCGGTACTTATTGGTGGCATAGTCGCGCAGGTTGTGCAGGTGGATTTCCGCCAGCCCTTTTTTCTGGGCACGCCCCAATATGCTTTCGCGCACGAAGCCCTCCAGCAACTCCGGCAGCACGGTGATGATGTCTATTCTCATGGGTGTTGTCGTTTTCGTGAATTATCCTGCAAAAGTAGTGATTTTACAGCAGATTTCTCCCTCCGGCGGCCCGTATTGCTAAAAAGGGGAGTGAAAAACCTGCTTTCCGGCCGGGGAGAAGGCCGGATGGATTCTTGCGCAAAGCCCCCGGCCGGCTTGCGCAAGGACGGCGGCAGGCTTGCGCAAGGAAGCATCCTTCATGCAGGGCGGCTTTTATTGACCGCCGCCCCGCCCCGGCCAAGCCTCCACGGAGCATTGCCGTCTATGTCAAGCCGGTTCCGGGCTTATCAGGATGGTGGGCAAAGCAATGCCGACCTTATAGATATTGACATAGCCGTGTTCTTTGGCATCGAGCAACCATTCATCGCTTCTCATTTGGGGCAAGCCGGCACCGCATGTTTGGCAGGGGTAGATGACAAGGCACCTTATGTTGCTGTCGGAATCGGTTATGCCCAGTTCCTTATAAACCTTTTCCAAACGGGCGTAACCGCTTATTTGCCGTATATCGTCAAGCCCGATGCTTTGGTTTTCATAGTGCGGCTTATATTTGGCGTCTATGACAAAAGGAGGCAGGTTCCCGTCAGGCTTCAGGATAAAGTCCAGTTCCTGGTGACGGGCTTTCAGGTGGTACTTGACCTCCCCGGAGGAGAATTGTTCCCGCAATTTCTTAAAGACGAAAAGCTCGAACAGCCGGCTCATGTTTATCCAGAAAGGCGGCGTTTCATGCACCGGCCTTGTCCGGGTTATGTCATAGCCATACTTGCGCAATATCCATTGGGCCAGTTTGATGGCCTGTGCATACTCTTTATGCACCGGATCCCGGTGGACGGATTTCACTTCTCCGGCCTCTATCGCGTCAGAAACATTCGAGAAGGCGGGACGGATGTACTGTGCCGTTTGCCTTATCGCGGCCAAATCCATTTTATCCGCATATTGTTGAAGGACAGCGCACGCGAATGTATATGCCTTTTTCAGCAGCCTGTTTTCCTTGCAGTCCACCCCATACTCCTGGTATTGGCAGACATTGTGTGTCAGGTCGCCCTTCAAAACGTTCCGCATGATGTTCCGGGAGACCAATATCTTACCCTTGACCTTCAAGCCTATGTTCTCTTGGCGCAAATAGTATGCCTTTTTAAGCCCCTTCCGCACGATTGTCTTCAACACCTGTAAATACTGCACAACCAGGAACAGGGAGAGCACGTCTTCTTTCCGGTGGGGTATGGGTATTGCGGGTTTGTCAAACTCTATGCTTACCAAGCCCTCCAAATGCCCGATGTTTTCGGGTTCTTCCAAGGCCTCCCACAGCATGTTCAGGTAACCGGTCTCACGTTGCCCCGTGTTTAACTTCGGCTCGATGTAAATCGGCAGTCGTTTCTCCACAATCCAATTTACCCCTATGTAATAAGACGTTTCGATGCGCCTGTTGTCGCCACTCAGTTTATAGTAACAGACATCCTCTTCGCCCCGGACTTTCCTGCACCTTTGCCCGTCGTGCAGCTCCAGTTCTTCCAGACAGGCCACATAGGCTTCATCAAGTTCCGTCGAGCGACTTTCGGGAACTTCAATCAGCATTGCTCCACTCCTCCAGTTCCATTATGGTTTGCTCTACTTTATCTTGCTCCTTGAACACACCGTCGCGTATGTATTCGCGTAAAATGGGGATTATCTCGTATTGCAGTTTGTTACGGGTCTGGTCCTTCCCATCTTTATCCTGCATGATGAAATAACTTTGCCCAATCCAGACGTCGGCAGGTTCAAACTCATCAGACAGGCAGTCGGATGCCTTAGGGCAAACCGTGTAATCACCATACGCCACATCTTCATAGTTGCTGACGAACAATTCAGACACTTTCCTGAAAAGTTCCTCATTAAATCCGGGAACATCGTCAATCACCAAGGGTAATATCGGAACAAAAGCAAACCGCCGCCTTATGGCATAATCCAGCCCGCCCAGGCTGCGGTCGGCAGTATTCATCGTGGCTATGACATACACATTGTCTGGCACTTTGAACCCACTCTTCGAATATGGCAACCTGACTTTGATTTCAGATTCCGCACCGGCACGTTTGTCGGCTTCCAACAAGGTTATAAGCTCACCAAATATCTTGGACACGTTGCCACGGTTGATCTCGTCTATCACAAGCACGTATGGTTCGTTCTCTTTCTTAATCCCCTGATGCGGCTTCTGCCCGTATTTCGCCAACAACCTCAAGACATCATCCAACGCTATACTGTTCAGCCGATACACGGTGCTCACGGTCATAAGTTTCCGGTTGTTCAATTCGAAGATGTCTTCCTTGATACCCTTTACCAGCCACCTGACACTGCGCACCCTCTTATATCCATCAAGGGAGTCGTCCCACTCATAGTCGCCGGTAATCACGCCTATGGCATCTATCAACCTGTTGGAATAACAGGACATGACAATATCACCGACTTGCATCTGATTGATAAATGCATCCAACACGATGCGTCCACCCCTCTTGAAATCGGTATCTTCACTGATGGATTCCCCATACACGGACCACCCGATACGGATTCGATTGTGTTCTAAACAATCAGTCCTCACGGGATTTTCATAAGAAGCTTTCAGGGAAACTTTCCAGATCGTAGGATTGGGCCTTATCCCCAGGTCTGAGTCCTGTGTTGCAGACGCCTGTGCCTTTTCACACAACGCCTTAAACAAACCGTCTGTCACATTATAGTTGATACCGCCCTCCAAGACTTCAGGTTTGAGTCCTTCAACAAAATCTTCATAATCCATGGATTGATGGAATGTAGTAAAAACAACCCTCTGTTCTTCTACAAGTTGTTTGTATGCCTCCATGACGGATTCTCTGTCTGCGCTTTCCGGTGTGCGATTGCACAAACGTACCACCAATTCCGGTATTTCATACGTCTTGCCTGTTCCCGGAGCCCCCTGCAGGATGAGGTTCTTTTTGTATTTCCATACACCCACAATCTCATCATACCATGAGCCGTCACCGGGTTCATATTCTTCCTCGCTACTCTCTCGCTGATTGTTAGCATTAAAAGATATTTCGGGAAAACTTTCTTCACTGATTTCTCCATCGTCCATTTTATGCCTTATTTCTTCCATGATTTTCATGTAGTCCGAAAAAACCGGTAAGGCGGCAGGGATGTTTAATCCATATTGAGAAAGATAGCTTCTGTTGTAACTGTCTAAGGCAATAAACCTTTCCGGAGCAATCCAATACAGTCCCATGGTTATTTTAAACTTGAGCATATACTGCCCCCGCACGGCATTAAAGGCTGTTTCTGTTTCAGGGCCATCAATCAACACCTGTTCGAACAAAGTCCATAGATTGTCTATATCTGCCGCGTCGCGCTGGGATTTGAAACCGAAGAAAAACGAATTCAGAGGGTTTAATACAGGTATGCCGTCAAAATCTTGTGGGATTGCCGCTTTTACGTGCAGGAAATCACCGAACTGTCCGGCTATTTCCATGCGTTTTTCAGGCCTTATGTCCCTGTTGAATATGCCAAAAACGGTAAAGGGATCTATATCACGCAATTTTTCACCGTCCTCTTCGTGTAAGTAAGAAGTAAACTTGGTGTCTATATTTTGATAGATCCAATCCAGTAAGTCACGCCGTTTTCTCTTGTACTCTAACAGTTTGCCTGCCATCTCCTTATAAAAAGGAACCCAGCTGAAATGAATACTATTATCCATGTTTGTATTATTATTTTGTTTATGTAAATCCTGTCATTCGATTCTTTTGTCCGCCCCTCTGCCGCAGGTCGCGTTGACAGCAGGATGTGAACATTTATACAAAAATACGTGAAATGCCATTTACCCCCGATTATACTTTGTTAACCTAATATAATATTCTTATACAATGGCGGGCATGACTTGTCCTGAGTGTGCCGAAAGGCCGTGGTATTATGTGCGTGCGAGGGTTGCCGGTACGCTGTTGTACTTGTGCAAGCGAGCGGCCACGGGTGCCTTTCTTGCAGATCATGGGGTTCATTCCGCGGTTTTTCAGGACGGCTGTCTTGCCCGCAGCCGTATCTTGCGGCCCGGGTAAAGGGAGTTCCTTTGCCGCTTCCGTCCGAAATAGTTCCTGAAGTTCCATCCCCCCACGGGCTTAGTTCCCCACAACAGTCGTGAAAATAAGCGCAGAACGCGGGGCAACCACCAGGAAGCCGCCTTTGGTGGTTCCCAGTCCACGAGCCGACACTTGCCCATTGCAACAAAGAATCTTATACATCCGGACGGGCACACTGACCCGCAAAGGACGGGCGGCGGCATTGAAAAAAAGATAAAGTTTGCTGCTGCAGGCATCCCCGACACCCTCTTCCAACTCGTAGCCCAAGGCCGATGAAACGCCCACAGGCAAGAACTTCAGACGTTCTGCCACCTCGGCGGCAGAACGTAAACGAAAAGCGGCATGAGCCCGCCGCAGGTTAATCAGCCCGCAAACATAACGGAAAAGGTCACCGTACTTGTCCTTGTTGCTCCAGCGTATGGCGTTCACCGCATCCGGACTTTTATAAGAATTGCTGTCCCCCTGCTTGCTGCGATACAACTCATCGCCTGCAAACATCAGGGGAATGCCCTGCGATGTAAACAATATGGTCTCCGCCAACTTGTAGATTTTGAGGCGTTCGCTTTCAGGAAGATGCGGACAAATAACCGCCAAACGGTCCGTCAGGCACAAGCCGTCGTGGCAACTCACGTAGTTGACCATCTGCCAGGGTGCACCCGCCCAAGGGAAAGACGCATGGTTCACCCGGCGACAATCCACCTGCGGATGCGGCACACCGCCCACAATGCCGAACTTGACGCTTTCCGTGAACCCTGCCGCCCCGGACAGGAAACCTCCCCAGGCGGAACCGGTCCAGCCACCCCGCAACCCATCGCGCAGTTCGTCGCCAAAAGCCGCCACACCGGACAACCGGGACATGTTTGCTTTCAAAGCACAGTCTTCGGCGGGAATCTGTGCCGGACGGAACGACCAGCCTTCACCGTAAAGCAAGACCGCAGGATCTATCTCCCGCAAGGCATCCCTTATCTGCCGCATCGTTTCCAAATCGTGCAGCCCCATCGTGTCGAAACGAAAGCCGTCCACATGATATTCCCGTGCCCAGAAACACACGCTCTCCACCATAAAACGCCGCATGGCCTCGCTCTCAGAAGCCGTCTCGTTGCCGCATCCCGACCCGTCGGCCCACGTCCCGTCGGGCATACGGCGGTAGAAGTAGCCCGGCACCAGGCACTCAAAATTGCTGCCGTCCACCGTATAAGTGTGATTGTAAACCACATCGAGCACCACCCGCAGGCCTGCCCGGTGCAAGGCCTGCACCATCTGCTTGAACTCCCGGATGCGGCAGAACGGGTCGAACGGGTTTGTGGCATAGGAGCCTTCGGGCACATTGTAATTCTGCGGATCGTAACCCCAATTGTACTGCGGCACGTCCGGACGGCTCTCGTCCACCGTGGCAAAGTCGAAGGACGGCAACAGATGCACATGGGTCACGCCCAACTCCACCAAATGGGACAGTCCGGAACAGGCACCGCCCGGTGTCCGCGTGCCCCGTTCCGTCAGGGCCAGGAACTTCCCCTTGCAGGAGATGCCCGAATCCGTCGAAACGGAAAAATCCCGGTGGTGCATCTCATAAACGACCGCATCTGCCGGATGGGCGAAAGGAGGCGGTGTGTCCTCCTCCCAGCCTTCTGGATCGGTGTCTTTCAAATCCAGCACAAACCCCCGATGCCCGTTGACGCCCACCGCCATGGCAAACAGTCCGGGCGCAGGCGCACGCCACTTGCCGTCCACCCGCGCCCTGAAATCATAAAACCGTCCGCGGACATCGGGCGGAAGCGTCAACCGCCAAAAGCCATCCGGCGACCGGCGCATTGGTTCCACACGGAAAGGCTTTCCGCCCACGGCCTGCACCCACAGGCGCAACCACACGGCATCAGCATCGGGCGACCAAAGGCTGAAAGCCACGCCGGCGTCTGTCAACTGCACTTCACGAAACCGGTCAATGCTCCCGTCCACTGTGCTCTATCAACTGGCGTATTTTCTCATTCAGCTCATCACACCCCATCAGTTGTTCCAACGTCAAATGCATGCGGTAGCGCCAATAGTTCCGCGGATTGGCCGGCACGTTAATACGTTCGAAGCCCACATCCGGATAACGCAACCGTTCGTCGATGGACATCCAGTCCTGCCACGAAACCAGGCACAACATGGAAGGCGAGTACAGATGGCGGGCCACCACCTCCTCGCACAACCATCCGGGAATCACCGCCGGGGCCTTACCGTCTTTTTGCAGTATTTCATTGAAATAATGTTGTGCGCGTTCCGCGTCCTCCTCCCACCATCCGCGCAGCGTAGGCATGTCGTGCGTGAAGATGGTGGCCACACTGCGATAGGGATTCTCTTCCAGGCGGGCGAACCTCATGCCCGGCCTCTTAGGCATGGTCTGTATCTCCAACGTGAGAATCCGCAGGTCATTCATCGCCCATGGCACACAGTCCGGCACCATCCCCAGGTCTTCCGCACAGACCAGCATCTGCGTCGCTCCCATCAGCACGGGCAATTTCCGCATGGCCTGGTCATACCAGAAGAGGTTGTGGCGGCGATAATAATAGTCGTTATACAAGGCATCGAAAGCCGCTTTCTCCTCACGGGTCAGCGTCTGGTAGAAATAATCCTGTTGGGCCGCGATGCGGGGATGGTACTTGCCTTGCTGCTGCGGGTCGGGAATGAACAGCACATTGCTGATGAGCGAATAAAGCCCCTCACGCAAGGCAACATCCGCCGCCGATGTCCTGCCCGCAAAGGCAGCCTCTATCTTGCGCTGCGTGTCATATTGGGGCTTCATCTCATACCAGTCCACGCCCAACGCATGGAGGTATTCCTCCTTCACCTCTTCCGCACGTCCGCCAAAAATCTTGTCCAGCATCCAGTCGTTAATGTTCGGGCGTGTGAAATACTTCGGCCTGAAACGAAGCCCGTAGTGCTCGATTTCCTCGGCACTCATCGGCATGGAGGGTGAGAAATGACCCAGCAGGCCATGAACGGCATCCACCGGAATCTCCCAGATACGGAAGAAGCCCAGCACATGGTCGATACGGTAGGCGTCAAAGTACTCGGCCATCTTGCGCAGGCGCCGCACCCACCAGTTGCACCCGTCCTTCAGCATGGCCTCCCAGTTGTAAGTGGGGAATCCCCAATTCTGTCCGTTCACGGAAAAATCGTCGGGAGGCGCACCGGCCTGTCCATTCAAGTTGAAATAGTAAGGTTCCACCCAAGCCTCCACACTGTTCCGGCTGATGCCGATGGGAATGTCCCCTTTCAGGATGATACCTTTCCCGCGGGCATACTCGCTGGCAGCCTTCAACTGTTCATGCAGACGGAACTGTACATAATAATAGTAGGCAACCTGCTCATAGTCCGGCGACAGGGGACGGCAGAACTTCCTGATCTCTTCCTTCCGATAGACGGCATGCTCCGGCCACGCGTGGAAGTCGGCCGTCCCATAACGGTCGCGCAGGACGGAAAAAGCGGCATAAGACACCAGCCAATGTTCGTTCTGGTTGAAAAACGCCTTGAAAGCGGAAGAGGACAGCACGTCCCGCCCCTCCTGCCGGTAAACGGCGGAAACATATTCGTGTTTTAAGGCCGACACCGCCTCATAATCCACCTGCGGCAGGGCATTCAACCGCTCCCGCTGCCTTTCAAAACGGGCCGTTTCCGCCGCATCGGCCAGCGGGGGCAACTGGCGGAGGTCCATATACAAGGGATGCAGGGCATAGATGGAAATGCTGTTATAGGGATAAGAATCCGTCCAATCGCGGTGGATCGTCGTATCATAGACCGGCAGGAGCTGGATGACACGCATGGAAGTACGTTCCGCCCAATCGGTCATCCGCCTCAAATCGCCGAAGTCGCCTATGCCAAAACTACCTTCGCTGCGCAAAGAAAACACAGGAATCACCACACCGGCAGCTTTCCAGCGGAACTCAGGCATGCGCAGGGGGCCGTCCGACACCACAAGGACCTCGTTCTTTCCTACTCCCAGACGAGAGAGCACCCGGTTCTCCCCGCCTTCCCAAGCGATGAAATCACCCGTACCCGCATCCACAACCACATATTTGTATTCGATGGGGAAAGTGACGCCCGCAGCACTCAGTGTCACGCTCCACTCATACATCCCCACTTCTTTCATGCGGAAAGCAAAGAGCGGGTTCCACTCCCCCAAAGCCGGCTGGTTGCCCAACACGGCCAGTGCCTGCCCTTCTTCCAGCTGCGGGGCAGCCACACGCAGCATCAGTGTGCTGTTGAAATAGGGCAACTCTTCCCTGCCAGGATGATAAGGGTGCACGCAGCGCGTAAAAGCGGACGTGTACAGGAAAGCGGACAAGGGAACATCCCGCCAGGCATCCGGAAAGATGTAAGTCTTGTCCGGATCCGCCCGGAAAGCGCGGGGGACGATATCCCATTCCTTCCGTATCCTGCTGCCCGCCCTGTAAACACAATAATTATAATGGAAAGCGCGGACAGAAAGGTCATTCACGGTCAGTTCGCCCGTCCAGATCCGGCCGTTGTGGGTCTCCAAGGGGCAAACCGTGGTCTTCGGGTATCCTTTCACGTCCACCGACGTGAACATCACCCGCAAATCCTCCCCCCACCGCGTCACATATTCAATCGAGAAATGCAATTTCATAGACTTTGCGTGTTTATGGGTTCAAGTGTCTGTACAAAATTAGACATAAATTGCGATTTACATGCCAGTGTCATAAGAAAAAAATCAGCCCCACCCCAGTTCTTATGCAAGGAGGCTCCGGCGGGCGGGCCTGAAAATTAATGCCCGGCGACCCGATGTTTTTATTCCGGACGCGCCACGCATTAGGCAAATATGGCTAACTTTGCAGGCACAAAACGAAAAAGAGCAGGATGGAAGATACCAGACACATACAGATAAAAGACTTCAGCTACGAACTGCCGGAAGAACGCATCGCCAAGTTCCCCCTGCCGGAACGCGACCATTCCAAGCTACTGGTTTACCGCCACGGACAGGTGGGCGAGGACGTGTTCACCGCCCTGCCCGGCTATCTGCCCCAAGGGGCACTGATGGTGTTCAACAACACGAAGGTCATCCAGGCACGGCTGCATTTCCGCAAGGAGACGGGGGCGCTCATCGAAGTGTTCTGCCTGGAGCCGGTATGCCCGCACGACTACGCCCTGATGTTCCAGCAAACCGGCCGTTGCCGCTGGCTCTGCCTCGTGGGCAACCTGAAGAAATGGAAGGAGGGGGCGCTGGTGCGCACCGTGGAATGGCACGGGCAGACCGTCACCCTGAAAGCCACCAGGGGCGAAAGCCGGGGCACCGGCCACCTAGTGGAATTTGAGTGGGACAGCGGAAAAGCCACCTGGGCCGACATGTTGGAAGCCGCGGGCGAACTGCCCATACCGCCCTACCTGAACCGGGCGACACAGGAAAGCGACAAGCATGCCTACCAGACGGTGTATTCCAAAATCAAAGGCAGCGTGGCCGCCCCCACGGCCGGCCTGCATTTCACGGAAAAGGTGCTGGCCGCCATCGATGCACGCGGCATCGACCGCGAGGAGGTGACGCTGCACGTGGGAGCCGGGACCTTCAAACCGGTGAAGAGCGAGGAAATAGCGGGGCACGAGATGCACACGGAGCACATCTGCGTGCAGCGCAGCACGATAGAAAAACTGTTGGCCCACGGGGGACGCTGCATCGCCGTGGGCACCACATCGGTGCGCACGCTGGAGAGCCTGTACTACATAGGCGTGACCCTCGGCAGCCATCCCGACGCCGCGGAAGAAGAACTGCATGTGGGGCAATGGGAGCCCTACGAATACGCCGCACGCACGCGGCCGGCCGGCAGTGCCGCCGACGGGCGGCCGGAAGCCCTCAGCGTCCGGCAGGCCCTGCAGAACATCCTTGACTATCTGGACCGCCACGACCTGCCTGCCCTGCACACCAGCACGCAAATCATCATCGCCCCCGGCTATGACTACCACATCGTGGAAATGATGCTCACCAACTTCCACCAGCCGCAGAGCACACTGTTGCTGCTCGTGTCGGCCTTCGTGCACGGCGACTGGCGCACCATCTACGACTACGCCCTCGGACACGGCTTCCGTTTCCTGAGCTACGGCGACAGTTCGCTCCTCATCCCCTGAACGACAAAAGACTGGACATGATAGCCACACAGAAAGACAACGAAGCGGAAATGTTCCCCCTCGTGGACGAGGAGGGGAACATCATCGGGGCCGCCACGCGCGGCGAATGCCACAACGGGAGCAAACGGCTCCATCCCGTGGTGCACCTGCACGTGTTCAACAGCCGCGGCGACCTCTACCTGCAAAAGCGGCCGGACTGGAAAGACATACAACCGGGACGGTGGGACACGGCCGTGGGTGGCCACATCGACTTGGGCGAAAACGTAGAGACGGCACTCCGCCGCGAAGCGGTCGAAGAACTGGGGCTGGCGGACTTCGCGCCCGAACGGCTGCCCCACTATGTGTTTGAATCCGACCGCGAGCGGGAACTGGTCTTTCCCCACCGCTGCACCTACGACGGCGAACTCCGCCCCAGCGCAGAAACCGCAGGCGGACGCTTCTGGAGCCGGGATGAAATCCTCCGGAATATAGGCAAGGGAATATTCACGCCCAATTTCGAGAACGAGTTCCGCCGCCTGTTCGGCGGGCAACCTTGACCGCAAGGCCGCACCCCGCGCGGACGTCCTTTCCCGGTCATGCGTCACTTCCTGCGCCACACCGGTTGCCATGCCCCCGGCAAGGGCATGATTTTTTTGCGCAAAACAGGCGAGGGGCTTGCGCAAATCCGGCCGTCACCTGGCGCAAGAAGGCCGTCCGCTTTCCGCAAGCCGCTCCCCTACCCTGCGGGAAACCGGAAACGGCGGGCGGTTCCTTGGTGCATTTTAAGCGCAATCGCCGCATACTGTTGTTTCCCGAAGAAGCCTTGCATCAATGTCATGGAACTATTGGCACACAGTTTGCATTGTTCTGAACCCGTCGGACGCACGAACATATTGATTGTAACCGTAAAATATTTTTCTTAAATTTGCATGTAAATACAAATTTAAGAAATTGAGCAAAAAGACCAAAGAAACAGAAAGAAATGTATCTATTATAGATGCCATTCCTTATATGATTAATCCTTTATATGGTGTTGCTAATCATCTTGCACGCAGATATACACAACCTGCTGTTCTTGCGGCAGATGATGTAATTAGGGAAAATTTAACAACAATACCAAATATGGACGTGTCAGGGAACTTATGAATCACATTGGAACTCCCGATAGTGTTCCCGACAACGAAAAAATTAAAATTAATATAAAAAGCAAAAGGAGGAGGAGGAAAGATGGTTGAAGTAACAAATTCTTGGGATATACTATGTAATATTTGTATTCTTATCCTTGAAAATTTAGCTCACATGACAGGATTGTCGTATGGATTCATTAACATTGTCTTGTTTGTAATATTAGAGCCGTTAGCGATATTGTCGTTCATGTTTTCCGCGGTTATGTCGTTTATCAATACAAAACATAATGTACTAAAAGTCTTAGCAAAAATATTATTTGCAATCGGAACGGTTATCATATTGGTAATAATGATTTCCATTATAATGGCAACTTTAAGTCTTGACGAATTGTAAGCAATGATAAAACAGGAATGGAACAGAGCAGCTGTTTAAGGCCACCATTTCCCTACGGGCAATGCCATTAGTCGCTACCCACGTCACTATTATAGTGTATAAATCCAAGTTCCGCCAAACATCTCGTAACCGCTGCCGTCGGCATTGGTCTTGCCCCGGCCGCGAGCCATGTAGAGGGGGAAGCTGTCGCCGTTGAAAAGCACCAAAAATTAAGAAAATTGCATTAAAATCCTCCTAAATATGCCGGACGGCATTTCCATTTACTGATTATTCTGCCTAACTTTGCAAAAACAGATTTCACAACACTCAAAAAAAACAGAGCCTGATCATGAAAACAAAAAAATGGATTACGGCAGGGGCCTTCGCACTGGCCGCGTCCCTGCCGCTGCAGGCCATGGCCGAAGAGCCGCCCTGCAGCAGTTATCTTTTTGTCTTTTTCTCCAACAACTCGCCGGATGGCGAACAAGTGCGTTATGCCGTGAGCGACGACGGGTTCAACTACACCTCGCTCAACCAAGGCCGGCCTGTAGTGGCCTCAGACACCATCGCGCAAAAGAAAAGCATCCGCGACCCTTACCTCACGCGCGGCCGGGACGGCAAAACATTCTACATGGTGCTCACCGACATGCGATCGGATGAGGGGTGGCAGAGCAACGACGGGCTTGTCCTGATGAAAAGCAACGACCTCATCCACTGGCAGCATACGGCCATCGACTTCCCCACGCGCTTTCCCGACCTGCCGGGTTTCGACCGCGACAACCTGCACGCCGTGTGGGCACCGCAACTGATCTGGGATGAAAAAGCGGGGAAATACATGATCTATTACTCCATAGGGCGGCACGACTGGGAGTATCCCACAGACGACCCGAACTTCAAACAGCCCCATTTCAAGCTGTTCTATTCATACGTAAACGAGGATTTCACGGACATCACCACCCCGAAACTGCTCTTCGACTTCGGCACGGCCGCCATTGACGGCGACATCATCTACCATCCGAAAACGCAGGAGTATGTGCTGTTCTTCAAAGACGAAGGACGGTCGGTGTTGAACAAGGGCTTCCGCACACGCCAAGGTGTGATGCGGGCCACGAGCCGCGAACTGACAGGGCCTTATTCCGTGGAATGGTGCCATGTGCAGAAAGAGGGACAGTATCCGGTGGAAGGCTCCAGCGTATTCCCCCTTATCGGTTCGGACGAATACATCCTGATGTACGACTGCTACGCACAGGGCTTCTACCAGTTTTGCAAAAGCAGTGACCTGAAAAACTTCACGTTCGTGCAGGACACCAAGACGGAGGGCGACTTCACCCCGCGCCACGGCTCGGTGATGCACATCACAACCCAAGAGAGGGAACTGCTGGAAGCGTGGTCGGAACTGAGCATCGCCGTGAACGACCTGCGTACGCGCCCCATACCCACACTCACCCTGAAACAGTTGGAACGCCGGCCGGCCTTGCTGGACGAGGCACGGCAGGTGCTCAACGGCCCGGCCGACACCAAGGCTTTTCGGAACATGACGAAGAAAATCAGGAATTTCAAGTGACCGCACCCAAACGACACCGGCCGCATCCCACAGAGAGATGCGGCCGGTGCCGTTTTCTACGGACAGGAGATGACGGGCATCATCAGAAAAGATCTTGGGGAGACCAACTGTCCTGCCAGCGCAACACTGGCACACCTTCTTCATCGAACGTTATGGGCAACCACACGTAACGGGAATCCTTCAGGTTCCTGGGTATCCAGCGGTCGGCCATAAACACATAACCGTCCGACGTGCCCTCCATCTTGAAGATGTACGTGCCCTGGCTGTTGAAAGACTTGCGGGCTTCCTCACCCACAAACGGGGAGGGCAACTGCTGCCAAGGCCCCCAAATGGAAGCGGAACGGAACATACGTGCCTCGTTCGGTCTCCATCCCGTACAACCGCTCGTAATCAGCCAATACGTGCCCTCGCGTTTGAATATGGCCGGGGCTTCGTTCTGGCCGCCGGGAGCGATGCGGACATAGCGTCCGGTATAGTCCAGATAGTCGTCCGTCAGCTCGGCCACGTTCAGTGTGAGGTTCTCTTCGGCAGAATAGATATGATAGGCCTTGCCGTCATCGTCCACGAACACCGTCATGTCGCGGCTCATCTGTCCCCCCGGCACATGCTGCGCCAGCAACAGGCCGTCCTCTACGGCCTTACGCCACTCCGGCGTCCACCACTCCTGGTAGTCCGACATTTTCAGTTTCTTTGCCCTCCGTATGTCACGCCGCGAGAAGTCGGCAGGCCATTTGCCCGCATTCGGCCGCAAGGAGCGGACAAAGCGGAAAGGCCCGACAGGTGTATCACTCTCGGCAAAACCCACGAGCGCAGCGGCATACCCCTGCTCTTTCAGTTCCAGGTGGAACAGCATGACGAACTTTCCCGTCCGGTCATTGTAAACCACCTTGGGGCGCTCCATGATGCAGCCGCGCTCTATCGGGCTGCCCGGCTCAGTCGAAACGGACAGTGCCACGCCCTCATCCGTCCAGTTCAGCAGGTCCGTGGAGGAATAGACCTCCACACCCACCTCGGTGGAGAAGCCCCGCGAAGGCCGGTTCTCGCCATACCAATAATATTTACCCTCGTGGAAAAGTATTCCCCCGCCGTGGGCGTTGATGTGTTCTCCCTTGTTATCCGGCCATACCGCACCCGGAGTGACAGCCGTCAGGCCTTGCCCCCACGATGCGGCCACGATGCACCATACACACAACACGGCCATCCAGCCTCTTCCCAGCCGCAGCTTCGCTATTGTTCTCTTTTTCATTTCTTCATCCCCCTTGCTTTATAAATACGTTCCTTGGCATTATTGATTTGCTGAAACTTCTCTTCCGCCGCCCGGCGCACATCCTCCCCCAGCGCCGACACGCGGTCGGGGTGGTGTTTCAAGGCCAGTTTGCGGAAAGCCGCCCGCACCTCATCGTCCGTGGCCGACGGCTCAATCTCCAACACCTTGTAGGCATCAGCCAGCGAATCGCCCTTCAAGTTCAGCATCGAGTCCACCTCCGAAGGAGACATGTGCATGGCTTGCGCCACTTCCCGCAACGCCACAATCTCCTCGTTGCATACCGAACCGTCACTCTGCGCGATGCGCACCAGGAAGTTCAACAACTGCAGCCGTTCACCATAATTCAGGTTGGCGGCAATCTGCTGCCCACAGTCAAAAATCATATCACGGTAAGCCGTAGGCGAAACCTCGTCCAACCGCTTGGCTTCGGCAAAGAGCTTCAGCAGGATTTCTTCCCCCTGCCCCACGGCCTCCTCGCCGAAATTCGTGCGAAGGAAACGACGTACAAACTCCATTTCGCTGTGCATCACCCTTCGATCGGCCCGCATCACATAAGATGCCATGACAAGCATCGAAAACAAGAAACTGTTCCGTTGCCCTTGTGTGCGGCGCGCATCATCGTCCATGTCCTGGGCGTTTTCTTCCGCCTTCCGGTCGAACCACGCCCCTATGAAGTATCCGGCCAATGCCCCTAACGGCCCCATGGACATGAATCCCATGATGCCGCCAATCCATTTTCCTAATCCCATGATGGTATCCCTTTCGATTCCATTTTGCTCCAAAGGTAGCAAGTTTTTCGACAGAAAGCTATAAAACCCCGGTATTTTTTAGATTCCGTTTGATTTTTGCAATGGAAAATGCCAAGCGGAATCCGTTCCGGACGGCAGGCGTCACTGGTTTTATTTTAACGGTTTACTTTGCAAATTGCACAAGCACGTTAAATATTATTAGAAACGGTACAGTGTTAAAACATTATTTAAAATAAATTCCTACCTTTGGATTACTAAGGCATAATTTTTAGAAACAGTCTGAGCATGAAGAATCATATATTGCCGGCATGTTGCCTGTTCCTGCTTTCCTTGCCTTCGCAAGCGCAACAAAAAGAACAGGCTACATCCGCACCGACGGCAGAATATTACATAAACCATTACCGGTTCGACCAGGCGGAGGAACTCATCAACCAAGAAATCAGAAGATTGAAACGCAGGCGGCAATCCACGACGGCAGAAGAAGAAAAACTGCAGGCCATAAGCAAACTGCGCTCCATGATGCAGGCCACGGAACGGCTGACGGTTGTGGACAGCATTGTGGTGGACAAGTCCTCTTTCCTCAACCATATCAAGCTGAGCGAAGAAAGCGGGACACTGCACACCGCCACCGAATTCTTCCAGCAACCGGACTCCGACCGCTGCACGGTATATCTCTCCGAACTGGGAAACAAAATCTATTTTTCCGGGCGGGATGAGAACCGGCAATTACGGCTTTATGCCAGCGACCTCGTGGGGGGCAAATGGAGCCAGGCACGGAAAATCGATGAACTGGACGGCGATGAAGCCCAGAATTATCCGTTTATGATGTCGGACGGCGTGACACTTTATTATGGTGCGCAAGGCCCTGAAAGCATCGGGGGATACGACATCTTCGTGACACGCTATGACATGGACGAAAAGAAGTTCCTTTATCCTGAAAACATGGGCATGCCCTACAACTCTCCGGCCAACGACTACATGCTGGCCATCGATGAGTTCAACCAACTGGGCTGGCTCGTGACCGACCGCAACCAACCGGAAGATAAAGTGTGCATCTACGTGTTCATCCCAAACAGTATCCGCCGGTTGTACGACACCAACATCTACCTGCCGGAAGAGTTGAGCCAATTGGCCCTGTTGACCAGCATCGCAAAAACATGGGGCGACCAAGGTGCTGTTACAGAAGCACAGCAACGCCTGCAAGCCGCACGATCCGCACCGGGAACAAATGTGAAACAGAAAGAATTCGAGTTCGTTATCAACGACCAATATACCTACACCCAATTGAAAGATTTCCAATCGTCTGCGGCACGCGACCGTATGGCCGCATGGGTGAAGAACAAGCAACAACTGGAGGAAAACTTGCAGACCCTGCAACTCCTACGCGACCGCTACGCGGCATCAAACCTGCAAGGACGAAAGAGCCTGGGCGAACAGATAAAAAGGATAGAGACACAATGTGAAAAAGACGCAGCGGCCATGAAAGCCGAAGAAAAGAACATCCGGAACATGGAAATAGAACAGCGCTCGAAGCAGTAGAAACATCAACTTTTAAAAACAAGCCAACTTATGGAGAAGAAATATTTTGCCCCCTCAGAACTGATCATAAACGAAGACGGCAGCGTGTTCCACCTGCACGTCAAACCGGAACAGCTGGCTGACAAAGTCATACTCGTGGGCGACCCCGGACGCGTGCCTGTGGTAGCCTCCCATTTTGACAGCCGGGAATGCGATGTTGCGAGCAGGGAGTTCCGCACTATCACCGGCACTTACAAAGGCAAACGTCTCACTGTAGTGTCCACCGGTATCGGTTGTGACAACATAGACATCGTAATGAACGAAATAGACGCGTTGGCCAATATTGACTTTACAACGCGTATGGAGAAAGACGACATCCGCCAGTTGGAAATCGTACGCATCGGAACGTGCGGCGGTTTGCAGCCCTACACCCCCGTGGGCACGTTCATCTGCTCGGTGAAATCCATCGGGTTCGATGGCTTGCTGAACTTCTACGAGGGGCGAAATGCCGTGTGCGACCTTGCGCTGGAACGCGCCCTGTTGAACCACCTCGGCTGGACCGGCAACCTTTGCGCCCCGGCTCCCTATGTAGCCAGTGCCGATCCGGCATTGGTAGAGCGCATCGCGGGAACAGATATGGTGCGGGGATTAACCGTGGCATGCGGTGGTTTTTTTGGGCCGCAAGGGCGTCAGCTCCGCGTGCCTCTTGCCGACCCGCACCAGAATGAGAAGATTGAAAGTTTCTCTTATGGAGGAATGAACATCGTGAACTTCGAGATGGAAAGTTCTGCATTGGCCGGCCTGGCACGCCTGATGGGGCACAAGGCCACCACTTGCTGCATGGTCATTGCCAACCGCGTGGCAAAAGAAGCCGATTCGGAATACAAGCACAAGATAGACGACTTAATCCGGTTGGTAATTGACCGTATATAACTTTCTACTGCAAATCGTGTGGGAAATACCCATCCGACTAACAGGTTTGGGGAAACATCAAATAAGAGAAACTACAATTCATGTACACGCAAGACACCATTTGCGCCATAGCCACCGCACCGGGAGGAGCAATCGGCATTGTCCGTATCTCCGGCCCGGAAGCTGTCAGCATCGCCGACCGTATTTTTATCCCCGTAGGCGAACCTCCTGTACCATTGGAAGAAAGGAAGCCCTACACCCTCACTTTCGGACACATTCAGGACGAAAAAGGGGAAATAGTAGATGAAGTACTAGCCAGTTTATTCAAGTCTCCTCATTCTTATTCGGGAGAAGACAGCGTGGAATTTTCTTGCCACGGTTCTTCTTACATCCTGCAACGAGTGATGCAACTGCTCATTCACGAAGGATGCCGGGTGGCAGAACCGGGAGAGTTTACCCAACGCGCTTTTCTGAACGGGAAAATGGATCTCAGCCAGGCAGAAGCAGTGGCCGACCTGATAGCTTCTTCTTCGGCCGCCACCCATCGCATGGCCATGTCACAAATGCGGGGCGGATTCAGCCGCGAATTGGCAGTTCTACGCGACAAACTGCTCCATCTGACTTCACTGATGGAACTGGAACTGGATTTCAGCGACCATGAAGAATTGGAATTTGCCGACCGCAGCGAATTAACAAAGCTGGCTACAGACATAGAACGACTTATCAAACGGCTCGTAGAATCATTTCAAGTGGGAAACGCTGTCAAGAATGGCATTCCCGTAGTCATAGTAGGCGAAACCAATGCAGGCAAATCCACTTTGCTCAATGCCCTGCTCAATGAAGAAAAAGCTATTGTAAGCGACAGGCACGGCACGACACGCGATGTCATTGAAGACACTATAAACTTGCAGGGCATATTGTTCCGTTTCATCGATACAGCCGGCATCCGCGACACAAACGACGTTATAGAAAACATGGGCATTGCCCGTAGTTTCCAGAAGTTGGAGCAAGCGCATATTGTCATCTGGGTGATAGATAGTCAGAACGCTGTAGCACAACTCCACAAACATTCGCAACAGATTCTTCTTCGATGCCGTGACAAACATCTCATTATCCTGCTCAACAAGGCGGACCTGTGCCTCATTACAGACACAAGCATTTTACCGCTCCCCTCCTCTGCCACAGTACTTCCCATGTCTGCCAAGGAAAAAGTCGGTATAAACCGCCTCAAGGCTTTGTTGGTACAAATCACGTCACTGCCAGGAATCAATACAAACGAAATTGTCGTGACCAATCAACGCCATTATGAAGCCCTTTCCCATGCGTTGGAATCCATTCAAAGGGTACAGAACGGACTCGACAACGGCCTTTCCGGCGATCTTATCAGTCAAGATCTCCGTGAATGCCTTTTCCATCTCGGCGGAATCACAGGCGAAGAAATTACCACCGATGAAATACTCGGAAATATATTCAAACACTTTTGCATCGGAAAGTGAGGGCGAATTTGGCAGAAAATAAGTACGCGCGTCAATAGCACGCCAA
>CAZGSE010000026.1:0-39311 GCA_964528135.1 uncultured Paraprevotella sp. | reverse complement strand
TCTTCAGAATTGCCAACTTATATGCTTATCCCCACTGAATTTCTACTGAGCCCTTATTTTCCGGTGCTTCCGGATGTCCAATGCATTTTTGCTGTTAGGGCAAAGCATCGCAACAGTGCCCCCTCTTTTGCATAAGACAAAACAAGGAGGAATGGACTTGAAAGGGGTTACACTTACGGGTTTCCCGGAAATCTACTGGGCCGTTTTCCGTTTACCTCCGAGGACTCCCGATGGAAAAAGCGAGTCCCGTGTTCACCTGATAAGTTTATGGAGACACGGGACTCTTTTGTACTTCCTGTAAAGTAGTTCAATAAAGTATTAAGAAGAAAAATCCTGAAAACAATCTTTCACCTTAAACGCAACACCTATTAAACCAATCATTAACCTAATCTCAATATTAACTAACTGCATTACAAAGAAACGGAAAATATAGTGAACTTTGCCACATATGCGACTTAAAAAATAAAAAAAATGCATTATTTCATATCGCTTGGAGCAAATTTTGGAATATCTGCATCATTTTTTCTCCACAATGACTACCAATAAACGAAAACGCACTACCCAGACAATGCTTTTATCGACAAATCCGTCTCTCTTTCCCTAACCGTTTTGTGCCGACAGCCTTTTATGGGAACTTCTGTTAGACACTATTACATGCAATGTCGTTTTCCCGGCGACCCGGCAAACAACCTTACAAACGACAGGCCTCAATCTGTCTCAACCATTCAAAGGCTTCACTGCGGAGCCTTTTATGTTTCTCTCAGGGCAATTCGTTTTATCAGACATTTTTCTGCCGGATTCCGCGGTTGTGCCTGACGTGCAGACTGCCCTTGTCCGGAGTTGGCCGGCCGTTGCGAACGGGGATTATAAGGATGCGGGAAGCACTTGTGATGACCTGTTTTTCCCATAACTTTCTTGTCCTGGACCCCAAAAACAGGAGCCGGCCGCAAAAGGTCTCTTTTGGGCCGGCTCCTTGGCATGGGAGTGTTCAGTCTCTTGTTATTGTTTTTTCTTTTTCATCACGATGGCATCAATGACGGCCACGGCCGTAAGGTTGACGATGTCGCGCACCGAACTTTCGAAATCCGTGAAGTGGATGGGTTTGTTCAGACCCATCTGGATGGGGCCGATCATTTCTATTTCTTCACCGCTCATGGCTTGGAGCAACTGGTATCCGGCGTTGGCCGAACTGAGGTTGGGGAACACAAGCGTGTTCACCTCCTTGCCCTGCAGGCGGGTGAAAGGATATTTGCGATCACGCAACTCGTTGTTAATGGCGAAATTCACCTGCATCTCACCGTCGATGGCCAGATTGGGATAGTTCTTCTGCATGTATTCCACAGCCTTGTGCACGCTGGCCGGGCTGCCCACGCTGTCAGACCCGAAATTGGAATAAGACAGCATGGCCATCACCGGCTCGTGGTTGAAGAACCGCACAGTCTGTTCCGAGAGGCGGGCGATGTCGATAATCGTTTCCGTGTCCGGATGACGGTTGATGAGCGTGTCGGCCAGGAAATAAGTCCCTTTTTTGGAGTTCATGATGTGCATCGTGCCGAAGTGCTTGTATTCCGGACGGATGCCGATGACCTCCTTGGCCACCTTGATGGTGTTGGAGTACTTCGTGTACAGTCCGGTGATGAAGGCATCGGCTTCGCCCGTTTCCACCATCATCATGCCGAAATAGTTGCGCTCGAACATTTTGTCATTGGCCTCTTCGTAAGTATAGCCCTCGCGTGCTTTCTTCTCGGCCAGGATTTTGGCATAGCGTTCGCGGCGTTCCGACTCCCTGTCGTGGCGCAGGTTGATGATTTCTATGCCCTCCAGGTTGAGCGAAAGTTCCTTGGCCAGTTTCTCTATGCGTTCATCGTTGCCCAGCAGGATGGGGTGGCAGATGCCTTCGGCCTTGGCCTCCACGGCGGCTTTCAGCATGTTGGGGTGTATGCCTTCGGCGAACACCACGCGCTGCGGGTTGCGGCGGGCGGTGTCTCTCAGCTGCTGCGTCAGCTTGGTTTCATATCCCATGAGTTCCCTCAGGTGCTTGGCATAGGCATCCCAGTCGTCGATGGTCTTGCGTGCCACGCCGCTTTCGATGGCGGCCTTGGCCACGGCCATGGACACTTCCGTGATGAGGCGCGGATCGACAGGCTTAGGGATGAAATAGGAAGGCCCGAACGTGAGGTTGTTCACATGGTAGGCCGCGTTCACCACGTCTGGCACGGGCTGTTTGGCGATGCCGGCGATGGCCCTTACGGCGGCCAGCTTCATTTCCTCGTTGATGGCCCTGGAACCCGTGTCGAGCGCACCGCGGAAGATGTAGGGGAAACCGATGACGTTGTTGATTTGGTTCGGATAGTCGGAACGTCCCGTGGCCATCAGCACGTCGGGGCGCGATGCCATGGCGTCCTCATACGAGATTTCGGGCACGGGGTTGGCCAGCGCGAACACGATGGGCGACGGGGCCATGCTGCGCACCATGTCCTGCGTGAGCACGTTGCCTTTCGAGAGGCCGAGGAACACATCGGCCCCCTTGATGGCTTCGGCCAGCGTATGCACGTCCGTGCGGCTGGTGGCGAAGTAGCGTTTCTGTTCGTTCAGGTCCGTGCGGTCCATGGAAATGACGCCCTTGCTGTCCAGCATGACGATGTTCTCCAGCCGTGCGCCGAGCGACACGTACAAGCGGGTGCACGACACGGCGGATGCCCCGGCGCCGTTCACCACAATCTTCACGTCTTCTATCTTTTTGCCGGCCACCTCCAGCGCGTTGAGCAGTCCGGCGCTGGAGATGATGGCCGTGCCGTGCTGGTCATCGTGCATGACGGGGATGTCCAGTTCCTCTTTCAGGCGGCGTTCGATTTCAAAGCACTCCGGTGCCTTGATGTCCTCCAGGTTGATGCCGCCGAACGTGGGTGCGATGGCTTTCACGGCCTGGATGAATTTTTCGGGGTCTTTCTCATCTACCTCGATGTCGAACACGTCGATGCCCGAATATATCTTGAAGAGCAATCCCTTGCCTTCCATCACCGGTTTGCCGGCCATGGCGCCGATGTCGCCCAGTCCGAGCACGGCCGTGCCGTTGGAAATCACTGCCACCAGGTTGCCTTTCGCCGTGTAGCGGTAGGCATCCTGCGGGTTTTTCTGGATTTCCAGGCAAGGTTCGGCCACACCGGGCGAATACGCCAGCGACAAGTCGGTCTGGGTACTGTGGGGTTTCGTGGGAGTCACTTCAATTTTTCCGGGCTTGCCTTCCTCGTGGTAACGCAGAGCCATTTCCTTTGTTATCTTTGCCATTTTATTATGTTATATGAGTTTGGATATAGTTTGTTTTAAACGCACACAAAGATAAGAAAAAATTATATTTTATTGCCGCAATCCATATTTTTTAATTATATCGTAAGTCTTATGCGGATGAACCGGAAGAAAATGATACCTTTGCACAATGTAAAACTGCAAAAAAGTCATGCTGATCAGGATTTATCCGGAAAATCCCAATCCCCGCGAGATGCTCAAGGCATTGAAAATGCTGCGGGACGGGGAATTGATTGTCTATCCCACCGATACGGTGTATGCTATCGGATGCGATGCGCTGAACGTGCGGGCGGTGGAGAAGATTTGTGCCCTGAAAGGGGTGAACCCACAGAAGAGCAACCTGTCCATCATCTGCTACGACCTGTCCAACATCAGCGGGTATGCCCAGGTGAGCAACGCCGCCTTCAAACTGCTCAAGAAGAACCTGCCGGGGCCGTTCACGTTCATCTTGCCCACGAGCAGCCGCCTGCCCAAAATCTACAAGAACAAAAGGGAGGTGGGCATCCGCGTGCCGGACAACAACATTGCGCGCGGGCTGGTGTCCGGGCTGGGGAACCCCATCCTCACCATGTCGGTGCATGATGAGGATGAGGTGATGGAGTATTCCACCGACCCGGAACTGATTCATGAGAAGTACGGGCGCGACGTGGCCCTGGTCATCAACGGCGGTTACGGGGGCACGGAGGCCTCCACGGTGGTGAACTGTGTGGACGATGCCTTTGAAATCGTCCGTCAGGGCAAAGGCGAACTGTTGTTCTGAGTGTCCGACCCTGCATCCCTCGTCTGCCAAGGGGGGACGGTATGCCGGGATTGTGGGGCTGTTGTCAGGCGTTCTTCAGCCGCAGCCCTATCACGTAGTGGTGGGGGATGTGCTTCAGAATATCCGATACATTCGGGGGCTATCTCGCCGGCACCGCAGAAACGGTAGGGCGTCGTGCCGGGTTCGTTCCATGCGGAGCCGTAGAGCAGAATGGGAATTTCCATCTCGTCACCCGTCTTTTGTCCATTGCTGTCTGTTTTGGTGTTTCATCCTATTTCTTCAGTTCCTCCAGCAGTGTCGTTTTCAGCTTGTCGTGGTTGCGCAGGTCATTGCGCAGTCCGTATTTCCCGGTCTTGTCCACGAGCACGTAGGAGGGGATGCCGTCAATGCCGAACTTCTGGCAGAGGTAGTCCCACAGTTCTCCGTTCAGGCGGTAATGCAGGCCTCGGATGTCGGGAATCATCGTCTTGTACTTCACGATGGGCGAGGTCTCATCGGCGATGTAGATCCACACGAGGTTGTCGTCTTCCAGTTCCGTTGACTTGAGCGGTTCGGTGGCCTTGATGGACGCACGGCAGGGGGCGCACCACGTGTTCCAGAAGTCCACCAACACCACCTTGCCCTTGTGGGGCGCGATGATGGCCTCGAAGAGCCGTTCTTTTGGTATGTCGGGGGTGGGTTCTATCCTTGCCTTGGCCTCTGCTGCGGCCAGGTTGTCCTTAGCTTCCTTTTGCATCTGGATGAAAGCCTCCAGATAGAACGGGGTGTCCATGCCTTTCAGGCGCATGAAGTCCGAATCGGTCAGGCTGGCGTTCGCGGCTTTTTCCGCATCACCGCTGGTAAGGTACAGGTCGTTCACCAGCCCCTTGTCCTTGCCAGACAACCGCACCCAGTCGAAAGCGGACGGGCGCATGCTGCGGACATAGTCCAGAATATTCCGTCCCATCAGCAGTTTTGGATTGTTGATGTCGAACAGCTGGCACACGGTCTGGGCGTCTTCCGGCTTCAGCGGGTCGATGCCCTCCAGGACAAAACTGCGTTCCCACTGGTTATGTTCGTAACGGTAGTTATGCTCGCGCAGGCTGTTTCCCTCCGTCATGGCGTAGAGGGCCTCCTGTTGTAGCGACAGTAGAGCCAGTTCCTTGTTAAGTGGCGGGAGGCTGCTCTGCCCGATGCTGTCCGCCAGAGCCTTGTAGGTGCCGGTCACATGTGCGGCGTATTCGGCTGAAGTTATCTGATAGTCGGCAAATTCGCCGTTGAACAGGTTCATGCCATAGTAAGGATGGTTGCCCAGATGGTTGGCCGCATTGTTCAGGTTGGCATACGTGCCGTTAGAGTAGAGTCGTTGGAATGGGGCGGGTTGTCTGACCTTTCCGTCCAGGTGGCGGCGCTTCTGGAGGTGGTACCCTTCGATGCGCATGTCCGCATAGAGGTCCACACTCTCTCCCGGTGCGAGGTATGCGCTTCCTAAAGTTGTGGACCAGCCTATGACAATATCCGCCTGTGCCGTTCCGCTCTGCAGGAAGCTGAACGAGGCTTCTCCCGTTTCGGGGTCTATGGGTGCCTTGTAGGACTGTTGCGTGCCGAACACGGTGTTCACATAAAGTTCCAGTTCCTTTCCCAGTTCTGGCCGGTAGTGCAGCAGATGCACGCACACGGTCGTGGTTCCCGTCTTGAAGATGGGGTCCGGCACGGTGGCTGTCTCGTCCATCTTGCGCAGTTCGGCGGGCACTTCTTCCGGTGTCTCGAATTCCTTTTTCCCGGTCAGGTCCACGCCGAAGAGCTTGAAGCAGTCTTCGCAGTCGGATTCGATGAAGTCGAACGAGCGTGTGCCGGCGGGGAGCGGCTCGAAGCGCATGGTGAAGTGCGCCTTGCCCGAATCCGGCATCCAGAAGAGCGAGTCGGGAGTGATGCCCTCGGCTCCGGTGAGCCTGTATTTCTTGCCGTCGGCCTGAAGGTAGGATCCCGCGTCGATGCGGATCCAGTAGTGCGGGGTGAAGGTGGCGTCGGCATGCAGCACGGTGGCGGAGTCTGTCAGTTCCACGCGGGCGATGTCGATGATTTTCGTGTTGGTCGCCTCGATGAGCGGGTAATCTACGGCCTTTTCCTGCGGGGCACATGCGGCGGCCAGCAGGGTGAGGAGCGGCAGCAGCTGCACCTTACTTCTTTTTTTCATAGCGTTATTATTATGGTATGTTTGGGGAGCGCATGCTCTTGGTTATTTTATCTGGACTGTTGTCTGTTCAACGAAAGTCAATTATTCTGGTGTGGGGCAGATTTCATTCTTTGTTCAGCGTCAGCGCTTCTTCGCCGTTCTCATCCGTCAGTCCTGCCGTGTTCCTGTCCTTGACGATGAAGCCGCTCACCTTGCCCAAGGCTTCCATCACCCTTCCTTCCAGCGTCATGCCGGGGCCGGCCATCATGGTGGAAATCATCTTGTCGAATTTCAGCGAAGCCTTCTCCCCGTCCTCGGTCAGTACCTTGCCGTTCACGATGTTGCAGCCTGCGTTGCCGTGCACGCTCCCGTTCCCGGTATTGAATTCCAGGAACGGCGGTTGTTCGGTTTCCTCTATTTCACCCACGGGCGTACCATATACGGCTGTGATGTTCCATTTGCCGTCCAGCGAGGCCGGCGTGGCGGCGGGGCGTTTGCTCAGGGTGAGCAGCGTGTTGCCCTTGCCGTCCGTCAGGAACAGTTCCTGTTCTGTGCCCTCATAGCCTTCCACCTTTCCCAGGGCTTCCAGCACGGCCTGTTCCGTGGCCATGTCGTTGCAGGCCATCCGTGTGGAACCCACCTGCCCGAACGACAACCGGCCGGCTTTGCCCTTGTCTGCATTCACCGCGCCCATGATGCGGTTGCATCCGGCGCACCCGTAGAGCCGGTTCTCCTGCAAGTCAATACCTATATATACGTCTTTTTCGGCCTGGGCTGTTTGGCCGTTCACGGTCGTGACATTCCATTCCCCTTCCAATGCGCCGGGTTGCAGCGTGGTTTTGTTGCTGCCGCAACCGGTGGACAGTGCAGCGGCCAATGCGGCAATGGTCATGATGCTGAGTTTTTTCATTTCTGTTTTGTGTTTTGAAGTTTTTGTGATTAGAAGACAAATATACGGTTTTATCTTCATCGCTCTATGGGTTTTAAGTACTTTTAAAACACAGCTGTTCCTTACCCTTCTCCTTGTCGCATCGGGGCGGCCGTCCGGCCTTGCGCACGGACTGCCGCCGCTTTGCGCAAGCCCGGCTCTCGCTTTGCGCAAGGCAGGGAGGCGTTTCGCGGCATGGGCGCACCTCCGTTGCGCCGCCCCAGGGGTGTTTGGTGGGGATTCCTTGCAACTTGCGGGCTGCGGATGGGCCGTTTGCCCCGGAAAAATGTTATCTTTGCAGGGCGGTTGACCAACCGGAAAAACAAAGAAAAACTACAAATGGACAAGACCCGGAAAAACAATATGCAGCCGGAAGAGGCTTTCTTCAAACTGGTGCGGCTGGCGCTCGGCACGTGCCGCGACCAGAACGTGCGGTTGGATGCCGCCGGATGGGCGGCGGTGTATGAAACGGCCCGCAAGCAGGCGCTTGCCGCCGTGGTGCTTGACGGGGTGGAGAAGCTCCCCCTGGCCCAGAAACCCCCTATGGACGTGCTGATGCCCTGGATCAACATGGTGCAGCAGATTGAGGAACTCAACCGCCGGATGAACAGGCTGTTGGTGATGGTGTGCGACAAGTTCCGCCAGGAGGACATGCCTTGCGTCGTGCTCAAGGGGCAGGGTAACGCGCTGTTCTATCCGCGCCCGCTGCACCGTATGCCCGGCGACATCGACCTGTGGATGTCGGGCGGGCGGAAGCCGCTGGTGGACTATGCCCGCCGTTATGACCCGCAGGCCGAGGTGGTTTACCACCATGTGGATTTCAACGTGCTGAAGGAGGCACACATGGAACTGCATTTCACCCCCTCGTGGATGAACTGCTGGCTGACGAACCGCCGCCTGCAACGTTGTTTCCGCGAGTGGGCGCGGCTGTCGTTCCTCCATCGGGAACCGTTGCCCGACAGGGTGGGCGAGATTCCCGTGCCCACGGTGGAGATGAACCGCGTCTATCTGCTGGTGCACATCTACCGCCATTTGTTCGACGAGGGCATCGGCCTGCGCCAGCTGATGGACTATTATTTTGTGCTGTGCCGCCCCTGCACCGATGAGGAACGCCGGACGGCCGTCCGCACGCTGGAGCGGTTGCACCTGGTGCGGTTTGCATCGGCCGTGATGTATGTGCTGCAGGAAGTGTTCGGCATGCGCGACACCCACCTGCTGGTGGCACCGTCGCCGGGGCGTGGTCGCCGTCTGTTGCGCGAAATCATGCTGGCCGGCAACTTCGGCCGGTATGACAGCCGCATCCGCCGTGCGGCGGACGAGTCTGTTTTCGCCCGTTTCCGCCGCAAGGTGTGGCGCAACTTCAGGTTCCTGCGCGACTATCCCGGCGAGGTGCTCTGGAGCCCCTTGTTCAAGATATGGCACTATGCCTGGCGTTCGCGCCACGGCTACCTGCCCGCCGGCCAGCGGCGGTCAGTCCCGCCTGTTGCGCCCGGCCAGTAAGGCTTTCAGCGTTTCGATGTCCTCCGGCAGGGTGAGTTTGAAGTTCAGTTCGTTGCCCGGAGCGATGTACAAAGTCTTGTGGGGATAGGTCTCGCGCATCAGCGTGTAGAGCGACTGCGAGGGCATCAGTCCTTTCTGCCTGGCCAGGGCGAAGGCTTCCGTCAGTTCGTCCAGGCAGAAAGTTTGCGGTGTCTGCGCCCGGAAGAGCGTTTCGCGCGGCAAGCCCTTCTCGGAGCACAACCCGTCGGGGCTGACCATGTAGGCCTCGTTGCTCCGCACGGCCGTGATGGCATTCCCGTGGGCATGGAAAGTTTCGAGGTTGCGGGAGATGATGTCTTCTGAAACGAGGGGACGCACGGCCTCATGCGTCAGGACGGCGGGGTTCCCTTCCCCGTGGTGCGCACGGATGGCCTCCAGCCCGTTCTGCAACGATGCCGTGCTGGTGGTCCCGGCCGGCACGGTCTGCCGCAGCTTGCCGATACTCCCCTTGCGGGCTGTATCTTCCACGAAATCCTTCCATTCCGGGGTGCATACCACATAAATGTCGTCAATGGCGGGGTGTGACTGGAAAGCCTGCAGGGTGTACAGGATCACCGGCAGCCCGTAGATGTCCACGAACTGCTTGGGGCGGTTGCAGTGCATACGCTCCCCTAATCCGCCGGCCAGCAGCAAGGCAATGTGTCGCTGTCTGTCATGCATGCTCGATTTCTTTGGTGAAGCGGCCGCAGATCGTTTCGTGCGCGTGGTGGGTGTAGAGCCGCAATGCTTCGAGTACAATAATTTCAAAGGCAAAAAACAGCCACGGTTCTCCTGCAAACAGAGAAAGGAACAGCACGATGACCCGCGTGTCGAATGTCAGGATGTTGGCGTATTTCATCAGGGGCAGGCTGGCCGCGCGGAACCGTTGCCGCAATTCCTGCGGCAGGCCGTCGGGATAGCGTTGCTGCACCAGCGCATAGAAACGCTGGAACTTGGGGGTCATCCTCTCCTGGTTGCGCGTATAGTTGCCGTAGAAATAAAGATAAATCTTGTGGAACCATTCCCTGCTGTTCCAGGAAAGGGCTTTCATCTGCTCTCTTTGCCGGGCATAGCGGTCCAGTTCGCTGCCCGTTTCGCCTTTCTGGAAATAGAGATGTATGTTGCGGTAGTAGTCGGCCAAGGCGCACTGTCGCGCATGGCAGCGGAAACCGGAGTAGGCCGCGATGAGCCAGATCCAGATGCCCCAGGGCTGTCCCCACGGAGCCGTTTCGTGCGTGAGCCGAAGGCAGAGGAAAAAATAGATGGAGAAGAACCACACATCGCCGGCAAAACCGTCCAGGATGCGGCCTATCAGCGTTTTCTTTCCGGTCATGCGGGCCAGCTGCCCGTCGGCACAGTCATACCAGTTGGCCCACATGAGCAACAGCATGCCCACAAGGTTGAGGCTGATGTCGGCCGGGTAAAAGAAATAGCCCGCGGCAGCTCCTATGACGATGGACAGCAGGGTGACGGCAATGGGATGTACGTGGAGCCTTTTGAACAGCAAGGCCCAGAGATAACCCGGTGTGCGCGTGACATAAAGTTCAAACGCCCCCTCCGTGTCTTCGGACTTCATGGTTGCCTGCACACGTTCTTTCAGAGTGGATGATGCCATGTGTCGTTTCCTTAACAGATTTCTTTTGTTCTTTGTCTTTCTTCCCGAAAAGCACTGCAATATTCGCAAAAAAAAGTGAATTTTGCAAGATTTTGTTCCGAAAAGGAAGAAACAAAGCGATGAAAAGATGTTCTTTCCTGTGGGAAGCCTTGCCGCACATGTATCCTTGGGATGGGCAAGGCCCGTTCCGCATCCTTTCTTATTGCGGAAGCCTGTGGTTCCGGCGTGTTCGCATGAGGTAGGTGGGAGTGGACCGGCGGCGTGCTTGTACCCTGTTGCCGTGCCGGAGAAAAGGGGGATATGTACAAAAATGTTATAAAGGATAAAGAAGAAAAAACAAGATGTTCTATTGGTTTGTTAAAGTGTTCCAAAAAGCAGATGTAAGGTAGAAAAATGGAAATACTTTCTATTTTTGTGGCCAAAAGAAACAGTATATTCCACAGCCAAGTCGGCTGGAAAAGGTCGTATCGTGATTCCCGTTGCCATTGTGTCTGGTGGCACTGCCGGATTGCAGACTGCGGCAGTGCCCTTATGGTATGGAAGGATGATGCTTTTGGAAGGCAGGGGCGACAGGAACAGGGAATGAAGTAATGAAAGGTATTAGTATGTTTTGGCAAATATCCGGGGGCAGGCTGTGGCTTCTTGTGTGGCTCTTGTGGGGAGCCGCTGAAACCGCAATGCTCTCGGCACAGGAAGTGAAGGGCCGGGTGACAGACGCGGAGACGGGTGACCCCCTGCCTTTTGCGGATGTATATTATGAGGGAATGAAGGGGATGGGCACCCCGACTGATATAGACGGGAACTACCGCATCGCGGTGCGGCGCGGTCGTCTGGTGTTTTCCATGATGGGGTATCAGGCACAGACGTTCGACATCACGGGTGCCCGTACGCTGGATGTCAAGCTGTCGGCCGGCACCAAGGCCATCCGGGAGGTGGAGATTAAGCGGAAAAGGGTACGCTACAGCCGGAAAGACAACCCGGCCGTGGAGATGATGCGCAAGGTGATTGCCGCAAAGGAAAAAACCGACTTGCACAACAAAGACTATTTCTCATACGACAAATACCAGAAACTGACGTTTTCCATGAACGAGGTGACGGAGAAAGTGTTCCAGGAAGGCCAGTTCAAGCGCATGCCTTTCCTGAAAGAACATGTCGAGGTGCACCCGGTGACGGGCAAGCTCATCCTGCCCCTGATGGTGAACGAGACGGTGACGAAGAAAATCTACCGCAAGAATCCCCGCACGGAGAAAGACATCGTTACGGGCGACCGTTCGGACGGCATCAACAGCCTGTTCAACACGGGCGACATCCTGACCGGCGTTATCAAGGATTGCTTCACGGACGTGGACATATACGACAATGAGGTGCGTTTGCTGCAATATCCTTTCATCAGTCCGATATCGTCCACATCGGCCATCCGTTTCTACCGCTATTTCATCGTTGACACGCTGGACGTGGGAGGCACGAAATGCTACCAGTTGGATTTCACTCCGAACAACCCGCAGGATTTCGGTTTCTCCGGTTCGCTTTTTGTCACGGCCGATTCCACCTGGCGCGTGAAGCGCGTGGAGATGGGGATCCCCCAGCACTCCGACGTGAACTTCGTGGAAGAAATGCGTATTGCCCAGGAATATGTGGACCTGCCCACGGGGGAGCATGTGCTGTCTGAGGACAACATGGTCGTGCAGCTGACGCTGGCCGATTTCGTGCAGAAGTTCCAGATGGAGCGCAACACCAGCTATTCCGGCTACACGTTCGAGGAGATCCCCGACAAGACGTTCAAATTCAAGGGCGAAGAGCGCGTGGATCCTGGCGCGATGATGCGCGATGACGATTTCTGGGCGCAGCACCGTCCCGACACCCTGACCGTGTCTGAAAGCCGCATGGATATGTTTGTCCGCAACCTGGAGCAGATGAAAGGCTTCAAGTTCATCCTTTTCGTACTCAAGGCCTTCATCGAAAACTACGTGGAGACAACGGCCGATCCCGACAAGCCGAGCCTTGTGGACATAGGGCCGGTGAACACGACGATAACGCACAACTTCGTGGAAGGGCTGCGCCTGCGCGCCAATGCGCAGACTACGGCCAACCTGCACCCCCACTGGTTCGGGCGTGGCTACGTGGCCTATGGCTTCGGCGATGAAAAGTGGAAAGGCATGGGCGAGGTGACCTATTCGTTCAACAAGAAGGATTACCTGCCCCGTGAGTTCCCGGTGCACAACCTGACATTCTCCTATGCCAACGATGTCATGTCGCCCAGCGACCGTTTCGTGCCTACGGATAAGGACAATGTGTTCATCTCTTTCAAATGGACCACGGTGGACCACATGATGTACTACGAACGCTACAGCCTGCTCTACGACAAGGAATGGGAGAACGGATTGCGACTCAACCTGCAACTGAAGCGTGAAGAGGACCGTCCGACGGGTGCACTGTTCTATCAACGGCTGGACGGCACGGGTCAACCCTCGGCCGACCCCGCGCTCCACGTGACGAGCATTGCCACGAGCGAGGTGGGCTTCGGCATCAAGTTCCAGCCGGGGGCCACGTGGGTCAACACCAAGCAACGCCGCCTGTCCACCAATCTGGATGCACCTGTTTACAGCCTGAACCACACCGTGGGCATCAAGGGATTGATGGGCGGCGACTACGATTATAACCTGACAGAGTTTTCCGTTTACAAACGTTTCTGGCTCCGCTCCTGGGGCAAGATGGACTTCATGCTGAAAGGCGGGGCGCAATGGAACAAGGTGCCATACCCGTTGCTCATCATGCCGGCGGCCAACCTGTCGTACATCCTGGAGGACTACACGTTCAATCTGATAGACAACATGGAGTTCCTGAACGACCGCTATGCCTCGCTGATGTTCTCGTGGGACATGAACGGCAAGATACTGAACCGCATCCCGCTGATACGCCGCCTGAAGTGGAGGGAATACTTCGGTTGCAACGTGCTGTGGGGGACGCTCACGAGCAAAAACAACCCGTTCCTGGAGCAGAATGCCAATGATGCCGACTTGTTTTACTTTCCCGGAAACTTCCGGGCGGACGGCTCTTTCGACTACAACTCGCGGGTAATGGACAGCAAACGTCCTTACGTGGAGGTGTTGGTGGGCATCCACAACATCTTTAAACTGTTGCACGTGGAGTATGTGCGCAGGTTGAACTATCTGCAGCCTGACACCCAGAAATGGGGCGTCCGCCTCATGCTGCGCCTGACGTTCTGACCTCCGTGACGGATATAGGCAGGGAGCGCCGTGCTATGCCGGTGGCCTGCTGCCTGAAAGTGTCTTCCCGCCCTTTACGGGTGCGGCGTCCAATTTTCTTCGGGCATGAATGGCGTTGTCTTTCGATGCAGCCCTGCAATATGATGCCAGAAGCCTCCCGGACGTGGGATTTGCAGGCCGGGACATTTGCAGGCGTTCATCTTTTGGTTCACCTGCCCTTTCCGGCTGCCAACCCTTATCCTTTCCCCGACAAAGCCAACAGTTTTTCTACGCCCTTGCGCACGGAGTCCAGTCCGAACTGTTCCGGCCTGATGTCTTGAAGGGGAATCCAATACAGAGACGCGGCATCGTCCATGGCATGTGCCGGTTTGAAATCCGCCACGGTGCAGCGAAAGAAAAGGTCGATAGTGTGCACCAGGAACCCCGAATAAAGATAGGTGTTGGGCAAAGAGAAAAGAAATTCCGTGCGGAGCACATCCAGCCCTGTCTCCTCTTTCACCTCGCGCACCACTCCCTCTTCACCGCTTTCGTGGCAGTCCGAAAAGCCTCCCGGCAAGTCGAGAGTGCCTTTGGCCGGTTCTTTACCTCTGCGGCACACCAGCAGTTCTTGCCGGTCATTCACGATGACGGCCACTGTTGCCGCACTGGGATTGAAATAATAGACAAAGCCGCAGTCCTCGCAATGCTTGGCTTTCTCGTTGCGAACCACAAAACGCGGAGAGCCGCATTTGGGGCAATAATGGAATTGTGCAAAAGGATGTTCGTGTGTCATAATGTTGAAAAGCCTGTCCGGCCAACCTTTGGTTACTGCAAAACTACGAATAAAATCCGGAATGAGGCCGAAACGGTGTCCGCAATTTAGGAATAGGACTTGCATTTACCCATGCCGGGGCGTTATTTTCGCATGGCTCTCCACTATTTTTGCCCATTTGTTTGGCGGTCTCGTTTAAAAGTCCTACCTTTGCACCAGAATTAAGAACAATATCGCGGAGTGGAGCAGTTGGTAGCTCGCCAGGCTCATAACCTGGAGGTCGTTCGTTCGAGTCGGGCCTCCGCAACAACGACAGGGGGCTGTGTCAGGAATGTCACGGCCCCCTGTCGTTTATCCCGTAAAAACGGATGCCCGCGGCCCCGGATTTTTGTGCGCAAGGCGGTCGGCGTTCTTGCTGAATCCCGCGGGGCGTTTTGCGCAAGAACGGAAAGGCGTGTGCGCAAGTCCCCTTTTCCCGCCCGCGGCGGCAGTGGGGGAGGAAAGCATGTTTTTCCCCGCGGCGGCAATCTTTTCGGGATGTTTTGCTCCGGACAGTGGAAATATAATTGTAATTTTGTCTGGTTAGAATAGACTTGGACTCATGGAGAAACTTATCACACAAAGGGTAACCGAATTACGGGCTTACCTGCGCCAACGGGGGATGGATGCCTACATCTTCCCCAGTACTGACCCGCATAACAGCGAATACCCTCCCGCGCACTGGAAAACGCGCGAATGGATTTCGGGCTTCAACGGGTCGGCGGGAACGGCTGTGGTCACCATGGGGGATGCCGCCCTGTGGACCGACTCCCGCTACTTCCTTGCGGCAGAGGAGCAACTGGCGGGCACGCCGTTCAGGCTGATGAAAGAACGTGTGTCGGGCACGCCGTCCATCGCCCAGTGGTTGGCCCAGGTGCTCCCGGAAGGCAGCACCGTGGGCATCGACGGCCGGACCAGTAGCGTGGAGGCCATCGGTTCGTTGGACCGCGAACTCAGCCTCCACGGCCTGCGCCTGACCGAAACCGGAAACCCTGCCGACACGCTGTGGACCGACCGTCCGGCCTTGCCGGACGACCCCGTCAGCATCCAGCCCCTGGAATATGCGGGGCGGGACGTGGGCGAGAAACTGGCCCTCATCCGTGCTTCCATGGCGGCACGACAGGCCGACGGGCTTGTCCTGACCGCCCTTGATGAGATTGCCTGGACGCTCAACCTGCGCGGGACGGACGTGCATTGCACGCCCGTGTTCGTGGCCTACCTGTTCATCACGCCCGCCCATTGCACACTATATATAAATAAGGTGAAACTCACGGCAGAGGTTGCCACATATCTGGCGGAAGCGGGGGTGGACGTCCGCCATTACGACGACATAACGGCAGACCTGCATCAATTTGCCGGCAAACGGGTGCTCCTCGACTGCCGGAGCGTCAACCTCATGCTCCGCCGTGCCCTGCCCGAAAGCTGTGCGGTGGAAGACGCGCCCTCCCCCGTGGCCCGGCTCAAGGCCGTGAAATGCAGGGCAGAGGTGGAGGGATTCCGCCATGCCATGTTGCGCGACGGCGTGGCGATGGTGAAATTCCTGAAATGGCTGAAACCGGCCGTGCAGGCCGGAGGGCAGACGGAACTCAGTATCTGCCGGAAACTGGACGAGCTGCGCGGGGAACAGGCCTTGTACCGCGGCAACAGCTTCGACACCATCGCCGGATATGCCGCACACGGGGCCGTCGTGCACTATGAACCCACGGCGGAAACCGACATCCCGCTGAAGGCTGAAGGCCTGTTGCTGCTGGATTCGGGCGCACAGTATGAGGACGGCACCACGGACCTCACCCGCACCATCGCCCTCGGCCCCGTCACGGAGGAAGAGCGGCACGACTATACGCTGGTGCTGAAAGGACACATCCGGCTGGCCCGTGCCAAGTTCCCGCAAGGCTGCAGCGGCACGCAGATTGACGCCTGTGCCCGCTACGCCATGTGGCAGGAGGGTATAAACTACCTGCACGGCACGGGGCATGGGGTGGGGTCGTTCCTCTGTGTGCATGAGGGACCCCACCAGCTTCGCATGGAATACATGCCCGCACCGTTGCTCCCTTACATGACCCTGACCAACGAACCGGGTATCTATAAAGCCGGCCGCCACGGGGCGCGCATCGAGAACATGCAGCTCATCCTGCCCTACCGCGAAACCGAGTTCGGCGCTTTCTTGCAGTTCGAGCCGCTAACCCTTTGTCCCATCGACACGGAGCCGATAGACTGGACGATGCTCGACGCCGAGGAAACCGGCTGGCTTGACCGCTATCACCGGCAAGTGTACGAACGGCTCGCGCCGCTGCTCGATGCGGAGCATCGCCAATGGCTGGGCGAAGCCACGCGCCCCCACTCAAAAACAGACATTCATTAAAAGCAAGATAACACAAATGGCACTTATTAAGAAACTTAACGACCTGACCCCCAAGTTTGGCAAACACTGTTACTTTTCCGAGGGGGCGGCCATCATCGGCGACGTCACCATGGGGGACGACTGCACGGTGTGGTTCAATGCCGTATTGCGCGGCGATGTTCATTTCATAAAGCTCGGCAACCGCGTGAACATACAGGACGGTTCCTGCCTGCACACCCTTTACGGCAAAGCCCCCATCATCATCGGCGATGACGTGACCGTGGGGCATAATGTCACCCTGCACGGCTGCGAAGTAAAAAGCGGGGCGCTCATCGGCATGGGGGCTACTATCCTGGATCATGCCGTGGTGGGGCACGGTGCCATCGTGGCGGCCGGGGCACTGGTCCTGAAGAACACCGTCATCGGCGATGGCGAACTGTGGGGCGGCGTGCCGGCAAAATTCATCAAGAAAGTGGATCCCGAACAGGCCAAGGAACTCAACGTGGACTATGCGCAGCACTATGTCATGTACTCCGATTGGTATCGCCGTTCGGATGCCGGAGCCGGCCACACGCACTATTGCACGACGTCGGAAGAATATGAAGAAGCCACCCGCCGGTAGGTTGGCTTGTGGGGGCAGCCGCCGTTGTTGTCGTAAAAAACGTTAATATTGCATGCCTGCAAGCGTACCTGTCCTGTGCCGTCATTAAATAATAAGGAGAAAACGCCTTGTGGTATGAAATAAAATTCGTAAATTTGCGGCCTGAATGGCCTGATATGGCTTTTTATCGGCAGGAAATAATGGAAATCAACATAATAATTTAAAAAACAAGAACAATGCCTACTATTCAACAATTGGTAAGAAAGGGTAGAAAAGTGTTGGTGGACAAGAGCAAGTCGCCGGCGCTGGACAGCTGTCCGCAGCGTCGTGGCGTTTGCGTCCGTGTGTACACCACCACGCCGAAGAAACCTAATTCGGCAATGAGAAAGGTCGCGCGTGTGCGTTTGACAAACATGAAAGAAGTGAACTCTTACATTCCGGGCGAGGGACACAACCTGCAGGAGCACTCCATCGTATTGGTGCGAGGCGGTCGTGTGAAAGACCTTCCGGGTGTGCGTTATCACATCGTGCGTGGTACGTTGGATACGGCCGGTGTGGCCAACCGTACGCAGCGCCGCTCGAAGTATGGAGCAAAGCGTCCGAAAGCCGGTAAAAAATAACCGCTACTGAATCAATTTCCGAATATTCATTAGTTTTGGTTTGTTAAGCTAAAGGTTGAGTAAATCTTCCGGTGGGAGGGTTGAAGAACATCAAAATACAGCCAAACTGAAAAAAATTCTTTAAAATGAGAAAAGCAAAGCCAAAAAAACGTGTGATCCTGCCGGATCCCGTCTTTAACGATGTTAAAGTTTCCAAGTTTGTAAACCATCTGATGTATGACGGTAAGAAGAACACTTCTTACAAGATTTTTTATGCAGCACTGGATGTGGTGAAGAACAAGATGCAGAATGAGGAGAAGAGCGCGCTGGAGATTTGGAAAACTGCATTGGACAAGGTGACTCCCCAGGTGGAGGTCAAGTCACGCCGCGTCGGTGGTGCCACGTTCCAGGTTCCCACGGAAATCCGTCCGGAACGCAAGGAATCCATCTCGATGAAGAATCTGATTATTTATGCCCGTAAGCGTGGCGGCAAGTCGATGGCCGACAAGCTGGCGGCTGAAATCATGGATGCTTATAACGAGCAGGGCGGCGCATTCAAGCGCAAGGAGGATATGCACCGTATGGCAGAAGCAAACCGTGCTTTCGCACACTTTAGGTTCTAAATTAATAAAGTAGCTAAATAAAATGGCAAAGCAAGATTTACATTTGACCCGTAATATCGGTATCATGGCCCATATCGATGCCGGTAAGACGACGACTTCAGAGCGTATCCTCTTTTATACCGGTCTGACGCATAAGATCGGTGAGGTGCACGATGGTGCGGCCACGATGGACTGGATGGCTCAGGAGCAGGAACGCGGTATTACCATCACTTCGGCCGCTACGACGACCTATTGGAATTGGAATGGCAACAAATACAAGATTAACTTGATTGACACTCCGGGACACGTGGACTTCACGGCCGAGGTTGAGCGTTCGTTGCGTGTGCTGGACGGCGCGGTGGCTACATATTGTGCCGTGGGCGGCGTTGAACCGCAGTCGGAGACGGTGTGGCGCCAGGCTGACAAGTATAATGTGCCGCGTATCGGTTATGTGAACAAAATGGACCGTTCGGGTGCCGACTTCTTTGAAGTGGTGCGCCAGATGAAGGAAGTGCTGGGTGCCAATCCTTGTCCGGTGGTGATTCCCATCGGGGCTGAGGAGAACTTCAAGGGCGTGGTTGACTTGATCAAGATGAAAGCCATCCTGTGGCACGACGAGACGATGGGTGCCGATTATGACGTGGAGGACGTCCCGGCCGACTTGCAGGCAGAAGCCGAAGAGTGGAGGGACAAGATGCTGGAGAAGGTGGCCGAATATGACGATGAACTGATGAACAAGTATTTTGAGGATGCTTCCACCATTACGGAGGAGGAAATCCTCCGCGCCTTGCGTGCGGCTACGGTGTCGATGGAAGTCACTCCCATGCTTTGCGGTTCCTCGTTCAAGAACAAGGGCGTGCAGACGCTGCTGGACTACGTGTGCGCTTTCCTGCCTTCGCCGCTGGACACTCCCAACGTTGTGGGTACGAACCCCGATACCGGTGCGGAAGAAGACCGCAAGCCCTCCGAGGATGAAAAGACCTCTGCACTGGCTTTCAAGATTGCGACAGACCCCTATGTGGGCCGCTTGACGTTTATCCGCGTCTATTCCGGTAAGATAGAGGCCGGTTCGTATGTTTATAATTCCCGTTCGGGCAAGAAAGAGCGTGTGTCGCGCCTGTTCCAGATGCATTCCAACCACCAGAATCCTGTTGAAGTGATCAGTGCCGGTGATATTGGTGCCGGCATCGGTTTCAAGGATATCCGCACGGGTGACACCCTGTGTGATGAGGATGCCCCCATCGTGCTGGAGTCTATGGACTTCCCGGATCCGGTGATTGGTATTGCCGTTGAGCCGAAAACGCAGAAAGACCTCGACAAGCTGTCCAACGGCCTGGCCAAGCTGGCGGAGGAAGATCCCACCTTTACGGTCCGCACGGACGAACAGAGTGGCCAGACGGTGATTTCCGGTATGGGTGAGTTGCATCTGGACATCATCATCGACCGTCTGAAGCGCGAGTTCAAGGTGGAGTGCAACCAGGGTAAGCCCCAGGTAAACTACAAGGAAGCCATCACCAAGACGGTGAACCTGCGCGAGGTTTACAAGAAGCAGTCCGGCGGCCGTGGTAAGTTTGCCGACATCATTGTCAATGTAGGACCGGTGGACGAGGATTACAAGGATGGCGGCTTGCAGTTCGAAAACAAGGTTACGGGCGGAAACATCCCCAAGGAATTCATCCCTTCTGTGCAGAAAGGTTTTGAAAATGCCATGAAGAATGGTATCTTGGGCGGTTTCCCGATGGACAGCCTGAAGGTAGAGTTGCTGGACGGTTCGTTCCACCCGGTGGACTCAGACCAGTTGTCGTTTGAAATCTGCGCCATGCAGGCCTACAAGAGCGCTTGCGCCCAGGCCAAGCCGGTGCTGATGGAGCCGATTATGAAGCTGGAGGTAGTGACCCCGGAAGAAAACATGGGTGATGTCATCGGCGACCTGAACAAGCGCCGCGGACAGGTGGAAGGTATGGACACGAGCCGCAGTGGCGCACGCATTGTGAAAGCCATGGTGCCGCTGGCCGAAATGTTCGGCTATGTGACAGCCCTGCGTACCATCACTTCCGGTCGTGCCACTTCGTCCATGACTTATGACCATCATGCCCCGGTATCAAGTTCCATAGCCAAGGCTGTGCTTGAGGAAATAAAAGGCCGCGTGGATTTGGTTTAATGAACAAAAAAGGGAGGGATGATGCCGGTTAGTGAATGACTCTTAACCGGCAGATTCCCCGCTTTTCGGATAAACTTAAAAAAACAGTAAAGTAAAATGAGTCAAAAGATTAGAATCAAATTGAAATCCTACGATCATAATCTGGTGGACAAGTCGGCAGAGAAGATCGTGAAAACCGTGAAAGTTACAGGTGCGATAGTAAGCGGCCCGATACCTCTTCCTACGCACAAGCGCATCTTTACCGTCAACCGTTCGACTTTCGTGAACAAGAAATCGCGCGAGCAGTTTGAACTTTCTTCTTACAAGCGGCTGATAGACATCTATGGTTCTACGGCAAAGACGGTGGACGCGCTGATGAAGCTGGAACTGCCGAGCGGTGTGGAAGTGGAAATCAAAGTTTAGTACTTATAAAAAATAGTTGAAATGCCAGGATTATTAGGAAAGAAAATCGGAATGACATCCGTATTCAGTGCCGATGGTAAGAATGTTCCATGCACTGTTATCGAAGCTGGTCCTTGTGTAGTAACCCAAATCAAAAGCGTGGAGAAGGACGGTTATGCAGCCGTTCAGCTTGGTTTTCAAGAAGCCAAGGAGCGTAACACGACGGCTCCCATGATGGGCCATTTCAAAAAGGCGGGTACTACTCCCAAGAGACACTTGGCCGAGTTCAAAAACTTTGAACAAGAATTGAATCTGGGTGATACAGTTACCGTTGACATGTTTGAGGGTACTTCCTATGTGGACGTAATTGGTACCTCAAAAGGACGTGGCTTCCAAGGAGTAGTGAAGCGCCATGGTTTCGGTGGTGTCGGACAGTCCACCCATGGCCAGCATAACCGTGCCCGCAAACCGGGTTCTATCGGTGCTTGTTCTTATCCGGCGAAAGTCTTTAAGGGTCTTCGCATGGGCGGACAGATGGGCAATGCGCGCGTGACTACTCACAATCTGCAAGTGTTAAAGGTGATTCCGGAGCATAACCTGCTTTTGATCAAGGGCTCCGTTCCGGGTTACAATGGTTCAATCGTAATAATTGAGAAATAATGGAAGTCAGTGTATTGAATATCAAGGGTGAGGATACCGGAAGAAAGGCTCTTCTGAATGATGCCATCTTTGGCATAGCACCTAATGACCATGTGATTTATCTTGCCGTGAAGCAGTATCTTGCCAATCAGCGTCAGGGTACGGCCAAGTCGAAGGAAAGGAGCGAAGTCAGCGGGTCCACCCGTAAGCTGGGCCGCCAGAAAGGTGGTGGCGGTGCCCGTCGCGGTGACATTAATTCCCCCTTGTTGAGAGGTGGAGGCCGTGTGTTTGGCCCCAAGCCCCGCGACTACAGCTTCAAGTTGAACAAGAAGGTTAAGGTGCTGGCCCGTAAGTCTGCTCTGGCCTACAAGGCACAGGAGAATGCGATTATTGTGGTGGAGGACTTCACCATGGAAGCACCGAAAACGAAGCAGTTTAAAGATATTATAAAAAATCTTAACGCTGAAAATAAAAAGCCGCTGTTCGTTTTGCCGGGCTCGGATAAAAACGTATATTTGTCAGCTCGTAACATTGAACGTGTGAATGTTATGCCTGCGGCTGCGCTGAATACATATAGTGTATTGAACGCAGGCGTTATGGTGTTGACTGAAAACGCGTTGAAAGTTGTCGATGAAATCTTAACCAAATAAGGAGAAGGAAGAAAGACCATTATGGGATATATCATCAAACCGCTGGTCACTGAGAAGATGACCGCACTTACGGAGAAGCAGAATAAATTCGGCTTCATTGTCCGTCCTGAGGCGAACAAACTGGAGATTAAGAAGGAAGTCGAAACTTTGTATAATGTTACTGTAGTGGCTGTGAATACCTGCAGATATGGTGGTAAACCGAAACGCCGCTATACGAAGTCTGGCCTTATCAAGGGGCGTACGAACACCTACAAGAAGGCGATTGTGACCCTGAAGGCCGGCGATACTATTGATTTTTTCAGCAATATTTGAAATAAAAGATGGCAGTACGTAAATTTAAGCCCACGACACCGGGGCAGAGGCACAAGATTATTGGTACTTTTGAAGAGATTACTGCATCGGTACCAGAGAAGTCTCTCGTATTTGGAAAACGTTCAACGGGTGGCCGTAACAATGCCGGCAAGATGACAATGCGTTACATGGGCGGCGGTCATAAAAAGAAATATCGTTTGATTGATTTCAAGAGAGAGAAAGACGGTGTTCCAGCTGTAGTGAAAACCATTGAATACGATCCGAACCGTTCGGCCCGTATCGCTTTGCTGTTTTATGCAGATGGAGAGAAAAGGTATATTATTGCTCCTAATGGCTTGCAGGTGGGCAGCACGGTGATGTCCGGGAAGGATGCGGCACCGGAGGTGGGCAACACGCTCCCGCTGGAGAACATCCCTGTGGGTACGGTGATTCATAACATTGAATTGCGTCCGGGACAGGGGGCTTTGCTGGTTCGCTCTGCAGGAAACTTTGCACAGTTGACCTCTCGTGAGGGACGTTATTGTGTGATTAAACTGCCTTCGGGAGAGACTCGTCAGATTCTTAGTACTTGCAAGGCCACAATCGGCAGTGTTGGCAATTCAGACCATGCGCTTGAAAGTTCCGGAAAGGCCGGACGTTCTCGCTGGCTGGGACGCCGCCCGCGCAACCGTGGTGTGGTTATGAACCCGCATGACCATCCGATGGGTGGCGGTGAAGGCCGTCAGTCCGGTGGACATCCGCGTTCGCGTAAGGGATTGTATGCAAAGGGCCTGAAGACAAGGTCGCCCAAGAAACATTCGAGCAAGTATATAATCGAAAGATGTAATAAGAATAAGTAAATCTGAATAAAGTATGAGTCGTTCATTAAAAAAAGGTCCATATATAGAGGTCAAGCTCGAAAAGAAAGTTCTTGCCATGAACGAGAGTGGCAAGAAAAGTGTGGTAAAGACGTGGGCCAGAGCTTCAATGATATCTCCTGACTTTGTAGGTCATACTATTGCAGTTCATAACGGTAACAAGTTTATTCCTGTTTACATTACCGAGAATATGGTCGGCCACAAATTGGGTGAGTTCGCTCCAACGCGTCGTTTCGGAGGCCATGCCGGTAACAAGAAGAAATAAGCAGGTTGTTTGTTGAAAACAGTAAAGAAAATATTATAATGGGAGCAAGAAAGAAGATTGCGGCAGAAAAAAGAAAAGAAGCCCTCAAAACCCAGTATTTTGCAAAATTGCGGAATGTGCCTTCTTCTCCGCGCAAGATGAGATATGTGGTGGATTTGATTCGCGGTATGGAGGTGAACAAGGCTCTTGGTACATTGAGATTTTCTTCGAAGGCAGCCTCGGCGGATGTCGAGAAACTGTTGCGTTCTGCCATTGCGAATTGGGAACAGAAGAACGAACGCAAGGCCGAGGATGGCGAATTGTTCGTAACGAAAGTGTTTGTTGACGGTGGCGCTACGTTGAAGAGAATGAGACCGGCTCCGCAGGGTAGAGGTTATAGAATCCGCAAACGTTCAAATCATGTGACTTTGTTCGTGGGCACTAAAACTAATGATTAATAGAAAGACTAAGTATGGGACAGAAAGTAAATCCTATAAGCAACCGTTTAGGTATTATTAGAGGTTGGGACTCTAACTGGTACGGCGGCAAGGACTTCGGCGCTTCTTTGCTGGAAGACAGCAAAATCCGGAAGTATCTGAATGCCCGTTTGGCTCAGGCCAGCGTGTCCAGAATCATCATTGAGCGCACGCTGAAGCTTGTGACGATAACGGTATGTACCGCCCGTCCGGGATTGATCATTGGTAAAGGTGGCCAGGAGGTTGACAAGCTGAAGGAAGAGTTGAAGAAAATTACGGACAAGGACATCCAGATTAACATCTTTGAAATCAAGAAACCTGAGCTGGATGCGGTGATTGTGGCAAACAATATCGCACGTCAGGTGGAAGGCAAGATCGCATATCGCCGTGCTATAAAAATGGCCATAGCCAATACGATGAGGAGCGGGGCGGAAGGAATCAAGGTTCAGATTTCCGGCCGCTTGAACGGTGCTGAAATTGCACGTTCTGAGATGTATAAGGAGGGACGTACTCCCCTGCATACATTCCGTGCCGATATCGATTATTGCCAGGCTGAAGCATTGACAAAGGTCGGCTTGTTGGGTATCAAGGTATGGATTTGCCGCGGTGAGGTTTATGGCAAGCGTGATTTGGCCCCGAACTTCGTGCAGACCAAGGAGGGTAATCGTGGAAACGGTGGCGGTAAGAACTTCCGTAAGAAGAAGAATATTAATCGTTAAAATTGAATTTTAGGAAACTATGCTACAGCCGAAAAGAACAAAATATAGAAGACCGCAGAAAGGGCGTTGCAAGGGCAATGCCCAGCGTGGTAACCAGTTGGCTTTCGGAACATTTGGAATCAAGTCTCTGCAAACCCATTGGATTACAAGCCGCCAGATTGAGGCCGCACGTATTGCCGTGACTCGTTACATGCAGCGTGAGGGACAGATCTGGATCCGTATATTCCCGGACAAGCCGATTACGAAAAAGCCTGCCGATGTGCGTATGGGTAAAGGTAAGGGTGATCCCGTTGGTTATGTGTTCCCCATTACACCGGGGCGTATTATATTTGAAGTGGAGGGAGTGTCTTATGAGGTGGCAAAAGAGGCTCTGCGCTTGGCTGCCCAGAAACTTCCTGTTACAACAAAGTTTATTGTTAGACGTGATTACGATAAAAACGCTTGATTATGAAGACTGCAGAAATAAGAGAGTTGACTACGAACGAATTGGTTGAACGTATCCAGGCGGAAGAGGCCGCATATGTGCAGATGCGCTTGAATCATTCTATCTCTCCGTTGGAAAATCCAGCGCAGATTAAGGCGGCACGTCGTAATATTGCCCGTTTGAAGACCGTGTTGCGTCAGAGGGAACTTAACAAATAATATTGGTTCACATGGAAGCTAGAAATTTAAGAAAGACAAGAACCGGGGTTGTAATCAGCGACAAGATGGACAAGACCATTGTTGTGGCTGCCAAGTTCAAGGAGAAGCATCCTATTTATGGTAAGTTCGTTTCCAAAACGAAGAAATACCATGCCCACGACGAGAAGAATGATTGTCACATAGGTGATACGGTGTTGATTATGGAAACTCGTCCTTTGAGCAAGACAAAATGTTGGAGAGTTGTTAAAATCGTAGAAAGAGCCAAGTAATTATGATACAAACAGAATCTAGGTTAGTCGTAGCAGACAACAGCGGTGCTCGCGAAGCGCTTTGCATTCGTGTTTTGGGTGGTACGAGAAGACGTTATGCTTCTGTAGGCGATGTGATTGTCGTTGCCATAAAGAATGTTATTCCGTCAAGCGATATTAAAAAAGGTGCTGTGTCAAAGGCTTTGATTGTGCGTACCAAGAAAGAGATTCGTCGTGCGGATGGCTCTTATATCCGTTTTGATGACAATGCTTGTGTATTGCTGAACAATGCAGGCGAACTGAGGGGTAGCCGTATCTTTGGCCCGGTTGCCCGTGAATTACGTGCCATAAATATGAAAGTCGTGTCGTTGGCACCTGAAGTGCTTTAATTTTAAGAGAAAAGGTAATGAGTAAGTTACATATCAAAAGAGGCGATACAGTTTACGTGAATGCTGGTGAGGATAAAGGGCGGACCGGTAAGGTGCTGAAAGTGCTCGTAAGCAAGCAACGTGCAATCGTTGAAGGCTTGAACATGGTGTCTAAGAGCCAGAAACCGAGTGCCAAGAATCCTCAGGGAGGTATCGTGAAGCAAGAGGCACCTATCCATATCTCGAACTTGAATGTCGTAGATCCGAAAACAGGTAAACCTACGCGTATTGGTAGAAAGTTGAATGCAGACGGGAAGTTGGTCCGTTATGCAAAAAAATCAGGAGAGGAGATTAAGTAATGGGAAATACTGCAAGCCTTAAAAAAGAATATGCAGAGCGTATTGCTCCTGCATTGATGAAGCAATTCAATTATACTTCAACCATGCAGATTCCTGTGCTCAAGAAGATTGTGATCAATCAGGGCTTGGGTATGGCAACTGCGGACAAGAAAATAATTGATGTGGCTATCAACGAGATTTCCGCCATTGCGGGACAGAAAGCTGTAGCCACACTTTCAAAGAAAGATGTTGCTAATTTCAAGTTGCGTAAGAAAATGCCTATCGGTGTGATGGTTACCTTGCGCCGTGAGAGAATGTATGAATTCTTGGAGCGTCTCATCCGTGTGGCACTTCCCCGTATCCGCGATTTCAAGGGTATTGAGAGCAAGTTTGATGGCCGTGGAAATTATACTCTTGGCATTCAAGAGCAGATCATTTTCCCTGAAATCAATATTGATGCTATTGATCGCATCTTGGGTATGAATATCACTTTTGTGACTACGGCGAAGACGGACGAAGAGGGATATGCCCTGCTCAAAGAGTTCGGGTTGCCTTTCAAGAATGCTAAAAACGCTAAAAAGGATTAAATAGGTATGGCAAAAGAATCAATGAAGGCTCGTGAAGTGAAAAGAGCCAAGCTGGTGGCCAAGTATGCGGAAAAGCGTGCTGCCTTGAAAAAGATTGTCAACACCGGTAGTCCGGTGGAGGCTTATGAGGCTGCCCGTAAATTACAGCGGATTCCGAAAAATGCTAATCCCATCCGTTTGCACAACCGTTGCAAACTGACGGGACGTCCGAAAGGATATATGCGCCAGTTCGGTATATCGCGTATCCAGTTCCGCGAGATGGCTTCGAATGGACTGATTCCGGGTGTGAAGAAAGCGAGCTGGTAAAGAGTTTATGAGTTTAATATTGTCGGGAGGGTCCCGATTAATTAATTTATATATATAATGACAGATCCAATAGCAGATTATCTGACGCGTTTGAGAAATGCTATCCTTGCAAAGCATAGGGTGGTTGAGGTTCCTGCGTCGAATTTGAAAAAGGAAATCACTAAAATCCTTTTTGAAAAGGGGTATATTCTGAACTACAAGTTTGTAGAAGATGGCCCTCAGGGTACAATTAAGGTAGCATTGAAGTATGATCCTGTAAACAAGGTCAATGCTATAAAGAAGTTGATCCGTGTGTCCACGCCGGGTATGCGTAAATATACGGGTTATAAGAACATGCCGAGAGTAATTAATGGATTAGGTATTGCCATTATATCTACATCCAAGGGTGTAATGACTGACAAAGAGGCTGCTACACTAAAAGTGGGTGGTGAGGTTCTTTGTTATGTATATTGATTGGAGGGTATTTGTATGTCAAGAATAGGAAAATTGCCGATTAGCATTCCTGCGGGCGTTAACGTCTCCGTAAATGATGAAAATGTTGTAGTAGTCAAGGGGCCGAAAGGCGAATTGAGTCAGGCTGTACATCCTTCAATCAAAGTCAATATTGCTGATTCTGAAGTGACATTCACTATTGATGAGCAGAATGATACTGTGGAAATGAAACAGAAACAGGCATTCCATGGGCTGTATCGTTCTCTGATTCATAATATGGTGGTCGGTGTTTCAGAGGGGTATGTGAAGAAAATGGAGTTGGTCGGTGTCGGCTATCGTGTCAGCAATCAGGGTAATCTGGTTGAGTTTGCATTAGGCTACACGCATAATATCTTTCTACAGTTGCCGAAAGAGATAAAGGTGGAGACTAAGTCTGAAAGAAACCAGAACCCGCTTATCATACTGGAATCTTGCGACAAACAGTTGTTGGGTCAAGTGTGTGCGAAAATTCGTTCTTTCCGTAAACCTGAACCGTATAAAGGAAAAGGTATTCTGTTCGTTGGCGAGCAGATTCGCAGAAAATCAGGTAAGTCGGCAGGTGCCAAGTAATTTTAAAATAAAAAGGTTATGATAACGAAAATAGAAAGACGGATTAAGATTAAGCATAGGATTCGCAATAAGATATCTGGAACAGCAGAATGTCCGCGCATGTCGGTGTTTAGAAGCAACAAACAGATCTACGTCCAGATCATTAATGATGTTGTGGGTAAGACTTTGGTAGCGGCTTCTTCTTTGGGTATGGAGGCTATGCCTAAGAAACAGCAAGCTGCAAAAGTGGGTGAATTGGTGGCGAAGAAAGCCTTGGAGGCTGGTATCACAGCTGTAGTTTTTGATCGTAACGGTTACTTGTATCACGGTAGAGTGAAAGAAGTTGCAGAGGCTGCACGTAACGGTGGACTTAAATTTTAATGGGTTATGGCAATTAATAGAATAAAGGTAAGCAGTGATATTGAGTTAAAGGACAGGCTGGTTGCTATCAATCGTGTTACCAAGGTGACAAAAGGTGGCAGAACCTTTACTTTTGCTGCTATTGTTGTGGTTGGTAACGGTGAGGGTATCATTGGTTGGGGACTTGGAAAGGCCAGTGAAGTGACAGCAGCTATTGCCAAGGGTGTGGAAGCCGCCAAGAAGAATTTGGTGAAGGTTCCTGTGTTGAACGGAACTGTACCTCATGAACAAGAAGCTAAGTTCGGTGGTGCACGGGTGTTCATCAAACCTGCGTCAGCTGGTACGGGTGTCGTGGCCGGTGGTGCAATGCGTGCCGTATGTGAGAGTGCGGGCATCAAGGACTGTCTGGCTAAGTCGAAAGGTTCTTCCAACCCCCATAATCTGGTGAAAGCAACAATATTGGCTTTGGCGGAGATGCGTGATGCTAAAACCATCGCGCAGAACCGCGGCGTCAGTCTGGAAAAAGTATTTAGAGGATAAAGGAGGGCTTTTAAATGGCAACTATAAAAGTTAAGCAAATCAAGAGTAGGATTGGTGCTCCCAGAGACCAGAAAAGTACATTGGATACTTTGGGACTGAGAAAGATTAATCAGGTGGTTGAAGTTGAAGATACTCCCTCGACTCGTGGTATGATCAAGAAATTGCATCATTTGGTTATCGTTGTAGATTAATTCATCACTATTAAACAGGAACGTAATGAAATTAAATAATTTAAAACCAGCTTGGGGTTCTGTTAAGACTCGTAAGAGAGTAGGGCGTGGTACCGGTTCCGGTCTGGGTGGCACTTCTACCCGTGGCCATAAAGGTGCCAAATCAAGGTCTGGTTATAAAAGGAAGATTGGTTTTGAAGGTGGCCAAATGCCCTTGCAGCGTCGGCTTCCAAAGTTTGGTTTCAAGAATATCAACCGTGTAGAATACAGACCGGTGAATTTGGATGCTATTCAGGCTTTGGTTACGGAAAAGAATCTGGAGAAAGTCGGCTTGGCTGATTTGGTGGCTGCCGGTTTGGCTTCTGCAAAGGAACGTGTGAAGATTCTTGGTAACGGCCAGTTGACTTCTAAGGTGGACGTTGAGGCTAATGCATTCTCTAAGAGTGCTGAGGCTGCCATTACCGCTCTCGGTGGTAACGTTACAAAACTTTGATTCAATGAAAAAGTTAATAGAAACCTTTAAGAACATTTGGTTGATTGAGGATCTGCGGAAAAGGATCCTCATCACCCTTCTGTTTATCGCAATCTATCGCTTGGGGTCTTTTGTCGTTTTACCCGGTATTGATCCTTCACAGCTGACGGCATTGCGGATGCAGACAGAGACAGGATTGATGTCTTTGCTGAATATGTTCTCTGGAGGTGCATTCTCTAACGCGTCTATTTTCGCGCTGGGTATCATGCCTTACATTTCTGCATCCATTGTGATACAGTTGTTGGGTATTGCCGTTCCGGCGTTCCAGAAGATGCAGCGTGAGGGTGAGAGCGGTCGTCGGAAAATGAATCAATACACCCGTTATCTGACAATACTTATCTTGTTGGTGCAGGCTCCTGCTTATCTGACGAATCTGAAGATGCAGTCTGCGGGTGCTTTGAGTCCGGCCTTGAGTTGGACCACTTTCATGATTACTTCAACGATAATCTTGGCTGCCGGCAGTATGTTTATCCTTTGGCTGGGCGAACGTATTACCGACAAGGGGATTGGCAATGGAGTGTCGTTGATTATCATGATCGGTATCATCGCACGGCTGCCGGAGGCTTTCGGTCAAGAGTTTGTAGCGCGACTGAATAATCTGAGCGGCGGCGGCTTGTTGATGTTTATTGTTGAGATTGTGATCCTGTTGTTTGTGGTCTGTGCGGCAATCTTGTTGGTACAGGGTACAAGACGGATTCCGGTGCAGTATGCCAAACGTGTTGTGGGTGGACAGCAGTTCGGGGGAGCCCGCCAGTACATCCCCTTAAAGTTGTTTGCTGCCAATGTGATGCCCATCATCTTTGCGCAAGCCCTGATGTTCATCCCGATTACGTTGCTTGGATTCAGCTCGGTGGATCAGGCTACTCCGGTCATGCAGATGCTGATTGACCATACGAGTGTCTTGTATAATGTGATATTTGCGGCATTGATTATAGCGTTTACCTATTTCTACACTGCAATCACATTGAATCCAACCCAGATGGCTGAAGATATGAAGCGTAACAATGGGTTTATTCCCGGTATCAAACCCGGTAAGCCCACAGCGGAGTATATAGACCAGATCATGTCCCGCATTACATTGCCTGGCTCGTTGGCATTGGCTATTATAGCTTGCATGCCGGCTTTTGCAGGCTTGTTGAATGTCAAGGCTGAGTTTGCCCAGTTCTTTGGAGGGACTTCCTTGCTTATCTTGGTGGGGGTGGTTTTGGATACTTTGCAGCAGATTGAGAGCCATTTGCTGATGAGACATTATGACGGTTTGTTGAGTTCCGGCAGGATTCATGGCCGTTCAGGTTTCTCTGCTTATTAAGTTTTGTCTGGGATGATATTTCTTAAGACAGAAGATGAGATAGAATTGATGCGTGCGGCCAACCGACTGGTGGCTGATACGTTGACGGAAATAGCTAAGAATATTCGGCCGGGGATTACTACCAAGCAATTGGATGCGTTGGCCGAAGAGTTTATCAGGGATCATGGAGCGGTGCCTACTTTCAAAGGTTTTCCCAATCCTTATGGGACTCCGTTTCCTGCATCTATCTGTACATCGGTTGACGATGAAGTGGTACATGGCATCCCGGATGAACGTCCGCTTGAGGAAGGGCATATCGTTTCGGTGGATTGCGGTGCTTTGCTGGACGGTTACAATGGTGACTCTTGTTATACGTTCTGTGTGGGCGAGGTGGCAGAGGATGTACGCCATTTGTTGCGCATCACGAAGGAGGCACTTTACCGAGGTATCGAGACTGCCCTGGCCGGTAAACGGATCGGTGATATCGGTTATGCTGTACAGCAGCATTGCGAGTCGAATGGTTTAGGGGTTGTCCGGGAATTTGTGGGACATGGGATTGGAAAAGAGATGCATGAAGAGCCTGCTGTTCCCAATTATGGCAAACGTGGCAATGGCACGTTAATCAAGAACGGGCTGTGTATTGCCATAGAACCGATGATTACGATGGGAAGCCCTGAGATAGGGCTGATGCCTGACCGCTGGACGGTAAAGACCCGCGACGGGAAGTGGGCCGCTCATTTTGAGCATACTGTGGCCGTGCATCACGGAAAGGCAGATATTTTATCTTCGTTTGAAGGAATTGAAAAAATAGAAGGAAATTTGGTATAAGTATGGCGAAACAGTCGGCGATAGAACAGGATGGTGTGATTGTAGAGGCTCTTTCCAACGCTATGTTCAGGGTGGAGCTGGAAAACGGTCATGAAATCACGGGGCATATATCCGGGAAGATGCGGATGCATTACATCAAGATTCTTCCGGGGGACAAAGTCCGGGTAGAGATGAGTCCTTATGATCTTTCCAAAGGTCGCATTGTATTTAGATATAAATAAAAGAACAAAAATATGAAAACCAGAGCATCTTTGAAAAAGCGTACTCCTGAGTGCAAAATTGTGCGTCGCAAGGGACGTTTGTATGTTATCAACAAGAAGAACCCTAAGTTTAAAATGCGTCAGGGCTAATATTCACAGCAAAAAGGAAACAGAATAAGAATATGGCAATAAGAATTGTTGGTGTTGATTTGCCTCAGAACAAGAGAGGCGAAATCGCTTTGACCTATATTTATGGTATAGGTCGTAGTAGTTCGGCAAAAATCCTTGCTAAGGCCGGTGTGGACAAAGACATCAAGGTGAAGGATTGGACGGACGAGCAGGCCGGTAATATCCGTGCCGTAATCAGTGCGGAATACAAGGTAGAGGGTGATCTCCGTTCTGAAATCCAGTTGAACATCAAGCGACTGATGGATATCGGCTGCTATCGCGGTGTTCGTCATCGTCTGGGTCTTCCTGTTCGCGGGCAGAGCACAAAAAACAACGCGCGTACACGTAAGGGAAAGAAGAAGACCGTTGCTAACAAGAAAAAAGCTACTAAATAACAATTAGGATATGGCAAAGAAAACAGTCGCAGCTAAGAAAAGGAATGTGAAAGTGGATGCAATGGGCCAGTTGCATGTGCACAGTTCGTTCAACAACATCATTGTCTCTTTGGCCAATGCTGAAGGCCAGGTGATTTCGTGGTCTTCAGCCGGAAAGATGGGGTTCCGTGGTTCTAAGAAGAACACGCCTTATGCCGCTCAGATGGCTGCCCAGGATTGCGCGAAAGTCGCATACGACTTGGGACTGAGAAAGGTAAAGGCTTATGTGAAAGGTCCGGGCAACGGGCGTGAGTCTGCCATCCGTACCGTGCATGGTGCAGGTATTGAAGTGACGGAAATCATTGATGTTACTCCACTGCCGCACAACGGTTGTCGTCCTCCCAAGAGAAGAAGAGTATAATTAGAGATAACCAATTTATATCGCGCAGGGTTCGATGATTTTCGAGGGCTTCATTTCCTTTCTGTTGTCGCGGCTGCAATGATTTGAATCCTGCAAGAACTTAAAAAAACAAGAAAAAACAATGGCTAGATATATTGGACCAAAATCAAGAATCGCTCGTCGTTTCGGTGACGCTATTTTCGGACCTGACAAGGTTTTGTCTAAGAAGAACTATCCTCCCGGCCAGCATGGGAACAATAGGCGAAAGAAAACTTCCGAGTACGGTATCATGTTGGCAGAGAAGCAGAAGGCCAAATACACCTACGGCGTACTGGAAAAACAGTTCCGCAATATGTTCGAGAAGGCTGCCCGCACGTCCGGCATTACCGGTGAGATTCTTTTGCAGAATTTGGAGTGCCGCTTGGACAACGTGGTTTTCCGTTTGGGAATCGCCCCGACCCGTGCGGCAGCCCGCCAGCTGGTGAGCCATAAGCATATTGTGGTGGACGGTAAGGTGGTGAATATCCCTTCCTACTCTGTAAAGCCAGGTCAGATTGTCGGAGTCCGCGAAAAGGCAAAGTCTTTGGAGGTCATTGCCGATGCTTTGGCAGGTTTCAACCATAGCAAATATCCGTGGATGGAATGGGATGAAAACACGAAGTCCGGCAAGTTGCTCCACAAACCGGAACGTGCAGATATCCCGGAGAACATTAAAGAGCAGTTGATCGTTGAGTTGTACTCTAAATAATAATTAAGATAATGGCGATATTAGCATTTCAAAAACCTGATAAAGTATTAATGTTGGAGGCGGACGAAAAGTACGGCAAGTTCGAGTTTCGTCCGTTGGAGCCCGGTTTCGGTATTACAGTTGGTAATGCTTTGCGCCGTATCCTCCTTTCTTCCCTTGAGGGCTACGCTGTCAATACCATGCGTATTGCCGGTGTTGAGCATGAATTTGCTTCTGTTCCGGGGGTCAAGGAAGATGTCACCAACATTATCCTGAATCTCAAGCAGGTGAGGTTCAAAAGGATAGTAGAAGAATTCGAGAATGAAAAAGTAAGCATTCTGGTGGAGAATACTACGGAATTCAAGGCCGGCGATATAAACAAGTATCTGACCGGATTTGAAGTGTTAAACCCCGAATTGGTGATTTGCCATTTGGATGCCAAGGCCACGATGCAGATAGAATTGTCGGTGAACAAAGGTCGTGGTTATGTTCCGGCGGAAGAGAATCGTGTATTCTGCACTGATGTGAACGTCATTCCAATTGATTCGATTTACACTCCGATTAGAAATGTTAAGTACGCTGTTGAGAATTATCGTGTAGAGCAGAAAACTGACTACGAGAAACTCGTTCTTGAAATTTCTACTGATGGTTCCATCCATCCGAAGGACGCCCTGAAAGAGGCTGCAAAAATCCTGATATATCACTTCATGTTGTTCTCTGACGAGAAGATTACATTGGAAAATTCTGATGGTGAGGGCAATGAGGAGTTTGACGAGGAAGTATTGCATATGCGTCAGTTGCTGAAGACCAAGCTGGTCGATATGGACCTTTCGGTTCGCGCCTTGAACTGCCTGAAAGCCGCCGATGTGGAGACTTTGGGCGACCTTGTGCAGTTCAACAAGACCGACCTGCTGAAGTTCAGGAACTTCGGAAAGAAATCGCTCACGGAGCTTGATGATTTGCTCGAGAGTCTGAATCTGTCGTTTGGGACTGATATTTCTAAATATAAATTAGACAAAGATTAAGTAAACAATGAGACATAATAAGAAATTCAACCATTTGAGCCGTACTGCATCCCACAGACACGCCATGTTAGCCAACATGGCCATTTCTCTGATCATGCACAAAAGAATCACTACGACTCTTGCAAAGGCCAAGGCTTTGAAGAAATACGTTGAACCGTTGATCACAAAGTCCAAGGACGATACCACCAATTCTCGTCGTGTCGTCTTCAGCTATTTGCAGAACAAATATGCCGTCACGGAGTTGTTCAAGGAGATTTCCGTGAAGGTGGCAGACCGTCCGGGCGGTTATACCCGCATCATCAAAACCGGTTTCCGTCCGAGCGACAACGCCCAGATGTGTTTCATCGAGTTGGTGGACTATGATGAGAACATGGCCAAGGCCGTGGCCAAGAAGACCCGCACGCGTCGTTCGCGCAAGTCTTCTGCCGCCAAGGTTGATGAGGCTGTGCCGGCTGGCACGGTAGCTGCAACCGAGGTTGCCGAGGAAAAAGAACTTCCGGCTGCGGAGTCTGCTCCCGCTGCAGAGGAACCTGCAAAAACAGAATAAGGACAGGTGACTGTACGGCTTTTCCCTAAAGCCGTAACAGTCGTTCAGACAATATTTCCAATTCCCGCCCCGGCAGGCCAATCCTGCCGGGGCGGTTGTTTTTCTGCACCTTTTTAACCGTTGGGACAACCCCTTACAGGGCAACGGACAGATGGCCGCCAAAAGGAGGAAACAGTTCCCCCACTTCCTGTTCCCGCGGTCATGCGTTCACAGCTTATTCCCGCTGCGCAGACCGGGGAGCTGCGCCATTAGCCACGTTTGCCGAAAGCAACCTGTTGGTGTGGGCGGATGTCCGGAATTTACTTCCTGTTTTTATTGGAAGTGACTAAAAAAAAGGCTACTTTTGTTTCCGGAAATATCATATCACCAATATCATTTCAACAAAAGAACAGAATATGGCAGATTCAAAAGCAATTCTCGGTGAGGCTCAAGAAAAAATGGACATGGCCGTCATGTATCTGGATGACGCATTGGCGCACATCCGCGCCGGAAAGGCTGATGTCCGTCTGTTGGATGGCATCCGTGTGGATTCCTATGGCACCATGGTGCCCATCAACAATGTGGCGGCAGTCAATACCCCCGATGCCCGGTGCATCGCCATCAAGCCGTGGGACAAGAACATGTTCCGCGCCATCGAAAAGGCGATTATCGACTCCGAACTGGGCATCATGCCGGAAAACAACGGGGAAATTATCCGGATCGGTATCCCACCTCTGACAGAGGAACGCCGCAAGCAGCTGGCCAAACAGTGCAAGGGCGAGTGCGAAACGGCCAAGGTGAGCGTGCGCAATGCGCGCCGTGACGCCATCGATGCCCTGAAGAAAGCCGTAAAGGACGGTATGGCCGAGGACGAGCAGAAAGATGCCGAAGCCAAACTGCAGAAAGCGCACGACAAGTACATCAAGCGCATTGATGAACTGTATGCCGCCAAAGACAAGGAAATCATGACGGTCTGATGCGCGGCCTTGTGATTCGCAATACGGGAAGCTGGTACGTCGTCCGTACGGACGACGGCCGGCTTGTCGATTCCAAAATCAAGGGCAACTTCCGCCTCAAGGGCATACGCAGTACCAATCCGGTGGCCGTGGGCGACTATGTACGCATCATGTGCAACGCGGAGGGGACGGCTTTTATCACGGAAATAGAGGACCGGCGGAACTACATCATCCGCAAGGCCTCCAATTTGTCCAAACAAAGCCACATCATCGCCGCCAATGTTGACCAGGTGTTCCTGCTTGTCACCGTGAGCCATCCCGAAACTTCCACCATTTTCATCGACCGCTTCCTGGCCTCGGCCGAGGCCTACCGTGTGCCGGTCTGTGTCATTTTCAACAAGACGGACTGCTACAACGCCGGCGAACGGCAACGCATGGACCGCCTGATGCAGCTCTATGGATCGCTTGACTATCCCTGCTATGCCTGTTCGGCCCTGCAAGGGAGCGGCATGGATGCCTTGCGTGCGGCCCTGCAAGGCAAGACCACGCTGTTTTCCGGTCATTCCGGCGTGGGGAAATCCACCTTGCTGAACACCCTGGTTCCGGACTTGAACCTAAAGACGGCCGGCATCTCGGCCGCACACGACACCGGCATGCACACCACCACTTTCAGCGAGATGTTCGAACTGCCCAGCGGGGGAAGTGTCATCGACACGCCGGGCATCAAGGGTTTTGGCACGTTCGACTTCGCCAAAGAGGAGGTGGGGCACTACTTCCGCGAGATTTTCCGGACGGCAGCCGGTTGCAGGTTCTGCAACTGCACGCATACCCACGAACCGGGATGCGCCGTGCGCGAGGCCGTGGACCGGCAACTCATCAGCGCGAGCCGTTACGCCTCCTACCTTAATATGCTGGAGGACCCCGATGAGGCCAAATACCGCCAAGGTTACTAACCCCTTTCATCTTACAACATTATGGAACTGATTGTCATACTTCTGCTGTTCATCGTCTGCGCTATCCTGATGGCCGTGGAAGTCTTCATCATTCCGGGCACCAGTCTGGCCGGTATCGCCGCAGGCTGCTGTCTGGTCATTGCCAACTACATCACATTCGACCAGTATGGCATCACCATCGGCTTATGGGTGCTCGTGGCCTCGCTCGTCTGCTGTGGCCTGCTGGGCTATTGGATGATGCACTCCAAGACGTTGGAGAAATATTCATTGCACAAGAGCATCGACTCTACGGCCGCCACCGAGGCGCAACTGTCCGTGAAGCCCGGCGACGAGGGCGTGGCCGTTACGCGGCTGGCGCTTATCGGCAATGCCGACATTAACGGAAAACAGGTGGAAGTAAAATCGGCCGACGGCTTCCTGGACGAAGGCACGCCCGTGGTGGTGGTCCGCGTGGACGAGGCGCAAATCACCGTAAAGAGGAAATAAAGCTATTTATTCACATTAATTTTTTAACATCATGTTCACAGACCCCATTATTTTCCCTGTTTTTGTAGCCATTGTGGCCATCATCATCCTGTCGGTGTTCTTCCATTTCGTCCCGTTCTTCCTCTGGCTGTCGGCCAAAGTGTCCGGTGTGCACATTTCCCTGATACAGCTCTTCCTGATGCGCATCCGCAACGTGCCCCCCGGTGTCATCGTCCCCAGCCTTATCGAGGCGCACAAGGCCGGGCTGCGGAACATCACGCGCGACAATCTGGAGGCGCACTACATGACGGGCGGCCATGTGCAGCGCGTGGTGCATGCCTTGGTGTCGGCCTCGAAAGCCAACATCGACCTTTCCTTTGAGAAGGCCACGGCCATCGACCTTGCCGGGCGTGATGTGTTCGAGGCTGTGCAGACATCGGTGAACCCAAAGGTGATCGACACGCCGCCCGTGGCCGCCGTGGCCAAGAACGGCATCCAGTTGATTGCCAAGGCGCGCGTCACCGTGAGGGCCAACATACAGCAGCTGGTGGGCGGTGCCGGGGAAGACACGATCTTGGCCCGCGTGGGCGAAGGCATCGTGTCGTCCATTGGTTCGGCCGAGAACCACGAGCAGGTGTTGGAGAATCCCGACTCCATCTCCAAACTGGTGCTGCGCAAGGGATTGGATGCCGGAACGGCGTTCGAGATCCTGTCCATCGACATCGCCGACATAGACGTGGGCAAGAACATCGGTGCCACGCTCCAGATTGACCAAGCCAATGCCGACAAGAACATCGCGCAGGCCAAGGCCGAGGAACGCCGTGCCATGGCCATTGCGGCAGAGCAGGAGATGAAAGCCAAGGCTCAGGAAGCGCGCGCCGAAGTGATACAGGCCGAGGCCGAGGTGCCCAAAGCCCTTGCACAGGCCTTGAGCGAAGGCCACATGGGTTTCATGGACTACTACCGGCTGGAGAACCTGAAAGGGGATACCGCCATGCGGGAGAATATCGGTAACCTGACGAAAGACGGCATGAAGGATTTGCTGAAATAGGTTCCGCCACAGCCGCAAATGTGCCGGACGGCTTTCCTTGTGCAAGATTCCGGACAGAACTTGTTTCTTAAAAAAGGAGGGGCATCAAAATGTATGTTCAGGTACATTTTGGTGCTCTTTTCTTTTTTAGGATAAAGAGGTGGTCTCAACGGTCAATTGCCTTAACGCCTTGACCTGACAAACGTGGAGATGTTTTATAGGGAAAAAGGGGCGAGGAGGGGGAAGAGAAAGCGTCCGCGTGCAAAAGAATATTATATTTAAGTTAAAATAAACCAATCTGGGGGGGGTAAAATGTTTTCTTCATATCTTTGAAAAAACATTAAAAGTACTAACTAAAACAAATGACATCATGAACATT
>CAZGSE010000025.1:0-39999 GCA_964528135.1 uncultured Paraprevotella sp. | reverse complement strand
TTTTCATTGAATGGTGTAGAATGTTCATGATGTCATTTGTTTTAGTTAGTACTTTTAATGTTTTTTCAAAAGTACGAAGAAAATATTTTACCCCCCCGTTTGGTTTATTTTAACTTAAAAATAACATTCTTTTGCACGCTGCGCATCCCTTTCCCTGCCTTGCCCCCTTTCCGTGTTCCGCAAGACGGTCGCCGGCCTTGCGCAAAGCCGGCAACATGTTTGCGCAAAAACGCGGCTGTCCTTGCGCAAGGATTCCGGGGGCGGGATGCCGGCGGCCTTTCCGTTCGCGCCGGGGGGCGGAGGCGTCAGCCTTTCTTCCTGGCCTTGTATTCCGTGGGCGACAGGCCCATGTGTTTCGTGAATTGGCGGGAGAAGTACAAGGCATCCTCAAATCCCACCAACGGGCTGATCTGGCTGATTTTCATGTCTGTGAAGTCCAGGTAGCGGCAGGCTTCCCGCATGCGCAGGCAGCCCAGGTAGCGCAAGGGGGGCGAGCCGGTCTTTTCCTCGAACAGGTTGGAGAAATAGGAGGGCGAGAGCTTCACCTCGCGGGCGATGTCGGCCAGGCGGAGCTTTTTGTCCAGGTTCTCCTGCATGAAGTGGATGGCTCGTTGCACCATGTCGTCCTTCCGTTCGCGCATTCCCGCGAAGCGGCATCCGCGGTACTCGCCCAGGAACTTCATCGAACCCAGGAAGTGGAAAAGGCTGGTGGTGGCATAGAGCATGCGGTTCTTGTCGTAGCCCGAACTGACGGAGGCATAGATTTCCTCGAACAGCATCAGCCGCTCACGTATGCGCGAGTGTGCCGCCGGGGCGATGTCGTGCGGCTTGTCGAAGCCGGCGCTGAAGAAGGCGGCTTTCGCCCCGTCGAAATGGAGCCAATAGATGGTCCAGGGGTTTCCCGTGTTGCTGCCGTAGGCATGGGCCTTGCCTTTGGGCAGGATGAAGAACTGGTTGGCACACACGTTGCGCCGCTTGCCGTCCAGCTCGAACCATCCTTCCCCTTTCACACAGTAGATGAGCACGAACTCTTGCGACTCCTCCTCCGTCCGTCCGCAGTAATGGAACGCGGCGCGGGGGTAGTATCCGATGTCCGTGATGTAAAGTTCGCGCCCCAGGGGTCGCGTTTCAGTTCCTCAACCAGGAAACAGGGGAGCACCACAAGCCGTTCCCCCTTGAACCCTTCCTTGATCCTTGGCATGGCAAAACCCGTAGATGTAGGGGCAAATTTAAGGAAAAAGGCGGGAACAGGGAACCAAAGCGGGCATTTTCTTGCGCGGGTATGTGCAGAGGGGGCTGCGCCTGCCCTCCGGACAGCCACAGCCCCCTGCCTTGTTCCCGCCCCGCGGCCGGACACCGCGCGGGGATTTGCCGGTATTCACTTTATCCGCTTGTAGCCATATACGGCCAGGTCGCCCAGCTCTTCTTCTATGCGGAGCAGCTGGTTGTATTTGGCCATGCGGTCGGAGCGGCTCAACGAACCTGTCTTGATTTGCCCGCTGTTCGTGGCCACGGCGATGTCGGCGATGGTGGCATCTTCTGTCTCGCCCGAACGGTGCGATGTGACGGTGGTGTAGCCGTGGCGGTGTGCCATCTCGATGGCATCCAGCGTTTCGCTGAGGGAACCGATTTGGTTCACCTTTATCAGTATGGAGTTGGCGCAGCCCGTGGCAATCCCCTTGGACAGGAAGTCCACGTTGGTCACGAACAGGTCGTCGCCCACCAGCTGGCAACGGTTGCCGATGCGCTCCGTCAGTTTCCGCCAGCCTTCCCAGTCGTTTTCGCTCATGCCGTCCTCGATGGAATCAATCGGGTATTTGCCAATCAGTTCTTCCAGGTAGGCAACCTGCTCGTCGGAGGTGCGCTTCTTGCCCTTTTCGCCCTCGAAGATGGTATAGTTATACACCCCGTCCTTGTAGAACTCGGAGGAGGCGCAGTCCATGCCTATCATTACGTCCTTGCCGGGGACATAGCCGGCGGCTTTGATGGCGGCCAGGATGCATTCGATGGCGTCTTCGGTGCCTTCGAGCGAAGGGGCAAAGCCGCCCTCGTCGCCCACGGCCGTGCTCAGGCCGCGCGCGTGGAGCACTTTCTTCAACGCGTGGAACACCTCGGCACCCATGCGCAGCCCTTCGCGGAACGAGGGTGCGCCCACCGGACGGATCATGAACTCCTGGAACGCAATGGGGGCGTCGCTGTGCGAACCGCCGTTGATGATGTTCATCATCGGCACCGGCATCACGTAGGTGTTCGTCCCGCCGATGTAGCGGTACAGGGGAATGTCCAGGTAGTTGGCAGCCGCCTTGGCCACGGCCAGCGACACGCCCAATATGGCGTTGGCACCCAGGTTCGACTTGGTTTTCGTCCCGTCCAGGGCCAGCATCTTCCGGTCGATGGCACGCTGCTCCAGCGCGCTGCATCCCGCCAAAGCCGGGGCAATGACCTCGTTGACGTTGGCCACGGCCTTCAACACGCCCTTGCCGCCATAGCGCGCCTTGTCGCCGTCGCGCAGCTCCAGGGCCTCATGTTCGCCGGTGGAAGCCCCTGAGGGTACGGAGGCGCGCCCGATGACGCCGCTTTCCAGTTCCACTTCCACTTCAACGGTCGGATTTCCACGGGAATCCAAAATCTCACGTCCTTTGATTGATTTAATCTTCATTTTCTCTTCTTTAGGGTTAAAATAACAGACTTTTCCTTAGCAAAAGTAGCCATTCCGCACAACGCGGACAATACCCTAAAAAAGGTATTTCGCGGCAGGGCGGATACTTGCTTTCCGGTAGGCCGGAAAGCCGCCCCCCCTGTCAGATGCGCACTTTCATGCCGATGGCCAGGCTCAGGATTTGCTTGATTTTGATGCTGCGGTCGCCGAAAAACGTGCAAAGGTCCGTGTCGCAGGCCCCCAGTTCGTAATATAATGAGATTTCTTGCATCCACCGTTTTGCCGCATCGGGCAGGTCGAACATGATGCGCTGGCCTAGGGAGAGGTTGACGCGGATGCGGGTGGAGAAACCATAATAGCCCTTCGGGTAACGGGACGGCTCGCGTGTCCAGAATTCATCGCTCAACACGGAGGACAGGAACAGGCTGCACGACAGGGGCTGCACCACCCAGGCGCTCTCCCGGATGCGCAGGCGCCAAGGCAGGTAAGACTCCTTCAGCGTGAGCACCACCTTGCCGTGTTCGCTTTCGAATTTGGGAAGGAAGCCCAGCATCACGTCCGTCTCCCACCGGTCTTTCTTTCCGTAGGTCCATCCCGTGCCGACGGACACAAGCCCGATGCTGCCCGCAAACTGGCCTTTGTAGTGGGTGGGGATCAGGCGTTGCCAGCGTTCCATCCGCCGGGTCATCATCTTCTCGTACTGCGAACGGGCCGAATCCGGCATTTCCGTCCCCGTCTGTTCCTGCCCCGTCATGGTAGCCGGCAGGCAGGACACGAACAGGCTAAAAACTGCAACGTTCAATCTCATATCCGTCCTCTTTTATCGTTATCACATAATATCCTTTCTTGCCCACTGTCGTGCAACCGTAATACGTCACCCCGTCGCCGAAAAAGTCTTCCTCCGCCCAGCTGTGGATGTGGCCGAACAGGCAGAACTGCAAGTTGGGATAGCTGGTGACGTAATACTCGAAAGCACTTCCCACGTTGTTGTTGAACTCGTCGTCGCCGGGCGGCACGTGCATGGCCACAATCGTCTTTTCAACGTCTCCGGGCATGTTGGCCAGTTCGTCCGCCATGAAGTTGAAGTCCGGGACGGGGTGGCTGTAGTCGTATTCCAGCGCGTTGGTGTTCAGGCAGATGAAGCGTACGTTCCCCGCCGTGAAGGCGAAGTTGTCTTCGCCGTACACTTTCTGGTAAACGCTGAACCCCGTCCCTAGGCAATCGTGGTTGCCCAGAAGGCACACGTAGGGCATCTGCAACCGGTTCAGGAAATCCCTGGTCCAGAGGAATTCCTTGGTCTCGCCGAAGTCGGTGATATCCCCTCCGTGGAGGACAAAATCAATGTCCCCCCGTTGGTTGATGATGTCCACCACCTCTTCCGTTTCGTCATACCTGCGCTGGGTGTCGCTGATCATGGCAAAACGGAACTCGCGCTTTCCCTGCATTTGTTCTTCTATCAGGAGGATGTTCTTCTCCGTCAGTCCGGTTTCCCCCTCCACACGGGCATCATACGGGTGGTATTCTATCAGTTCACACCCCTGCAACAGCCAGGCGGCCGCCAGCAGGATGCCTCCCGTCCTTATCGTTTTCTGCATCTGCTTTCTTTTTGGATGCCGCAAATATAAGGCATTCTGCCCAACGGATAATGCCCCGGAAGAGTCGTTCCGTGGCGGAAATGACGAAGAAAATGGCCAAAAACGCAACAATGCCCGTAAGCCGGTGAAGGGCGGGCATTGTTGCAGTGAAGGAAAAGAAGGGATGCCGGCGGGGGGATGCCGGCCGTCCTCCGGGTTGTTGCGGGGTAAATACGGCGGGAACCCGTGCGGGAGGGCTACCTGCCGCCGAATGCGTCCCGGTAGCGTTCGCGTATCTCGCGGATGCGTTCCGCCGGCAGCGGCGGGACGCCCTCCAGCGGATAGGGCCACCCCAGGCTGGCATATTTGTGCACGCCCATCGTATGGTAGGGCAGCCATTCTATCCTGCTCACCGTCCGGCGGCTTTGGGCGAACGCCACCAGCTCGTCCAGCAAGCGGTCGTCGTCCGTCAGTCTGGGCACGACGACATGGCGGAGCCATACCTCCACCCCGCGGCGTTCCGCCTCGTCCAGGAAGCGCAGGGCGGAACGCCCGTCGCTGCCGCAGACCTTGCGGCACAGGTCGGGGGGGAGCGCCTTGATGTCCAGCAGCACCAGGTCCGTATGGTCCAGCACGGCAAAGGCTTCGCGGGTTGCCACGGAGCCGGCGGTGTCGAGCGCAGTGTGGAGGCCGGCCTCGCGGCAGAGCCGGAAAAACTGCCCGCAAAAGGCCGGTTGCACCAGCGGCTCGCCGCCCGTGAGGGTGACGCCCCCCCGGACGATGAAACTCCAGTAGCGCAACGCCTCGTCCAACAACTGCCGCGGCGTCCACTCATATTTCACGGCGGCGTCCGGATGCCAGGTGTCCGGGTTGTGGCAATAGCGGCAACGGAGCGGGCATCCCTGCAGGAAAACCACAAAACGAATTCCGGGACCATCAACGGTCCCGAAACTCTCCAGTGAATGTATCTTGCCTGTAACCGGCTGTCCTGCCATGGCGTTCCCTTACAAAGAATGGTTGATGGTGCGGGACAGCACGTCCAGTTGTTGCTCGCGGGTCAGCTTCACGAAGTTCACGGCATAGCCGGACACCCGGATGGTCAGTTGCGGGTACTTCTCCGGATGCTCCATGGCATCTACCAGCAGCTCCTTGTCGAACACGTTGACGTTGAGGTGCTGTCCGCCTTCCGGCGTGAAATACCCGTCGAGCAGGCCCACCAGGTTGTCTATCTGTATGTCGCGCTCCCTGCCCAGCGTGGCCGGGGATATGGCGAACGTGTAGGAGATGCCGTCGTGGGCGTGGTGGAACGGCAGCTTGGCCACCGAGGCCAGGGCGGCCACCGCCCCTTTCACGTCGCGTCCGTTCATCGGGTTCGCTCCCGGCGCGAACGGCGTGCCGCCTTGGCGTCCGTCGGGGGTCGTCCCGGTTTTCTTGCCGTACACCACATTGCTCGTGATGGTCAGTATGGACTGTGTGGGGATGGCATTGCGGTAGGTCTCGTGCTGGCGGAGGTAGTTCATGAACTTTTCCGTAATCTCTACCGCGATGGCGTCCGTGCGGTCGTCGTTGTTCCCGAAGGGCACATAGTCGCCCTCACGCTCGAAGTCCACGGCCAGTCCGCGCTCGTCGCGGATCACTTTCACGCGGCAGTCGCGGATGGCTGCCAGCGAGTCGGCCACGATGGACAGGCCCGCGATGCCGGTGGCGCGGATGCGCTGCACGTTGCCGTCGTGCAAAGCCATCTCGTAGGCCTCATAATCATACTTGTCGTGCATGTAGTGGATGATTTTCAGGGCGTTCACATACACCTTGGCCAGCCAGCGCATCATCTGCTCATACTTCTCCATCACCTCCTGGTAGTCGAGGTATTCGCTCGTGATGGGGGCGAACTTGGGAGCCACCTGCACCCCGGTGCGCTCGTCGCGCCCGCCGTTGATGGCGTAGAGCAGGCATTTGGCCAGGTTGGCACGCGCCCCGAAGAACTGCATCTGCTTGCCGATTTTCATGGGCGAGACGCAACAGGCGATGCCATAGTCGTCGCCATAGTCCACCCGCATCAGGTCATCGTTCTCATACTGTATGGCAGACGTATCGACCGAAACTTTGGCACAGAAGCGTTTCCAGTTTTCCGGCAGGTGCTCCGACCACAACACCGTGAGGTTCGGTTCTGGAGCCGGGTCGAGGTTGTAAAGCGTGTGCAGGTAGCGGAAGCAGGTTTTCGTCACCAGCGTGCGGCCGTCTATGCCCATGCCTCCGAGCGATTCCGTCACCCATACGGGGTCGCCCGAAAAGAGTTCGTTGTATTCCGGCGTGCGCAGGAAGCGTACGATGCGCAGCTTGATAATCATCTGGTCCACCAGTTCCTGTGCTTCGTCTTCCGTAAGCCGTCCTTCACGGATGTCTTTCTCTATATATATGTCCAGGAACGTGGAGGTGCGGCCGATGGACATGGCGGCACCGTCCTGGTCTTTCACCGCCGCCAGATAGGCCAGATAGACGAACTGTACGGCCTCCCTGGCGTCTTTGGCCGGACGGGTCACGTCGAAGCCATAGGCGGCACACATCTTCTCGAAGTCTTTCAAGGCACGGATCTGTTCCGTGATTTCCTCGCGGTTGCGGATGATTTCATCGTTCAGTTCCTGTATGTCCAGCCGTTTCTGGAACTCTTTCTTGTCCTCAATCAGGCGTTCGGTCCCGTACAAAGCCACCCGGCGGTAGTCGCCGATAATCCGTCCGCGCCCGTAGGCGTCCGGCAGTCCGGTGATGATGGCGGAACGGCGGGCCGCCAGCATCTCATCGGTATAGACCGAGAACACCCCTTCGTTGTGGGTCTTGCGGTATTTGGTAAAGATGTCCTTTGTCATGGGGTCCAGATGATAGCCATAAGCCTCCAGGCTGTTCTCCACCATGCGTATGCCCCCTTTCGGGAAGATGCCGCGTTTGAGCGGCGCATCGGTCTGGAGCCCGACAATCACTTCGTTCTCTTGGTCTATATATCCCGGCCCGTAGGTCGTTATGCTTTGCGGGAGTTTGGTTTCAGCGTCATACACTCCTTTTTCCCGCTCCACCTTGAACATCTCGGTCAACTTGTTCCACACTTTGCGGGTCTTTTCCGATGACGGCCTCAGGAATGAATCGTCTCCCGTGTAGGGAGTGTAATTGTTCTGGATGAAATCACGGACATTGATTTCCTTCTTCCACAGTTCACCTTTAAAGCCGGCCCAGCTGTCGTTGTTGCATGTCATAATCAAAACTTTTTCAAACGGTTAAAGATATGGTTTCTTACGGGGTGCAAAGATAGGGATAATAAGTGGAACTCTCACTACCAAATTGTAGGTATTTCAAAATCGGACAGCGGCGGGACGCGGGAAAATTCCGCCCCGCCGGGGGAGGATGACGGGCAGAAAGTCCATGTGCCAAAAACCGCCGGGCGAATGATAAAATACCGTAAAAAGGCGCGTATGTGTATGATTTGTTATATCTTTGTACAAGAGAAAAATCCGCGAACCATGAGCGAACAATTCAAATTCGACATCAGACTCATCTTTGCCATCCTCAACGGGAAAGTGTCGGCTGCCATCAAACGCAGGCTCTTCCACAATTTCAAGCAATGCGAAATAAATATCACGCCGGAACAATGGACCGTGCTGCTCTACCTGAGGGAGAAAGAAGGGGTGACGCAACAGGAATTGTGCAACGCCACCTACAAGGACAAGCCCAGCATGACGCGGTTGATTGACAGCATGGAACGGCAGAATTTCGTGGTCAGGATTCCCAGCAAGACCGACCGGCGCACCAATCTGGTGTATCTGACGTGCACGGGGCGTGACATTGAAGAGAAGTCGCGGTATATTGCCAACAAGACCCTGAAGGAGGCCTTGCGCGGACTGACGGTGGAAGAGCTGAACGTCAGCCAGGAGGTGTTGCGGAAAATCTTTTTTAACACAACGGGGTAATTTGCGCTTCAGGCCGTTTTTTTTCCGCAAAAAGTTTCGGCATTCAAAGAATTATGCTTTAATTTGTGGCGTAAAAATGGAGAAAAACATAAAAAGACATATAAGATGAATAATTTATTATTAAAGAACTTGGGAATTCTCTTGATCGTTCTGGGAACACTGATGCTGGTTCTGAGCTATGTATGCAATTTGGTGGATATCAACTGGTACAACGGGCTGGCACTGCTGGTTATCATAGGTGGGATTGTCGCCCACATTGTGATGAACAAAAAGATACAAGACTGATGCTGGGGACATACGGAAAGGCGGTCTGGGCTTCATGCCCAGACCGCCTTTCCGTATTCTCACATACCGTCGTTTCCTTCCGTCAGTTGAAATAGTAAATAAAGACGGCCGTTCCCTCCAAGGCTTTCTTGCCGTTTTCTTTGATGTCCATGGTGAAACGGATTTCGGCTTTTATGGCTCCCCGAAGGTTCGACAGTGACTGCAGTTTGGTGCAGAGGCGCACGCTCTGCCCGCTCAACACCGCCTGCCCGAATTTCATCTTGTCCATGCCGTAGTTAATCATCATTTTCAGGTTGTTCACTTTAATGATTTGGTTCCATAGGTAAGGAAGCACGGACAGCGTGAGGTAACCGTGTACGATAGTGCTTTTGAACGGGCTTTCTTTTTGGGCACGTTCCACATCGGTGTGAATCCACTGGTGGTCCAGCGTTGCGTCGGCAAAGAGGTTGATGCGCTGCTGGTCTATTTGCAGGTAGTCGGATTCACCCAAGGATTGTCCCACGTATTTTGTGAAATCTTCATAAGAATTAATTTCTAATTTGCTCATGATGTTTGCTTTTAAAGTACATATAGTCTGTGATTATAGAGCAAATATACGGAATAATGTCTTTCTGTCCAACTAATTATCCCTCTTTTTCTCGTGTTTTTGCGCCCGCGGGTTTTCTTTTCTTTCTTGCGGTCCGCTTTTGCGCGCCTTTTCCTTGGTGCGGCGGAGGAGGATGGCCTTGTGCGGGAATGCCGCGGTACGGCTATGGCTGGGCAAAGTTTGTTTGTAGGAAAAAGAGTCCTTTTTCTCCGTTTTTTCTTAATAAAGGAAGGGCGTGGAGGAACAAATCATTGTTTTTTTGCTATATTTGCATGATTGTATCATAAAAGGCAGAATGTGATGAAACCTATATTTATAGCCGGGCCGTGCGTGATAGAGTCGGCAGGCTTGCTGGACGAGGTGGCGTGCGAACTGGCCCGCATCCGGCAAAAACTGGATATAGAGATAATTTTCAAGGCTTCTTTTGACAAGGCCAATCGCACTTCCGTGCATTCTTTCCGTGGTCCCGGACTGGTGAAAGGGTTGGAGATGTTGGCCGTTGTGCGGGAAAAATATGGATTGAAACTGCTGACCGACATCCATGAGAGTTGCCAGGCCGCCCCGGTGGGCGAAGTGGTGGATGTCATACAGATTCCGGCTTTCTTGTGCCGGCAGACCGACTTGTTGGCGGCTGCCGCAAAGACGGGACGGACGGTCAATATCAAAAAGGCCCAGTTCCTGTCGGGAGCCGATATGAAATACCCTGTGGAGAAAGCCCGCGAGTGCGGGGCAACGGACGTTTGGCTGACGGAGCGGGGAAACATGTATGGCTACAACAACCTGGTGGTGGATTTCCGGAATATCCCGGACATGAAAGGCATTGTTCGCCAGGTGGTGATGGACTGTACGCATGCCGTGCAACGCCCTGGGGCTGCCGGTGGAAGCACCGGCGGCAACCGCGAATTTGTCCCGGCCATGGCACTGGCTGCAAAGGCGTTCGGGGCTACCGGCTTTTTCTTTGAAACGCATCCCGATCCGGACCGGGCCTTGAGTGACGGCGCGAACATGCTTTGCCTGAAAGATTTGGAATCTGTAATCACATCGTTGCTATGACCCGCCCGAAGGATATTGCCATAAAGTGTTTCCGTGATGAGGCGGAAGCCATACTGGAATTGATACCGCAGCTGGACGGGCATTTCGATGCGGCGGTAGATTTGATGTACCATTGCCGGGGGAAAGTGATTATTACCGGCGTGGGGAAGAGCGGACATATCGGGGCCAAGATGGCTGCTACGCTTTCCAGCACGGGCACCCCCGCTTTCTTTATCAACCCCTTGGATGTTTTCCATGGCGATTTGGGCGTGATGACACCGGCCGATGTGGTCATCGCCATTTCCAATTCCGGCCAGACGGACGAACTGCTCCGTTTCATCCCTTACCTGCTGGAGCACCGGATTCCGTTGATTGGCATTTCCGGGAATCCCGATTCGCTCCTGGCCAAGTATTCCACTTGCCATTTGAACGTTAAAGTGACCCGCGAGGCCTGTCCCCTGAACCTTGCCCCCACATCCTCCACCACGGCCACGCTGGCCATGGGTGACGCTTTGGCCTGTGCCTTGATAGACATGCGCGGTTTCCGGGCTAAGGATTTTGCACGGTTCCATCCCGGCGGCACGCTGGGCAGGCGGCTGCTGACCACGGCGCGCGATGTGATGCGCAGTAATGACCTGCCGGTGATTCCGCCGGAGATGAAGTTGGGCGAAGCCATCATACATGTCAGCAAAGGCAAACTGGGATTGTGCGTGGCCGAGGCCGGCGGAAAGGTGGTCGGCCTGATTACCGATGGCGACGTGCGCCGGGCAATGGAGAGCCTGCAGGACAAGTTTTTCAATGTACCGGTGAGCCAGGTTATGACCCGCACCCCGAAATGCGTGTCGCCGGACACGAAGATAGCCAGGATACAGGACATCATGCACAACAACAAGATACACACGGTGCTGGTGGTAGATGAAAGCCAACATCTGTTAGGAGTTGTGGACCACTTCAGCTGCATGTTCTGAATCGGGATGGTACGGACTGCAAATGCCGGTGCCGTTGTCCGGTGTCGGGAGGGTATGAAATGAACAGATGGTGCATATTGTTGTGTTGTTGGCTGTGGCTGTCGCAGGCGGGCATCGGGGCCCGTACGCTCCGCAGCGACTCCCTCACGGGGAAAGACCTGAGGGAGAACGGCGTGGTGTTCACTTCACATAACCGTGTGAAGCTCCTGCCGAGTGGGCGGGAAAAGTTCGACGACCTGTTAAAGGCCATAGAAGAAGCGGAACACTATGTCTATCTGGAGTATTTCAACTTCCGGAATGACTCCATTGGGAACCTCTTGTTCCAGTTGCTGGAGAAAAAGGCACATGAGGGAGTAACGGTGAGGGTGATATACGATGATTTCGGCAACCTGAGCAACGACCGTCCGTTGCGCAAGCGCCATTTGCGCCATTTGAAAAGCGAGCGGGTGGAGGTCGAGGTGTTCGACCCCCTCGTATTCCCGTGGATCAACCATGCCTGGCATCGCGACCACCGCAAGATTGTGGTCATTGACGACCGCATCGTATATACGGGAGGCATGAACGTGGCAGACTATTACATCCATGGCCGGCCGGAATTTGGCCAGTGGCGTGACATGCACATACGGCTGGAGGGGGATGCGGTGCCTGTGTACCGGGACATCTTCCGCGACATGTGGAAGCGGTGTACGGGCGAAGAAATCGAGGTGACGGAATATTTCCCGCTGGACACCTCCTTGTTCCGTTCCCCGTTTGTGACGGATGTGCCGGCGGAGCGTATGGCACCGGAAGGTTTTGAGGTGGGAGTGGCCAACCGTGAGCCTCACACCAGTCCGGCCGTCCTACGCCGCAGCTATATCGGTGCCATAGACAATGCGCAGCACCGCATACAGATTGTCAATCCTTATTTTACTTTGATTCCCAGTGTGAAACGGGCTTTGTACAGGGCCTTGGAACGGGGCGTGAAGGTGGAAATCATGCTGTCCACCAAGTGCGATGTGCCCGTTACGCCGGACGTGTCGGCCTATAATGCCAAGAAGTTGATGAAGCGTGGGGCAGACATCTATTATTATGAGGACGGGTTCCATCATTCCAAGATAATGATGGTGGATAGCCTGTTCTGTACCGTCGGGTCGGCCAACCTGAACAGCCGTAGCCTGCGGTTTGACTATGAAGTGAACGCTTTCATCATGGATGCGGCAACCACGTGCGAGTTGCAGGATATTTTCGAGGCAGACAAGGAACATTCCACCCTGCTGACACCGCAGAACTGGAAAAAGCGGCGTTCTTTCGGGCGCCGCTTCATGGGATGGTTTTATCATCTGCTGATACCTTTGATTTGAGGGAAAAGGGTGTTCAGGGGGTTGCCTGCATCAGGATGTCGCGCATCAGGTCGATGTCCAGCGGGTCGATGCCGTGCCGCACCAGTTCTTCGCGGTCCTCGTCAAAGGGCGACAGGACAGCCTGTGCATTCTTTTTCTGCTTCTTGTGAAGCTCCATGTATTGCCGGTAACGGGGGATGGCATCGGCTGTACGGCCGTTGCACCATGCCGTGTGCCCGGCGTTGAGGCAGTCCTCCCATGTCACTTTCTCTTCCCTGAGCAGTTTTTTGTAATACTTTTCCGCTTGTTCCAGCCTGCCGGTCTTGAAACTGCACCAGGCTATGGCCCTCCAGGAAGAAAGGACCCGCTCCCCCTTGTATTCCAGTTCGTAGAAGCGTTGGGCCGCCTCTTCGTACCGTCCGAGCTGAATCAGGCAGAAGCCGGTCTCCGAAATCAGCCGTGCGTTGTCCGGGTTCATGGCTTCGAGCTTTTTCAGGCAGGCCAGCTCCTGCTCATAGCGTCCGGAGGCGGAATAGCACAGGTGCATCTGCCGCAGGATCCATTCGTTGTCCGGGCTGAGCAAGTCGGCCTGCTGGTAATAATAGATGGCTTTGCTCAGGTTGTCTGTGTGCTGGTAGCAGAAGGCTATCTTTTGCAGCAGTTCCGCGTTGGCCGTGTCTTCTTTCAGGATTTCCTCAATGTAGTCGATGGCATCCCGGTAACATTCACGTTTGATGAGGAACGAAGCCATCTCTTTCAGGTAGTTTGCGCTTTTTAGCATACCGGCCAGCAGTGGGTAGCGGGTGAGCAGCTGGTCGCGTTTGAACGGGTCGTTGAATTGGGTTTTCCTGGAATACAGCTTGTAGAAACGGTAGAGGTCCTGCAGACAGCGGCGGTACGCATCGGCCGTGCCCGCATACCCCTTGCCCGTATGGCTCTGCAACTGCTCTTCGTTGCCTTCCAGTTGTGCGCTGATTTGTGACAGCATGGTGTCCCTCTGTGCCGGCATGATTTGGTTCAGCATCAGGCACAGCGAGTATTTGTCCGAATCGCAGAAGTTCCCGTTTTCCATCAGCAACCGTATGGGAGTGTTCCCAGTGCCTTTCGGGAAGATGTTGGCTACTTCCGGCCGCCGCTCGTCAAAGGGGGTAAACCAATGGGCGATGCTCTGGAAGAAGGTGAAACCCTTCAGGGCGGAGAACGTGCCGAGGTTGATGTCTATGCCCTCCTTGCCCATGGAGATAATGGCTTTCATGCTGTCGGCCAACTGTTTGTTCCCCTGAAGGTTCTCCCATTCGGCATTAGGTTCCCCGCGCAACGCCTTGGACAGGTCTTCTTCCATTTGGCTTAGCCCCATCTTGTTCCGTTGGTAGTTCCGGTTCTTCAGCAGGTCCGGCAGGATTTCGTTGTGCAGTTTCTTTTCGGCCTTGGAGGTGTCGAGGCTCAGCAACAGTTGCCGCTGGAGTAGGGCAAGTTCGCTTTTCAGCCGTTCCTCCTGGGCGAGCATGGACAAGCCGTGACACAGGTCCGGGTAGTGGGCAAAACGCGGTTCGTATTGCATGTAGAGCCACACCACGGCGGTGACGGCACGGGCTCTGACGTCCGTTTCCCCCGACCGGCAGAAATGGAGCAGGAGACGGAACTTTTGCGGGTCGAAGTAGCGTTGCGCGCCGAGCATGAGCGCGCCCAGCAGCATGGCTTGTCCCGCGGCATCCTGGCGCTCGATGAACAGGCGGAACCTTTCCGTTTCGGCGGCGTTGAGCAGCGGACTGGTCCAGAACAGTTCGAACAGCTGGTCGTAGGTGTCATATAACGCACGGTTTTCCTCCTCGTCCGACAGTCCTTCCTGCCTTTTTTCCCTCAGCAGGTCGGCGTTTTCCATCAGCCGTTCGGCGGTGGGTGCGTCCGTGGCGTAATGCTTGTTGCAGGTGGTGGTGTAGAGGCTTTTGTCATGTTGCAGGTGAAACCGTCTTGCGGCCTTGTCGGCCAGGGCAAACGAGCGGTTGGTCAGGTTGCGGTGGATGGCGGCCCGTTGCGGGTCGGTGCCTCCCTGTTGCATGAAGGCCAGCATCATGGCATAGTCCTGCTTCACGGAGTCCAGCTCGTTGTTCAACTCCACCGTGTCGGTGTTGAGCAACAGTCCCCGTATGTAGTCCAGTGCGTCGAGCAGGCGGTTCCGGTTCAGTGCGCTGATGGTGTCGTTGTAAAGTAGTTCAAAACTGTTCCTGTCCATGTTGTGATGGTATGAATTGCATGTTGAAGAGCGTGTCGCCTTTGTATTGCGGCCCGGCCAGCCCGCGTTGCCTCAGGAACTGCAGGGCCGTGGCGGCGTCCTGGGCATTGCCGTTGCCGGCTTCTTCAAAGGCCGGCAGTTGCAGTGAGTCGGCGGTGGCCGGTGTGACGGGATATTGCAGCAGGATGTCGCGTATGCTGTCTGTGTTCTCCTTGTGGTTGATTTGTTCCACGGCCCGGTTGTAACATTGCGCCAGCAGTTGCAGTTGGCCGTTTTTCCTTTTGTCGGCCACGCTTGCGGCCGTGGCCATGAAAGCCATCAGCCGGATACCCTGCCCGCGGCTGTCGTAGAGGCTGTTGTTCCCTTCGGTCTTCAGTTGCGTGGCGTAGGGTTCGGGCAGGAAAGCCGCATCGATGGTGGCGTTCCGCACCATGTCGTGGCGGAGCACGATGTCGTTGATCTGCGGGTGATACACGTTGGTCGGGTCTATTTCCGCCTGTGCCACGATGGTGTCCAGCAGCAGGTCGGTCACCGAATGGCGTGCCATGCCAATCATCCTTTCCTCCAGTTGCCGCATGTTGCGGATGCGTTTGCTTTTGGCCGCAATCAGTTCATGATGGCCGTCGGCCTGCATGATGACGTACAGACCCGTGCCCTTGCTCTGCAGCAGGGCGGCCCGGACCAAGTCGGTGTAGGACACATCTACGTGGCCGCGTGTGAATGCCGTGTCGCAATCCATCTGTGCATTGAAAGTCTGCAACCGTACATCCAGCCCGGCCGCCCGGAACAGCCCGCAGCGTTCCGCGTAGTAGAAAGGCAGGCAGTCTGTTGTGGGCATCAGGGCTATCTTGAGGGACAGCGAGTCGCGCAGGGGTTGCCCGGCAGAGGCTCCGGGCCTCCGTGAGCCGGAACCGCACCCGCAAAGCAGGCAGGCCAGCAGGAGGGACAGTAGGGGGAGTTTCTTCATGCGTGTGTTCAGAATAAAGAAGGGCAACCCGTATGCACAAGTCGCCCTTACTCTCTACTTTCTTTATTATGTTTGGTTTATATACGTCTCTGTCCGGGGTTAGCCCTTGATGGCTGCTATTCCCGGCAGGATTTTGCCTTCGATGGCTTCCAGCAGGGCACCGCCGCCGGTGGAGATGTAGGAAACCTGGTCGGCCATGCCGAACTTGTTGATGCAGGCCACGGAGTCGCCGCCGCCAATCAGCGAGAAGGCGCCATTCTTCGTGGCTTCGGCAATGGCTTCGGCAATGGCACGCGAACCCGCAGTGAAGTTGTCGAACTCAAACACGCCGGCAGGGCCGTTCCACAGGATAGTCTTGGCGTCCTTGATGGCATCCGCGAAAGCCTTCTGGGTCTCAGGGCCTGCATCCAGGCCGTCCCAGCCGTCGGGTATGTCGTTGGCCGGCACCACTTGCGTATTGGCATCGTTGGAGAAGGCATCGGCTGCCACACAGTCTGTGCCCAACACCAGGTTCACCCCTTTGGCCTTGGCCTTGGCGATGATGTCCAGTGCCAGGTCCAGCTTGTCGTCCTCGCAGATGGAGTTGCCGATCTTGCCGCCCTGTGCCTTGGCAAAGGTGTAGGTCATCCCACCGCACAAGATAAGGTTGTCCACCTTGTCCATCAGGTTCTCGATGATGCCGATTTTGGTGGACACCTTGGAGCCGCCCATGATGGCGGTGAACGGGTGCTTGATGTTGCTCAGCACGTTGTCCACGGCCTGCACTTCCTTCTCCATCAGGTAGCCCAGCATCTTGTTGTCTGCGTCGAAATAGTCGGCTATGACGGCGGTGGAAGCGTGTTTGCGGTGTGCCGTGCCGAAAGCGTCGTTCACGTAGCAGTCGGCATACGAGGCCAGTGTCTTGGCAAATTCCTTCTGCGATTCCTTCATGGCTTTCTTGGCAGCCTCATAGGCAGGGTCTTCCTTGTCGATGCCCACGGGTTTGCCTTCTTCTTCGGGATAGAAACGCAGGTTTTCCAGCAACAGCGCTTCGCCGGGTTTCAGTGCGGCAGCGGCATCGGCAGCCTTGGCGCAGTCGGGGGCGAACTGTACGCGCACGCCCAGTTTCTCGGACACGGCATCTACAATCTGGCCCAGCGAGAACTTGGCGTTCACTTTGCCTTTGGGTTTGCCCATGTGGCTCATGATGATGAGCGCGCCGCCATCGTCGAGGATTTTCTTCAGTGTGGGGAGCGCGCCGCGGATGCGCGTATCGTCCGTGATCTTACCATTCTCATCCAAGGGGACATTGAAGTCCACACGCACGATTGCCTTTTTGCCGGCAAACTTGTAATTGTCAATAGTCATCATTCTAATCTTCAGTTTATTTTAAAGGTTCTTTTTTATGATTTCTGCAACTGTTCCGACTGTTTCTAAATCCTTGCAAATTTAGCTTTTTTTGTCCGAATCTGCAAGAGTTGCCGCCTACTTATTTTCGCCCGTTCCCGCGGCTGTCCCGGCGGGTGCCGCCCCGTTGGCGGCCGGCCGCGGGTTGCCGTGGGTGTGCAGGTAATGGCGGCAGAGCATTTTCAGCCCGCAGGCATCGCATTTCGGCGTGCGTGCGGTGCATGTGTAGCGTCCGTGCAGGATGAGCCAGTGGTGTGCCTTGGGGATGACCTGTCCGGGGAAATGGCGCACCAGCAGCTTTTCCACGCTGTAGGGCGTGGTGCAGGACAGCGGCACCAGCCCTATGCGGTGGCTCACGCGGAACACGTGGGTGTCCACGGCCATGGCCGCTTTCTCGAATACCACGGCCTGGATGACGTTGGCCGTCTTGCGCCCCACGCCCGGCAGCCGCACCAGTTGGTCAAGGTCCGATGGCACCTGGCCGTGATACTCCTCCACCAGCATGCGGGCCATGCCCACCAGGTGGCGTGCCTTGTTGTTCGGGTAGCTCACACTGCGCACGTATTCGTATATCACTTCCGGCGTGGTGGCGGCCATGGCCTCCGGCACGGGAAAGTCGCGGAAGAGTGCCGGGGTGACCATGTTGACCCTCTTGTCCGTGCATTGGGCGGAGAGGATGACGGCCACGAGCAGCTGGAAGGGGTTGTCGTAGTGCAGTTCTGTTTCGGCCACGGGCATGGCTTTCTCGAAGTAGGCGGTCACGCGGTCGTATAGTTCCTGTCGTTTCATACTTTCTTTCGGGCTGTTTATGGGCAAAAATAGCGAAAATCCGCGAGTTTTTCCGTTCCGGCGGACGGAAAAACAGGGCCGGTGTCCGTGTTTTTTTATACGTGGGGAGGGTGGTGGCCGTCAGGTCATGGGCGGGAGCGTGTGGCCGTGGTGGCGCATGCGCCGCTCCCGTCCGGCGGGAAACGGAAACGTTTCTTGCGCAAGGCGGGCATTTTCCTTGCGCAAGCCCCTGTCCGTTTTTGCGCAAAAAAGGGGCGGGGGTGTAAGCGTAAGGATTTGAGGCATAAAGAAATCGTTGCCGGACGCGTTTCCTGCGTCTTCGCCGGTGTGCCTTTCCCGCGGCCCGCGGGTCAGTATTCCGTTTTATTGTCCGTGTCTCTCCACAGTTCAAAGGCGGCGATGGCTTCTTCCGGCAGCAGTCTTTCCATGGCTTTCCGGCGCAGGCCGCGCGGCAGGGCCAGTTCGCGGTAGATGAAGGAGTCGTCGAAACCGATGCCGGCCGCATCGTCTTTGTCGTTGCCGTAATAGATTTTGTCCAGATGCGCCCAGTAGATAGCACCCAGGCACATGGGGCAGGGTTCGCAAGAGGTATAGATTTCGCATCCGCCAAGGTCGAAGGTGCCCAGGCGGCGGCAGGCCTCGCGGATGGCACTGATCTCGGCATGCGCGGTGGGGTCGTTGCCGGCGGTCACACGGTTTACCCCGGTGGCTATGATTTCATCGCCTTTCGTGATGACGGCCCCGAACGGCCCTCCGCCGTTTTTAACGTTCTCGATGGACAGCGCGATGGCTTTCCGCATGAATTCTTTGTTCATTTTGCTTGTCCGTTTTTATTGTGTTTAGAATCTGACATTCCAGTGTAGTTTCCGCGCCAGGCGGTTGAAGGCCTCCTTGTCTCCGGCCAGGAGAGGGCAGTAACGCTTCACCAGCAGTGTGGCTGCCGAGACGCACAGGCAGTCCACCACGGAGGCCAGAAGGGTGCAGGCCACGGAGTGCCGGAGCAGGGGGAAAAGGCCGAGGAGGACGTAGGCGGCCCTGGCACCTCCCCCGTTCAGGTAGTAGAACACCAGACTGTTTTTCCCGATGAAACGGAAAGGCCTGGGGCAGGCCACCAGCCGGGTGAACAGGGTCATCATGGCAATGCCGGTGAGGGAATAGAGCAGGTAGAGCGGGAAGTGGGTGTACTCTGTGGTCGTGAAAAGGTAGGGTGGGGTGTGCAGGAAACGTGCGTCTGCGCATATCATCCCGAAGTAGAGCAGGGCCGTTGCCAGCAAGGCCGTCCAGGAGGCGCGGATGCTGCCCGCCCACCGCTCCTCGTGGCGGCGGAACAGGAGGCCGAGGCCGAAGAAGAACACGACGAGCAGGGTGCTGTCGAAGCAGAACGGCAGCATCTGCGGGTGCAGTTCCTTGACCGCGTAGCCGGAGCAGAGCGAGAGGAGCATGAAGCCGGCTATGGCCCGCTGGCTGTGCGTGAACCTGAGCAACAAGGCGAAGAGGAGCTGGGCGGAACCCAGCGAAACGATGAACCACGACGCCCGTCCTGTCAGGATCAGCCGGATGCCCTCCAGTGCGGAATCCCCGTAGAATAGGCTCTTGGGAAGCAGCAGGATGAAGGTGAATACAAAATAAGGCCACACGATGCCCCTTGCTATCTGTTTGAGCTTGTGCCGGAGCGAAAAGGTTTGCAGGCTGCGGGTGAACACGTAGCCGGAAAGGAAGAAGAAAAACGGCATCCTGAAGAAGGCGAAGAGCGCGCTCAGGCCGTCGTCCCGTATCGGGTTGTAGGCTTCGCAGTGGAACAATACCACCAGGAACATGCTGATGCCTTTGCCGAAATCCACCCAGTCTTTCCTGCCGGATGCGTCTGTTGCTGTCTGAAGTCTGTCCATTGGCGGTCGGTTCAGTCGTTTTCCGGTTTGCGCCTTTTGAGGGCGAAGATGCGGAAGATGTCTTTCCAAGAATTGAAGTCCCGTTTCAGCCCGATGCCTATGCCCTGTGTGGTGAGCGTCGATTTTGTGAAATAGCGGTCGTTGGTCTTGCTGTAGGCCTTCAGGCTGATGTTGCCGCTTTTGTTGAGCAGCCACTGCAGGTCGAAGTCGCCGATGAAGTTGCCGTTGGAGGCAGTGTTATTGTCGCGGTAACCGAAGTTGCCGTTGATGAGCAGCCGGTTGTTGAGCAGCCGGCCGGAGAGCAGCCCCTCCACATCCATGTCGCTCCAGCCCGTTTCGCCGGTGCTGAGGTTCGTGCCGATGTTCCAGTTGCTGTTGTTGCCGAGCAGGGAAGAGAACATCTGGTTGAGCTGCCCGCTCAGGGTGGACGAGAGCAGCGACTTCATGGCCACGGACGACTGGCTCTGTTCGGTGTTGTTGTAGTCGTAGGTGTAGAAGCGGCCTATGCCGAGCAGGTAGATGACCTGCATGTTCTTCTCCTCTTCGGTACTGATGAGGCTCCGCACCATCCGCTTTTCGTCCTCGTTCACCGTGGGCAGGTCGAAGTCGAACCCGATTTGCGGCGATTCGGCTTTTCCCGTGAGGTTCATCAGGCAGTTCACCCTGACGTTGTTTTGGCTGAAGGTGGTCCCTGTGCTCAGGTCGTTCAGCGACACGGACGGCACGGTATAGACAGCCTGGAGGTTGAGGTCGGCCTGTATGGGGAGGCCGCCGAAGACGATGGTGCCGCCGGAGTTGAAGATGAAGTCCTTGTGGATGACATCCTGCAGCGACAGTTTGTAAACGCCGTGGTCCACGGTGTAAGTGCCGTACATTGTGAAGTCCCCCTTATTATAATAGGTGGCGCGGATGTTGCCGTGCCCGTTCAGGGCGATGTAGTCCCCCGCTTTTGGGTCCATGAGTATTTTCATGGTGGCTTCCGGTGTCAGGTCGAGCCGGAAGTTGATGCGCATGTCGCCCTCCGGTGCCGGTTCCGCTTTCCGTTCTTCCGTTGGGGACGGGGCGGCGGTGCTGTCCGGGGCGGCCTTGTAGGTGATGAACTGGTCGGTGGCCAGTGTGCCCGGCGAGGTCAGGTTGTAGGCGAAGAGGGTGTTGGCCTCCGGGCGCGCGTCGATGTTGATGTTCAGGTCGCCCGGCCGGCCGTACAGGCTGATGTTGCCCGTGGCGTAGGCCGTCCCGCAGAACACCTCGTCGCCGAAGTCTCTCACGTCATAGGCCAGGATGTTGTTGGCCTTGATGTTGAAGTTGTAGCGCATGTCGGACAGGTTCGTGTGTTGCAGCACGCCGTCCACTACGGCGTAGTGCCCGTCTTTGCCCACTTCGCCCTGACGGTCGTAAACGGTGGTGTTGCGGAAATAAATGTTGTCCGGGCGCAGGATGACGGAGTCATTGAAGATGCGGTATTCAACGTCCGTGGCAATCACCTTGGCGCTTGCGTTGTGCACCAGCATGTCACCCTCGATGTTGATGCCCTTGAAAGGGCCGGCCACGCGCGTCCATCCGGAGGCACGCCCCTGCATGCCGGAGAAGATGGTCTCCGCATAGCGGTTGAGGAAAGACAGGTCGATGTTCTCCGTTTTTATCATCAGGTCGATGCCGCCCTGCGGCGGTGCCCCGATGCGGATGTCGCCTTTCACATCCGTATGGCTGTCGTGGGAAGAGTCTGTGATGTGTGCGTCCAGAAAGATGGCGTTTTTCTCCCTGTCCCATCCCCCGTAAACCTCCATGTTGCCCAAATACGCCTCGTTGAAGGTGAAGTTCCTCACCTGCAGGCGGGTGGCCACCGACGGGTTCTTCATCACCCCGGTGGCATAGGCCTGTCCGGTGGCCATGCCGTTGAAGTCCACGGTGTGGAAGTCCACGATGTTGAAGATGTATTCCAGGTTGATGTCTTTCAGTTCCACGGTGAGCGAGTCGGTTTCGTGGGCGGACATGGTTCCGCACAGAACCAGGTGGCGGTCGGCCTGGTCTATCTTGAAACGCCCCACCTGCACCCGTCCCGGTGCGGCATGGATGTTGGCGGCATGCACATTCCAAACGGAGTCGTTGACGATGAGCTGCGACGGATGTATGTAAATGTCGGTCAGCAGTTTCCTCTCTTCGTTGAGGCTGAAGCGGGTGTCGGTGGCGAGGGACCCGCGGTAGATGTTTTTTGTGTGGTTGGTCCATTCCAGTCCCACGTGTACGTTGTCATCGGCGGCACGTGCCAGCAAGGTGAAATCTACGGGTGCCTTGCCGATTTGCTTCCGGAAACCGGTGGTGCAGATGATGGAATCGTTGGACTGGCCGGCCAGCACCCGTATGTCGGTCAGGAGTTGCCCGTTGTAGTACAGCGAGGGGATAACGGCGTTGAAGTCTATTTCATGCGTCCGGCTGTTGAAATATCCGCCAAGGTGGCTGTCTTGTTCTATCCTTATCGGTATGTCTAGGATTTTCTCCAAAGGCTCGGCACTGTTGATGTCCACCGCCAGCATGACCTCATCCGCCATGTCCTTTTTCAGGAGCGGGGATTTGATGAAGCTCGGCAGGTATTGGTGGAGCAGTTGGCGGCTGTGCCCCACCAGTGTGCCGAGCCTGAAGTTCCCCTTCAGGCTGGCGTTGATGAAGTCGCTTTCCAGAGAGAGGCTGCGGTGGTCCGTGGCTTTCGATGCCTTGAACACGACGGGGGGCAGGTCGTATTGCCCTTCCGCAGACAACCGGCTGAAGTGGCCCAGCCGGACAAAGCCCTCCATGTCCTCCATGTCGTTTCCCCGGAAGTCGGCCTGCAGGCCGGCCCGGAATGTGGTGCCGGCATATTTCTCTGTCAGCAGGAGGGCGTGCGGGTTGAAGTGCCGCAAGGAGGTGGTTCCCTTGATGTACGGCACGGGGGCTTCCAGGTTGACCTCCCCCTCGGCTGTCAGGGCCACGTTGGGGTCGTCTATGCCGACAGTTCCCTTGAAACCGCCGTCCTGGCTGGTTATGTCGAGGGTGATGTTACGGTATTCATATTGTTTGTACGACAGGCTCTCGACGGTGCCGGCGGCATGGACGAGGGGATATTCCCCCTTCGGGAGTGTCCCGCTGCCCGAAAGGTTGAATGCCACTGCGCCCAACTGTTCTTTTGCCAGCAGTTTGCCCAGCTGCAGTCCGGAGGTCTGCAGGCGGATGTCGAAAGTGTTCCGGGGGCTCCATGTGCCGGATAGGGCCAGGTTGCCGATGCCGGTCTGCAGGTTCAGGCGGGCTTCGGACTGCCCTGGACTGTAGGTCAGGTTGCCGCGGGCCTGCAAGTGTTCCATTGCCTGTAAGTAAGGGATGCCTTCCTTTCCTTGGCTTTCCAGCCATGTGCAGATTTGTTCCACACCGGTGCGGGTCACCTGCAAGTTGTGCAGGTAGGCTTTCAGCGTGCGCCGCTCTTTGTCCTGCAGCTGGCTGACGGACAGCGGCGCGTCGAGCATGATGCTTTGCCCTTTTGTGCTCAGGTTCAGTTTATCTACGGAGATATATTTCGTGTTGCCCTGGAACTGCGTTTCCACACGGACGGACTGCAAGGGGGCGGGAAGCGGCGTCTGCCCTATGGCCGGCCAGAGGGTGCTGAAATCGTCGGGCGAGAGCACGGCTTCGCTCGTCGCGCCCCGGAAATGCAAGTCGTGGAACCGGCTTTTGCCGGATGCGGAGTCCGTTTCCATGCGGTAGGTAAGGCTGACGGGCTGCAGCACCAGGCGGGAGTGGGGGAGTTCCATGACGAAGTCTTCGAGCACGGCTTGCTGCCGGTTGGCGGTGAACCTGAAGGACAGTTGCTTCAGGTCCAGGCCGGACTGCTCGCTGAAACTCATTTTCTTGACGCTCAGGTTCAGGGAGTCCTTGGTGTATTGTTTGAGCGCCAGGGTGGCACTGAACCTTTCTATCTGTATGTGTTGCGGGTTGAAGTGTCCCGGCGTGTCCGGAAGGTCTTTCCTGTGCCAGCAAATCTTGCCTCGCCGGATCAGGACGGAATTGATTCTCAGGTGCGGGTCGGAGGGGCGTTCGCGGTCACTGGAAAAGGCCTCGACCAGGAACCGGAAGTTGGCCGGGGCGTTTTCCGCTTCCTGGTAAAGGCGGATGTCGAACCCGTATAGCTGGATGTTGGAGATGGTGATTTTGCCGTGTAACAAATCCGTCAGGACCATCTTGGCCGACATGCGGGCGGCTTTCAGCATCTCCTCCCCGTTTTGGTCTTTCATTTGCACGTCGTCCAGGATAACCCGGTTGAAGAATCCGATGTTTACCCGTCCGATGTGGATTTCGGTGTGTAACAGGTTTTCCAGGTTCTTTGTGGCGAAAGCCGTAACGGCCTGTTGCACTGTCGGAATGTAGAGAAGTGCAACCATCAGCAGGTATAAGCCGGCAACCATACCTGCGAATGTCCTGAATATATTTCTTAGTCTTCTGATGCGGCTCTTGTTTATTGGACAAAATTACTATTTTTTCTTTTTAGATTTCTTCACTTTGTCATATTTTTAATGTAAATTTGCCGCGTTTTAGTGAAAACCAGTTTATTTAATCTATTATATGGCAAATGTGATCAAATTACGCAAAGGCCTTGACGTGAACCTTAAAGGCAAGGCTGCCAAAGAGCTGTTCCAGGTGAAGAAGTCTGGCATGTATGCTTTGATGCCGGATGACTTTACGGGAGTAAAGCCCAAGGTGGTGGTCAAAGAAGGCGATGCGGTAAAGGTGGGGGATGCCTTGTTTGTGGACAAGGACCATCCGGAGGTCAAGTTCGTCTCCCCTGTGAGCGGGACGGTGGCTGTGGTGGAGCGCGGAGAGCGCCGCAAGGTGCTGAAGATCTGTGTGAAGGCCGACGCAGAGCAGGTGTATGTGGACTTTGGCAAGAAGAATGTGGGACAGATGACGGCAGAGGCGGTAAAGGAAACCCTGCTCAAAACGGGACTGTTCGCTTTCTTCAAACAGCGCCCCTATGATGTGACGGCCAATCCGGCAGACACGCCGAAAGCCATTTTTGTGTCGGCTTTCAATTCCATGCCGCTGGCTGCCGATTTCGAGTATGTGTTGCAGGGACGCGAGACCGATTTCCAGACCGGACTGGACGTGCTGGCCAAGTTGGCCAAGACCCATCTCGGAGTGAGTGTGAAACAGACTTCCGCGGCTTTGACGGCAGCCAAGAATGTGACGGTGACTTTCTTTGACGGTCCGGCTCCGGCGGGCAACGTCGGTGTGCAGATCAACCATGTGGACCCGATTAACAAGGGAGAGGTCGTGTGGACCATCGGTGCCGAAGAAGTGATTTTCATTGGCCGCCTGTTCAATACGGGCAAACTGGATTTCACACGCGTAATCGCTTTTGCCGGTTCGGAAGTGAAGCGTCCTGCCTATTGCCGGATGACCGTGGGCCAGCAGTTGGCTACGCTGGTTGAAGGCAACGTGACGACGGGGCGCACGCTGCGCGTGGTTAACGGCAATGTGATGACGGGCGTAAAGACTACGGCGGATGGCTTCTTGGCAGCCCATGCAACGGAAGTCAACGTCATTCCAGAGGGGGACGACGTGCATGAGATCCTCGGATGGATTATGCCGCGCTTCAATGATTACTCTTCCAGCCGCGCTTACTGCAGTTGGTTGATGGGAAAGAAGGAATATGCCTTGGATGCACGCATCAAGGGTGGTGAACGCCATCTCATCATGTCCGGTGAGTACGACCGTGTGTTCCCGATGGACATTTTCCCCGAACAACTGGTGAAAGCCGTCATTACGGGCGACATAGACCGTATGGAGGCATTGGGCATTTACGAAGTGGCACCGGAAGATTTTGCCTTGTGTGAGTTTGTCGATTCTTCCAAACTGGAAGTGCAGCGTATCATACGCGAGGGGCTGGACATGCTCCGTAAAGAGATGGCATAAGTAACATCATTGCAATTTTTAATGAATAGACAATAATGAATGCGTTAAGAAAATATCTTGATAAGATAAAGCCGAACTTCGAGGAGGGCGGCAAACTCCATGCTTTCCGTTCGGTGTTCGATGGCTTCGAAACGTTCCTGTTCGTGCCGAATGCCACTTCGCGGTCAGGAGTGAACGTGCATGATGCGATAGACAGCAAGCGCATCATGATTTTTGTGGTTATAGCCTTGCTGCCGGCCCTGTTGTTCGGCATGTATAATATCGGCTATCAAAACTATATGGCTGCCGGGGCCAGCGGTACGTTCTGGGAGATGTTCGGTTTTGGTTTCCTGGCCGTGTTGCCCAAAATCATTGTTTCTTATGTGGTGGGGCTGGGCATTGAATTCATTGTGGCACAGTGGAAGCATGAGGAAATCCAGGAAGGCTATCTGGTGACGGGTATCTTGGTGCCCATGATTGTCCCGGTGGACTGTCCGCTGTGGATTATCGCCGTGGCCTGCGCTTTTTCCGTAATCTTCGCCAAGGAGATTTTCGGCGGGACGGGCATGAATATCTTCAATGTGGCGTTGATTACCCGTGCGTTCCTGTTTTTTGCCTATCCTACGGCCATGAGCGGTGATGCCTGCTGGGTGGCCAAGGAGAGCATCTGCGGATTGGGGTATGACCTGCCGGATACTTTCACGATGGCCACGCCCTTGGGCGAGGTGGCTACCGGAACCGTGCCGGCTTTCTCCTGCGACCAGGTGGTTGGCCTGATTCCGGGTTCTATCGGTGAGACCAGCGTCATTGCCATTGCCATTGGTGCCGTGATTCTCTTGTGGTCGGGCATTGCCAGCTGGAAAACGATGTTCAGCGTGTTTGTGGGCGGCGCATTGCTGGCCTGGATCTTTAACCTGAGTGGGCCTGCAGGCAATGCGGGTGCTTCCATGCCTTGGTATGAACATCTTGTGCTGGGCGGATTCTGTTTCGGTGCCGTGTTCATGGCCACAGATCCCGTGACTTCTGCCCGCACGGAAACCGGGAAATACATATATGGTTTTCTTATCGGCGCCATGGCCATCATTATCCGTGTGCTGAACCCCGGTTACCCGGAGGGCATGATGCTGGCTATTCTATTGATGAACTTGTTTGCTCCGCTGATTGACTATTTTGTGGTTCAGAGCAATATAGACAAGCGGGCTCGACGTGCAATTAAAAAATAAGAAAGGACTATGGCAACAAAGAAATTCAAATGTAAAGTGTGTGGTTACATACATGAAGGTGACGGTGCGCCAGAAAAGTGTCCGGTATGTCAGGCACCCGCTTCCGAATTTGAGGAAATCACGGAACAGGAAAGTGCAAAGCCGGCCAAGAAAGGGCTGAACACGGACGGGAATACTTATACGATTGTTTATTCCTGCATCGTAGTGATTATCGTGGCTTTCCTGCTGGCTTTTGTGTCAAAGGTGTTGGAACCACAGTCGATGGCCAATGTCCGTATCGACAAGAAAAGCCAGATTTTGGCAGCCTTGAACCTCCGCAATGTCGGAAAGTCGGATGTTGAGAATACCTATACGGATGTGGTCGTGGCCGACCGGGTGATAGACAAGGACGGTAACATCGTGAAGGAAGGGATGTCCAAGGACAAGGATGGTTTTGTCGTGGAAGACAAGAACATCTCCGATGATTGCCTGCCTCTGTATGTCTGTGAAGTGGACGGTGAAACCAAATATGTCATTCCGGTGACCGGAAAGGGACTTTGGGGAGCCATCTGGGGATATGTCGCCTTGAATGCAGACAAGAATACGGTTTACGGCGTGTATTTTTCTCACAGCGGCGAGACGGCCGGACTGGGGGCTTTGATCACCGAATATGACAAATTCCAGAAGCAGTTTGAAGGGAAGCAACTGATGAATGCAGACGGAAGCGATGTCGCATTGAGCGTGGTGAAGAAGGGAAAGAACGTGCCGGGCTTGGCTGACGAGAACCGTTGCGATGCCCTGACCGGTGCCACCTTGACGACCAATGGGGTGCAAGACATGCTTCAGGAATGTTTGTCGCGCTACAAGGTCTTTTTAACCACTAAAGAATAAAACAAGGAGACAAAATATGAGCAAGTTATTTTCTAAGGAGGTCAGGGAAGTATTTACTTCTCCTCTTAATCTTGATAACCCGATAACCGTACAGATTCTGGGTATTTGTTCCGCATTGGCGGTTACCTCGCAGATGCAGCCGGCTATTGTCATGGGACTTTCCGTGGCTGTGATTACGGCTTTTTCCAATCTGATTATCTCATTGATTCGTAAAACCATCCCCAACCGCATCCGTATCATCGTGCAGTTGGTGGTTGTGGCGGCACTGGTGACGGTGGTGAGCATGGTGCTCACGGCTTTCGCCTATGACGTGAGCGTGCAACTTTCGGTTTACGTGGGACTGATTATCACCAACTGTATCCTGATGGGCCGCCTTGAGGCCTTTGCCATGATGAACGGCCCGTGGGAAAGTTTTCTCGATGGAATGGGGAACGGCTTGGGCTATGCCCTCGTGTTGGTTGTCGTGGGGACGGTGCGCGAACTTTTCGGCAATGGTTCCCTGCTGGGCTTCCAGGTCATTCCGCAGAGCTTCTATGACATGGGCTACATGAACAACGGCATGATGACTATGCCTGCCATGGCACTGATCCTTTTGGGATGTGTGATTTGGGCTCACCGCGCCTACAATGAGAAGAAGGAGAAAAAGTAACCGAACCACATGACCTAAAATAGAAAGACAATATGGAACATTTTTTGAGTTTGTTTGTCCGTTCGATTTTCGTGGACAACATGATTTTCGCTTTCTTCTTGGGTATGTGTTCTTATCTGGCCGTATCCAAGAATGTGAAGACAGCCCTCGGACTGGGTGTCGCCGTGACGTTCGTGCTTCTGGTGACAGTGCCGGTGGACTATCTGTTGCAGACAAAGGTACTGGCGGAAGACGGTATCCTCGGCATAGACTTGACTTACCTTTCTTTCATCCTGTTCATTGCTGTGATTGCAGGTATCACCCAATTGGTGGAGATGGTGGTGGAGCGCTTTTCGCCTTCTTTGTATTCAGCCTTGGGCATTTTCCTGCCTCTGATTGCTGTGAACTGCGCCATCATGGGGGCATCGCTCTTCATGCAGCAACGCATCACCATGGATCCTGCCACCAACACGCAGGCCATTTCCAACATATGGGATTCCATAGCTTATGCTTTAGGCTCCGGTATCGGTTGGACGTTGGCCATTGTGTCTTTGGCAGCCATCCGCGAGAAGATGGCTTATACCGATGTGCCTAAACCCTTGCAGGGGCTGGGTATAACCTTCATCACCGTAGGGCTGATGGCCATGGCTTTTATGTGTTTCTCAGGTTTAAGTATTTAAAAGGAAAGGAATAGAACAATGGATATGAATTTTATTTATGCAAGCATTGGCGTATTCCTCGTCACAATCCTCCTCTTGGTCATCATCTTGCTTGTTGCCAAGAAGTATTTGTCACCGAGCGGAAACGTAAATATTACTATTAATGGCGACAAGGTCATCTCTGTGTCCCAAGGCGAGAGCCTGTTGTCCACACTTTCCGCTTCGGGTATTTACTTGTCGTCTGCCTGCGGTGGAAAAGGTTCTTGCGGGCAGTGTAAGTGCCAGGTCATTGCCGGGGGTGGGGATATCCTTGATTCAGAGAAAGGGCATTTCACCCGTAAGCAGATTAAAGAGCATTGGCGTCTGGGATGCCAGTGCAAGGTGAAGGGCGATTTGGAAATCAAGGTGCCTGAATCCGTAATGGGCGTGAAAGAATATGAGTGTACGGTCATTAGCAATAAGAATGTGGCTACTTTCATCAAGGAGTTCAAGGTGCAGCTTCCTGCCGGGGCACACATGGATTTCTTGCCCGGCTCGTATGCCCAGATAAAGATTCCGGCTTTCACCATGGATTACGATAAGGACATCGACAAGGCGCTTATTGGCGACGAATATCTGCCTGCATGGCAGAAGTTCGGCCTCTTTCCGCTGAAGTGTGTCAATCCGGAACCGACGGTACGTGCCTACTCCATGGCGAACTATCCGGCCGAAGGTGATGTGTTCATGCTGACCGTGCGTATTGCCACACCGCCGTTCAAACCGGACCGCAGCGGGTTTATGGATGTGAATCCGGGTATCGCGTCTTCTTACATCTTTACGCTCAAACCGGGCGATAAAGTGTTGATGAGCGGTCCTTACGGTGACTTCCATCCGCACTTCGACAGCAAGAAAGAGATGGTTTGGGTAGGCGGCGGTGCCGGTATGGCTCCATTGCGTGCGCAAATCATGCACATGACCAAGACCTTGAATACCCGCGACAGGGAAATGCACTATTTCTATGGTGCCCGTGCCTTGAATGAGGTATTCTATCTGGATGATTTCCACAAATTGGAGAAAGAGTTTTCAAACTTCCATTTCCATTTGGCTTTGGACCGTCCGGATCCCGCGGCCGATGCAGCCGGCGTGAAGTACACACCGGGCTTCGTGCATACTGTGATGTATGAAACTTACCTGAAAGACCACGAGGCTCCGGAGGATATAGAATACTACATGTGTGGCCCCGGCCCGATGTCGAATGCCGTGGTCAGCATGCTTGACGGTTTGGGTGTGGATCCTGAATCTATCATGTACGACAACTTTGGAGGATAGTTTCCGGAATCCGGAACCGTCTGACAAAACCGATAAAGCCCTTGTGTTGTGCAAGGGCTTTATCGGTTTTTTTGCAGGAGGTTTCCTGTTTTCTTGTTTGTGGCATCAGGTTTGTATTCTTTCCCGGTCAAGGTTACGGGTGGCTGAATAGTGTAGTTTTTTTGTGACGCTTTGTTTTTTTGGAAGAGGAAGCACCGGCTTTTTGTCTTTTTATTGTATATTTGTTGCAAACATAAAGGGCTATGCTTATGAAAAAGAGGTTACTGTATTTCTGTGGACTTGTGCTTTGCTGTGTGGCGGTTTGCGGACAAAAGGATTATTACCGTCCGGTGGAAGGCTTGAAAAAGGCAGAATTGAAAACGGCATTATACGAACTGATCCAGCCGGAAACGGTGCTGAATTATGGAGGAAGAGGAGAAGGTTATACATGGGCGGGGTTTGCCGTGACCGACCGGATGCCGGACGGGTCGGTGCGCGACCGTTATAGCGACAATGTGCGCTGGTTTAATGGCATCAATGCCGTGAGCGGTATGAACATCGAACATGTCTTTGCAAACAGTTGGTGGGGACATACAGTGAATAACGCCTATTGCGATCTGTTCAACCTGTTCCCCAGCGATGAAACCGCAAACGGGCGGAAAAGCAATTATCCGATGGGAGTGGTGACGGAAACGCCGAGTTTTGATAATGGTGTGACAGTGGTGGGCAAATCCGTCTCCTACCGTGAAGATTCCCTGATTACCGTGTGGGAACCGGCTGACCAATGGAAAGGGGACTTCGCCCGCACCTACTTTTATATGGCAACATGTTATGAAGATTATACCGACTTGTGGCAGACGACGGAAGGCTTGTTGGTGGTGGAACAGAACCGTTATCCCACCTTACGCCCGTGGGTGAGCCGTTTGTTGCTGGAATGGAACGAGGCCGACCCGGTGGACGATACGGAGCGTGAGCGCAACGAGGCAGTGTATGGCATCCAGGGAAACCGGAACCCGTTTGTGGATTATCCCCAGTTGGCAAGTTACATTTGGGGTGACAGCACGGAATATGCCTTTTATACCGACCGGAACAGCCAGCAGCCGGAGTTGTTCGTTCCGGCCGCTGACGAACTGGTGGACTATGGCTTGCAGGCTGTTTCCAAGGGATTACAAGGCCAGTTGGTGATACGGGGCAGGAATCTGCCCGGAGGTTTGTCCCTGCAGTTGGACAATGAGGATTTCCAGTTGGACAGGGTGCAGTTCTCTGAAGAGGAAGTCAACAGTGGAGTGACAGTGGAGGTAACGTGCGGCGGCCTGTCGGCAGGCGAACATGTGGCTTGCCTGACCCTGACAGGTGAGGGGTTTGAACAGCAGAACACTTTGCGGGTGGATTTCGTGGATGGTGTTCCGGCTTATTCCGCGACGGATGTGGTTTGTACGGTCAACGCCAAACGTTTCGTGGCATCGTGGATGGCGATGGGAGAAGGACTGTCTTATTCACTGGAAGTCTATACGAAAGACGAACAGGGAAATGTCCTGATGCTGGAGGGTTATCCGGTGACAACGGAAGAGACGAGCTTCCGCGTGGAAGATTTGAACGCCTCTACTACCTATTATTATAAGGTAAGCGTGCTTGACGGGGAGCAACAGGTAACAATGACCTCCAACGAGGTGGAGGTCGTGATGCCGGATGTCACCCCGGTGTTTACGGCCAATGTGTCGGAGATGTCCTTTTCTTCTGTCCCCGGCAGGCCTTCCACCCCGCAGACGGTCAGCATAACGGCCTTGGAAGTCCCGGAATATGTTACGACCGTGACGGTGGAAACTCCCTTTGAGGTCAGCACGGACGGGCTGGAATGGGGTCAGGACGCAACCATCCGCGGCACGGAACAGACAGTCAGGGTGCGCATGGGGAGCGTGGAACAGGAGGGCCATGTGGAAGGCGAACTGGTGATTTCCACATCCGGTGTGAGCGACATCGTGATCAGCCTGTCCGGCGACGTGGATTCCCAGAAAGCGTTCTTTGAGGATTTTGAGACCGGAAGCAAGGGCGGATATGCTGATGCCGAAGTGACCTGTGCGGCTGCCACCTGGCGCATGGCGCAGGTGGTTATCGGGAGTCTGGAGAACGACCAAAAGAACGGTGAAAAGTCAGTGCGCATGCGGGCCAGGAATGACGAACCGACCCTGCTGGAGATGATGGAGGACAAGACGGGAGGCTGCGATTCGCTGTGGTTCTATGCCGGGCGTTACGGGTCTGACGGCAGCGGGGCGACCCTTACCGTCAGCTATTCACTGGACGGCGGGATGAGTTGGGTTCCCGTGGCGGAACAGCTGGCGTTTGAGGCCGGGGAATGGAACCGTTATGGTTACAAGTTGGATGTGGACGGCCTGATCCGTCTGCGCTTCGAGGTGAGCGGCACATCGGGCCGGCGGTTGAATGTGGACGACATACAGATGAGCGATTACAGCACAGGGGGCACGGGCGTGGAAGCGTCCAAAGTGGCCGGGAAATCCGAGGACGACATGGTGGACGTTTACACGCTGGGCGGTATCCGTGTGCGGACGGCCAAGCGCAAGGATGCCCTGAAAGGCCTGAAACCCGATTATTATATTGTCAAGTAGGCTGGCCGGACAGCCTGAAAATGCGTATCTTTGCATCCGTTTAGTTTTTGGACAGATGCAAAGATACTTTTTATATTTCGCTTATGACGGGAGTGCTTATCATGGTTGGCAGATCCAGCCCAACGGCATTACCGTGCAGGAGGTGTTGCAAGACAAACTGTCGCTGCTCCTGCGCCGTCCTGTTCCCGTGACGGGGGCGGGGCGTACCGACACGGGGGTGCACGCCCGGCTGATGGTGGCTCATTTTGACTTTGAGTATGCCGATGATGCGACACGGCGGATTGACGGCCGGTGGCTGGCGGACAAACTTAACCGCCTGTTGCCGCCCGACATTGCCGTCCATCGGGTCGTGCCGGTGGCGGCGGATGCGCACGCCCGTTTTGATGCACTGTCGCGCACATACCATTACTATCTCCATTTTTACAAGTCGCCGTTTCTTCGTCATGCTTCTTGCCGCCTGTACCGCGACCTGGATTTCGTGAAGATGAACGAGGCGGCGGCAGTGCTGGCGGAATACACGGACTTTACGAGTTTCAGCAAAGTGAAGACAGACACCAAGACCAACAACTGCCATATCATGAAAGCCCGGTGGACGGAACTGGCTCCCGGCGAGTGGCGTTTCGAGATTCAGGCCGACCGCTTCCTGCGTAATATGGTGCGTGCGGTTGTCGGTACGCTGGTGGAAGTGGGGCGGGGGCGGCTGACAGTAGAGGGGTTCCGCGCCGTTATCGAGGGGAAAGACCGTTGCGGGGCAGGGGAGTCCATGCCGGGGCATGCCCTGTTTTTGGTGGATATAGCCTATCCGTCCCGTTGTTTTGAAGTATAATCAGTGGAAAGTAAGACAAAGACATGTGGTTGCTTTTGGCTTTTGTTTCGGCTGCGCTGTTGGGCTTTTATGACGTGTTCAAGAAAAAGTCGCTGAAGGGCAATGCCGTGATTCCCGTGTTGTTCCTCAACACTTTGTTTTGCAGTTTGATATTCCTCCCGCTTATTTTGGCTTCCGCCTGCGGGCTGACGGATACGGATGATGTGTTCTATATCCCTGGGATAGACTGGGATTCTCAGAAATACGTCATGTTGAAGTCCTGCATCGTACTGGCTTCTTGGATTTTCGGCTACTTCGGCATGAAGCATCTGCCGCTGACCATCGTGGGTCCCATCAATGCCACGCGTCCGGTGATGGTGCTTGTCGGGGCCTTGCTGGTTTTCGGTGAACGGCTGAATGCCTGCCAATGGACGGGAGTGGCATTGGCTGTGTTGTCGTTCTTCATGCTCAGCCGCAGCGGGAAAAAGGAAGGCATAGACTTCCGCCACGACAAATGGATTTATTTTGTGGTACTGGCCAGCCTGCTGGGAGCGGTGAGCGGATTGTATGACAAATATTTGATGGCCTCTCCCGAAAGCGGCGGCGTGGGGCTGGACCGCATGGTGGTGCAGAGCTATTACAACCTGTATCAATGTGGTATGATGGGTGTCATGTTGCTTTTGCTGTGGTGGCCCCAGCGCAAAAGGACCGCCCCTTTCCGTTGGGACTGGTGCATCATCCTGATTTCATTGTTCCTGTCGGCGGCTGATTTCGTTTATTTCTATGCCTTGAGTTTGGACGGCGCAATGATTTCCATCGTATCCATGGTGCGCAGGGGGAGCGTGGTGGTTTCTTTCCTGTTCGGGGCAATGGTGTTCCACGAAAAGAACTTGCGGAGCAAGGCGATAGACTTGTTCCTGGTACTGCTCGGAATGGTGTTCCTTTATTGGGGTTCCCGTTAACGTGAAGAGATGTTATTAATGCAGCGGGCAGCAGGGGATTCTCGACAAAAATGACTAAGTTTGTAGTCACGAAATCAATGCGGAACATTGAAATGAAAAACTTTTTCTTTTTGCTCATCGGCCTGATGTCCTGGCAGGCAGGCGCGGCCCGGACAAGCCCGGCACCGGCAGGACTGGCTCAGCCCATGCGGGATGTGTTTGCGTCCATGCCCGACAGTATATTGGAAATCATGACGAAAAACAATCGTTTGGATTGTATCGACTTCATCGAACATAACATGGAAGCCAAGGTGCGCAACCGTTTCGACGGTTACACTGTGTTGAAACAGCTGACACTGGACTATCTGGACCTGCAACTGACCAAGAACTGCAGGGTGGAAATGAAACTCCTGCCGGTGAAAGATTCGGTGGATTATATTTGTGTGGTGCGCACCTATGCCGGTCCGGTGCAGGAAAGTACGGTGAGGCTCTATACCCCCCAGTGGGAGGAACTGCCCGCAACGGCATGGATGGAATGGCCGGATTATGAGGCTTTCTGGACAACGAACGACACCATCAATGCCGAAGAGGTGGAGCGTTTGCAACGGTTGCAGGACATGCGTTTTGTGAAAGCGGGGCTGCAACCCGATGACATGCGCCTGACGTTGTCCTTGCAGCCGGGAGAGGTGGAGAAAGAGACGGCCGGACGCATGGAAGCCGTAATCCGTCCGCTGGTATATGAATGGGATGGCAAGCGTTTCTTTCTGCTGGAGAATGAATGAGAAGAGAAGAGGCCGGGGCGGACAAGCGGCGGTATGCCGCGGGATTCTTTTCCGCAAACAGCCGGCCGTTCTTGCGCAAGGCGACAGCCCGTCTTGCGCAAGAACGGCCGGCTGTTTGCGCAGGCGGGGGACGCCTGTTGGAAAGAAGGCAAAAAAGGCAACTGTGCGTTAAAATAAAAACGGTATGGAAGCGTTGGCAACCATACCGTTTTCATTTATTAAAAGAAAAAGTTTGCATTATTTGCGGCTCTTGGCATAACGGCTCATGAACTTGTCCACACGGCCTGCAGTATCCACCAATTTGCTCTTTCCGGTGTAGAACGGGTGTGAGGAACTGGAGATTTCCAGCTTCACAACAGGATAAGTTTCACCTTCAAATTCTACAGTCTCGCTTGTCTTGCACGTGGAACGTGAAAGAAACATCTCGCCGTTACTCATGTCTTTGAACACCACTGGGCGGTAGTTTTCTGGATGGATATCTTTTTTCATTATTCCTATGTATTTAATCTATTCAATATTATTATAGTTGTAACTGTAAGTGTAATGGTCTGATTTTACGGAGTGCAAAGTTAATCCATTTCTGCAGAACCACCAAACTTTCCGGCGCATATTTTTTATAGTCCTGTCCAACTGTCCGGATTATAGGTCTGTTCCACCGGGATTTCTATGCGGTCTGGCAGGTTGCAGAAAAAGTCTATGCCCGTCAGTTCCTCCAGTTCATCGATGCTCACGGCCCAGGAACTGAGTTCCGGCGTGGAACTGTACCGCCGGTGTTCCACCCAGAACCCGATGGCTTTATATGTGTTCTGCCCGCCGCTGTATTTCTTGCAGAGCAGCGCCATGAAGTAATGGCTTGGGACGGCCACGCCGCTGCCTATGCTGCCTTGCACCTGGTCATCGCGTATTGTGCCGCCTTTCACCACGAAAAGTGTGTCGCGGAACGAACTGTTACGTCCCCAGTTGCGCACCTGTGTCTCCAATGCCGCCCAGTCCGTGGTGTTGAAGCTGCCTATCTGCGGGCTCATGTTGGACAGGTAGAACGTCTGTCCGTTGGCATCCTGCGAAAAGAGCCGGTCGGCCGAGGCGCAAAGATGTCCGCGCTGGTAGCCGCTGTTGCTGAAGTCGCTCAGCTCGGAGCGTTCCCCGACGGGGATGTCCGGGTCGGGCTGGAACGGGTCTCCTTCCCACACGGTGCCTCCCCATTCCGTTCCGTTCCAGTTGCTGCGGTTCCAGTTTTGGGCTGCCGTGGTGTTGGTGAACACGAAAGCCACCCAGCGGGAATGTTTTTTTTCCGGATGCCAGTCGAGTACGTAGTTCAGCACCTGCTGCCCGTTGTAAGTCACGTAGTGGGCATAGATGTCGCCGGTTTCGTCGTCTATCCGTGGCATTTCCAGGTTGAGGGCTTCGGGGATGACGGAAGGGTTGGCGTTTTCGTTGGTGTTGTCGTTGGCCGTGTCCTCGTCGTTGCAGGCGGAAAATAGAAGTATGGAGGAGATGAAACCGGTAAGGATAAGACGGGTCGTTTTCATGAACTTTTTCTTTTTGCGTGCAAAGTTACGAGATTTTGCGATTCCTTGTTATGCAATGGCCTGTTAAAAATCCGGCATTCCGGCTGGACGGCCTTTGTCGCGATGCCCGTGTTTTCCCCCGTTCCCTCTTTCCGTGGTGCCGTGCATCGGTTTTCTTGTGCCGGTAAGCGGAAGTCAATATGCCATGTTTCTTTCCGTCAGTTTCCTCTTTTCGGTTCGCGGTTGAGTTTATACATCACGTGGAACATGACGTAACGCGGAATGACATTGTAGCAGGTTTCTGTCTGCCCCTGGGCATTGACACTGTAACGCACGTTGGACAGTTGCTTGAAAAGGTCGAAACCGTCTATCATGAATACCAGGTTCCCCTGAAGGATGGATTTGCTCAGGTGTATGTTGCACACCAGCTCATCCGTGTTCAACAGGTTGCTTTCATAACCTCTCCGGCTGTACATCATCAGGTCGGCACTGACTTCGAAGTTCCACCAAGGCAAGGGGGCTTTCCCCGTAAGGCCGTAACTGTAGTTGTAGCTTTCGATGTCGTTTATGTTCGCTCCTTTCGCCCTCGACCAGCTGAAGTTTCCTTTCAGGGCGGCAAAGTAGCCGTTTTTGCGGAATTCGCAGTTCAGGTCTTCTCCCAGGGTGGTGTTGTTCACCGTATTGCGGACGCTATGGTCCATATCGTCCAGGTTCAGGAAATCCACGCTGTGGTTGTAGCCCCACTTGGTGTAAGTCACCAGAGTGAAGAGCCTGTCCTTGTCCAGTGCCGTGGTGGTGCTGAAAGCACCTCCTATGTTCCAGTTCCCGTTGACGTTTTCCGGGCGGTAAGTCCGGATACCCGTTGTCCGGTCGTAAGTGAGCGATTGTGCAAGGGCGTTGAGCCTCAGGTTGTAATACAGGGCGGTATAGACAAACCGCTGTTTCCTCCAGTTGCCCCAGTTATAAGACGTGGACAGGCTGTGGTTCTGCGCGTTCTTCAGTCCGGGGTTGGTCAGACGCACCACCAAAGGCGTGGAATCGTCCCGGTAGTTTACGTTGTAAGACAAGTCCGGTGCAGAGTGGGTTTGCTGGTATCCCAGCGAGAAAAACATGTCGCGGTTTTCTACTTTCGGATAGAATCTTAAATTCAGGTTAGGTTCGAAGAAATTCAGGTTCCGCCGGAGCAGGGTGTCGGTAGGTGCCCGCCGGTAGTCCAACTTCTCGACGGCCATGCGCATGGGAAGTCTTACGTACAGCCACAATTTTTCATTCCCGTTTTCCTTCATGGTATATTGCAGGTTCACGTATGCGTTGTGTGTCCAAGTCCTCCGGGTGGAATAAAAGCTGTTTTGCAGGTCGATGTAATCGGTCAGCCCGTCTTTCATGGACGAAAGCCGGTCAATATCATATTCCCACATTCCGTTTGCGTCCAGGGTGTAAAAAGGACGGGATGTGTTTTGGTGGTTATAATCTACCTTATATCCCGGCGTAATCCGCCATGTCATGTTCCTGTTGGCCAGTTCCAGGGAATATTCGCCGAGTAAGTCATAATAAGCGTTTTTGTAATGGTTCTCCCCATATTGGGCAGTGCGCCGGCTTTCGGTCTGGCTGCCGTTGGTCCAATAGGAGGCATCATACCGTTGCAGGTTCTTATTCTGGCTTTTGTTGTAGTTGTAATTTCCTCTTATGGTGAAATAGTCATCGTCGGTCACTCCTTTGGTGGAAAGCTCTATACTGCTTCCGGTGCTGAGTTGGTAAGCCTTTGATTCTTGGTCGTTCATCAGCCGGTTCACCAGGATACGGGTATAAACTTCCGAAGCGTCTGGGGCAAAGAGGCTGTCCAAGGCCTCTCCCCTGTAATGTTCATATATGTTTTCCGTTAAATCCGCACTCCTGGTAAACGTGTTTCCTTTGTTGTATTGGTATCTCACGTAAGGGTTTACCCTGAAGAACAATCCTTTTTTGGGTGTGAGTTGCAGGTCGATATAAGGATTTATGGCCCATTGTCTGTTTTTTGATGCACTCGATGTCCGGTTGTAAATGTCGCCACTGCTGAAGAATGTGGTGGAGAGGCGCTGCATGTCTGTTTCTTCTTCTTGGCGGTAGGCGGTGAGTGTGCCGGACAGTTTGTAGCGTCTTTCCTTGTCGTTCACCAACAAGTCCAGGCCGCCGGACTGGCGGTTTGTGATACCGTCCGGTACATTTCTGGCATTCCAGTTCCCGTAAGTGTCGGAAGTGCGCATGTCGTTGATGTTGTTGAAGTTCCCGTATAGGGACAGGCGGGTTTGCGGGGAAAAGCGCAAACCGAAGACACGTGCCCCGTAACGGTCGTTCGTGCCATATCCTGCATCCGTGTTGGCAATCCACCCGATGCTGTATTGTTTCTTCAGGTTCACGTCCAAGACCAGTGGCTCTTCTCCCGTTTTCTTGATGCCCAAAGCCCTGTCGCGGTCGTTTTGTCTTTCATACACTTTCACATTGTCCACCATGTAGGCCGGCAAGTTGTCCAGTGCCACTTTGGGATTGCCGTTGAAGAAATCCTCGCCGTTGAGCAACAGGCTGCTCACGAAGCGCCCGTTTACGGTGATTTGCCCGTTTTCGTCCAGTCGTACTCCAGGCAGCTGTCGGACCAATTCGTCCAGCATGGAGCCTTGGGACAGCTGGAAGGCTGCGGCGTTATATACCACGGTGTCGCCTTTCATGACCATTTTCACCAACGTGGCTTTCACTTCCACTTCTTTCAGTTCGCGGGTCATTTCTTTGGCCATCAGTATGTCCTCTGTCATGACTGTGGTTTGTCTCAGCTTGATGAATCTCAGTGTGACATTCTTAAATGTTGTGTTATATCCTTCTTTCTCGCAGCGTATGATATAACGTCCACTTCCGGGAATGTCTTCAATCGTATAGTTAGGGGAGCCGGGAGTGCTTCCCCACGATTTGATTTGAGCCACCTCCACACTGTCTTCTGTCATCAATGTCAGTAAAACTTCCCGGATGGATTCTTCTGTGAAAGAGTCGCGGACCGCACCCCTGAGTTTATATGGGGTTTGCTGTGCTGAAGCCTGAAGAGCCATGAATAAGAGCAAACAAGTGACCAGGTTTTTCATCTTTTT
>CAZGSE010000024.1:0-40366 GCA_964528135.1 uncultured Paraprevotella sp. | reverse complement strand
ACATTCCCTGCCATCTTTTCCCATGCGGGAGCGGCAGGGAATGTTTTTTCTTGTCATCAACATTGATGTTGCATTATCCTATGATAAATCCCGCCTTTAGTATCAGTACAGACCAGTTCCGTCTGGCCTTTGCAGCCGGTAAGCGGGCGGGATTCTTTATCCGTCACGAATACGGTGCGGCCACGATTGACTATCCGCTCCATACGGACTTTGTTGCCCTGCAGCCCAGGTTATTCAAGGTGGTGACGGAAGCCTTGCGCCAACGAGCCAAACAACTTCTGCCCGTCCGGCTGCATGAACTTGTACAACTGCACGCTTTTCACTATACTCGCGTTACCATAGCCGCGGCACGTACCCGCTGGGGAAACTGTTCAAGCCAAGGGCATATCTGTCTTTCATCGTATCTGATGGTTCTACCCCGAAAGTTATCGGACTACGTTTTGCTGCACGAACTCTGTCATTCCCGTGAAATGAACCAAGGGGCGCGTTTCCGGCAACTGATGGACCGCGTGACCGGGCAGCAGTCCCGTTCCCTCAGGGAGGCGTTCAAGGCTTTTCCTTCTTCGTCTCAGCAAGACCGGTATCAGGCATCCTGAAACGGTGATCTAGATGGCGGTATGCAAAATACCCCAATCCTAAAGCGGCAATGGCCCATACTGCCATCAGGCAGGCCTCTCCGCACAAATCAGTCATGGTTATGTCCATATTGCCTGTACACCGTGTCAGTACGACCCCTGTTAGATTGTTCATGGCATGGGCTGCGAAAGAAATCCAGAATGAGCCGGAACGCCAATACAGCCAACCCAATACCATCCCGAAAGCGATTGCGCCGGGAATCTGTGCCGGATTCCAGTGGATAATGCCGAATATCAGGGATGTGACGGTTATTGCTACCCAAGGGTGCATGCGATGGCGCATCAAGTGGCGTTGTATGCCCATGCGGAACACCAGTTCTTCCGTGAACGGTCCCGCCAGGACAAGAGACAGTACGCCCCACGGGTTATAGATGAGTCTTGAGAATATATCCCGGTTCACGTCTTCCAATGAGAACAGCTCCAGCAGCAGGTTCACCAGGAATATGACCGGTAGCATGCCGGCAATCACTGTGAGATAAACACGCCAGTCTAATCCCCGGTTGCGGAAGCCTTTCCAGTCCGTCCAATGCAGCAGGGTCATGATGGCCCATACCAATGCACCGGTGAGGAACAAAGACACGCTTACCGCCGTGGAAGACACCGCCAGCACATTCACATCCAGACGGCTGGCCTGTAACAGGTTGGGCAGGTTGAAGAAGAACAAGGCTACCATTGAAGACAGTAACTGTGACAACAGGAATATCAAAACCAAGCAAACCGTGCGTTTCATTTTCAATCTTTTTTCACTTTGTCCTTTTATCCAATAATTCTCTCGCGCCGATCTCATCGGCCCGGAGCTGGCGGGCCAGCTCTCCTTTGTTCCTGAATTTCTTTTCGTCGCGCAGCTTTCCGATGAAATCCAATATCAGATGCTGTCCATACAAGTCTCCTTCAAAATCCAGCAGATGGACTTCTATTGTGCGGTTTGTGCCGTTTCCCAATGTCGGCCGGAACCCGATGTTCAGCATCCCTTTTATGGCGCGTTCCTCGCCATTGCCTGCCGTCATCCGGACCCATACGGCATATACACCGTCTTTCGGTATCAGTTTACGTGCATCGTCCGGTTGCAGGTTGGCCGTCGGATAGCCTAAGTCATGGCCTACGTGGAAGCCTTCCACCACCTTTCCGCCCAAGGAATAGGGGCGTGCCAGATAGTGTGCGGCCATCCTGACCTCTCCCTCGGCCAGGCATAAGCGCACCATGGAGGAACTGATAAAGGCCTCTCCCATGGAAAAGGCCTTTGTCCGGAGTACTTCCAATCCCAGGCTGCGTCCGATTTCCACATATTCGGGGAAGCCTTCCGAGCGCCCGTGCCCGAAGCGGTGGTCGTATCCGATGAGCAGTGTTTTTACAGCCAGCCGCTCTTTGAGAATCTCTGTCATGAACCGGCGGGCAGAGAGGCCAGCCAGTTCCGGAGTGAAGTCCAGTGTCACGCAACAGTCGGCATCCGTGGTGGCCAGCAAGGCGCATTTCTCGGCGTAGGTGGACAACAGTTGGGGCTGGTAGGCCGCATGTAATGCCTCGCGCGGATGGTTGCGGAACGTAATCAGCACCGAAGCCAACCCCTGTTTCCTTGCATGCTCTGCCAGTTGCCGTATGAGGAAGCGGTGCCCGCGGTGCACACCGTCAAAGAAACCGATTGTGGCGGCACATGCCTGGTAGGGCAGGGGGTCAGATAAGGTAATAAATTTCATCCGTCATTCCTCCTTTCCTTTCAGGTAATCTATCCAGTCTTCGGCCTTTTGGGAGTGGAACACCTGCATGCCCAACCGTTCTGCCGTCCGGCAGTTCTCTTCGGAGTCGTCGATGAACAGTGTTTCGCCGGGTTGCACTTTCGTTTCTTCCATGACTTTCCGGAAGATGTTGCTGTCGGGCTTCATGAGGTGCATTTTGAACGACAGGAAAATGCGGTCGAAGCAATCTTCCATGCCGATGCCGGCTGCGGCCAGCAGCCGGTGGCAGGAATAATCCCAGTGTATGGCGTTGGTGTTGCTCAACAGATATGTACGGAAACGCGGCCTGAGGCTCCGTATCAGTTGCAGGCGGTGCAACGGGATGCGCACCAGCATCCGGTTCCATGCCCGGAAGATTTCTTCCGGCGGCAACGGATGTCCGGCCTGGGCGGATATGTGGTCGCAAAATTCCTTTGCAGACATCTGTCCGGTCTCCATGGCCGAGAACGCGCCGCGTTGCACGTAATTCCCGATATAGGCTTCCGCGGTGTCGAAACCCAGTTTGCCGAAAGCCTGCACCGTGGCCTGTCTGTCCAGGTCCACGATGATGCCCCCGAAATCGAAGATGATGTTTTTTATGCCTTTGTCCATTTCATTTTACGTTTTTCCGCCCCAGGCGCTTTACCAGACGGCCCATCTCTCCGGTCCACAGCACGATGGAGGTGAGGGCGAATATGATTCCCCAGTCGCACGGGGTCAGTTGCACCGTGCGGAACACTGGTCCGCCGAACTGTACGATAAGCCATTGCCCCGTCAGGATGAAAAACAGTACAGCCAGCATCCCGGTGCAATGCCCCAACCCGCGGAAAGCGGAGTCGGTGGTGGAGAACGTTTTGGCGTTCAGAAGGTTCCAGAACTGCAACATGACGAAGAACGTGAAGAAGAACGTGAGCTTGTAGATACCATCGCCGGGAACCAGGCCGGGGAAGAGCAACATGCCCAGCAGCACCAAGACGAAAACCGTCCCATAGCCCACGATGGAGGTCCATATAGGCCGCGTGATGATGAATTGGTTCACCGGCCGCGGCTTTTCGGCCATTACGTTCGGGTCGGCCGGCAGCGAGGCCAAGGCCAGTGCGGCAAACGTGTCCATGATGATGTTCACCCACAGCATCTGTGTGACGGTTAGCGGCAAGGCGGTCCCTATGAAGGCCCCGATGAGCACCACCAGCAGGGCCGTGAAGTTGATGGTCAGCTGGAACATGATGAACCGCTGGATGTTCTTGTAGAGCGAACGCCCCCACATCACGGCCGTGACGATGCTGCGGAAAGAGTCGTCCAGCAGCGTTATGTCGCTGGCTTCTTTGGCAACCGATGTGCCCGAACCCATGGAAAGCCCCACGTGGGCGAAGTTCAGCGCCGGGGCATCGTTCGTGCCGTCGCCCGTGACGGCCACCACTTCACCCTGCGACTGCAACAGCCTCACCAGCCGCTGTTTGTCCAGCGGCCGTGCACGGCTCATCACCTTCAGCGTTTTGATGCGTTGCAGGGCCTCTTCGTCATCCAGTGCGGCGAAGTCCACCCCGCGGATGCAGTTCTCTTCCGTGTCGGCAGGTTGCCACAGGCCGATTTGGCGTGCAATCTCTACGGCTGTTCCCGTGCTGTCGCCGGTGACGACCTTGATTTGCACACCGGCTTTCAGGCAATTCTCCACGGCCTTGGGCACTTCCGGCCGCACGGGGTCGCTGATGGCGGCCAGTCCCAGCAAGGTCAATCCGCCGGCTTGCACCAGTGCGGCGCAGTCGTCGTTGCCGTCCGCCACTTCCTTATACCCTATGAGCAGTGTGCGCTGCGCGTGCATTTGCCAGTCTTTCAGCTGTTCCCGGTAGGCCTCCCTTGTCCGTTCCGGCAGGCCGCCGCATAGGGGCAGCATGATTTCCGGTGCTCCTTTCACGTAGATGACCCTGCGCTTCAGCACCGTGGATTCCACGATTGTGGCCATGTACTTCCTTTCCGACGAAAAGGGTTGGCGGGCTTTTTCCGCGGCGGCCCTGCGCAGGGCCATATAGTCCGCGCCGCGGCCTTGCATCCACAGCAGCAGGGCCACTTCCGTCGGGTTCCCCAAGCCCTCTGTCCGTTTGTCGTTCAGGTGAGCCGTCGTGTTGCAGGCCACGGCCTCGTCCAGCAGGGCGGCCGTGTTTTCTCCCTCCGGCATCACCATTTGCGACACGGTCATTTTGTTCTGTGTCAGCGTGCCGGTCTTGTCCGTGCAGATGACCGTGATGGCTCCCATCGTTTCGCAGGCGTGCATTTTCCGCACCAGGTTGTTGGTCTTCAACATCCTGCGCATGTTCAGTGCCAGGCTTAGGGTGACGGCCATCGGCAACCCCTCCGGTACGGCCATGACAATCAGCGTTACGGCCATCATGAAGTTCTCCAGCAAGAGTTTGAACACATGCAGATACTCTTTGTTCCCCCATACGTCCACCGTGGGGACGTATTCCGTCAGCCCGTGCACCGTGAAGATGACAAAGGCGAGGAACGCCACGGTGTAGCCTATTTTGCTGATGAAACCGGCCAGCCGGTCCAGCTGCCGGTCCAAGGGCGTCTTTTCCCCGGTCTGTATCGTGGACTCACGGGCCACTTTCCCTATTTCCGTATGGTCGCCCACGGCGATGACCTGCGCCGTGGCGCTCCCTTCCACGATAGTGGTTCCCCGCATCAGGTGGTTGGTAGCATAAGGGGCGTTCGCGTCAAAGTCTGCGGGGTTCGTCGTTTTCCGTGTTACGGGTTCGCCTGTCAGGTTCGACTCGTTCACTTGCAGGCTTTCCGATTTCAGCAATCTTGCGTCTGCCGGTATCTCGTCGCCGGCTTCCAGGAGAATCACGTCGCCCACCACCAGTTCCTTGCGTTGCACTTCGCAAACCTGCCCGTTGCGGACCACCCTTACGTGCGTTTCGCTGCCCAGCGCGTTCAGCACGTCGAATTTGCGGGCCGCATCGTATTCAAAATAGAAGCCGATGCCCGTGGCCAGCAATATCGCGCAGACGATGCCTATGGTTTCCGCGAACTCGCCTTCCACAAAAGCCACGGCGAAAGACAACAGGGCGGCCACCAGCAGGATGCGTATCACAGAGTCTTGAAATTTTTCAAGATAGAGTCTCCATAGCGAAGGCCGTTTCGGCGGGGTCAGTTCATTGGTCCCGTGCAGCGAACGGCTTTCTTCTACCTGCCGGTCGTTCAGCCCGGCGTTCAATAGTTCCGCTTCTTTTGTGTCCATCTGTATCTTTGGTTTGATTCTGCAGATTTGCCCGTTAAAGGTTTCATCTTGCGAAAATACAACAGTTCCGGGAATATAGAAAACTTTTCAACCTTTTTTTACCTATAATGCTTCCGGCCGCTGCCGCCGGAAGCCGTATGCGGCGTATGCCCGTAAGCATACGGGGCTGCATCGTGTGTGTTGCACGACACAGCCCCGTTTTTTGCGCATGAACGGCCCCTTTTGTGCGCAAGGCCGGGCCGTTCTTTCCGCAAGGCCTGCAGGCATCGTCCCGCAGCGGGATTCCTGCCCGCCAGGCGTTGGGGGAGGGTAGCCCCGTTATTTCTTGTGCCGGTTGGCCCTGCGGCGGCGGATTTCGGCCTTCATCTTGGCCGCCCCGGAGCCGTGTGCCCCCGTGATATAAGTTTTTTTCCGGGCTTTTGTCTTCACTTTCCGGCTGTCCTGTGCGGGGTTCTTCCTTGCGCCGGAGAACACGATGCCGTTGGCAATCACCTTGTCGATGTCGTCGCCGCCAAAATATGCCATGTGTGTTTGCGGGTTAATGGTGGAACAAACGTATGCCGGTGAAGGCCATCGCGATGCCGTATTTGTCGCAGGTTGCGATGACATGGTCGTCGCGCACGCTTCCGCCGGCCTGCGCCACATACTCCACGCCGCTCTTGTGGGCACGCTCGATGTTGTCGCCGAAGGGGAAGAAGGCGTCCGAACCCAGTGCCACGCCCGTATTCCGCGCAATCCATTCCTTCTTTTCCTCACGGGTGAGCGGTTCCGGCCGTTCGGTGAAGAATTTCTGCCACTCGCCGTCGGCCAGCACGTCCATGTAGTCGTCGCTGATGTAGATGTCTATGGTGTTGTCGCGGTCGGCGCGGCGGATTTTCTCCACGAAGGGCAGGCCCATCACCTTGGGATGCTGGCGCAGCCACCAGATGTCGGCCTTGTTGCCGGCCAGGCGGGTGCAGTGGATGCGGCTCTGCTGTCCGGCCCCGATGCCGATGGCCTGCCCGTCCTTCACGTAGCACACGGAGTTGCTCTGCGTATATTTCAGGGTGATGAGGGCGATCATCAGGTCACGCCGGGCTTCGGGGGTGAAGTGCTTGTTGGCGGTCGGCACGTTTTCAAACAGTGCCGGGTCGTCCAGCTTCACCTCGTTGCGCCCCTGCTCGAAAGTGATGCCGAACACCTGTTTGCTCTCCACGGGGGCGGGCTTGTAGGCCGGGTCTATGCGGATGACGTTGTAAGTGCCCTTGCGCTTCTCACGCAGGATTTGCAGGGCTTCGTCGGTGTAGTCCGGCGCGATGATGCCATCGCTCACTTCACGCTTGATGAGCATGGCGGTGGCGGCGTCGCACGTGCCGCTCAGGGCGATGAAGTCGCCGTAGCTCGACATGCGGTCGGCCCCTCTTGCGCGGGCGTAGGCGCAGGCCATGGGCGAGAGCGGCATCTGCACGTCGTCCACGAAATAAATCTTCCGGAGCGTGTCGTCCAGCGGCAGGCCGATGGCCGCCCCGGCGGGTGACACGTGTTTGAACGAGGTGGCGGCGGGCAGGCCGGTGGCCTCTTCCAGTTCCTTGACGAGCTGCCAGCCGTTGAGGGCATCCAGGAAATTGATGTATCCGGGGCGCCCGTTCAACACTTCGATGGGTAACTCTCCCCCGGCCATGTAGATGCGCGAGGGCTTCTGGTTCGGATTGCATCCGTACTTCAATGCTAATTCTTTCATGTCGGACAATTGTTGTTCTGAAAAAAAGAAAGACAGCCGCGACACGCGAGTGCCGGGCTGTCTCTGTATTGTGGAGCTGGAGGGAATCGAACCCTCGTCCAAACAGGGAAACCATACGCTTTCTACATGCTTATCCTGGCCTTCGGTTTTCGTGTGCAGGCAAGACCCAAGCCACCCATCTGCACCTTATCCCCTGGAATTTCACCGCCCGTGCGGGGCCGCAGGCGGTTATCTCCGATTTGGCTGCACCACTTGGCCGGAATGCTTCGGAGCGACAGCTTCCGAGTGATGTCCCGTTTCAGCACCTTGTGCCGAAATAAAGGTAATCTACTGTACTTCGATTACGCAGCGAGAGCGTACTTGTTTTCGCCAGATAATTCTTTGGCAACTGAGATTATAGAGGAAATCACCGACCCTCTGCATGCTTACATACCATTCCATCCTGCTGTCAAATCCATGTCAACCCCGGATGTTTTAGAACTGCAAAGATAGCGTTTTTCTTCTGAAAGCGGCATAAACGACATGCTATTTTTTGTGTTCTGCTTTATTTTTTCTTCTTCGGTATGCAGGTGTTTGGGAATGAAAAAAAAATATAGTTATTTTGCGGCGCAATAAAATCGCTTGTATGAGGTTTATAGATAAAGGAAGTACATTAGTATGATACGGTCAGATGGAGCAGGCTTACGTGGATATGGAGATCAGTGATGGCATGAACGCGGAAGAACGGGCGGTCAAGAGAGGAACCGACGTGGTGGGGGCGTTGCTGGGGCTTTTGCTTTTGTCTCCGGTGTTTTTGGTGGTGTTCCTGTTGTTGAAATGGGAGGGGCTAGGCCCCGTGATATTCCGGCAAGAAAGGATAGGCTACAAAGGGCGGCCGTTTTTTATCCTGAAGTTCAGGACCATGCGGGCCGATGCTGAAAAAGACGGGCATCCGCGGCTGGCGGAGAAGGACGACGACCGTCTGACGCCCGTGGGCAAGTTCCTGCGCGAACACCATCTGGACGAACTGCCGCAGTTGTGGAACGTGCTGTGCGGCGAGATGTCTTTCGTGGGGCCGCGTCCGGAACGGGAATACTTCATCCGCCTGATCATGAAAAAGAACCCGGACTATGAATATGTGTTCCTGATGCGGCCGGGACTGACCTCCGGCGCCACGCTGTATAACGGCTATACCGACACGATGGAGAAGATGCTGGTGCGCCTGCGCATGGATTTGGAGTATTACCAGCACCGTTCGCTGTGGACGGACATGAAAATCATTTGGACCACGATGTGTTTTATATTAAAAGGAAAGAAGTTTTAAATGTTATGATAAGGAGAATATTGCTGGCTTGTGTGGCCTGTTTTTGGATACAATTCATGTTTGCCCAGTCCATGTCGGACGACCAGGTGGTGAAATATGTGATGGAACAGCAGGAAAAGGGGAAAGACCAACAATACATTGTGAACCAATTGTTGCAGAAAGGCGTGACAGTGGAACAGTTGCGCCGCATCCGCAAGAAATATGAAGCCGAGCAGACACAGCCCGGCGCGGTGGACCTGACCGGGAAGACCACGGGGCAGACCTCCACCACGTCTTCCAGCCGCCTGCGCACGAACAAGGAAAAAGCGTTGGACGAACGCCAGAAGAGCAGCGGATATATGATCCGTTCGCAGCGCGAGATAACGGAAAGCACCGACCGTACCGTGCGGAGGCAGCAGTTGGACGAGGAAATCGGCTTCATGGACATCGACTCGCTGATTTATTACCAGAACTATTTCCGGGTGGAAGACCGCCAGGTGTTCGGGCGCAACATCTTCAACAATGAGATGCTGACCTTCGAACCGAGCTTGAACGTGCCCACGCCGGGCGACTACCGCTTGGGGGCGGGCGATGCCGTCATCATTGACGTGTGGGGGGCTTCGCAGATTACGTTCGAGGGAACGGTGTCGCCCGACGGGACGGTGACGATAGAGGGTGTAGGCCCCCTGAAACTGGGCGGCATGATGGTGACGGAGGCCAATGCTTATGTGAAACAGCAGCTGGGCCGCTTCTATTCCGATTCCAACATCACGCTGACCGTGGGCGAGACACGGTCCATACAGGTGCAGGTGATGGGAGAGGTCATGATGCCCGGCACATATACGCTGAGTGCCCTGTCGTCGGCGTTCAACGCCCTGTATGCGGCGGGGGGCATCAACGACATCGGCACCCTGCGCGACATCAAGGTGTACCGTGAGGGGCGCGTGGTGTCCACGATAGACGTTTACGACTATATCCTGAACGGGAACACGAAAAGCGACATCCGCCTGGCCGACAACGATGTCATTGTGGTGGGACCCTATGACTGCCTGGTCGATATCCGCGGCAAGGTGAAGCGCCCGATGTTTTACGAGATGAAAGAAAGCGAGAGCGTGGGGCGCATCCTGGACTATGCCGGCGGCTTCACGGGCGATGCCTATACGGACAATGTCCGGCTGGTACGCAAGAGCGGCCGCGAATATTCGGTTTACACCATAGGTGAGTTTGAAATGAATGGCTTCCTTCTGAAAGACGGCGATTCGCTGTATGTGGACTCTGTGATACCGCGTTTCTCCAATATGGCGGAGGTGCGTGGTGCCGTGTTCTATCCGGGGCAGTTCCAGATGGACGGCAGTATCACGACCGTGCGCGAACTGGTCAAGGCGGCCGGCGGGTTGCGCGAGGATGCTTTCATGGGGCGTGCCGTCATGCACCGCCAGAAAGAGGACCTGACCATGGATGCCTTGTCGGTGGACGTGCACGGCATAGTCGAGGGGAGGGTGCCCGACATCCCCTTGCGCAAGAATGATGTGCTGTTCATTCCCAGCAAACTGGAGATGCAGGGTGAGCGGACGCTGACGATTGAAGGCGAGGTGAATTTTCCCGGCGTTTATTATTATGCGGACAACATGACGGTGGAAGACTTGGTCCTGCTGGCCGGCGGGCTGACAGAAGCGGCCTCCATGGCGAGGGCTGACGTGTTCCGCCGTATAAAGGACCCCGATGCCGTGGCGGACGATGAGAAACTGGCTGAAATCCATTCGTTCTCACTCCGTGAAGGCCTTGTCATCGACGGGCAGGAAAATTTCCATCTCCAGCCTTACGACGAGGTGGTTATCCGCAGGAGCCCGGCCTATTCGGAACAGCGCAACGTGAAAATCAGCGGGGCGGTGAACTTTTCCGGCAGTTATGCCATAGAAACCAAGGACTACCGCCTGAGCGACTTGGTCAAGGCGGCCGGTGGCCTGTCCTCGCTGGCCTATGCGAAAGGCGCACGCCTGCAGCGCACACTGACGGATGAGGAGAAACAGCAGCGCGAAAGTGCCCTGAAGAACTCGCAAATCCAGCTGTATGAAGAGAGCCTGCGCTCGGAAAAGAGTTTTGATTTGGCGCGGGCCGACTCAATCCTGAGCCTGAAGCTGGACTTGGGCGACACATATCCCGTGGCCATCAACCTGGAAAAGGCCATGGCAAATCCCGGCAGCGTGGATGATGTCCCCTTGCGTGAGGGCGATGAGCTGGTGGTGCCACAATTCTCCAATACGGTGAAAATCAGTGGGGAGGTCATGTATCCCATCTCCATCAACTACGAGAGGGGCAAGCCGCTCAGTTATTACATCAAGCGTGCGGGCGGTTATGCCGACCAGGCCCACAAGTCGCGCGTTTATGCCATCTACATGAATGGTGCCGTGGAGCAGTTGGGGCGTCGTTCAAGCCGTTCCATCCAGCCCGGTTGCGAGATTATTGTGCCTTCGAAACCCCAGAAGACCCGGTTGACAACAGCGGAAATCACGACCATCGGGACCTCCACGGCCTCGATTGCCACGATGATTGCCACGATGGTGAATTTACTTAAATAGGAGCGGCCATGGAGAATAATAGAAAGGATGAAGATATCATAGACATCCGGAAGATTGTCATAAAGATTTGGCACAGGAGAAAGGTGTTCAAGAAAGTCCTGCCGATTGTGTTTCTTGTCTCGTGTGTTTTCATCTTGTTTGTTCCACGCTATTATACCTGTAGCGTGATGCTGGCACCGGAACTTGAGAATTCCATGTCCGGCAGTTCGCTGAGTTCCTTGGCGTCTTCGTTCGGGGTCAATCTGAATTCCGGGATGACGACGGACGCGATTTCCCCTTTGCTGTACCCGGACCTGATGGCTTCTACGGATTTTATCGTAAACCTGTTCCCGGTAAAGGTCACTACGGATGAGGGGGATTTGTCGGTGGATTATTATACTTACATGCTCAGGCATCAGAAGGAAAGCATCTGGGGCATCCCGTTCAGGTGGGTAATGGGGATGGTCAAGAATGTGGTCGAGATGTTTGTCGGAAAGGATGAACGGCCTGTCAGTGACGGAGAGGTGAATGCTTTCCGCTTGTCGGAGGAACAACGTAGTGTGGTAGATATGATTTCCGAGAAAATACAGTGCTCGATAGATAAGAAGACAGATGTGATTACGATAACGGTGCAGGATCAGGATCCTTTGATTTGTGCTTCCCTGGCTGATACGGTAAGCGCACGCTTGCAGAAGTTCATTACCGATTACCGGACGAACAAGGCGCGGATTGACATGGAATATTATGAAAAGCTGACCAAAGAAGCCAAGGCGGATTATGAAGAGGCACTGGAACTTTATGGACATTATTCTGATGCCAATCTGAATGTGATCCGTAAGACTGCTGAACTCAGGCAGACGGATTTGGAGAATGCGATGCAATTGAAATACAATACTTACAGTGCGCTGAATACGCAATATCAGGCCGCCAAGGCGAAAGTGCAGGAAAGGACTCCGGCTTTCACTACTTTGCAAGGTGCGACAGTGCCGTTGAAAGCAGCCGGCCCCAAACGGATGTTGTTTGTCATGGGGATGCTGTTCTTGGCCTGTATCGGGGTGTCTGTTTATATCCTGAAAGATGATTTTCTCCGGCAGTTGAAGAAATAAACGGGGGCATGGCCGTTATGGAACCAGTCAAGCGGATCATAGTCAATACCGGTGCGCAATATGCAAAAGCGTTGGTCAATATCTGCCTTTCGCTGTATTCCACACGTTTGGTGCTGGATGCGCTTAGCATATCGGATTACGGCATTTATTCCGTTGTGGCTGGCGTGGTGGCCATGCTCGGTTTCATCACCAATGCCTTGGTCATTACCACTCAACGGTATATTTCCTATTATCACGGTTATGGTACTGTTGCGGACGTGAGGAAACTTTTTGCCAACAGTTTGTTCCTGCATGTTGTGATAGGCCTGGGCTTGGCACTGCTTCTGTTGTTGCCCCAGACATGGCTGATGAACCACGTGCTGAACATTGAGGCGGGGCGCCTCCATGTGGCGTCGTCCGTCTATGGCATTATGGTTTTCATGCTGTTTGTCACAATGATTACAGCACCGGTCAAGGCTTTGTTCATTGCACGTGAAAACATTGTGTACATTTCTGTGGTTGAAGTGTGCGACGGCCTGCTGAAACTCTTGCTGGCCATATTGTTGACATGGGTGCAGGCTGATAAGTTGCTGGTTTATGCCTGTATGATGGCCTTGATTCTGTTGGCCAACTTCTTGGCTTTCCTTTTGTATGCCCGGTCTCATTTTGAGGAATGTACGGCCGTAATCCGTTTTAGGGATATAGACAAGGGGGTTCTTTCGCGTCTGGTTGGTTTCGCGGGGTGGACCACTTATGGGATGGGGGCGGTAGCCGCACGCAACCAAGGGACTTCTGTCATCTTGAACCATTTTTTCGGAACGGTAATCAATGCCGCCTATGGAATTGCTTTTCAGGTGCAGTCGGCGGTGTCTTTCCTGTCAACGTCCATCCTCAACGCTATGAATCCACAAATGATGAAAGCAGAGGGAGCGGGCGACCGCAAGCGTGCATTGATGCTGGCCGAACGCGAGAGCAAGTATTCGACGATACTTGTGGCTGTGGTTACGGTTCCCTTGATGGTGGAAATGCCTGCGGCATTGGGCTTCTGGTTGAAAGACGTGCCGGAAGATACGGTGCTGTTTTGCCGTTGTATCCTGTGTGCTTTCTTGTTCGATCAGATGACGTATGGGCTGCATTCCCTGAACCAGGCGCTGGGACACATCCGGAATTATACGTTATTGATCTATACACCGAAGTTGTTGACGCTTCCGCTCATCTGGATACTTTTGCGCCATGGTGTCAGTGTGGGGATGGTGATGTGCTTTTACGTGGCGGTGGAGTTGCTGATGGCTCTGGTTCGTTTGCCTTATCTGAAATATGCGGCGGGGCTGCGCATATCGCATTTTTTGCGGCAGGTTGTGTTTCCGTTGTTGGTATTGTGCGCAATCTTGCTTCTTGTGGGATGGTTGTGCAGGCAATGGGTTATGCCGCATCCTTTTTGGTCCGGCATGGCGGTGATGTTCCTTACCGGTGCTTTTGTTGTTTGGTTTTTCATTTTGGATGCGAGCGAGCGGAAGTTGCTGAAAAGGTTCATGAATAGGGAAAAAATGAGGTGAGGATGAAAATTTCAAGTTTGTATCTGGTCAGGAAAGAAGACTTTGTATCCCGGTGTTTCGGGTGCGGTATATTCTTTGCTTACATAGGTTCTCTTAATCCGTGGTTCTTGTGGCCTTTGGGTTCGTTGTATATAATGCCCGCCGCTTTTTTGGTGCTTCTGGCCATGGGGGTATCTTATTCCATGAACCGTCCGGTCTTTACGCGCACGGATTATCTGCTTCCGGTGTCTGTTTATATACTTTTGGCCTTTTATCTGTCCTTTGTGAACAACGGAAATATAAATGCTTTCATCGGCAACTTTTTTCATATAGCCTTGTTCCTTTCCTTGTTCATGGTGGAAAAGCCCATGTTGTTCAGGCTTTCCACCTGGCTGTCGAAAGCAATGGCTTTTCTGCTTATCGTGTCGGTTCCTTTCTATTTGTTGTATCTGGCCGGTGTTCAACTTCCGTCAAGGGATGTGCAATATGGCGACGGCTTGTATTCCTATACCAATTATTTCTTCTTTTTGCGTGACGACCGTTCTCTTTTTATCTTTCCGCGTTTCCATTCGGTCTTTCTTGAGCCGGGGCATTTGGGCATGGCAACGGTGCTCTTGTTGCTCTCGCAAATCGGCCATTGGCGCAGATGGTATAATGTGGTGTTGTGGGTCGTTACATTCATGACCTTTTCTTTAGCGGCCTATGTCCTCTCTTTTGTGATCGTCTTTCTGAATTTATGGATGCACAGGAAGCACATTTTCAAGAAAATCTGTGTGATGCTGTGTGTTGTGGGAGGGATAATCACCGGAGCCTTTTTTTACAACAACGGGGAGAATCTGCTTCATGACCTGATTCTGATACGTCTGGAAATGAACGAGGAGGGGTTGAGTGGTGACAACCGGGTGGATAATTGGTTTGAGAGTGAATACGAAAGTTATTTGCAGTCTTCCGATGTGTTCTTCGGCCGTGACTACGACTATACCATATTCGGCAACTCCGGTTATCGGTTGTTTATTTATGAAAACGGCTTTGTGGGTCTGTTTCTTGTGGTGATGTTTTATGCTTCGTTCATGATGGCGGTGAAAGACCGCAGGATTCTGTTGTCCGTGATCTTGGTGGCGCTGCTTTGTTTCTGGGTACGTGGCTACCCTTTATGGTATAATAATTTCATCCCGCTTTATATTTTGTCTTTCAGGACGTTGCAAGGGAGCGTGGATTTGGCAAAAAAGGAAAATGAATGATGAATGTGGTCTATGTGCTGAATACGACTTATTTGTTCGGAGGCTCCGTCAGGTCTTTCCTGTCTATGTTGGACGGCCTTCAGGGCAAGGGGGTAAAGCCGACAGTGGTTGTTCCTGACAACGGGGGCGTATGTCAGGTGCTGAAGGAACAGGGAATAGAAGTCATTCCAGTTTGTTTTCGCCCGAATACTTATCCCCATAACAGGAGTACGGCGAAAGACATACTTCTTTTCCTGCCCAAACTTCTGGCACGCCGTGTGGTCAACCGCCGGGCGGTGGCGCGTTTGTCAAGGCTGTTGGCTTCCCGGCCGATAGACCTGGTGCATACGAATGTCAGCGTGTTGGACGTGGGGGTGCGGCTTTCCCGCAGGTTAGGTGTTCCCCATTTGTTTCATGTCAGGGAATACGGTTTCCTGGATTTCCGTCAGATTTATTATCCGTGGCCGGGGGCTTTCCGTGCTTTGTTGCGCAAGGCTTCATATTCGGTGTGCATCACGAAGCACATCCAGGAATGCCATGGTCTGGCGGGGAACGTGCGGTCGAGGGTGATATACAACGGAATTGATGTGCCCGAAATGGAAGAACCCGTGAAAGACAGGGAGGGCTATTTCTTGTATGCCGGTTGCATAGACCCGTCGAAAGGACTGCATGTGCTGGTGGAGGCGTTTGCCGGTTATGCGGCGCATTCCGCCCGGCAGCGTGAGCTTTGGGTGGCGGGAGACGTGGCCGACTCCGGGTATTACGAGCGCATCAGGGCTTTCGTGACGAAGAAGGGACTGGAACGGCGGGTGAAGTTCCTTGGCGGGCGGAAAGACATCTTCCGGTTGATGCAGCGTGCGGAAGCCATTGTCATCCCGTCGCGTTTTGAGGGTTTCGGCCGTTGTATGGCCGAAGCGATGATGAACAGGTGCCTGGTCATTGCCCACGACACTGCGGGACTGAAGGAACAGTTCGACAACGGGAGGGAAATGACAGGCCGCGAGATAGGATTGCGTTATAAGACAACGGAAGAGTTACGGGCTTGCCTGGAGCAGGTTGACAGTTTGCCGGCCGACGGTTTGGAAGAGCTTCGGAGGCGGGCGTATGAGGTGGCGCGTGCTTTATACACTCCGGAAGTGAACATAGACCGGGTGTTCCGCTTTTATGAGGAAATCATGGAAAATGAAAAACGGAAGTGAACGATGGAAATCGCAATATTGCTGACCACATGCAACAGCTCGGAATTCCTTGAACCGCTCTTGCGGTCTGTGCAGTCGCAGACGTGCGAGGCGTGGCAACTGTATGTCCGCGACGACGGGTCTGAGGATGATACGCCTGACATCCTTCTCCGGTATGCCGGTTCCGACCGCCGCATTCACGTGTTGGACGACGGGGAGAAGCGTGGGGCGATGAACGGCTTTATGTGGCTCCTGCAACAGGTGGAGGCGGATTACTACATGTTTTGCGACCATGACGATGTGTGGAAGAGAAATAAGATAGAACTGACACTGGACAAAATGCTTGAAGCCCCGGACGTGCATGACAGGCCGCTTGTGGTGCATACGGACCTGGAGGTGGTGGACCGCCGGCTGGAGCGCCTGGAAGATTCTTTCTGGCATTCACAGCATGTCAGGGAAAAGGAGTTCAATGACAAATATTATCATCTGGCCTACAATAATGTGACCGGTTGCACGATGATGATCAACCGCCGTGCCAAGGAGGTTTCGCTGCCGCTTCATCCTTGTGCGAAGATGCACGATTCCTGGATTACGGCCTCGGTGTTGTGGAATGGGGGGCGGGTGTTGGCCGTACACGAACAGACCGTCCTGTATCGCCAGCACGGAAAGAACACGATAGGGATGAACGAACTGCCCGGTATGGCCAGCAAGGTCATGAGGCTGAAGGAACTGGTGCGAAAGACCAACAGGCAGGGCGAGGCCGCACGCTATTTGTCCGGGATAGGCGGCTGGCGCTTCTGGCTGCTCAAACTGTATTATATGACATTGATTTATGTGAGGGACTATAAGGCCGCCCGGAAAGGATGATGCCCGCAGGTGCGCTTCGTTGTTTTGTTTTTTGAATAACCATTCCTGAGAATGAAGAAGATAGCTATATTCTGTGTGAATTATGGTTCTTACCGAGAACTGGACTGCTTTTTGAAATCTGTTGACCGGGCTGCGTCTTGTGCGGCGGGCAGCATGCTTGCGGAAGTTTTTGTCGCGGACAATACGGAAGTAGGGGTGAAGGACATAAATGTGGATGTTTCTTGTGTTCCGGTCACCCTGTTCCCGTTCCGCCGGAACCATGGCTATATGGGGGCGGTACAGCGTATGATGCAGTCCGTTGATGTACTGGCCTTTGATTACGTGGCGGTCAGTAATGTCGATTTGGAGATGTCGGAGACCGCCCTGTTGGAATTGGGCAGGCTGGATGTGGAAGACGCGGTGGGCTGGATAGCACCGAGCCTGTATTCGGTGCGGCTGCACCAGGACCGTAATCCTGCGCTCATGGAACGATATACCCGCAAGCGTCTGGAAGCCTTGCGTTTTATGTTCAGCCACCCGTTTCTGCATGTCTTGTACAAGCACACTTTGTATAAGAGGAAGAAACTGCGGAAGCAATATGCCGTTCCGGTAAACATCTATGCCGGGCATGGCTCTTTCATGATTCTCACAAGGTCTTTTTTTGTCCGTGCCGGAAGCCCGGATTATGCAGCGTTTCTGTTCTGTGAGGAGATTTATCTGGCAGAGAAGTGCCGCCGTGCCGGTTTGTCCGTGCGCTACTGCCCGACGGTCCGTTTGCGTGACAAAGAGCATGTCTCCGTCGGGGGGCTCAGGAGTTCTGCCTATTATCGGTATAATGTAGATGCTCTGGACTATATTTTACGTACGTTCTATTCTGCAGTTTAGTTTGCCGCAGGCACGTGATTTTGTTGTTGATTCGTTTCAGGGCATAGTATGGCAGGAACAGCCCGAACAGGTAGCAGTAAGAACAAAACGTGGAATAGCCGAAAACGACCTTATACACCTTCGCATTGAACCTTATGAGCGAAAGTTTGTTGGATGAGATGGAGCCTTTCGTGCGGCGGTAATAGGCCAGCGGTTCTTTGAGGGCGAAAGCCCTCTTGCATTTCTGCAAGATGAGCAGCACATATGCCCAGTCTTGCCGCTTGCGGAGCGAAGGCATGTAGAATTTGCCGTAGAAGGACGTGTCATAGATGGCCGTGAGGAAGCCTATCTTGTCATCGCGCTTGGTGTCTGTGAGCGACACGGAGCGGGGGGCGATGACGATGCCTGTCTGCCGGCCGGCCTCGTTGCAGACGAAATAAGAGGAGAAGCAGAAGCAGCAATTGTTTTTCTTCATGTAAGCGATTTGTTTTTCCAGCTTGTCGGGCAGCCAGATGTCATCGCTGTCGCAAAACGCGATGTATTGCCCCCGTGCCGCCTCGATGGACCGGTTGCGGGCGTGGCCTGCCCCCATGTTGCTGGGCAGGGAGAAGCACTTGACACGCGGGTCCTTCTGGGCATAGGCCCGGATGATTTCGAGGGTGTTGTCGGTGGAACAGTCGTCGGTGATGAGCAGTTCTATGTTGTCATAGGTCTGGTTCAGGATGCTGTCTATGCTCTCTGCAATGAAACGGCCCGAATTGTAGGTGGGCATAATCACTGAAACCATGTTTTCCAAGATGCAGCCTCTGTCTTGTTCCATAGGGCAATAATCGCGTGCTAAGGGTTTTGAAATCTTACTTCGTCCTGCAAAGATACAATGTTATTTGCGATTGGCCGCTTTTTGGCGGGTTTTTATTTTCCCGCCCGTGGCGGTGCGGCCTGTGTCCGGCCGTTTTGTGCGAGGCTGCGAAGGCTCTTTGGAGAGGGATTTTGTATGGAATTCCAATGGGATTACTTGTGTTTATACAGAATAAATGGTTTTACTTTCTTGTTTGGACTTAACTATATTTATGAATGAGGATAGCGTTTCTATTTCTATTTGGTATTCCTTATCAAATGAACTTTTATAAGAAGCGGGTACAACCAGTTTAAGGTTTTCGTGTCTCATTTCGCGTAACTGATTTTTTGAGATACCCTGTTGCAATGTGAACAGATATTTGGTTTCAATGCGGTCAGCTTCATTCAATACTTGACGCCAACGGTCTTTGCAAGTGGTCTTGGCACCTAAGAAAACCAAATTTTCAGCTGGAAACAACAAATTATGATAGGCTGCTCCATTTGGGAACAAGAAATCTGGTTTCTTGTTATCCTCTGTTATAGCTTGTTCTTCATATTCTAATTTTGCGGCTGTGAATATGGTAGCCAAATGATGTTCTAATGACTTTCCGGCTCGAGACTTCCGGCGATTGAGAATGGCATTGGAAAATTTAATCAGTTCTTGACAATTAGAAAATGGGGTTCTGTAAATTGGAGCATAAATCTTTTCTTCGAAATTTCGGAATAAGGTATATTCGGTATCTATCCATTTTAATAGCTGAACATCAGGAGATTCACAGATCTCAACATCTGTTATCTTGTGAATCTTATTATAAATAGCGCGTGCAAGTTGTGCCATTTGTATAGTTCTAGGGAAGTCCTTATATAAAGACACTGTTTTTTGAATATTGTCATCCAATAGTTTTTCATGTGTGTCGGCTTGAGCTATATCAATCAGTTGATTAGTCATTTCAGACGAAAGATTGAAGAAAGCAAAGAAATCGTCAATGTCTTGGTCTGTCTGCAATACGAAACCATAATAGTAATTCTCATTCTCTTGGGTGATGATAAGTAAATCACCTACATTATCCTCTTCAAAAAATGGAAAGCCTTTTCCAAAGCGAGTAATTCGATATTCATTACGTGTCCCTTGTCCGTAATAGATAAAACGACTCTCTGTGATAAAATCATTTTGCCACTTCACTGTTACGAATTTTTCTTTGTTTTCGCCTTTTACTCCGGGTGTATCGAATAGAAGAGCAGCTGCACATTTAGGAATATAGAAACCAGCTTGGTGTGATCCATTTTTCCCAGTATCATTTGCCGTAATAAAACGACAAAATGCATTTTTTGCTGATTGTACTTTGGCTATTGCACTGTTTAATATTTCACTCATAAGCCTTACATGTTTAACATTGTCTTAACTAGTTGTTCCGAAACCGCTGTGATAAGAGGTACTACAACAGAATTTCCACATTGCCGATACGCTTGCACGTCAGAAACTTTATTTATGATATATTCATCGGGATACCCCATTAGGCGTGCGCATTCTCTTGGAGTCAGTCTTCGAGGATTTTTACCTTCTTGCGGGATAAGAATTTCCGAACCATCTTTATAATATCTTGCACTTAGGGTACGGCTTATGTCATCCAATTTTGCCAAACCATACCCAAATCCATTTCCTTTTGCCTTATGCTTTTCTGCATATTGTTGCAAATACTTCCATAATTTATCAGAAAGGGTATATTTTTCATCCGGATAATCCTCTAAAATATCCCGAAGTTTTTTATGAGTATCAGGTACTTGTGGAAATTCAAATTTTTCTTTGTTATGAAAGCGTTGTTTGTCGAATCCGACTATCATGATACGTTCTCTGTGTTGTGGCACGTAATCTTTTCCGTCCATAACTTTGTAATAGATAGAATATTCCAATTCTTCCAACGTAGATTGAATTACTTTAAATGTGTTACCTTTATCATGTGAAATCAGGTTTTTTACATTTTCCAAATAAAAGGCCTTTGGCCTGTGTTTGCTAATAATGTCTGCTACATCAAAAAATAGGGTCCCTTGGGTTTTATCCCTAAAGCCGGTTTCCCTGCCCATACTCTTTTTTTTAGATACTCCCGCTATGGAAAATGGTTGGCATGGGAAGCCCGCACAAAGAATATCAAAATTTTGCGGAATATATTTTTTGGTCTCTTCTTTGGTTATGTCCCCAAAAGGCATTTCTCCAAAGTTTACCAGATATGTTTTTTGAGCAAAGGCATTCCATTCAGATGAAAAAACACATTTTCCACCTTGTGCTTGCATGGCGAGTCGGAACCCTCCCATTCCAGCAAATAAATCAATGAAGGTAAATTTAGGCTTTATCGGGTCAGGAAAAGGTATTTGGAAAAAATCACCAAATAACCCTGCCTGAAGTGGTTCTTTTAAGACGTTGTCAGAAATTACAATTCGTGGATATTTGTATTCCAGATATTCCTTTAAATATTTTTGCGCTTCTTTTCTAGAGAAATCTTTTACTAAATCCGGATTGTGTAAATAATGAGTTATAACGGCCAACTGATTGTCATAAGATTTTGGGCCATACATAAATATTTGTACTTTTCCACCGGAACTTTCCTTAATGGAAATCTTTTCGGGAAAAGATATAAGACTAATATTTTGAAATGCCGTAATCATAAAGTCACTCTGTTGATATGTGCAAATATACGATTTATATTCGATATATTGACATTATTGCTCAAAAGAAGTCCCGTTATGGCCCGCCCGTGGCGGTGCGGCCTGTGTCCGGCCGTTTTGTGCGGATTCCCGGAGGAAAGGCCGCGGGCTTTTTTTTTACCTCCCTTTTTGCAATAAAAGGGATTCCTTTGCGTTTCTAATAATAATAACAAGGGGATGATGATAAAGGAGCAATACTATTTTGTCATATTGGCCGCCCTGGTCGCCATGGGGGTCACTTTTTGGATAATGCCGCTGCTGTTGAAGTTTTGCCGTGCGAAAGGATACTACGACTTTCCCAATGGGCGCAAGGTGCACCACTGCGCCGTGCCCCGTGTGGGCGGGCTGGTTTTCATGCCGGCCATGCTGGTCGGGCTGGCCGTGGCGTTGTTTTTCTATGCCGAAGACGGGCTGGAGGGCGTGTTGTCGCTGAGGGTGTCGTCCGTCATGGTGACGGTGGGCGCTTTCCTGGTGTATATCATCGGTACGGTGGACGACATGGTGGGCATGAAAGCCAACCACAAGTTCATGGTGCAGCTGGTGGCCGCCCTGCTGATGCCTTTCTGCGGGCTTTTCATCAACAACTTCTACGGCATGTTCGGGCTGTATGAGCTGCCCCTGTGGTTCGGCTATCCGTTTACGGTGTTCGTCATCCTGCTTATCGTCAACTCCATCAATCTCATCGACGGCATCGACGGGCTGGCTTCCGGGTTGTGCATCTGCATCCTCGTCGCCTTTGTGTACCTGTACCTCCGGATGGACATCACGATGATTTACGCCATCGGCATCAGTGCCTTGCTCGGCTCGCTGGCGGCTTTTTTCTGTTTCAACATGTGGGGGAATGCCGAAAAGGGCACAAAGACTTTCATGGGCGATTCTGGCAGCCTGTTCCTGGGCTATGCCCTGGCTTACCTGTCCACGAAGTATGCCACGTACAACCCTTCGGTGCAGCCCTACAACGAGAGTGCCCTGCTGGTGTCTTACACGCTGCTGATTGTGCCCACTTTCGATGCCATCCGCGTGAGCCTGTTCAGGCTGTACCGCCGCAGGCCGGTGTTCGGTGCGGACAAGACGCACATCCATCATGTGGTGATGGAGGCCGGTTTCACCATGCACCAGACGTGGCTGGTCATCATGGCCTTGTTCTTTTACTTCTGCATATTGAACGTGGCGATGTATAAGGCCGGGGTGGGGCAGACGTGGATTGTTTTTGCCGACCTGCTGTCTTTTGTCTTGTTCAATGTGTTCATGTACAGACGCATCGCACGGCGGCGGGAGTGCCCACGTGCGTGACTTCCCCTTTCTCCGGAAAAATAAGGCTGCTTTTGTCATTGTGGGGCAACAAGAGAAGACCTGGCAGTGGCAACGTGCATTCAATTCTTGTCCTTACTATAGCCTTCATAGTAATAGGACTGTTCTATTCCTTTGAATATAATCTCCCGGTCATTGACTTTATCGGTCAGTGCCGGTTGGAGTAGCATCCGTAGCTCCAGGTCGTTGACGGGGCTTCGTTCCATAGCCTGGAGATAAAGGTCTTTGTCCACGATCTGCCAGTCAACGACTTTGCCAAGGTTCTTTTTCAGCATCATGTCCAGCCAGATACGGGTGGTGCGGCCATTCCCCTCCACGAAAGGGTGGGCGATGTTCATTTCCACATACTTGGCAATGATTTCATCAAAGGTGGTTTCTGGCATTTTCTCGATGATTGGGAGTATGGCTTCCAGATACAGACAGTTGGCAAAGCGGAATCCTCCTTTGGCTATATTCAGATTACGGAGCTTTCCGGCAAAGTCATAAAGTCCGTTGAAAAGGTATCTGTGTATGTCGCGTAAACCTTTGAAGGTGCCGACTTCCATTTTCTCGATATCGCCGGACTCAAACAATTGGCAGGCTTTTAAGAGGCTTTGTCCATCTATCTTGTTCTTGTTCATATTCATTGGTGGATGTCTGTAATACCACGGCATAAGGCTGTTGCTTTCTGTTCTGGTGTTGGCCTGCCTTGGTTTTGCAGTGATGTTTTTTAGACTGCTAAATTAGGCGTTTTTTCTTTTCAGACCAAATCTGTGGAACTTTTGTTGCTTTCACCATATGCGCCAGATGTGGTGCGCAAACACTCCGCCCGCCTTGCGCAAGAACGGCGAAGGGCTGGCGCAAGGCGGATTCGCGGATGGCGCACGGGGGCGTGCGGTTGCCGCGGTCCCGTGCGGCGCGCAAAATAAAAAAAGGATATGCCTTCCCGGCCGCCGCCCTGCGGCAATGGAAAGGCATATCCTTTTCTGTCCTCCGGCACCTGCGGCGCGGCAGCCTTATTTGGCGTAGCTCACCGCGCGCGTCTCGCGGATGACGGTGATTTTCACCTGTCCCGGATAGGTCATTTCGTCCTGTATCTTCTTGGCGATTTCCGCGCTCAGGCTTTCCGTCTGCTTGTCGTCTATTTTGTCGGCACCCACGATTACGCGCAGTTCGCGCCCGGCCTGTATGGCATAGGTTTTCGTCACGCCCGGATAGCTCATGGCGATGTTCTCCAGGTCGTTCAGGCGCTTGATGTAGGCTTCCACTATCTCGCGGCGCGCCCCCGGACGCGCCCCGCTGATGGCATCGCACACCTGCACGATGGGGGCGAGCAGCGAAGTCATTTCCATTTCATCGTGATGCGCGCCGATGGCGTTGCAGATGTCCGGTTTCTCCTTGTATTTTTCCGCCAGCTTGGCGCCGTAGATGGCATGCGGCAGTTCCGGTTCCTCGTCGGGCACTTTGCCTATGTCGTGCAGCAGCCCGGCGCGTTTGGCCTTCTTGGGGTTCAGCCCCAGCTCCGAGGCCATCACGGCACAGAGGTTGGCCGTTTCACGCGCGTGTTGCAGCAGGTTCTGCCCGTAGCTGCTGCGGTATTTCATCTTGCCCACGATGCGCACCAGTTCGGGGTGCAGGCCGTGGATGCCCAGGTCTATGGCCGTGCGCTTGCCGGTTTCGGCGATTTCCTCTTCCACCTGTCTGGACACCTTGGCCACCACCTCCTCGATGCGCGCGGGATGGATGCGTCCGTCCGACACCAGCTGGTGCAGGGCCAAGCGGCAGATTTCGCGGCGCACGGGGTCGAAGGCGGAGATGACGATGGCTTCCGGCGTGTCGTCCACCACGATTTCCACGCCCGTGGCGGCTTCAAGCGCCCGGATGTTGCGTCCTTCGCGCCCGATGATGCGCCCCTTCACCTCGTCGTTGTCGATGTGGAACACCGTGACGCTGTTCTCGATGGCCGTTTCCGTGGCCACGCGCTGTATCGTCTGTATCACGATGCGCTTGGCTTCCTTGGTGGCCGTCATCTTGGCATCGTCCATGATTTCGTTGATGTAGCTGGCCGCGTTGGTCTTGGCCTCGTCTTTCAGCGACTCCACCAGCCGTTCGCGGGCTTCGTCGGCACTCAGGCCGCTGATGGCTTCCAGCTTCTCGCGTTCGCAGGCTTCGAGTGCCTTCAGCTCTTCTTCGCGGCGCGCCAGGCCCTGCTGCTGGTTTTCCAGCCGTTTGCGGTCGTTTTCCATCTCGTTCTTCTTGCGGTTCAGGTCGTCCTGGCGTTGGTTCAGGCTCAGTTCCCGTTGCTTCAGCCGGTTCTCGTGCTGCTGGATTTGCTGGTTGCGCTGCTGCACTTCCTTCTCCAGCTCGGCTTTCTTGTTCAGGAACTTTTCTTTCACTTCGAGCAGTTTCTTCTGTTTTACCACTTCGGCTTCCTTGTCCGCTTCTTCCAGTATTTGCTTGTACTTGCCCGTCACCACGTAGCGGAACACAGCATATCCGGCCGCGCATCCCGCAACCAGGCAAGCCACAGAGGCGATAATGATTTCCATACTTTTAAATTTATTAAATGCACATATATAAAAAACACGCACTTGCGCCCTCCGTGCGGTCCGGGCCGTCGGTCAGGGTTGCAGTGCGTGCCGTTTCTGTCAGTTGTCTGGGGGCGGGGATGTGCCCGTCCCCGTTGCCTATTGCACTTCCGTGGCGAGTGCTTCCTCCACACCCTTGAGCATGCGCTGCATGCTTTCCACGAAAGGCTGCGTGTCATTGTTCCGCTCGTTCTGCTTCAGCGACAGGGCGATGTCCAACGCAGTCATACACAAGTACATTTCTCCACCCTGGTTCGGGTAGCGGGCCGCCAAGGCATTGAGCCGCCGGTTGACCTCGCGCGCTGCCGCCCGGTAGAGTTCCTCTTCCTTGCGCCTTACGGTGATGGAGAAGGTGTGCGGTCCTATTCTCAGGGTTATGTTGAAGTCCTCGCTTACTTCCATGTTGCCTTAAACGTTCAAGAGGGCGATACATTTGTCCACTTCACGCACCAATTTCGACAGCCGTGCTTTGGTGTCCTTCAGTTCACCGTCGCTGATGTCGATGATTCTGGCTGTTTTCAGGTCGGCGTAGTCCGCCTGCAGCTGGCTGATGCGTGCCCGGAGCGTGCCGATGGTGTTTTCCTTTTCCCGCAACGTGCGCCCCATGTCGGCCAGGCGGCCTTTCAAGTCCTTGTAATCCAAAGCCAACTGGGCTACGCGGCCTTCCAGTTCCCGCAGCAAAGCCTCTTCTTCTGCAGTCATTCTCTGCCTTCCTGTTACAAAATTAGGAAAAAACTACCAACGCCCCAAGGTTTTCGGTCATTTTTTCTCGTCCGCGTCCTTGGGTTTAGGCTCTTTTTTTGCCAGTATGACGATGTGATAGACGTATTCGGCCATCCATGCCTCGCTGTAGCCCAGCCGGTGGCTGTACTGCCGGACGCTCACGCAGGTGCGGCGCACGTTTTCATCGCGCCAGTCGTTTTTGGTCATCACCTGGTGCATGGTTTTGGCCGTCATGCCCCGCAGTGCCTTGTGGAAGATGGAGGGCATGCGGAACTTCCATTGCATCAGGTTGCCCATAAGCATCATCAGTTCCTGGCTGAAGCCCTGGAACATGAGCAGGTAGCCCCTGATGTCGTTCACGTTGTGGCAGTTGTGCTTGATGCTGGCGTCTATTTCCTTGAAAAAGTTTTCTTCCATGCCATACACGTCCATGAGCATGCTGCGGCAACGCTTGCGCTCGCCCACGCCCAGACGGTTGTTCACGGTGGGCACGTGCAGCGTCTGTTTGAAGATGCGCAGGTCGGGCAGCACGGACAGGTTGTTGATGCCCAGTTGCATGGCCATCACGGCCTGGTAATACACCCGTATCAGTGTCATGAAGTCTTCCATGCCGCCCACGCGTGCGCCCTCCTCTTTCGGCGCAGCCTTCCCCATAAGTTTTGCTAAAATCCCCATGCTGTTTGGTCTTTATGTTCTGTTTTTTGCGGCAAAGATAGTACAAGAATGCCGGAATGCAAAGGAAAAGCACCGCTTTTTATTCCTTGTTGAACGTCTCTTCGCTCAGCCGCATGAGGTATTGGCCGTATTGGTTTTTCAGCATCGGGCGTGCCGTTTCGCGCAGCTTTTCGGCGCTGATCCAGCCCTGGCGGTAGGCGATGCCTTCCAGGCAGGCCACTTTCAGGCCTTGCCGTTTCTCGATTACCTCGATGAACGTTGAGGCTTCCGAGAGGCTGTCGTGCGTGCCGGTGTCCAGCCAGGCGAACCCGCGGCCCAGCGTTTTCACCTTCAGCTCGTGGTCGTTGAGGAACACTTGGTTCACCGTCGTGATTTCCAGTTCGCCGCGGGCCGAAGGCTTGATGTGCGAGGCCACGTCCACCACCTTGTTCGGGTAGAAGTACAGTCCCACCACGGCGTAGTTGCTCTTGGGCCGTTCGGGCTTTTCCTCGATGCTCAGGCAGTTGCCTTCGCGGTCGAACTCGGCCACGCCGTAGCGTTCGGGGTCATTCACCCAGTAGCCGAACACGGTAGCCTTGCCGTCCTGTTCGGCGTTGGCCACGGCCTCGTGCAGCATGGCCGTGAAGCCCGCCCCGTGGAAGATGTTGTCGCCCAGCACAAGGCACACGCTGTCCGTGCCGATGAACTCGCGTCCGATGAGGAAGGCCTGCGCCAGCCCGTCGGGCGAGGGTTGTTCGGCGTATTCGAAGCGCACGCCGAAGTCGCTCCCGTCGCCCAGCAGGCGGCGGAATCCCGGCAGGTCGTGCGGGGTGGAGATGATGAGGATGTCGCGTATGCCGGCCAGCATCAGTACCGAAACGGGATAGTAAATCATCGGTTTGTCAAAGATGGGCAGCAGTTGTTTGCTCACCCCCTTGGTGATGGGGTAGAGGCGGGTGCCGGAACCTCCGGCCAGTACAATTCCTTTCATTGCAATGTTATGTTGGTTGGGTTAAATGTAGCGGTGTGCGGCCTCTTAGTAGGCGTTCTCTTCGTTGTGCTTGATCATGTTGACCAGCGTGTGCCACATGATGCGCAGGTCGAGGTCGAAGCTCCAGTTCTCCACATACCAGATGTCGGCCTTTACCCGTGCCTCCATCTGTTCTACGGTCTTGGTCTCCCCGCGGAAGCCCTGCACCTGCGCCCAGCCCGTGATGCCGGGCTTCACCAGGTGGCGCACCATGTAGCGGCGGATGATGCGCGAGTACTCCTGCGTGTGGAGCAGCATGTGGGGGCGCGGCCCCACGAGGCTCATGTCGCCCTTGAACACGTTGATGAATTGTGGCAACTCGTCGATGTTGGTCTTGCGCATGAAGTCGCCGAACTTGAACTTGCGCGGGTCGTCCTTGGTGGCCTGCACGCGGTCGGCATCCTTGTTCACGTGCATGCTGCGGAACTTCATGCAATAAAATTCTTTCCCGTCCAGCCCGTTGCGCTTCTGCCTGAATAAGATGGGGCCGGGGCTTTGTGTCTTGATGATGATGCCGGCGATGAGATACACGATGGGGAACACCGTGAGCAGGAACGTGCCCGACACAAGGATGTCGAACAGCCGCTTCAGGCCGCGGTTCACGGGGTCCTGCAGCGGTTCGTTCCGCACGTTCAGCAGCATGGTGTTGCTCAGGTGCGACAGTTCCATGCGCTTGGTCAGGAATTCCAGGAACACGGGCAGGGCGTAGAATCGGATCATGTGGTCTTCGCAGTAGCGGAAGATTTCCTCCGTCTCCAACGTATAGTCCGTGTCGGGCACGATGTAGAGGTCGCTCACCTCCGGGTGCTTTTTCAGGTAGGGCATCACCATCGTGCGGTCGCCCAGGTTGGGTAACTGCATGTCGGCGGGCAGTTCCTTGCGGGTGAAGATGCCCTGTATGTGGAATCCCAGCGAATGGTCTTGCAGCGTGTGGTAGATGTCAGACAGGTTCCACGGATGCCCCACCAGCACCACCTGGCGTGCTTGGAATCCCTTGGCGCGGATGTGTTGCAGGCGGAGGTGGATGAGCGAGCGTTCGGTATAGAGCAGTACGGCGAAGATCAGCGAGCCGACAAACAGTTCCATGATGATGTTGAAGTTGATGCTCCGCACCAGCCCTATGGCGATAATCATGAATATCAATTGTACGCAGGCCGTATAAACCGACCGGACCATGATGTCGTTCCTGTGGACGAAATGCTTGAGGAACAACGGAGGGGCGATATGGTTAGTGGGGAATACGACCAAGGCGCACAGCAACAGCTCCATTTTCAGGATGTAGGGGAAATCGCAGGCCTGCGCAAAACCGTGCATCAGTCCGAATGCTATCCAATAACACGCTGCCAGCAGGATGATGTCGTTGCATACGATGGCCGTTTTCGCAAGGCCGGATTCTTCCAAATTCTTTATCTTCATAGTTGTGTTCTTTGTCCTTGTAAACAAACATTGCAAATGTATAAAATTTATCAAAGGACTACAAGTACCCCCCCCCTTAAATTTTCTTAAAGGCTATAAAAATGACAGTTTTACAAACTCTTTTCCCTTTTTGTTTGGATTGTATGTAAAACATTCATAATTTTGTGCCGCAATTGAAATAATGTGGTAAATATGGCAAACAAGGCTTTTCAACCCAACGAGTCTCCTGACGGGCAGGAGTCGGAATTCAATTACCGTGCGATTATCGATGCCGTGATTTTGAATTGGCATTGGTTTGTGATATCCATCGTGGGATGTCTGGCACTCGCTTTCTTATACCTTAGATATAAGACGCCGGTCTATTCCACGTGGGCGGAGGTGCTCATCAAGGAGGAAGACTCCTACAGCCGCAACATGCGTGGCAGCGGGCTGGCCGACTTCGCGCAGCTGGGTATCATGACCAACAGCAACGGCTTCGACAACGAGGTGGAAATCCTAGGCAGCAAGACGCTCACGCGGCGGGCCGTGACGAACCTGCAGCTTTACGTGCGTTATGCCTACGACGGCCTGCTGCGCGACCAAGAGCTTTACCGCGAGACGCCGGTGCTGGCCGACATGTCGGCTGTCGATCTCGACACGCTTTCCATGCCGGTGAAGCTGGAAATACGGCCGCTCGAATCCGGCGGCTACCACATCACGGGCGAGGCACTGAAGGAGACGTTCGAGGCCGAGGTGGAAGGCTTCCCCGTGCAGGTCAAGACGCTGTCGGGCTGGGTGTCGCTGCAGCAGAACCCCGACCCGGCCTGCGTGTTTGGGGACCGTGTCCTGCGCATCTATATCTTCAAGCCTTCGCAGATGGCAGACGCCTACCGGCAGAAAATTTCCATCGAAGCCATCAGCAAGCTGACCACCATTGCCAAGATTTCCATGTCCGAAACGCGGCGCGACCGGGCGGAGGATTTCATGAATGAACTGATACGCGTCTATAACGAAGACGCCAATGAGGTGAAGAACGAAGTGGCCCTCAAGACTGAGGCTTTCGTCAACAAACGCATACAGATTATCAACGAGGAGCTGGGCTCCACCGATTCCGACCTGGAGAGCTACAAGAGGAGCAACCGGATGCTGAACCTGACGTCGGACGCGGAGACAACCTACAAGGGTATCGAAAGCTACCAGACGAAGCAAATCGAGTTGCAGACGCAGATGCTGCTCGTCAAGTCGCTGCAGGAGTTCGTGAACAACCCTACCAACTATATGGAGGTGATACCGGCCAACTTGGGGCTGACGGACGCAAGCCTGAACCGTATCATTGCCGAATACAATGCCAAGGTGGTGGAGCGCAAGCGCCTGCTCAGCACTGCGCCCGAAACGTCGCCGGTGGTGGTGGCGGCCACCAATACCATTGCCGCCCTCTATCCGGGCATACGCCATTCGCTGGCCACCGTGTATGACAACCTGCGGGTGCAAAAGCGCAATGTGGACGAGCAGTACGACCTGTTCATGAGCCGTCTGTCCAGCGCGCCCACCCAGGAGCGCGTGCTTACCGACATGGAACGCCAGCAGACGGTGAAAGCCGCCCTCTACCAAATCCTGCTCCAGAAGCGTGAGGAGAACGCCATCTCGCTGGCCTCCACCGTTGACAAGGCGCAGGTGATCGATGCACCGGAGAGCAGCACCAGTCCGGTGTCGCCCAAGCGGAACATCGTGGGGCTGGTTGCCTTGGTTCTGGGAGTGGCTTTGCCCGCGGGCCTACTTTACCTGCTTAACTTGTTGCGTTACCGCATCGAGGGACGTGAGGACGTCGAGAAGCTCACAAAGTTGCCTTTCTTGGGCGACATTGTGGTCGCCCACCAGAAAGACGACCAGAAGGGGATTGTGGTGCGCGAGAATGAGAACGACCTGACGGAGGAGGTGTTCCGCAACCTGCGCACCAACTTGGGCTTCGTGATGAAGAAGAAAAGTGAAAAGGTGCTGGTTTGTACTTCCGTTATGCCGGGAGAGGGCAAGACGTTCATCTCCACCAACCTGGGCATGAGCATGGCACTCATGGGGCGCAAGGTGCTGGTGGTGGGACTGGATATCCGCAAGCCGCGCTTGGCACGGCTATTCGGCCTGCAAACGAATAACCGGGGGCTGACATCCTACTTGGCCAACGAGGAGGCCTCCGACGATTTCCTGCGCGAACAGATTTTCAACTCCGGCATGCACGCCAACCTGGACGTATTGCCGGCCGGGCTGATTCCGCCCAACCCCAGTGAGCTGATTTCATCGGAACGGTTGGATTTTGCTTTCTCGCGTTTGCGCGAATGGTATGACGTGGTGATTATGGACACGCCGCCTCTTGGACTGGTGAGTGACACGCTCCTGCTGGGACGCCTGGCGGATGCCACGCTGGTGGTGTGCCGCTGCGACTACTCGCTCAAGAGCAATTTTGAGTTGATCAACCGGCTGGATGCCGAAGGCAAGTTGCCCAAGATGAACATGGTGCTCAACGGGGTGGACTTGAAGAAACGCAGGCATGGCTATTATTATGGTTATGGGCGTTACGGCAGTTATGGGCGTTACGGCAGTTATGGGCGTTACGGCAGTTATGGGCGTTACGGCAGTTATGGGCGTTACGGCGACTATGAACGAGAGGAGGGCGGCAAATAGCCGCCTGCCGGTGTCCCCGGAGCGGGAAGCCGTTGCCGGATGCCGTGGGAACCCGGTGGGGGAGTCTTGACGAAGCAAAAAAGATGGCGGTTCATTTAAAGAACCGCCATCTTTTTTGCTTCGTTGTTTTTGCAGGCTGTGCCATGCCCTCGTCCGCCCAGTCTTCCTGCAACAGCTGCTCCAGCGTTTTCCTTTCCCTGATGAGGCGGTACACCGTCCCCCAGTCCGGCAGCCCCCCGACGCTGCGGTCGTCGATGAACAGGTCGGCTTTCAGTTTGCGGCTGTAATGGCGGTTTTGTTGCGGGTCCTCCTCTGGATAATCCTTGTTCACGGCATAAAACTCCACTCCCCGCTGGCGGCACCACTCCACGGCTTCGTCCAGCAGGCGGCCTTCGCGCACGGTCCACAGCACGAGCAGGTGGCGTTCTGCTGCGAGTCTTTTCAGGGTCTCTATGGCAAAGGGGCGTTCCTTTCCTATTTCGGGGTAACTGTTTTCCACGATGGTCCCGTCAAAGTCCACGGCTATAATCATATTCTTTTGTTTTTGTCAAGTGAGTGTTACGGTTGGTTCGCTGCTCGCAAAGTTACGAAAAAATAAGACTGTCCGCAGGATACCGAAAGGTTAAAATTCCTTTCCTTACTGAAAAATATCCAGATATTGTATTTGCTTGTTTGTGGTTTAAATGTATATTTGTCCCGCTTTGAGATTTATAATAGGATTATTTTAACACTTAACTTCTGTGAAATGAAAAACAGATTACTTGTCGTTATGGCCATGTGCTGTGCGACTTCGTCCACGATTCCCTTGTGGGCGCAGGAATGGGACAATCCCGAACTCCCCGTTATCGACCCGAACCTTACGCCGGATGAAGTGACCGGTGGCGGGCTGTATTACATCTATCATCCCGCCACGGGCATGTTCCTGACCAACGGGAACGATTACGACACGCGCCTGAGCGTGGGCGAAACGGGACAGGAGATTACGCTGGCCTACGGCACCGACCGCGGCCTGGTGCGCAGCGACCCCGACTATGCTTCGGTGAAAGGCTGGATTCTGAACATGATGAACGCTACTTCCAATTCCGGTTTCCACGAAGTGTACATCACCAGCACCTCCAGCGCATACGTGGATTGCAACCTGGACGGGCACATGCTTTGGAACATCACGAAGCAGGACAACGGTTACTATCGCATCCAGGTGGTGGACGAAGACCCCCTTTACGGCGCAACGGCCGGGACTGAAACGGGTGCGGGCGGCTACATGGCCGTGAACAACCCCAGCGCGGGCACCACTATCGTGACGCCGGTGTGCAACCCCCTGACGGCCGGTTTTGAGACGGCCGACGGCAACTGGCAGTTCGTCGAGCCGGAGGCTTACGAGGCCTACCGGGCCAAGCTGGAAAACCTGAAGCCGGCACTGGAGAATGCCGTGGAGCTCGGCTTTACGGATTATGGCCAATATGAGGAAATCTACAACAGCCAGACGGTTACGGCCGATGAGGTGACGGAGGCTGTCAGCCAGCTCACGGCCGACATCGTGGCCTGGCAGGCCGGTTCGGCTTCCGAAGCATCGCCGGCCGACGTTACCTATCTGGTTTCGGATGCCGACTTCTCCAACGAAGGCAGCGGCTGGACGCTGACCAACATGAACGGCGACCTTCACAATTCCGCCGATATTTATGAGGACCCGGACGATCCCAGCCATTACCTGAACTATTTCCTTGAATCGTGGGTGAGCTGGGGCAGCAGTGTGAACGACAACGGGCGCGTGGTCAGCGCATACTATACCATTGCCAGCATGCCTGCCGGCAAATACCGCCTCTCGGCCGACTGCTTCGGCGTGATACAGAGCGGGAATGCCACCATGGTGGATCAGGCCACGGGCGTTTATCTCACGGCCGAAGCCGACGGCGTGCAGCGCACGGCCGAAGCCCATACGCTGGAGTTCTACGGCGACTCGAACGACCGTCCCGTGCCGCGTCCGGTTTCCATCGACTTCTACGTGAGCGGCGGCTCCATCACGGTGGGGTTCAAGGCCGAGAATTCCAATTGCAACTGGGTGGGCTTCGACAACGTGAAGCTGGAATACATGGGAGAACAGGAAAACGGCATGGCCGCCGAACTGAGCCAGGCCATCGCCGATGCCCAGGCCGTTATGGACCAATATACGGAAGAGCTGGCCGTGTTCTCGCTGGCCGGTGAAACGGCATTCTACAATACCATGGCCTCTGCCAGCGAGGCCGTTGCCAACACATCGCTGGGCGATGAAGAGCTGGCCGCCATACTGGCCGCCGTGTATGAGCAGGTTGCGGCCCTGACGGCGGACGTGGATGCCTACAACCGCATGGACACCGAAATCATGCCGGCCCTGGAGACCATGCTGGATGAGAGCGCCTATGCCGACGAGGGGCTGCCGCTCTACGAAGACTATCTGGACGAACTGTACGCTTCGCTGAGCGACCGCACGTTCGATCCGGCGCAGGTAGATAGCGTGCAGTCGCAGGCCGAGGAGGTGTTTGTGCAGGCCGTGCGGCAGGAGATGGAAGCCGGCAACATCACGGACGTCACCGGGCTGGGCACCAACATGAACTTTACGAACGGCAGCACCGGTTGGACGCATGAGGGCGACGGCACATTCAATTGCAACCAAAACGTGGCCGAGGTGTGGCAGGGCAGTGTCTTTGATGTCTATCAGGAGCTGACCGGCCTGCCCGAAGGCACCTACCGCATCACCATGCAGGGCTACAACCGTCCCGGTTCCAACGCTTCCATCGCGCCGGACTGGGATCCGGCCGACCCGCGCGCTACCGTGAACACTTATTTCTATGGCAACGACACGCAGGCCAAGCTCCCGCACCTGTATGAGAAACTCTACGACTCGGCCGACGGCATCGGCGGAGTGGTGTCGGCCGTGGGGGGCACCCTGATTTCCGGGACTGGCAACACCGCGCTCGACGGCAAGTATGTGTGCGACGGCACGACGGGTGCCGAGCTGGCTTTCCAGGAAGAGGGCGCTTATGAAGAGTCGCTGCTGTGCTATGTGACGGAAGCCGGCGCGCTGCGCCTGGGTGTCAAGACCACACAGGGAACCAACAGCGACAACTGGGCACTGTTCGACAACTTCCGCGTGGAATATGTCGGTGCCGACATGACCGGCTACGTGTCTGCCGTGCAGGGACTGATAGACCAGGCCAACCTTGTGCTGGCCGACGATGGCATCACCACGCTGGAAGCCCAGGAGGCCTTGCTGGCGGCCATTACCGAGGCGATGGTTTTCGTGGCCGACCCGTCGGACTATGACCGCACGGCCTGCGAAGCACTGGTGGCCTCGCTGAATGCGGCCATCGAGCTGGGCAACACCACGCTGGAAACCGTGCTCACGCTGGACGAACTGGCCACCGAAGAAGACCGCATCATCAGCGAGACGGACGACTACGCTTCGTTTACCGGTACGGCTGAATTCGAAGAACTGGTGGACCTGGTGAGCTACGTGTTCGACTATCTGGACGGCTACGAGGACTTCGCCACGTTGGACGAGGTCAACCAGTGGATAACCGACATCAACGATGCCCGTAGCCGCATGTACCAGACGGCCATCGACTTCACGGCCGGCAGCCTCGACAGCCCCGTGGAGGTGACCTCGCTCATACAGAATCCGAGTTTCCAGAATGCGGAGGCGACGGAGGATGCCACCGAGACCACACTGGACGGCTGGACGCAGAGCGGTGCGGGCACGGGCGATGTGGACAACGCACGCGCGGCTGAAATATACAACAGTGCGGATGGCTATATCTACCAGACGCTCTACAGCCTGCCGCAGGGATACTACCGTCTGACATACAGTGCGTTCTATCGTGCCGGAGGCTACAACGCGGCCGCGGTGGCCCGCCGCGACGGCGAGGAGGAGGCGTTGCTGAACAACGCATTGGCCTTTGCCCGCACGGAAAGTGCGGATGTCACAAAGCCCCTGCCTTCCATCCTGGATTACATGCGCGGCGACAAGTACATCTCTTCCGACGTGGTAATCAGCGACACCATCGACCTCAACGACGGCCTGGTTTACCACTGCATCCCGGACAAGCTGGATGGCGCGCGTGTCGCCTTTGAAGAGTACGGCGACTATGCCGACCAGTTCTCGTTCTACGTCAAGTCCGGCGAGACGGTGCAGATGGGTATCCGCAAGGAAGGCAACGTGTCGTCAGACTGGGTGGCGTTAGACAACTTCCGCCTCTACTATCTGGGCGACGGCGAAGCGCCGGATGATGTGGAGACCGCTGTGGACGAGACGGTGGCCGAAGGTACGGTCACGGTGGTCAGCACCGCGTGGTACACCATCAACGGCGTGCAGGTGGCCGAACCGAAGCAGCGCGGCATCTACATCCGGCAGGATGTGATGAGCGACGGCTCGAAGAAAGCGGTCAAGGTGGTGGTGAAGTGAGTTTATCATATATAAAGTCCAATCATGACAAACGGAAGAAGGGCGAAGCGGCTTCGCCCTTCTTTTTATACCGGTATATGCCCGTGCGGAGGAAACGTCTTATCATTTCGGGGAAACGTCGCCTTTAAATGTTAAAGAAGCTGAAGCGGGCGCGTTTTTAACACTTAATCCTTTGCGCGTTTTGACGGATTGGTTAGTTTTGCAATGTGAAATAATCCTATTAAAAAGCGAGCAAACTAATTTATTAACTTAATTTCTTGGAGGAAGAATGAAAAACAAATTACTGGCATTGATTGCCTTGTGTGGCGCAACGTCATCAACGATGCCCTTGTGGGCGCAGACGTGGGATGACCCAGAGTTGGAATTTGCTAGACCTGACTTTTCTACCGATGGGACAGGAGGCGGCACGTATTATCTTTACCACGTGGCCACCGGCAAGTTCGCGGTAGATGGTAACTGGAACTACAGTTGGGGGACGGAACTGGTTGTGGATGACGAGGGAAAGTCCATCGAATTCTACTACGGACAGGACTATGAGCTGAGCAGCCGCGATGAGTCGGATGCAGAGTACAACGATGCCTACGGCTGGCGCATGACGATGTGGGAAGGCAACACCAACACCGGCATGCATGAATTGTATATCCCGTCGGAGTTGTCGCTTTGCGTGGACCACGAGAAGCAGGGGCACATGCTGTGGAAACTCATGGATCAGGGCGACGGCTACACGTACCGCATCAAGATTGCCGACGAGGATCCCACTTACGGCGTAGGTACGGATTATGAAAACACGATGATCGGCGTGAACGCAGACACCAGTAGCGACACTGGCTATGACAACGGCGTAAACCCGCTGATCCTGGTGAACACGGCCGGCTTTGAAAATGCCGCTTTCGACTGGAAGTTCGTGGAGGAAGATGTTTATACCATATACCAGGCCAAGAAGACCCTCAAGACCGCGCTGGAATATGCCGTGGAGCAGGGCTATTCGGACTACAGCGAATACAGTGCGCTCTACAGCAGTTCTGATGCTACGGCCGAGGAACTGGAAGAGGCTGCCGCCGCCTTGACGCAGGCCGTGATACAGTCCGCTTATTCCGAGGCTTCTGAGAGCAACCCGGTGGACGTAAGTTCGCTGATGACGAATCCCACGTTCGACGGGAACTATAGCGGTTGGACTGCGGAACGGTCGGGTTCATCGGGTAATTTCCAGTACCAGAGTGCCAGCTATAGCACTTCCGATGGGTCGGACTTTACCGGTTTCTTTGAATATTGGATACCGTCTTCCGATGGCGCGCTGCCGGATTGGTCGATTACGCAGGAGCTTTCCAACCTCCCGAACGGCGGCTACCGCCTGACGGCCTACGTGTTGAGTTCCATATCGTCCGAACCGCTGGAGGGTGCTTATGTGGTGGCCAAGGGCTTCGGGCCGGAACGCCGCACGGAAGCCACGGTGCAGTCGCCCGACGGAGCCGGTTATGCCATGCCTTTCTCGGTGGACTTCACGGTGCAGGACGGTACGGCCACAGTGGGCTTCCGGGTAATCAGCACCAACTCCAACTGGATTGGCGTGGACAACTTCAAGTTGGAATATATGGGTCCTTCCGCCTCGGAATCCGGAGCTGAAATGCTGGAAGAATATATCGCCCAGGCCGAGGCACTGATTGCGGAATACGATCTTGAGAATGCCAAATATAGTTTGGCCGGCCAGACAGCCTACGAAGAACTGTTGTCCACGGCCCGCACCGCGATAGACAATGCCGTGTCGGACGACTCCTTGGTAGCCTTGGCCGAACAGATTCTGGACCAGATGGATGTGCTGGCTTCCGATGTGGCCGCTTACGATGAGATGGAGACCACGATTATCCCGGCTTTGTGGTCGCAGTGGGAAGACGGGGCGTATGCCGATGCTGATATGCCCAACTATGAGGCGTATGTGGAGAGCTTGGAGGATGCCGTAGATGACCGCACGTTCGACCCGTTGACGGTGGACAGTGTGGAGACTTGGGCCAACGAGATTTATGTGTCCGACCTGAAGGCGGCACTGGCCAGCGGCGATATTACCGATGTGACCGGCATGCTTACGAATGCCACTTTCGATGATAATTCTTCTACCGGCTGGACTGTCAGCGGTGCATCGCTCGGTTTCGGCAGCGGCGTGGCTGAAGTTTATGTTGACAATGTTTCCGGGAGTTCCGTGGATGTTTATCAGGAATTGACAGACTTGCCTGCGGGAACCTATGAAGTGTCGGCCACGGCTTTCTACCGTCCTTCTACTAACGACAATTGCCAGGCAGGATGGGGTGTAGATGGCGATACGACCAATGACATCTTGGCTTACCTGTACGGCAACGACGGGATGACGAAACTGCCGCACTGCTATGACTATGTTTATGATTCCGAACTGGCAGAAGTCAGCTGGAATAATGATGTGGTCCTGAGCGTGAACGATGAGGAGCGGAACGGGAAGTATGCGGTCAACAACTTGACGAGTGCCAATGTGGCATTCAATGAATACGGCGATTTCAAAGTGTCGGTAAAATGCTACGTTACGTCCGACGGCGTGTTGAAACTGGGCGTGAAGATTCCGACGGTGTCTTCCTTGAGCGGCTATTGGATGGCGTTCGACAACTTCGAGGTGACCTATCTGGGTGCCGATGACATGAGCGGGGCCGAATCCACGCTGCAAGCCTTGGTTGAACAGGCCCAGGAGAAGCTGGAAGAGGACGTGCTGACCACCCAGGAGGCCTTGGACGGCCTGACGGCAGCCATAGCTTCTGCCGAAGAGGCTTTGGAAGACGAGCTGACGGTTGACATCTATAACGAGCAGACCGCTTCGCTGAATGCGGCCATCGAGGCTGCGCAGGCTGCAACGGATGCCGCCAACGAGCTGGAAACCCTCGCAACGGAACACGATGCCAAGTTCACCGGCGAAGATGATGACAACTACGATGCATACCAAGGCACGGATGGTTACGATGAACTGGAATCCGTTGTCCTGGACATCCTGGACATTATAGACGGCACGGGCGTGTTCACTTCCATGGAGGAGATTGAAGACTATGTTGTGAAGTTGGGCGAGGCCTACGGCAGGATGGTAGCCGAAACCCTCGACTACTCCGATGCTTCGCTGTCTTCGCCGGCCGACTTGACAGCCATGATTGTCAACCCCAGCTTCGACAACGCTGTGGTGGGTTGGACAGAGACCAACGCTACGCTGGGCGGCGGTGTGGCCACCAGTGTGAACAGCTACGAGTTCTACAATGTGGCGAATGCCGACTTGCAGCAGACCGTTTACAGCCTGCCGCAGGGATACTATCGCCTGTACTGCAGCGGTTTCTACCGTGCCGGTTCGGCAGCGGTCGCCGCCTTGGCCCACCGCGACGGCGAAGAGGCCCTGAATGCGGAGCTTTATGTGAAGTCCGGTGCGAACGACTGGAGCCAACCGTTGGCATCCATCTTCGAATGCGTGACGGAATACAAGTATGCTTCCGGCGACGTTGTGCTGGCAGACAGCCTCTTCCCGGATATGACCGACATCAGGTACCACTGCGTGGTCAACGGCGTGACGAGTGCCAACATGGCCGTCGAGGACGGTTACTATGAGAACAGCGTCAGCTTCTACGTGGAAGAGGGCCAGGCCGTAGTGCTCGGCGTGCGCAAGGAAGAGCTTATCTCCACCGACTGGACGTATTTCGACAACTTCCGTCTGGAATACTATGGCGACGGCGAAGCTAACCAGCCGGACGACTACACCGACGCTATCGGCGAAGTGGTGGCCGACGGTACGGTTACGGTGGTCAGCACCGCATGGTACACCGTCAACGGCGTGCGTGTGGACGAGCCGAAGCAGCGCGGCATCTACATCCGCCAGGATGTGATGAGCGACGGTTCGAAGCGTTCCGGCAAAGTGATAGTGAAGTAAGTTTTCATTTCATTATTATAATTAGATTGAGGAAAGAGGGCGATGTGACATCGTCCTCTTTCCCTTTTTCGGCTTAAAGGGCCTGCATGGCCGAGCCTCCGATGGCGCCAAGGATGGCACCGGCCACGGCGATGATGACCTTCAGCAGTGTGTTCCAAACGGATTTGTCCATACTTTCCTTTCGTCTTTAACCCAAATCGGTCATTAGAAACTGGTTTTGTATTATTTCTAATGGCA
>CAZGSE010000023.1:0-40497 GCA_964528135.1 uncultured Paraprevotella sp. | reverse complement strand
AATTATAGCGGAAATTATAACGGATTCCGTCGTATTATAGCGAATCCGTCGAATTTCGACGAAACACATAGTGAACTCAAAAGAATAAAAACCATGTTATTAGGAGACAAAATAAAAGAGTTGAGAGAAGAACACGGTGTGCTACAAAGGCAATTGGCAGCTTTGCTTGAAATAGACACTCCAATGTTTAGCAAAATAGAGCGTGGCGATAGATATGCCAAGCGAACACAAGTAATACAATTAGCTGAGTATTTCAAGATTGATAAAAATGAACTTCTTACACTATGGCTGGCAGACAAAGTACTGGATGCTATAGAAGGCGAAGACGAATTAAAGCGAAAAGCCATTGAAGTTGCACAAGAAAGACTAGGCTAATCCCCACATATATCGGGAACTATATGGTATCATTATCACATAATTCCCGATATTAATATTTGATAATCAGATTGATATTTTACAATATTCGGTTCAAGCGTGGACCAATAACTTCGTTTATGCTTATCGAGGTATCGCCAAACACCTTATGCACCATATACGAGTAAAAGCCCACGCCGTATGGCGTGAGCATCAACTTTTACTCTTGGTGCTTTTTCTAAATTTGGCGAATTTCGATAAGCAAGAATAAAGCTAACGCTTTTTTATCTTTATGTCTGTTTCTGCGATGTTACATAGGCAATTCCGTTTAAATTACGTCCCAAAATTACAAAAAGTCTTTATCACCGGCAAGATGTTCCGCCGCAATCTGCAATTTGGGGCGGCAGAAAATCCGTTTGCGCCCCCTGTAAAGGCCAAATCCCCGAATGGAGTACCGGAAAAGGCCAGACATTACCCTAATGCCACGTCCAGCACCATCATTAGCGCGAAGCCCAGGGCAAAGCCTATGGTGCCGAGGTTGGAGTGCCGCCCTTGGGAGGCTTCGGGTATCAGTTCCTCCACCACCACGTAAATCATTGCGCCGGCGGCAAAGGCCAGCAGGTAGGGGAGCATCGGGATGACATGGGCGGCCAGGAGGATGGTGAGCATGGCGGCCGCCGGTTCCACAATGCCGCTGCATGCCCCGATGGCAAAGGCGCGCAGGCGGCTGTTCCCCTCGTTGCGGAGCGGCATGGACACGATGGCCCCTTCGGGGAAGTTCTGGATGGCAATGCCCACCGACAGGGCCAGGGCACCGGCCATGGTCAGGTTGATGTCCTGTTCCAGTGCGGCGGCGAGCGCCACGCCCACGGCCATTCCCTCCGGGATGTTATGGAGGGTGACGGCCAGGGCGAGCATACTGGTGCGGGAGAGCCTGCTGTGCGGGCCTTCCGGGGCGGAACTGCCCAGGTGCAGGTGGGGGGTCACCCGGTCCATAAACAGCAGGAAGGCAATGCCCCCCAGGAAGCCGGCTGTGGCCGGCACCACCCTGTGCATGCCTTCTGCCGCATTCATTTCCATGGCCGGGATGAGCAGCGACCATACGGAGGCCGCCACCATGACGCCGGCGGCGAAGCCCAGCAAAGTCTTTTGCACCAGGTCCGGCATCTGCCTTTTCATGAAAAAAACACAGGCCGCCCCCAGGGTGGTCCCGGCAAAAGGCAACAGTAATCCTATCGTGAGTCCGTCCATAAATCGTGCGGTTGTTTCTTATAACGGATACGAAAATAACCGCTTTTGGGGATTATTCCAAATGCGCGGTGTAAAGAATTGCAAAATACCTGAAAGTGGGGAGGTTTCCCCCGCCGCGTTTCCGTCGGTTTTTCTTGCGGAAGTTTTGAAGGGGATTTGCGGAAAGCGTCCCGCCGTTGTGCGCACAAACGCTCCCGGCTTTGGTGCGGGGCATGGGCGGAAAGGCCGGATGGCCGGCGGAAGTCCGGAAAGAAAAGGGTGATTCCGTTGGGACTCGAACCCAAGACCCACGCCTTAGAAGGGCGTTGCTCTAATCCAGCTGAGCTACGGAACCGACCTTAAACCGGCTGCAAAGATAGGGGTTTCTTTCCAATATTGCAAGATAGAAACCTGATTTTTCCGCCATTTCAGCGGCCGCACAGGTCTTTATAGTCGCAGTAGTTGCATATTTTGGGCACGGAAGTCTGCCGGAAGGGGATTTCCGGGTTGAACAGTTCGTCCAACACGCCTTGCAGCATCCGGCCGAAGTCTTCTTTCAGCGGGCTGAAGTCCGTCACCGGCTCGCGGTTGAACACGATGGTGGGGTCGTAGTCCTCCGTGTTCGATTTCTGCACGAAGAACAGCGCCGGCGAGACGGGGCATTGCCGTTCGCCGCCCAGCACATAGGCATAGAGGAAAATCTGGAAAATGTATTCCGGCCGCCGTTCCGAGGGCAGCACGAGTTGTTCCATGCCGGAGGCCTTCTCCGGCATGCCGCCCGTCTTGTAGTCCACGATGCGCAGGGTCTCCACCATGCTGCCGGTGGTTTTGTCCGGCAGCATTACACGGTCTATGCGGTCTATCTTGCCGCCGATGTCTATGTTCACGCGCCGCCCGCCGCTCATGACGCCGATGCTTTGCCGGTGTTCCTGTTCCGTTTCTTCCATACGGAACGGGGCCATACGGCTGTCGTGCGTGAGCAGTTGGCGCAGGTAGCTCACCATCACCTTGCGGGCCACGAGCAACTGGCCGTTGTAGAACACGTTTTCCGGCCGGCCGTCGAAGTAGTTTTTCAGGAAAGAGGCCTCGATGAATTGCAGCAAGGCGTTCTCCCCGCCCTGCAGCAGGCTGTCGATGTCCTGTTTGCGTATGACGGGATCCCGCTCCGTCAGTTTACGGTAGGCCAGTTCCGCAGCTTCGTGGAAGATGGTGCCGAACAGGGCGTTGTCCAGCCCGTCCTGCGGCTTCTGGGGCGGGCGTATGCGCGCCACCTGCCGGTAGTAGAATTTGAGCGGGCAGTCGATGTAGGCGTTGAGGGCCGAGGGGGAAAGGGGCCTTGCGCCGGGGCGGCCGCTGGCGTAGTTGCGCAGCAGGATGTCCATCACCTGCGGCGTCTTCCGGGCCTGCAGCGCGGCGGTGGACGGCACGGCCTGTCCGGCCTGGAGGACACGCGTGCTGACCGGGAAATCCGTTTCGGCCAGCAGCTGGCGCAGGAAGCGCGACATCTCGTTCTTGTTCAGTCCGTCGGTGGCGGTGTTGTACATGAAAGTGATGTGTTCCGTGCGCTGCAGCAGGCGGTAGAAGTAGAAGGCATAGACGGCTATCTTGTGGCGCATGGTGGTCAGGCCGAACACCTCGCGCAGGTGGTAGGGGATGAACGACGTTTCGCCCACGCTCTTGGGCAGCATGCCCTCGTTGACAGACAGCATCAGGATGTGGCGGAAGTTCAGGTTGCGCGTCTCCAGCACCCCCATCACCTGCACGCCTGTAGCCGGCTCGCCGTGGAAGGGTATGGTCGTGGCGGACAGCACGTTGCGGAGCAACCGCCGGAGCGTGGCGGGCTGCACGTCGAGCATGCCCTCTTCTGTCAGGCGGATGAAGCGGCACACGATGTTGTGGGCACGGAAGAGGGCTTCGTTGTACAGCTGGCGGTAAACGTCGTCGGCAGAGGCCTCCTCGCGCCCGAACACCCTCCCCAGCAGTTCGAGCAGCCGTCTCAGGTAGGCCAGCAGGGCGCGGTTGTCCGCGTGCGGCGTGAATACTTCGGCTTCCGGCAGCAGCGCGGTGTAGGGATGCCGGCGCAGGGTTTGCTCCTGTGCCGTCCTGAAACGGCGCCGTTCGCGGTCGTAACCCTCGGTCTGCAGGGCAGACAGGGCGTTGAGGAAACTGTACACCGGCGTGTCCGTCATGGGGAATCCCATGGTGATGTTGACGTTTTTCACCGGGTGGGGCGAGCGGGCGTCGGGCAAGGAGTGGAGCACGGGCTGGAGCAACGCCTCATTGCAGAGCACGATGGCCGTGTCCTGCTCCGGCCGGGTCAGTTCCGTGGCCAGCCATTGCGGGATGTAGCGTGCCTGTGCATTCTCCGAACTGGTGGCGATGAACTCAATTTGCGGCGGCCGGCGCAGGTTGTCGTAACAGCTTTTGGGCAGCGCGTTGCCGAACTCTTCCAGGTTCTGCCGGATGAACGTACCCGCCTCGAAATTACCGGTTTCGTCCACGTACATCACATCGTAATCCCAGTAGAACAAGGCCTTCCCCCTGGCTTGCAGGTAACGGAAGAGGTGTTGCTCCACGTCGTTGAGCACGTTGAAGCCCACGAACGCGTAGGTCATGTCCTCCGGCATGCGCCGGAAACGTTCGTCCAGATGTTCCGCCACGTCACGGTAGAGGGCACCCTCGTAGAGCAACCCCTTGCCGCGCAGCGCGGCGTTGAACGCCCGGTAGATGTCGTCCATGCGGTTCCACAGGGCGAGGAACTTCTCTTTCAGGCGGCTGTTGTCCTCGATGGAGAAACCTTCGAAAAAGTGCTTCAGGGCTTCTTCCTGCCGGGGGGTCAGGAAATCACTGTTGTCCAGTTCCTTGATGTCGCGTATGTTGCTGAAGAGCCGGTGCGCATCAACCAGGTGCTTGTCTATGTCGTCGAAGTCGGCCAGCATGATTTCCCCCCAGCCATAGAAGCGGTCCACGGATTCGGGGTCGGGCACCAGCCGGGCATATATGTCGTAGAGTTCGCACACGGCTTGAATGTCGTCGCAGCGGTTGAAGTCGGACAGCAGGTCGAACAGTTCGCTGATGGTGCGGTAGCGGGGTGCCCATACGGGGCGTGCCGAGGCGGCGGCCAGCTGCTGGTTCATGAACAGCCCGGCACGTTTGTTGGGGAACACCACGGTGACGTTGCGCAGGTTTGTGCCGAAGCGCCGGATGAGGTCTGTTGCCGTGAGTCGGATGAATGTTTCCATATAATATAAGGTGTACGTTAGTCCACGACTTCTTCGAGCCGGTTGTTGAGGATATACCACAGGTAGCCTTTCACCCGCCGTCCGGGTTCCATCTGCCGCAGTTGCTCCATGTAGCCGGCCACCTGCCGGCGGTATTCTTCCCGTGGTGTGCCGAACTTGAAGTCCACCACGGTCACTTCGTCCGGTGCGAACATGACGCGGTCGGGGCGGTAGGTCTCATATTTCCCCGTAGCCTCGTTGTATTCCCGGCTCAGGATGGGGCATTCGTTGTAAACCGCCAGCGTGCCGTCGAACCATCGGGCCACTCCGGGGTGTTTCAGGGCTTTTTCCACCTGCTGTTTCAGGGTTTCCTTCTCTTGCCGGGTGCCGATTTGCCCTTCGGTTTCCAGTTGCAGGAGCGCCCTTTCCACGTCCCGGACGGTGTGGATGGTAGAGAAGATTTTGTGCATGAGGATACCCGTGCGCCGTTTGTTGGTGTGCGGCGGCCTTGCCTCTTCCGCCCCGGCCAAGGCTTCCAGGAACTCTTCCGCGCGGTTGGACTGGCAGAACGTTATGCGGGCTTCATAGGAGTGCATGGCCACCTGTTCCGGAACGTAGTCCGCCACCATGCGGTTGTCCGGCTGCTTGCGTTGCTGTGCCTGCCCCGCCACGGGTTGCCCGTAGGTGAAGAGTGCCGTCTCGCCGTTGTCCCCTTCGGTTTCCGCGGCTCCCGCTTCTTCCCGCGGCAGTGCCTGGTAGATGAGGTCGCCCGTGGTGCTCCGTTCGTCCAGGGTGTAGCGGGTGCGGCAGTAGGCGAACAGGTTCTTTTCGGCTCTGGTGAAAGCCACGTAGAGGGTGTTGAGCGCGTCCACGCGCCGTTGCAGGTGTTCCTCCTCATATTCTTTGCGGAAGATGGAGTCCCGCATCCTGGCCTCTACCGTGATGGGGAGCACCGGCAGCGTGTCGTAGGGCGGTTGGTGCGTTTCGCACCACAGCAGGTCGTTGCGGCGGTTGAAGCCTTTGCTGTCCTGCTCGATGTCCCAGTGGCAGTAGGGGACGAATACGGTGTGGAACTGCAAGCCCTTGGACTGGTGTATGGTGAAGATGCGCACGCCATCCACTTCGCCGGAAGGGATGGATTCGCGGCTGAGGCTTTCGTCCCAGAACGCGAGGAAGGAACCCATGTCGGAAGGATTGTCCTGCAGGTAGGCCGTCAGGTGGTCGAAGTAAGAAAACAGGTAAGCATCTTCGCCGGCGATGCGTTCCAAGCGGAATATCCTGTAGAGTGCCTCCTGCAGTTCGTAGAGTGGCATCTGGCGCAACCTGTCCAGATGGCGGGTGAATGCTTCGGGCAACTGTTGTTCGGGCGGGCAAAGTATGAGGCGGTTCACGTCTTCCGCGTCCGCCCCGGCATGCAGGGCGAGGAAAGCCAGCGACACCCGGTCGTCCGGGTCGGTCATCCAGCGCATGGCGGCAATCAGGATGTTCACGCCCAGGGAGCTGGAGAGCAGGAAGGCTTCGTCTGAAACGATTTTCACGCTGGGCAGGCGGTCGGCAAAGCGGCGGATGACGGGGTCGGCATGCTTGCGCTTGCGCAGCAGGATGGCCATTTCGCCGTAGGGAAGTCCCGATTCGTGCAGCCGGGCCACGTCGTCGCACAGTTCGTCCAGCATCTGTGTCTCCCAGTCGCCCTCCTTGTCCTTCTCGTCGAAGAAACGCACCTGCACGTAACCTTCCTCCCGTTTGCCCTCCGGCCATTTCTGCTTCACGTCGGCATAGGCATCGGCAATCCTGGTGGCGGCATCCAGGGCGAGCCGGTCCAGGAGTCCGGCCGCCGTCTCGAACAGCCGGTTGTTGAAGCGGATGATGCGCTGCCCGCTCCGGTGGTTCGTGTCCAGGTTGCGGATTTCCAGCCGTTGGGCGGACATCTCTTTCCCGATGTTGTTCAGGATGGTCCAGTCGCCGTTCCGCCAGCGGTAGATGCTTTGTTTCACGTCGCCCACGATGAGGTTGCCGAGGCCGGATGCCATGCTTTCCAGCAGCAGTATCTTGAAGTTCTTCCACTGCATGGCCGAGGTGTCCTGGAACTCGTCTATCATGACATGCTGGAAACAGGCACCCATCTTCTCGAAAATGAATGGCGCGTCGTTGTCTTCAATCAGTTCGTTGAGCAGGATGGGGGTCTTGGCCAGCAGGAAGCGGTTGTTCTCGTGGTTCAGGGCCGTGACCTCTTCGTCTATCACGCCCAACAGGCGCAGGGGGTTGAGGTGTTTCAGGGCCAGCGCGGCGCTGGTGTGGCGCACGACACATTCCTGCTGGAGGCTGCGCAGCTCGCCCAGCAGGCCGCCGAAGCAGGCCGCGGCTTCGCGCAGCGCGGCGTTGCCGGCATCGGCTTTCTTGAGCAGGTTGTCCGGCTGTTCGGCATAGCTTTGCAGCCGTACCCCGAACTCCGCGTCCAGTTGCCCTTGCTCGATGCGCCGCAGGTAGGTCTCGATGGTGTTGCCGAACTTGAAGCGGTCGCAGGTTAGCCCGTACCGCTCCAGCTCCTCCCTGAAATGGGCCGCCGCGCTCTGCATGATGTCTGCCGCGGCCTGCAGCTCCTCGTTCAGTGCCGCGCGCAGCTCGCCGATGCGCCGGTTGTCTTTCAGGGCCTCGCGCAGTTTCTGCCCGTGGGTCAGGTAGGCCTCCTTGAATATCCACGCGGCGAAGCCTTTCACTTCGCGGGCCACGTCCCAGCGTTCGTTGTTCGCGATGCGGTCGTCCACGTATTCCAGGATCCAGTTCAACACGACGGGGGTCAGGTGCAGGTTCTCCATGATGCGGTTTACGGCGGCGTCCAGCACCTCCGCATCGTTGAGGTCCACCCGCAGGTTGGCCGTAAGCCCCAGTTCGTGGGCCAGGTTCTTCATCACCGACTGGAAAAACGAGTCGATGGTCTCCACCCGGAAGCGGTCGTAATCGTGCAGGATGTTGCGGAGGGCGTTTCCGGCGCGCCGGCGGATGTCTTCCGTGGAGGGTTGCAGGCCGTCCTTGTGCAGTTCCCCGCGCAGGGCGGCAAGGTAGCTCTCCGACGAGGGCAGGCCCTTCCAGATGCCGTAGAGCTGCTGCAGGATGCGGTCTTTCATCTCTGCCGTGGCTTTGTTGGTGAACGTCACGGCCAGGATGTGGCTGTAGGCGTTCCGGGTCTCCTGCGCTATGAGTGTCTTGATATACTGTATGGCCAGGGTGAACGTCTTTCCGGAGCCGGCCGAAGCCTTATAGACAATCAGTTGTTCGTCCATGGGGTTATGGGGTCATGTTCTGGTACAGGTAGCGTTTGATGCTCTTCTTGGCGGTTTTCTCGAATTCCTCGTTCTGCAGCACCACCTTGGTGATTTGCGCATAAAGGGGCAGTTCCTTGTTCAGCTCCTTGCAGCATTGGTCTATTCTTTCCAGCACTTCCCGGTCGCTCAGCCCGTCGCGCAGCGTTTCTTCGAGGTCCGGATAGACCAGGGCCACCAGTTTCCCGTTGTACATGATGACCAGCGATTCGCTCACGTAGGGGCGGTTGTTCAGCTGCGACTCTATTTCTTCCGGATAGATGTTCTGTCCGCTCGCGCTGAGCAGCATGTTCTTGCAACGCCCCTTGATGAACACGGCGCCCTGCCTGTCGATGACGGCCATGTCGCCCGTGTGCAGCCAGCCCTCGCGGTCGAATATCCTTGCGGTGGCTTCCGGGTCCTTGTAGTAGCCCAGCATGGTGTTCCGCCCGCGGCACACCAGTTCGCCGGGGATGCGCTCCGGGTCGGGGCTGAGCACTTTCAGTTCCATGCCGTCGGCCGCCTTCCCGCACGACATGTAGTCCGTTTCATACCAGGGGCTGTGCCCGATGATGGGGCCGCATTCCGTCATGCCGTAGGCGATGGAGTAGGGGAAGCCGATGGAGCGTGCGAACGCTTCCACTTCGGCATTGAAGGGTGCCCCGCCGATAATCACCTCCTTGACATTCCCGCCGAAGAGGCGCAAACTTTCGGCACGCGCCTTTTCCTTGATTTTGCTGTTGATGACGGGGATGCGCAGGAGCAGTTTGCCCGCTTTGCTGTCGATGCCGGGCAGCAGTTCTTTCTTGAATATCTTTTCGATGACCAGCGGCACGGTGGAGATGACGCGCGGACGGACTTCCGCCGCGGCGGTCATGATGACCTTGGGCGAAGGCATGCGCGTGAGGAAGTAAAGGTGCGCTCCGGCGCACACGCCGTAGAGGAAGTCATATACCAGACCGAACACATGCCCCAGGGGCAGCATGGACACGATGTTGTCCCCGGCTTCGAGGCCGATGGTGCGGTGGCAGAACTGCACGTTGGACAAAAGGCTGCGGTAGGGGAGCATCACCCCTTTTGAAAAGCCCGTTGTGCCGGAAGTGTAGTTGATGACCGCCAGCTCTTCGGGCGACTGTTCCGCGGGATAGTTCGCGTGTTCGCGGAGGAACATCATGGGGAACCTCTGCCCGAAGAGGGCGTTCAGGTGCTCGCGGGCGTAAGTGAGCCGTTCCGAGCGGCTGTTCACGAGGATAAAGTCTTTCACGCAGATGATGCCCTGCAAGGCAGGCATACTGTCCTCGTTGAGGTTCTCCCACACCTGGTCGCCCACGAAAAGCAGTTTCGCCTCGCTGTGGTTCACGATGTTGTGCACATTGTCCGGTTTGAACTCGTGCAGGACGGGCACGATGACGGCCCCGTAGGTTATGGTGGCCAGGAAAGACACGCACCAGTTGCCGCTGTTGCGCCCGCAGAGCGCTATCTTGTCGCCGGGACGGATGCCGGCCGCCTCGAACATCAGATGCAGCTTGGCGATTTTCCGTGCCACATCCTTATATTGCAGGCTTTCCCCGTTGAAGTCGGTGAACGCCTTGCGGTCCCAGTTCTTTTTAATGCTGTTTTCAATGAGCTTTATCAGTTTCTCCTCCATGATGATGCCGGATGATGTTTGCTATGACAGGCAAAAGTACAAAAAACTGTGAACTTCCCCCGTATTGTCGGAGGTGTATTTTGCCCCGGCGGCGGCTTTTTGTTAACTTTGTGCCTGTTATTGTTTTTTAAGGATTATGGAAAAGGAAATTGGACCCGGAAGCCGGGCTGCCGCGCTGTTCGACCTGGACGGCGTGATTTTCGACACGGAGGGGCAGTATTCCCGGTTCTGGGGCGGGAAAGGCCGGCAGTATCATCCGGAAGTGGAGCATTTTGAACAGGAAATCAAGGGGCAGACCCTGGTGCAGATTTTTGCCCGTTGGTTCGAGGGGCAGGAAGAGGTGCAGCGGGAGATCAGGGCCGGGCTGGACGATTTCGAGCGGCAGATGACCTATGAATATATACCGGGCGTGGAGGATTTCCTGCGCGCCTTGCGCGAGGCGGGGGTGCATACGGCTGTCGTGACCAGTTCCAACACCGCCAAGATGCGCAACGTTTACCGGCAGCATGCCCGTTTCGAGGCGTTTTTCGACCGCATATTCACGTCTGAGGATTTCGCCCGCTCCAAGCCCGCCCCGGATTGCTATCTGACGGGGGCGGCCGCGTTCGGCCTTCCGGCGGGACGCTGCGTGGTGTTCGAGGATTCCTTCAACGGGCTGGCCTCCGGACGTGCCGCCGGGATGAAGGTCGTGGGGCTGGCCACCACGAATGCCCCGGAGCGGATTGCCGGGTTGTGTGATGTGGTGATTCCCGATTTCCGGGAGTTCGGTGTGAAAAAAATGTTGGATTTGCTCGCCGTAAAAGGATAAAATGCTAATTTTGCAAAATGTTTAAATAGACAAAAGAATGTTATGCCCGGATATTTGGTAGAAGATACGCGGAAAGTGACGACACTCCGCCTGATGGAAATGAAGCGTCAGGGAAAGAAGATAGCCATGCTGACGGCATACGATTACACGATGGCCCGTATTGTGGACGGGGCGGGCATGGATGCCATCCTGGTGGGCGACTCCGCCTCCAATGTGATGGCCGGCAATGTGACCACCCTGCCCATCACGCTGGACCAGATGATATACCATGCCCGGTCGGTGGTGCGCGGCGTGCAACGCGCCCTGGTGGTGTGCGACATGCCTTTCGGCACTTACCAGGTGGATCCCACGGAGGGAGTGGCCAACGCGGTGCGCATCATGAAAGAGAGCGGTTGCGATGCGCTGAAGCTGGAGGGCGGCATGGAAATCGCCGATACCGTGAGGGCCATTCTGGCGGCAGGCATCCCCGTCATGGGGCATCTGGGCCTGACGCCGCAGAGCATCAACAAGTTCGGCACGTATGCCGTGAGGGCGCGCGAGGAGGCGGAGGCCGAGAAACTGGTGAATGACGCCCGTCTGCTGGAAGAGGCCGGCTGTTTCTCCATTGTGCTGGAAAAGGTGCCGGCCGTGCTGGCCGGCCGTGTGGCGGCGGAGCTTTCCATCCCGGTGATCGGCATCGGGGCGGGCAACCGTGTGGACGGGCAGGTGCTGGTGGTGCAGGACATGCTGGGGATGAACCGGGGCTTTTCGCCGAAATTCCTCCGCCGGTATGCCGACCTGCATGCGGTGATGACGGATGCCATCGGGCAGTATGTGGCGGATGTGAAACGGTCGGATTTTCCCAACGAAAGCGAACTGTACTGACGTGGAGGCGTTTGACCCGGAGCGCCGCCCCTTGTGGAACGCCGGTTTCTTGAAGATTGTGCTGGCCCATTTCCTGGTGGGCGTCTCCTTATATATGTTCCTGCCCGTGGCGCCGCTGTTGGCCGGCCATGATGGCGGGGGAGAGGCCGCGGGCGTTTTGCGGTCGGCGGTTTTGTTTTGCGCGGGGATGTGTGTTCCTGCGCCTTTTTGTAACTATTGGCTCGACACCTTCCGGCGCAGGACGGTGGCCTTGTGGGGGCTGGCCGGGATGGTTTGTGCCGTGGCCCTGTTCGGGGCGGGCGTGTCCGGTTGGGCGGGAGGTGTCGTCCGGCTGTTGCAGGGCGCGGCCTACGGGGTGTTCCAGATAGCGGCGGGGAGCACGTTGCTGCTGGATTTGTCCGACCCGAAAAAACGCACGGCGGCCGCCCATGTCTATTATTGGTTCCAGCGGCTGGCCCTGGTGGCCGGCCTTCTGGCCGGCCGGTCGGTGGCGTCCCGCTTCGGCCTGCCGCCTTTCCTGTGGTTGGCGGGTGGGCTGTTGGCGTGCGCCGTTTTGCTGGTGGGTGCGCTCCGTGTGCCGTTCCGCGCACCCCTGTGCCCCTCCCCGTTCTCGCTCGACCGTTTCTGGCTGCCACGCGGCAGCCGCCTTTTTGTCCCGTTGGTGTTGGCCTCCTGTGTGGCCGGCGCGCTTCTGGCCCGCCTCCATACGCCGGCGGGGTTCTTCTTCCTGGCCGTGGGCTTCTGGGTGGCGTTGACCCTGCACCTGCGGGTGTTCCGCGAGCGGCTGGAACTGGAAATCGGTGCGGGTTTCCTTTTGCTTTTCGTGTCGTGCCTTTTGTTCTTGTCGCCACCTGCCACGGGGGTGGTTTCCTGCGCGGCAGCCCTGTCGTTGGGGTGCGGGCAGGGCTGCATCGCCAGCCGCTACCTGCTGTCTTACATCCGCGTTTGTGAACATTGCGAGCGGGGCACGGCCCAGACGTCCTATCTGCTCGGCTGGGATGTGGGGTTGCTTGCCGGCTATTCCCTGTCGCTGTCCCTGTCCTTGCCGGACGGAAGGGTGTGCGCGGATGCCGTTCCGGGAATTTGCCTGTTGGCCGCTTTGGTCCATTTTGCCTTTGTCCGGAAGTGGTATATATCCCACAGGCGGAAGTGAACGGTGAGGGGGCAGCCGGCCGGAGCGGCGGTGGCTTTACAGCATTGAAACAGACTCGAAATGTGTTTTTAAACATGTTTTCAATAATGAATTAGATTTTCTTATGTGTTTTTGCAGAAATGTTGTACCTTTGAGAGCGATTTGAGGGGAAACCATACGCCTAACTAAAAAAATATTTAATAATTAACTTAATAAGATAAGAAAATATATCATGAAAAGTATGTTCAAGGCTTTGGCTGTGAAGGAAGGAGGGAAGTACCGGCGCGGGAGTGTCGGCATGGATATACGTGCAGGCTGTGGCTTGCCGCAGACGGAAGACTTGATTCTTTGCCGGGCAGGCTGAACGGAATCTGATATATATAATAAGGTGTATGAAGAGACAAGAAGAGATAAATTAACAAGAATATTAACCTAATGGAAATATGAGAAGCAGTAACATTAAACGAAAAACAAGTCGTTTTACTTATTCTGCTTGCGCATTGTTCTTCGCAGGGAGCGTTTTCGTCGGTTGTAAGGACGATTTGCTTACCGGGACTCCTTCGTGGCTGGGGAGTAGTATCTACGCGGAGCTGGAAGAGCGCGGGAATTTTCAAACGACTTTGAAGCTGATTGATGATGATGCCATTCAGCAAACAAGCGTGTTGAGCTTGACGGGTAGCAAGACGTTGTTCGTTGCGGATGATGATGCTTATGATCGGTTCTTCAGCAGTAATTCATGGGGCGTGAAAAGTTTCGACGAGTTGAGCGATGCACAGAAGTGCCTGCTGTTCTACTCTTCGATGATAAACAGCGCCTACCTGATAGAACTGATGTCGAGCCTCAGTAACGGGACATCCTCTCCCACAACGGGTTCGTGCATGCGCAGGGCGACAAGCCTTTCGCTGTATGATACCATTCCGTGCCTGCAGGCGAACGACATGCCTAACAACAGCTACTGGAGTACTTATCGCGCAAGGTATCCCGAAGGCGGCACGGGAGGGATGCTGGTGCTGAAGGACGACAATGTGTCGCCCATGGTGCATTTCTTGCCGGCTTTCATGACCAATAATTCCATCACGAGTGAGGACTTGGCTTTCCTGACCAACGGGGCTTGTAACAGTATATCGGAGTCGTATGTCAACGGCCAGCGGGTGGTGGAGCAGGATGTTACCTGCCAGAACGGTTACATCCATATCGTGGAGAACGTGATGGACCCCCTGACGAATATGGCCGAGGCGATCCGCAAGGATGAGGATCTCACCATATTCAGCAGCCTGTTGGACCGCTTTTGCGTGCCTGTATATAGCTCCAGTGTGACAAACACCTACAATTCCTATAACACATCGGGCCAGGTGGATTCCGTTTATGTGTGGCGTTATATCAACGACGGGCAGGAAGGGCTGAGCAGCAATGCGCTGACGAGCCTCAACAATGAGACGTTTGAATATCTTCTGCCCTACGATCCGGGATGGAACACTTATGCCAACACCGCGTTGGGTTCCGACATGGCTCCGGATATGGCGGTTATCATTGCCCCAACGGACTCCGCCTTTGACGCATATTTCGCCAGCACTGGTAAGTCCTTGATGGACCGTTATCTTTATGTGGACAGTATCCCCGACCAGATTATTATAAGCATGCTGGAGAACTACATGAAGACTTCGCTGGTTTCTACCGTGCCGAGCAAGTTCAGCACGGTGACGAACTCTGCACAGCTGGAAATGAACCTTCAGGAGTCTGATTTTGCTTCGTGTATCATGGCCAATAATGGTGTGGTTTACAAGTCAAATAAGGTGTATGCCGTACCGGAATGGCAGTCTGTGGCGTTCCCCGCCTCGCTGGACGATGACATCTTGGTGATGCGCTATATAATAGATGAGTTGGAGTATGAGGCATACCTGAACACGATGGAAAGTGAGTATATGCTCATCCTTCCCACCGATGAGGCTTTGGCCAACTATGTGGATCCGGTGGATTACCACAAGAACCAGCCCACCATAACGGAATTCTATTATGACAACAGTTCGAGCAACACGAACGACTTGAAAGTACGTGCACGCCGTTATTATGCCACTAAGAATGCGGACGGCAGCCTGACGAAAGGATCGGAAATCGCCAACCCGTGGACGAGCATTGATGAAGATGATTATGTGGAGAACCGCCTGAAGGATGTGCTGGAGAACTCCATCCTGATAAAGGATGACGAGCACAGTTCGGCAGCCACAGGTAATGTATGGGTGTCAAAAGGCGGCTGCCCGGTTATACTGAGAGGTTCCGGAGAAGAAGTTGAAATCATTACACCTTATCGCTTGGAACTGGCAAGCTATGATGACGAAAGTTCTGTGGCCGTTATCAATGTGCGTGACGAAGAAGGTTATTATAACATGGGATCCAATCCGGACGGTAATGGTGAAACGTTCATTGTCGATGCGGAGCCGGTGCAGGGAGCTACGAAGTCCGTGCCCACTTTGCTGGAGGAGTTGGCCGCTACCAATCCTGACTTTTCAGAATTCAGTGAGATCGTAAACCACTGTTCGTTGGTGAGCGAGACCTATGACTTTGTCTCCTCAACCAGTTCCGGTGTGACCACGAGAGTCAATAAGACCGTGTCCAATGGGACTACACTTTCCATTATGGATAACTATAACTATACGGTGTATGTCCCGCCGACAGATAAAATCCAGGAATTGTATGAGGCCGGTGTTTTGCCGGACTGGCGTGATGTGGAGGCGTTGGAAGACCAGTTGGACGATGCATCGTTGAGCGATGCCGAAATAGATGCTTTGGAAGAAGAAGTAGATTCACTGTACACTGTGATAGACAACTTCGTGCGCTATCATGTGCAGAACAATGCCGTTTACCAGTATGGGCCGATTGCTTCCAATACGTATGAGACATCCTACATAACCGGCGGCCGTTTCACTACTTTGCAGGTGGTGAACGATGGCGCAGGCAATATTACGGTGACATGTAGCGGTGTAAGCGGGGAACCTTCCCGTACAGTTAACAGCCAGTACAGCAACTACTTTACCCGCGAGTATCATTTCCGTCGTGCGACCGATAGCAGTACACAGTCGTTGGACATAGAGGATGCCGAGCTTATCTATAATTACTCGTCCTCTGTGATTCATTTGATAGACGAACCTTTGCTGTATTCGGATATGTGGACGGCATACCAAGATTATATTAACGGGTCAACAGGTGACTAACCTTATATGAGACTGAAGATGAAAAATTTGAAATATTATATATTGGTCTGCTGTCTTGCCATGGTCACGGCAGTGGGCGCACAGGGCATAACAAGTGTTAGCGGAACCGTGTCTGACTCTTTCGGCCCTGTGGTGGGTGCGGCTGTGGTTGAGGTAGATGAATCTAACCGAAACATATCAGCCACCGTGACGGACTTCAACGGGAACTTCACCCTGAGAATCAAGAATCCCAAGAACCAACTGAAGTTCAGTTACGTGGGTATGAAACCACAGGTTCTTCCTATCAACAAGAGAGTGTACAACATTACGTTGGAAGATGCCATGGTGCTGAAAACCGTGGAGGTGAAGGCCAAGAAGAGAGTGGAATCTTCCGGTCTGGCCATTCCCGAACGCGAGGTGTCTTTCGCTTCGCAGACCATCAGTGCCAAGGAATTTGAAGGGCTGGGCATCACTTCCGTGGACGAAGCCCTGCAGGGACGTATCGCCGGTCTGGACATCGTGTTGAACTCCGGAAACCTGGGTGCGGGCACAACGATGCGTTTGCGTGGTACCACGTCCATTTCCACGTTGACCAGTTCCGAACCGTTGATTGTGGTGAACGGCGACGTGTGGAATGTTGACCAGAGCGACTTTGATGTGAACAACGCCAACGACGAGCAGTTCGCGCAGCTGTTGAACGTCAACCCTGAGGATATCGAAAGCATCACCGTGCTCAAGGATGCCGCCGCTACGGCCATTTGGGGTTCGCAGGGTGCCAACGGTGTGATTGAAATCAAGACCAAGCGCGGTAGCCGCGGTGCTCCCAAGCTGACTTATTCGATGCGCCTGACGGGAACCTACCAGCCGGCGGGTATTGAGCTGTTGACGGGCGACCAATACACGATGATGTTGAAGGAAGCCTACTTCAACCCGACGCTGAGTGACGCCTCTGCCGATATTCCGGAACTGAACTATGTCACCAACAGCCTTGAGTTCTCCGAATGGCAGATGTTCAACAACAACACCGACTGGGTGGATGCGGTGACACAGTTCGGCTTGCGCCAGAACCACTTCCTTTCCATCACGGGTGGTGGCGAGAAGGCTACGTTCCGTATCTCCGCCGGTTACGACCATGAGACGGGTTCTATTATTGAACAGGTGTTGGACCGCTTTACCACACGTATGATGTTGGACTACTACGTGAGCGACCGCATCAAGATTATCAGTGACTTCTCGTTGACCTATACCGACAATCAGCGTAACTATGACGACTTGCTGTCTATTGCCTATAAAAAGATGCCGAACCTGGCTATTTATGAAGAGGATGAAAACGGCAACTCGTTGGGACGCTATTATCAGATGTTGCAGGCCGAATCCGGAAACGCCTTGACCGACCAGCGTGCGCTGGTGAACCCGGTGGCGAGCGCCAAGTATGCCAAGAACGAATTGCGTACCTACTCCATTGACCCGAAGCTGGAACTGCAGTATGATCTCTTGGGCGTGGATCCCATGTCGCACCGTCTGACCTATAACGGAAAGGTGGTAATGAATGTGTATAACGAATACACCGACAAGTATTATCCGCGTGAACTGTCCACGTATGACTGGAATACAAGCGGTGTGAGCGCGGCTTCGAGTGCCAGCTCCAAGAGCCTGGCCTTTACCACCACGCACACCCTGACCTACCAGCCCCATTTCGACAACGAGGACCACTCGATGATGGCCATGGGCCGCTTCCAGCTGGTTTCCGGTACGTCGAGCGACCAGAGCACGTCCGTGTCCGGTTTGCCGAATGGCATCGAGGCTCCGAGTTCGGGTAACATCACTCCGAGCATGAGCAGTAACTTCAACCGCTGGAGAAGTCTGTATTACACCTTCTCCGCCCATTACGCCTATAAGGAAAGGTATATCTTCGATTTCTCCGCCCGTGTGGACGGTACGACCAAGTTCGGTCCCAGCAAACGTTGGGGCGTGTTCCCGGCCGTGTCTGCCCGTTGGAACATCATTGATGAATCGTGGATGGAACCGGTCCGGAACTGGCTGACCATGTTGTCTTTCCGTCCGGGATGGGGTATTACGGGTAACCAGCCCACATCGGACTACCTGTGGGTCAACCAGTATTCCACGGACTATAGTTACCTCGGAACGTCTGCCATGGTGCCGAGCAACTTGAAGATGAATACTTTGCGCTGGGAGAAGAAGTACAGCTGGAACTTCGGTATGGACCTCGGCTTCTGGGACAACCGCCTCAAGCTGGACCTCAACTATTACCTGCAAACCACCAAGGACATGTTGATGGCCAACGTGCGTGTGCCGAGTATTACCGGTTTCACCACATATCCTTATATCAACGCCGGTGACATGGAGAACAACGGTTATGAGTTCAACATCCAGACCGACCGTCTGGTGCGCAAGGGCAAGTTCACTATGGACGTGAACGTCACTTTCGCCAACAACAAGAACATCATCACCAAGATGGACCCGCTGATCCTGGAATCCTTGAACAGCGACTGGACCGCCTCGAACGCAACGTTGCTGCAACGTGTGCAGATTGACAATCCTTTCGGTGCCATCTACGGGTTCCGCAGCCACGGCGTGTACATGTACAATTACGAAACCTACCGCGACTATGAGCGGAATGCCGCATCGGGCGATGCTGACGCCCAGGCGTGGTTGGACAACTTCCATAGCAACGGCTGGACGGCACCTATCGTTTACAATTCCAACGGCGAGGTGGTGTATGACATGAACGGCGACCCCTTGCAGATGAAGTTCAACTATTCTTCGGAAGGAACAACGACTTCCTATGATTTCAAGGGCGGCGATGCTATCTATGAAGATGTGAACTACGATGGAAACATCAACCAGTTGGACGTGGTTTACCTCGGCAACTCCCTGCCTAAACTGACGGGCGGTTTCGGCTTCCGTCTCAGCTACGACCGCTGGAGCCTCAACGCCCAGTTCAACTACCGTGTGGACTATGACATCGTGAACCTGGCCCGCCTGAACATGGAAAGCATGAGCTCCAACAACAACCAGAGCCAGGCCGTGAACTACCGCTGGCGTAAGGAAGGCGATATCACCACCATACCGCGTGCGATGATTTCCTCAAGTTCTGTCCCGAACTACAACACGATGATCAGCGACCGTTTCGTGGAAGACGGCACGTTCCTCCGCCTGAACTACCTGCAGCTGTCTTACAGCCTGCCGCAGAGGATGGCCCAGAAAATCGGCCTGAGCGGCTTGCGCTTCTACCTGAGCGGCAACAACCTGTTCTGCCTGACGAAGTATTCGGGCGTGGATCCGGAGTTGAGCTACGGCGGCTACAGCGTGACGACAGACGAATCACAGACACCGCGTTCCAAGTCTTACACCTTTGGCGTGACGGTGGATTTCTAATTAAAAACACTATGACGATATGAAAAAGATATGGATTAAATCTGCTTTTCTGGCTGTGATGGGGCTGTCTGCGACGTCGTGCGGCGATTTCCTGGACATTTACCCCTTGACCATGGTGTACGAAGACAACTACTGGACCGAGAAAAATGACGTGGACCAATTCTTGGCCGGTTGTTACACCCGCATGCAGGATGAAGACTTCATGAAGCGTCTGTTTGTCTGGGGAGAGGTGCGTTCCGACAATGTCGGGGCGGGCGATTATTCAGACTACAGTTCCACCTCTTCCGAAGGCTACCTGTTGTCGGAAAACCTGTTGTCCACGAATGCCTATACAGACTGGTCGCCGTTCTATTCGGTGATCGACCGTTGCAACCAAATCATCGAACGCGCGCCCCAAGTGGCCGAAGTCGATCCCAGCTACTTGGAGAGTGACGTGAATGCCGCGATTGCCGAGGCAACGGCCTTGCGTGCGCTCTGCTACTTCTATCTGGTGCGCACGTTTAAGGATGTACCTTATTATACCTACGCCATTACCGACGATGAGGCGGAACTTAGCCTGCCGGCAACCGATGGCGACGAAATCGTGCAGAACCTGATCAATGATTTGGTGACAGTTTGTCCCAACGCCCTGCGCGTATGGCCGCGCCAGTCGGGTGAGGATGTGAGCTATGGGCGCATCACCCAGTATGCCATCTATGCCATGCTGGCCGACATGTGCCTCTGGCTTGAACGATACAGCGAGGCTGCCTATTATGCACAGCTGGTCATCGATTACAAGACGCAGTATTTCGAAGAAAACTATTCTTCCTCTTACAATGTGGATGATTATCCGCTTGTGCCGGACGGTGGCGGTACCATTGTCGCCAGGGGGACAGCTTTCAACCTGCATTTCGGTACCGGCGGCGGCCCGGAGAGTATTTTCGAACTGTATTTCTCTTCGAGCACATCGGACAATACCAAGTCCAACACGATGGTGCCGGCATTCTATTACCGCTACATGGCTGAAAGCGGCGTTGCAGCAGATTACGGCTATTTCGCCCCGACTTCGGATCTGAAGAATTCGATGAACTCCTCTTCTGGCCTATGGGAGACATCGGGCGGAACGGATAGCCGTAGGTGGGAGTCAATATGGGTGGACGATGTTGATAATGTCGGATATTCCCACATGGTGAAGTATAGCTATCGCAGTATTTCACTTGATTCCAGTAATGATTTGGATGGTGATGATGCCACTTATGGCCGCGGAACGCCCAAGAACGATGCCAACTGGATTTTCTATCGCGTGAGCGAGATGATGCTCATCAGGGCCGAGGCACTGATTTATCAGGTTAGTGAGAGCGGCAATACCGTAAGCGATGTTGCTCTGGCGAAGGAGGCTTACGCGTTGATAAGAGCCGTAGCCAACCGTTCGGCAAGCAATCTGGAGGCCTCCAACTTGCCTGAAAGCGGTGCGGGATATTATTCCGAGACGGATACGCTTGTCTATCAAAGCAGTTTGATTGAACTCGTGTACGATGAACGCCGCCGTGAATTCCTTTTCGAGGGAAAACGCTGGTATGACTTGGTGCGTCGTAGCCGTCACGATGGGAATACCAATGCCTTGGTGACCGCAATCAGCGGCAAGTTCTCAAGCTCTACCTCTACGAGCAAGTTCGGCAATCTCGATGCCATCTATTGGCCCTACAATTACGATGAGCTGAGTGTGAACGAGAACCTCACACAGAATTCGGCTTATCCGGAGTCCAGTGACTCTTACGAATCAACAAGATAACCAAATGCAAAGCAAAAGAATATGAAGCGTTTCTTTAAAATATTACTTTCATCGTGTGCCGCCGTGCTTATGACGGTGCAGATGAATTTGTTCACCAGCTGTATGGACGATATGGCAGCCGATAGCTACTATACGTTTACCGGTGAGATGATGAGCGATTATTTGCAGAACCGCGAAGATTTCAGCTTGTTCTGCCGTATCGTGGAACGTGCGGGGTGGATGGATTTCCTGAGTTCCCGCGGTTCGCGCACTTTCTTCCCGCCGACCAACGATGGCGTGGAAGCCGCTTTGGCCGATCTGGGCTACAGTTCCGTGGAGGACATCCCGACGGAGTATTGCGACACGCTGGTCAAGGCCTGCCTGATCGACGGCAAGGTGCTCTACACCTACGACTTGGCTGAAACACAGCAGGAGACCAACGAGTTGGAACTGCCGCTGATTATCGTGACCGATGGGAGCGTGAAGGATGATGACAGCCTGACGGTGAGTGTCATCAACAGCAATTCCGGCATCATTAATAACCTGAAGAACGACTCCGTGGATAACGGCGTGATACACCCGGTGGACTACATGCTGGTGCCGAACACCAGTTTGGGTGCCGCTTTGCTGGAAGAAAACCAGGAAGGCAATTTCAGTATTTTCTACGAGGCTTTCAACCGCACGAACCTGCTGGTGCGTCTGGCCGAATACCGTGATGAAGACTATGAGACGTGGAAAGAGGACTATGCGGAAATCCGCACGGGCATCTATTCCGGCGGCCGTTTCAGCATTTCCGATGCGGGTTATCTTTATTATGCCCGCCGTCCGGATCATTTATATACCGCCTTCACGGTGCTGGTGGTGCCCGACGACGTGCTTTATGAGAAGTATCCGGAGTATTTCAGTGCGGACAATACCATGGATGAGAACATCCAGGGGTTGTATAATCTGGCCGTGGAGAAGTACAGCGATGAGTCTTCTGCCGAAATATTCGGCCTGACCGATGAGATTAAGGAACAGTATTGGAACATGGAGTCGCTGGAGAACGAACACAATCCGCTGCACATGTTCATGGCCTACCACATCATAGACCGTATGTTTGAAAGTACGGCCACGCTGATCAACTGCTGGGGGACGAACACGAACTTGGCCGACCCCGTGGAGTGGGTGACCACGCTGCTTGACTTCTCGATGATTAAGTTGGAGAGAGTTTACCTGACGGTGGATCCTACAGTGGAACATAACGCCGGATTCTACCTGAACCGTGCGGTAGCCTCGCAGTACAACGATTATGTGGCCGTTGACGGCGCTTACCTGACGACACCGAGCGGCGGTAACTTCTCCCTGAACTGCGCCTATTATTACATTGATGATGTGCTGGCCTACGATGCCACCATGCGCGACAACGTGATGAACACACGTATCCGCATGGACATGTCCACCTTGTGGCCGGAACTGACCAACAACGGCATCCGCTTGGCCGGTAACCCCCTCCAAGTGTATTATAGCGGCGACTACAGCGAAGAAACCTTGAATTACTATATCCCGCCCGGCTACCTGGCGAACACCGAGGTGAGCGAAAACACCATTTTCTTCGTGCAGCGGCCTAAAGTGGAATGGTGGAACTGGGGTGGCGACGAGTTCAACTTCCTGGGGTCAAGCTATGACATCAAGTTCCGCCTGCCCTGCGTACCTCCCGGCACATACGAACTGCGTATGGGTTATGCCGGCATGATAGACCGCGGTATCGCGCAGATTTATTTCGACGGCAGCCCGCAAGGCATTCCCGTAGATTTGCGCTATCAGGCCAACGATTCCCGCGTGGGCGGCATATACGGGGATGATTGGGATGCCTTGTCCGATGACGAGAAGGACGACAACCGGCGCACGATGAAGAACAACGGCTATTACCGCGGTGGGGCCAGCCTGTACAGTTATAATGGCGGTGCCAGCAGCAGATACACTCAGCCCACGTATGAGGCCAACTACTGTACGGACATGGACGACAACGCATATACCTACCGCCGCAAGCTGTGCGACGTGGTGGTAGAGGCGCAGACCCATCATGAAGTGCGCGTGCGCTCGGTATGGGTGCAGGGCAACAGCGGCTGTTTCATGATCGACTACATCGAATTGGTGCCGTTCAGCATTTGCGGTGCCGGCGGTCTGGGTGAAGACAACTTATAATAACATTAAAGCTAATTGACAATGAAACCGAAACATTATATACAAGCCGGCCTTGTGGCGCTCGCCGCCACAATGGGCGGTGTGTCCTGCACGGATACGTGGGACGACCATTACAGCGTGGGGACCGTCGGTGCGGCGGCGGGCTCCAACCTGTGGGAACTCCTGCAGCAAGACGAGTCGCTGAAGAATTTTGTTGCAGTGCTCGACACCTGCGGCTATGACGTGATACTCTCTTCCAACCAGGTTTTCACCGTGTGGGCACCTGAAATCACGGAAGAGGAGGCCCAGAGCTGGATCGACCTCTACAATGCCGACAGCAACAAAGACGAGGACAATACAGCGATACACCAGTTCGTCCGCAACCATATCGCGCTGTACCGCCAGCAACTGACAACGAGCACGAACGACACCATACTGATGCTGAACACCAAACGCATGCATCGTACCTACGACGTGATGGACGCAGACAGGTCGCCGGTGAACGTGCTGGATTCTACCTCGCTCGCTTCCAACGGCATGCTGTACCGTCTGGACGGGGCTTTGACTTTCTTCCCCAACATTTGGGAGTCCATCCAGGCCGACACCACGGCCGTTTCGGAGGATGACAGGCTGGACAGCGTGGCCAACTACTTCATGCGCTGGGAACACGAGGAACTGGACGAAGAATCCAGTGTGGCCGGCGGCGTAGTAGATGGCGAGACCTACTATCTGGACTCTGTGACCTACTCTTACAACGAATATTTCAACCTGATGAACGGCCTCATCAATTCGGAGGACAGCCTTTACTGGTTCCTTGCACCGACCAACAAGGCCTGGAGAGACAACATAGACCGTTATCTGGGTTATTTCGAGTACCACGATGAGCTTGGTACGGACGGCGACTCGCTGCAGGACCTGCGTGCCAAGCAGATGATGTTGTACGGTTCGTTTTACAATGTCCGCAGCCAGCCCAGCAGCAACTTCAACAGCAGCGACCCCGACTCGATTTGCTCCACGGCCTACTCCAGGGCCAATCCGGGCTACTACATGTTCGAGTGGCCGCTCAGGGAAGGCGGTATCTTCTACGGGCTTGAAGCGGAGGAGTGTTCCAACGGTTACCTGTTCAAGACCTCGGAATGGCTGATTCCGGATTCAAAGTCCTCTTTCATGCAGGAAGTGAAGGTGGAAGCCGAGAACCCGAACAATTACACGACGGCGACGCTCGACGGCGATACGGAATCCGTCCAGGTGACGCGGGTGAGCACTTCCAGCGATTTATATTCCGTCTCTTCATCGGGCTATCTCCTTGTGCGCGATGTGCGCACCACGCGCAGCAACTGCCCGGAGGTGACGTTCAACATCCCCAACACGCTGTCCAACTGCCCCTATACCATCAAGGTGGTGTTTGCCACGCCGCTGGCCGGCGACACGCTGAATGTTGAAGACGCGCAACTGAAGCGCCAGATCACGGCGCTCATCCGCTACTACACTTCCACCTCCGGCAGCATACTGGCCGCCAACCGCGCGCAGGAACTGTGCTCCGACGTGGACGTGGATGCCTCGCGCATGGATACGGTGACGGTGGCCGAAGACTTTGTTTTCCCGGTTTGCAACTATGGTGAGGAAGACAGCAGGGTGTTGCTGACGATACAGTCCATTTCCGGCCGTCCCACTTCCGTGCCGGACGGTTACGCCAAGGAACTGCTCATCGACTGCATTATTCTGGAACCGCATCCGGATGATGATGCCGAGGGCGACGACTAACTGATTGTAGAACCCTATTAGAGAGTTTGAGTAATGATGAAAAGATATAAATTCTATTGTCTGGCCCTGTTGATGGCCGGTGCATCGGGCGCCCAGGCGCAGGAAGAGATGACGGAGGCCGACACGGCATCGTTCGTAATGGCCGCACGGGCCGACAGACCCATAAAGAAAAATGTGAAGACACGTCCGGTGAGCGGGCGAGTGTGCAGCGTGTCGGCCGGCACGCCGTTGCCGGGCGCGCTGGTCAGCGTGAGTGGCTATGACGGTTACAGTACGCTGACGGATGAAGACGGTACATTCAAGATGGACGTGCCGGAATATGCCACCGCCCTGAAGGTGACCGCCCCCGACTACAACACCGTGCGGGTGGGCATCAACAAGTCGGGCCTGCTCCGCGACGTGGTGCTGTATTCCTCCATGACGCGGGCCAACTATACGGAGGACGACAACATCCTCAATACGGTGCAGACCTCGGATTTCTCCTACAGTTCCGCACTGAACATCACCTCGGAAATCGGCGACCAGCTGGGTGCCTACGTGCGTACCATCTCGCGCGGCGGCACGCCGGGCATCGGGAGCTACATAACGATGAACGGTGTCAACTCGCTGCACAGCAACGCGCAGCCGCTGGTGGTCATCGACGGGGTAATCATAGACCAGCAGTACAGCCGCACGATGCTCCATGACGGCTTCTACAACGACATCTTGACCTCGTTGAACGTGAACGAAATCAAGAGCGTGAAGGTTATGTCCAACGGTACGGCCATCTATGGTGCCAAGGGTGCCAACGGTGTCATCATCATCGAGACCAAGCGCAACACGAGCCTGGCCACGAAAATCGATGCCACGGTGTCGCTGGGGGTTACCCTGCTGCCCAAGTCGATATCGATGATGAACGGGAGCCAATACAAGACCTACGCTGCCGACCTGCTGCAATCCACGGGTACGAGCACCACGGACTTCACGTTCCTCACCAACAACCCCTCGGACTACTATTATAACAAGTACAACAACAACACCAACTGGAACGACTACATCTATAACGAAGCCTTCTCGCAGAACTACAGCATCAGTGTGCAGGGAGGTGACGAAGTGGCCAGTTACTATCTCGCCTTGGGCTACAACGGTGCCAACAGCGTGCTGAACGACAACAACATGAACCGTCTGGACGTCCGCTTCAACACGGACATCAACATGTCCAAGCACCTGTCTGTCCGCTTCGATGTGTCGTACAGCAACGTGACGCGCAACCTGAAAGACCAGGGCGCGCCGGAATCTTACGATGAGGGGACGGTCACTTCGGTGAACTTCCTGGGACTGGCCAAAAGCCCCATGCTCAGCCCCTATTCCTATGTGAACGGGGAGATTTCCACGGAAATCTACGACGTGACGGATGAGGACTACCTGGACCAGGCCCTCTCGGCCCTGGACGATGTGAACTACCGTTTGGCCAATCCCGTGGCCATCAACGAGTATGGCACGGCCCAGAACAAGAACTATTTCGAGAACTCCTTCATGAACATCGCCGCCCAACCCAAGTGGCAGTTCAACAAGAACCTGTACATCACTTCGCTGTTCAGCTACACGCTGACGAACACGAACGACAAGTACTATGTGCCCCTCAACGGTGTGCCCAGCTATTATGTCTCCTCGCTCGGCCTGACGGTGGACAACGAAATCCGCTCGCTCTATTCGTCGCAAAGTTCCGTTACGAGCGACACGCGGCTGGTGTGGGAAAACCAGTATGGCGCACACAGCGTCGATCTGATGGGCGGCTTCCGCTACATGAACGACAACTACACGGTGGACACCCAGCTGGGTTACAACACCGGTAGCGACAAGACGCCGTTCATCGACAACACCTCGTACAAGCAGACCAGCGGTGTGGGCAACGAGTGGACCTCCGTTGCCTGGTACGGGCAGGGCCATTACGATTACAAGAAACGTTATTTCGTGGAGGGCAACCTGGCTGTGGAAAGCTCCTCGCGTTTCGGCAAGGAGGCCAAGGACGGCTTCAAGCTGTGCGGCGTGCGCTGGGGCGTGTTCCCCGGTGTGCAGGCCGGCTGGGTGATGAGCAACGAAAGCTGGTTCGACGTGCCGGGCTTCGACTACGCCAAGTTCAGCATGGGTTATGACGTGAGCGGTAACGACGGTATAGATTTCGATGCCACGCGCACCTATTTCGAGAGCGTGCTCTTCCAAGGCGTGTCCAACGGTCTGGTGCTGGGCAACATCGGGAACGATGAAGTGCAGTGGGAGACCACCCGCCGCTTCAACTTCGGTGCCGACCTGAACTTCCTGAATAACCGCCTGAACCTGAGGTTCGACGTGTTCAAGAGCTGGACCGACAACCTGCTCACCTACCATGAGCTGAGTTTCGTGACGGGTCTGGAAAACAACTGGGTGAACGGAGGTTCGTTGGAGAACAAGGGCCTGACCCTGAGCTTCAATGCCCACCTGCTGGCCCGGAAAAACTGGAACTGGGAAGTAGGTGCCAGCGTGGGACACTACAAGAACAAGCTGACTTCCCTGCCCGACGGCGCGGACTATGTGGAGACCGAAGTATATGGGGCCACCATCCGCTCCCAGGTGGGACAGCCTGTGAACCTGTTCTACGGTTATAAGACGGCCACCACGTCCTCCGGTACCTGCGTGTATGCCACGACAGAAGAGGCAAAGGCCGACGGGCTGTACGTGTTGGCTTCGGACGGCGTGACGCCAATCGAATTCGGTGCGGGCGACGTGAAGTTCGTGGACGTTGATGGCAACGGGGAGATCAATGAGGCAGACATGGTGGTTATCGGCGACCCGAACCCCGACATTTATGGTAACATCTACACTTCGCTGAGCTACAAGCGCGTGCGCCTGGATGTGAACTTCAACTACAGCCTGGGCAACGATGCCTACAACTACCTGCGCGCGCAGCTGGAAAGCGGCAGCAGCTTCATGAACCAGACGGTGGCCATGGTGAACCGCTGGACCTATGAAGGACAGGTGACCGACATCCCGAAGGTGACGTGGGATGACCCCGTGGGCAACTCCCGCTTCAGCGACCGCTGGATAGAAGATGCCAGCTACCTGCGCCTGAAGTCCATCACGCTGAGCTATGAGCTTCCCCTCAACAACCCGTTCATCCACGGCCTGACGTTCTGGGGACAAGCCAATAACGTGTTCACCCTGACCAAATACCTGGGTGCCGACCCTGAGTTCTCTTTGAGTAACAGCGTGCTGGAGCAAGGCATCGACCGCGGCCTGTTGGCCAACAGCCGCAACTTCATGTTCGGTATTAAAATCAATCTTTAATCGTGTGCATTATGAAATTGAAATCTTATATTTTCGGGATTGCGGCGGCCGCTGCCGGGGCGGCGTTCCTCGGCTCGTGCGAGGACATGCTTGAGCCTACGTCGGATTATGTGTTGTATGATGACGGCAGCCATCTGACCACACCGGCCGATACGGCCAACTCCCTGATCGGTATCATATACAAGCTGCAGGCCATAGGCGACCGCACCAACCTGCTGGGCGAGATGCGCGGCGACCTGGTGCAATATACCTCCTTCGCCGATGCAGACCTGCGCGAGCTGGCCGAGTTCACCGTGGATGACGACAACATCTACAACTCCCCGCGCGACTATTACGCTGTAATCAACAATTGCAACTACTACATTGCCTATGCCGATTCCACAGCTTTCGACAACCGTGGCAACCGCATCTTCAACAAGGAGATAGCCCAGGTGAAGGCCATCCGTGCGTGGACCTACCTGCAGCTGGCCCTGATCTATGGCAAGGTGCCCTTCTACACGGAGCCGCTGCTGACGGAGCAGGATGCCGATGCCGTGGGCCTGGATGTTGCCAGCCGCAAGGACTTGTCTTATATCTGTGACTATTTCATTGACGACCTGGTGAACTATACCGAGGTGGATTGGCCCAACCTCCACACGGTGGGCAGCATCCTTATGGCCAACTGTTTCTTCCCGGTGAAGATGGTGCTGGGCGACCTCTACCTGTGGAGGGCTACCCTTACCGGCAGCCAAGCCGACTACCGCGAGGCAGCCTACTACTACTTTAACTGGATTCAGGACACCCGGACGGTGGGCGATGCTACCAAGAGCTACTATATTGTGTCCCCTTCCTATCGTGCCGTTTGGAACAGGTCAACGGCTTCCATTTCGGGAATCAGCCAGTTCAGCCTGTATAATGCGCTGTCGGGGCTTTACAGCATGTCAACCGGTTCGTACAACAACGAAACGTTCACCATCATCCCGATGGACTCGGCTTCGTCCCAGGGCTACTATAGCCAGGTGCGCGGCCTGTACAATTCGACGACCACGGACAACACCATCGACACCTCCACGGGCGTGAGCATCACGCCGTCGGAGCGCATGCAGGAAATCAGCCGGTCGCAGTCCTATTATTACCTGGAACTCCAGAACAACGAGGAGACGAACTATCCCGTTGCCTTGGACGATGACCAGGCTGATTATGAAGGCGACCTGCGTCTGGGTTGCGTTTGGACCACACGTTCCATCAACACGACGACGAACGGCGTCTTGGGGAGCTACACCTACCAGAACATCAGCAAGCTGGACCAGCTCAACATCACCGTTTACCGCCAGTCGGACACGTGGTTGCGCCTGGCCGAAGCCTTGAACAACGGCGGCTTCCCGCGCTTTGCCTATGCCATTCTGGCCACGGGGCTGGGTGAGGTCATCATGACCGACAGCATTCTGCCCTATTGCGATGCCACGGACAGCTCTTTCATCAACAACAGGATCAATACGGCAAACAACTACTTTGCCAACTACATTCCCCGCGACGGGGCCATCGGCGACAACACCGACAGCCGGTACAGTATCGGCATACATGCCCGCGGCAGCGGCTACTCCGAGAGGAACCCGGACTATGCCTATCCGATGGTGGATTCCGTAGATGCTTCAGGCAACTATATCAACGGCTACCAAGCGGGGATGAGCCTCAGCGAGTGGGCGCAGCTGAACCTTGAAACGGAAAAGGCCGTCGTGGACAGCATGATTCTCAACGAAATGGCGTTGGAAACCTGTTTCGAGGGCAAGCGTTTCTATGACCTGATGCGTCATGCCAAACGCTACAACAAACCCAGTATCCTGGCTGATGCGGTGGCCCGTCGCGAAGGCGAGGACAACTATAATTCGACGCTTTACAGTACTTTGATGCTAGAGAAAAACTGGTATCTGAGTTGGAACAACCAGATCGGGTGGGAATAAACCGTTGTCATTGCTTTTTTGAGGAATCACGCTCCGCGCCTGCCGCGGGGCGTGATTTTTTTATCGTGTGTTTGCACGGGCGGCGGTGTCCCCTCCCGCCGTTATGCGCCGGCCGCCCCGCGCCCTTGCGCAAAGCGCCCCGCGGTCTTGCGCAGGGAGGGGCGCAGCCTTGCGCAAAACGCGCCCGGAGCGGCTTTGCGCCTGATTTTCCGCACGCTGGCGGCTTTTTCCGGCAAATGCTTTCTATTCTGGAAAAGAAATAGTATTTTTGCCAAAATTTTATGGCAGCGCAAAAAGTAAAATACGATATATGACAAAGAAATTCGCAGAACGTACACAACTGGACCTCTCCGAGGTGAACCGGGAGGTGCTGAAGATGTGGGACGATGCCGATGTGTTCCACCGCAGTATGACAGAACGTGAAGGTTGCCCTTCGTTTATCTTCTACGAAGGCCCCCCCTCGGCCAACGGGCATCCGGGCATCCATCATGTGCTGGCGCGTTCCATCAAGGACACGTTCTGCCGTTTCAAGACCATGAAGGGCTTCCAGGTGCGCCGCAAGGCCGGCTGGGACACCCACGGCCTGCCGGTGGAGCTGGGCGTGGAGAAAGAGCTGGGCATCACGAAAGACGACATCGGGAAGACCATCTCCATAGAGGAGTATAACCGCAAGTGCCGCACGGACGTGATGATGTACACCGAGGAATGGGCCGACCTGAGCCACAAAATGGGCTACTGGGTAGATATGGAGCACCCTTACGTGACCTACGACAACACCTACATCGAGAGCCTGTGGTGGCTCCTGAAGCAGCTCTACCGCAAGGGGCTGCTCTACAAGGGCTACACCATACAGCCTTATTCCCCCGCCGCCGGGACGGGGCTCAGTTCGCACGAACTGAACCAGCCGGGCTGCTACCGCGATGTGAAGGACACGACGGTGACGGCGCAGTTCCGCATCACGGACCCGCGCCCGGAGATGACGGGGTGGGGCACGCCGTGCTTCACGGCATGGACCACGACGCCCTGGACCCTGCCCTCGAACACGGCGCTGTGCGTGGGGCCGAAGATAGACTACGTGTGCGTGCGCACTTACAACCCATACAGCGGCGAGCCGGTGACGGTCGTCATGGCCAAGGCCCGCCTGGGCGCCTATCTGGCCCCGGAGGGGGCCGGGCTGCCGCTGGAGGGCTACAAGCCGGGCGACAAGGTGGTGCCCTACCGCGTGGTGGGCGAATACAAGGGAGCCGACCTGGTGGGCCTGCACTATGAGCAGCTCTTCCCTTGGGTGAACCCCGGCGAAGGGGCTTTCCGCGTCATTGCGGGCGACTACGTGACCACGGACGACGGTACGGGCATCGTGCACATCGCCCCGACCTTCGGCGCCGACGATGCCTTCGTGGCCAAGGCCGCCGGCGTGCCGCCGCTCCGGCTGACGGACCGCAAGGGCGAACCGCGCCCGATGGTGGACCTCGCGGGCAAGTTCTACCGGACGGAAGAGCTGGACGAGGACTTTGTGCGCAAGAACATGGACCTGGGGCAGTATGCCCCGTGGGCGGGGCGCTTCGTGAAAAACGCCTACGACCCCGCGAAAACCGACAAGGACGAGACGCTCGACGTGGCCCTGTGCATGGAACTGAAGCAACGCGGCCTGGCGTTCAAGATAGAAAAGCACGTGCACAACTACCCGCACTGCTGGCGGACGGACAAGCCTGTGCTGTATTACCCGCTGGACAGCTGGTTCATCCGCAGCACGGCGGCCAAGGAGCGCATGATGGAGCTGAACCGCACCATCAAATGGAAACCCCGCTCCACGGGCACGGGCCGTTTCGGCAAGTGGCTGGAGAACCTGAACGACTGGAACCTGAGCCGCAGCCGCTATTGGGGCACGCCGTTGCCCGTCTGGCGGTCGGAGGACGGCGAGGAAACCTGCATCGGGTCGCTGGCGGAGCTGTATGCCGAGATAGACAAGGCCGTGGCCGCCGGCGTGGCGCACACCAACGTCCTGCGCGAGAAAGGCTTCGTGCCCGGCGACTACAGCGCCGAAAACTACGGGCGCATCGACCTGCACCGCCCGTTTGTGGACGACATCGTGCTGGTCAGCCCCACGGGCAAGCCCATGCGCCGCGAGGCCGACCTGATAGACGTGTGGTTCGATTCGGGCGCCATGCCTTACGCCCAGATACACTACCCGTTCGAGCACAAGGAGGAACTGGACGGCCGCGTGGTTTATCCGGCCGACTTCATCGCCGAGGGGGTAGATCAGACCCGCGGCTGGTTCTTCACCCTGCATGCCATCGCCACGATGGTGTTCGACAGCGTGGCCTACAAGGCCGTGGTCTCCAACGGGCTGGTGCTCGACAAGAACGGCAACAAGATGTCCAAGCGGCTGGGCAACGCCGTGGACCCTTTCGCCACGATAGAGAAATACGGTTCGGATGCCGTGCGCTGGTATATGCTGACCAACTCCTCGCCGTGGGACAACCTGAAGTTCGACGAGGCCGGCGTGCAGGAAGTGTCCCGCACCTTCTTCGGCAAGCTGTTCCAGACCTATTCGTTCCTGACGATGTATGCCAATGTGGACGGCTGGCATTATGCCGAAGACGAGGTGCCGGTGGACGAACGCCCGGAGATAGACCGCTGGATCCTGTCGGAGCTGAACTCGCTGGTGAAAGAGGTGGATGCCTGCTATGAAGACTACGAGCCGACACGCGCCGGCCGCCTGATACAGGACTTTGTGACAGACAACGTGAGCAACTGGTTCGTGCGCCTGAGCCGCAAACGCTTCTGGGGCAGTGCGATGGGTAAGGACAAGCTGTCGGCCTACCAGACCCTCTACACCTGCCTGGAGACCGTGGCGCGGCTGATGGCCCCCATCGCCCCCTACTACGCCGACCGCCTCTATGGCGACCTCACGGCGGCCACGGGGCGCGCGGAGGCCGACAGCGTGCATCTGTCCCGTTTCCCGGTGTGCGACGAAAGCCGGATAGACAAGGGGCTGGAATACCGCATGGAGCTGGCCCAGCAAATCACCTCGATGGTGCTCTCCCTGCGCAAGAAAGAGAAAATCATCGTGCGCCAGCCCCTGCAGTGCGTCTCCATCCCCGCGGGCGACGCCGGGCAGCGGGCCGGCATAGAGGCCGTGAAGCAGCTGATATTGGACGAAGTGAACGTCAAGGAGCTGCGCTTCGTGGAAGGCGACGGCATGCTGGTGAAGCGCGTGAAGTGCAACTTCCGCACGATGGGCAAGAAGTTCGGCAAACTGATGAAGGGCGTGGCCGCCGCCGCGGATGCCCTGACGCAGGAGCAGATAGCGCAGATAGAAAACGAGGGTGCCACGGAAGTGGTGCTGGCGGGCGGCGAACACGTCAGCATAGAGGCCGCCGACGTGGAAATCTACAGCGAGGACATCCCCGGCTGGACGGTGGCCAATGAGGGCAGCCTGACCGTGGCCCTCGATATCACCGTGACCGACGAGCTGCGTGTGGAGGGCACGGCCCGCGAACTGGTGAAGCGCATCCAGAACCTGCGCAAGGAGACGGGACTCGACATTACCGACCGCATCGGCGTCACCCTGACGCACGCGGAGCAGACCGACAAGGCCGTGGCCGCCTTTGGCGACTACATCCGTAACCAGGTGCTGGCCAACCGCCTCGCGGTGGAAGAAGAGGTAGAAGGCGGGACGATGGTGGAACTGGACGGCTACTCCGTGCAACTGAAGATAACGAAAGCGTGAGAAAAAGAGACATATCATCTATTTATTTTAACCCCAAAATCAAACTGTTATGGCAGAGAAGACATGTTACAGCGATGAGGAACTGGCCGAATTCAAGCAGCTGATCCTGCAAAAACTGGCTGTGGCCAGGGAAGAGTATGAGACCATGATGGGAACTTTGATGAATACCGACAACAACGGGGTGGACGACACGTCGCCTACCTACAAGGCCCTTGAGGAGGGTGCCAACACCCAGTCGAAAGAAGAGCTGGCCCTGCTGGCCGCCCGCCAGCAGAAGTTCATCAAGGGGCTTGAGGCAGCCCTGGTGCGCATAGAAAACAAAACTTACGGCATCTGCCGCGAAACCGGCAAACTGATTCCCAAGGAACGTTTGCGCCTTGTGCCGCATGCCACGCTGAGCATAGAGGCCAAAAACATGAAGCGGTAATGGCGGGAACGGGTGAGAAAGGCCGGGCACGGCCCGTCCGGCAGGGGCGTCTGGCCCTGCTGGTCATCCTGGCGGTGCTCGTGACGGACCAGGTGGTCAAGATACTGGTGAAGACGCACATGTACCTGCACGAGAGCATCCGCGTCACGGACTGGTTCTACATCCTGTTCACGGAGAATCCGGGCATGGCCTTCGGGTGGGAGTTTTTTGACAAGCTCTTCCTCACCTCGTTCCGAATAGTGGCCGTGGGCATCATTGCGTACCTGCTTTACCGCTCGATACGCAAGGGGGTGCCCACGGGCTTTGTGGTGTGCCTGTCGCTGGTGCTGGCCGGGGCGGCGGGCAACATCATCGACTGTGTGTTCTACGGGCTGATATTCAACAATCCCCCCGCGCCCTTCGTGGCCCACTTCGTGCCTTTCGGGACGGGCTACGAGAGCGTGATGCACGGGCGCGTGGTGGATATGTTCTACTTCCCCATCATCGACACCCACTGGCCCGGCTGGATGCCGTGGGTGGGCGGGGAGCGTTTCGTCTTTTTCAGCCCCGTGTTCAATTTCGCGGATGCCGCCATCAGCTGCGGCATCATCGCCTTGTTGCTTTTCTACCATAAACGTATCATCCAATAAAATAAGGACAACGCCGATGCCGCACGTGTGGGACGTATTACGCAAAATGGCCTGGGCCGTGGCGGGTGTGGGGCTGCTGTCGGCCTGCAGGCCCGGTGTGCCGTCGCGCCTGATCCAGCCGGACCGGCTGGAGGAAATCCTCTATGACTATCACATGGCGCAAGCCATGGCCGAGAGCAATACGGCGGACAGCCTGGCCTTCCGGCGTTACAGCTATGTGTCGGCCGTGTTCCGCAAGCACGGCGTGACGGAGGCGGAGTTCGACTCCACGATGATATGGTATTCCGCCCACGCCAACTACCTGAACGACATCTACAAGCGGCTGCACGAACGCTACTCCGCCGAGGTGGCGCTGCTGGGCGCGGTCACGGGCAAGACCGACCATTTCGCCGGCCTGGACGCGCAGGGCGACACGGCCAACATCTGGCCGGAGCACAGTTTCAGGGTGCTGAAGCCCCGCCCCCTGCAGGACCGCCTGTCGTTCACCCTCGCGGCCGACACGACTTTCCGCCGCGGCGACGTGCTGCTGTGGCGTTTCGACCCGCGCTACGTCTTTCCCCGCGGGGGCAAGAACGAGGCATATGTGGGGCTGTACGTGGAATATGACAACGACTCAACGGCCGGCATCACCCGCCGCATCTACTCCGGCAACCGGGTGGAAATCCGCGCCGGGGGCGACTCGCTGCACGACATCCGTGCGGTGGGCGGTTTCGTGTACTACAAACCTACCAACGCGGAGGGGAACTACCTGCTGGTGTTGCAGGATATGATGCTGGTGCGCATGCACCGCCGTCCGGCCCCGGCCGACAGCGTGGCCGCACAGCCCGCCGGCACGCCGGCGGACAGCCTGGCGGCGCTTCCCGCCGATTCGTTGCGCCCCGTGCCGGGCGGTGACACCCTACGGCGGCGCCTGTCGCCCGACGAGCTGCGCGAGAGCCGTCCGGTGGAACACACCATAGAGGTGGTGAAAGAAAAGCCCTACCGCAGCAACCGGCAGGGCGGCCGCACGCGGCGGCAGGGCACGGCGGGCAACCGTGCGGAAAACGGCAGGGAATGATGAGACGGCTGGCTTTCCATAAACTGTACCGTCCGGGCGGGGCGGCGGCACCCTACCGCGTGGTGGAGGTGGATGGCGGCGGCCACCCTTGCGGCGATGCCCCCCTGGAGGGCGAGAGCGCCGCGGTGGAATGGGTGGGCGGCATAGGCCTGTTGCTGCCGGAAAGCTGCCGCCCCCGTGCCGGCGAGAGCATTGCCGCCGTGCTGTCGGGGGCCGCGGGGTGGCCTGCGGCAGGGGAGCGGCTGCGCCTCTGGGCGGCCGTGGGGCTGCCGGCGGGGGCAGACGTGGCGCAGCCCGTCAGTGCCTACCGGCCTGTCGTCTGAACTCCGCACAGGTGATGGCCGTGGCCACGGCCACGTTCAGGCTCTCGGACGTGGGGCGGCCGGGCGGGAAGCTGGGGATGCGGAGCCTGCGGCCGATGCGGGCGGCGGCCTCCGCGCTGATGCCTTTCCCCTCGTTGCCCATGACAATCAAACCGTCGGGGGTGAGCGTCTCGCCGTAGATGTTGTTGCCGTCAAGGAACGTGCCGTATGCGGGCATGTGCGGGGACAGCCCCTCCAGCAGGTGCGGCAGGCAGACGTAGTGCACGTGCACCCGCGCCATGGCCCCCATGGTGGCCTGCACGGTCTTGGGGTTGTACAGGTCGGCCGTGTCCGGGGAGCAGAAAACGTGCCCTATGCCGAACCAGTCGGCGATGCGGATGATGGTGCCCAGGTTGCCGGGGTCCTGCACGCCGTCCAGCGCGATGCACAGGCTTCCGGCAAGGGACGCGGGCGGGGGCGGCGCCTCCTCCCGCTGGCGGAACACCGCCAGCACGTCCTGCGGGCTTTTCTGCAGGCTGGCCCGCAGCAAGTCGTCGCCGGCCACTTCCTGCACCTCCGTGCCGTATTGCCGCAGCAGGCCGGAAAAACGGCCGCCGGCCTGCCGGAGCCATTCCCCGCGGGCGGCGATGTAGGCGCACCCGAAAGCCGGCAGGAGCTCTTCCACCAGTTTGTGCCCCTCCGCTACGAACAACTGCTGTTCCCTGCGGTGTTTCTTTTGTCCGAGCGAACGGATGAGTTTGATTCTGTTCTTGCTAATCATGAGGATTCCCTGATTTTTTTGCTGCAAATCTAAGAAGATATTTCCAAACAGGGAGGGTCCGTGCGCGTTTTTGTACGGCCTGCCGCCGCTTTGTCGAAAAAATGATGTACATTTGTGGTTAAAATGCGGATATGCGTAAACTGTGCTATTTCCTGGCGATGGTGGCGGCCGCAGGCCTGTTGGGTGCCTGTTCGGCCACGAAGTTCATACCCGAAGGCAGCTACATGCTGGAGAGCGTCTCCGTGAAATCCACCGACAAAACGCCGGACCTCAGCCTGCTGAAAGGCTATATCCGCCAGCATCCCAATTCCAAGTGGTTCAGCCTGCTGAAAGTGCCCATGGGGCCGTATGCCCTTTCGGGACGCGACACCACCAAACGCATCAACCGCTTCCTGCAACGCATCGGCGAGGCCCCCGTGGTGTTCGACACGGTGCAGGCCAACCGTTCGGGGGAAAACATGCTGGCGGCGGTGCAGAACATGGGCTACCTCAATGCGCGGGTGGAGCAGCAGCGGACGGTGAAGGGCAAAAAGCTGCGCCTGGCCTACCGCATCATCCCCGGCGAACGCTACCGGGTGCGCGACATCCGCTACGAGGTGGCCGACACCGTGGTGGCGCGCATCGTGCGCGGACATGCCGGACTGTCGGCACTGCAGCCCGGCATGCCCTTCGACCTGAATGTGCTGGACGAGGAGCGCGGGCGCATCAGCTCGCGCCTGCAGAACAGCGGCTACTATAAGTTCAACCGCGATTATGTGCGCTATGTGGCCGACACCTGCGCGGGCGCGCATGAGGTGGACCTGGAGGTGCAGATCCCCCTCTACCGGGCATCGGTGGAGAGCGAGCCGGAGCCTCACCAACGCTACTGGGTGGAGAGCGTGACCTTCGCCGGGGGCGGCGTGACGCTGGAATCCCAGGCCGACACGGCGGGGGCGCAGCGTATGACGCACGAAGGCTTCGACATCTATTACAAGGAAAAGCCGGCTTTCCGCCCGTCCGTGTTCACGAACAACAACGCCGTGGTGCCCGGACAGCTCTACCGCGAGCAAGACGTGCAACGCACCTATAACAATTTCGGGCAGCTGGGCGCCGTGATGTTCTCCAACGTCAAGATGGTGGAGAACGACTCGCTGCCCAACTCGCTGGACTGCTTCGTCACCGTGCATGAAAACAAGGCCCGCTCGGTGGGGGTGGAGCTGGAGGGCACGAACTCGGCCGGCGACCTGGGGGCGGCCTTGCTGCTGACCTACCAGAACCGCAACCTGTTCCGCGGGTCGGAATTGTTTTCCGTGAAGCTGCGCGGCGCATTCGAGGCCATCACGGGGCTGGAGGGCTACAGCGACCAGAACTATATGGAAATCAGCGTGGAGGCCGGACTGACCTTTCCGAACTCCAGGTTCTTCCGGTTGGGCAACCGCGACGGGCGGCAGACCCGCGCCACATCGGAAATCTCACTGCTCTATGACTCGCAGAACCGGCCGGAGTTCCACCGCCGCGTGCTGACGGGCACCCTGCGCTACCGTTGGCACAGCCCCAACGGGCTGTGGTACCACCGCATCACCCCCATCGACCTGAACTATGTGTTCATGCCCTGGATTTCGGAAACCTTCCGCCGCGACTATCTGGAGAGCGAGACCGACCGCAACGCCATCCTGCGCTACAATTACGAGAACCTGTTCATCATGCGGCTGGCCTACAGCTTCACCTACAACTCGCAACGCAACGCCACGAGCATCGCCGACTATGGCAGCAATGCCCTGGGGCTGCGCTTCAACATAGAGTCGGCCGGCAACCTGCTCTACGGCGCCTCCAACCTGTTCGGGGCGAGCCGGGACTCCGAGGGGCAATATACGCTGTTCAACATCGCTTACGCACAATACGTGAAGGGCGATTTCGACCTGAGCAAGAGTTTCCGCTTCGACGACCGCAATTCGCTGGCCCTGCACTTCGGCGTGGGGGTGGCTTTCCCCTACGGGAACTCCACCATCCTGCCTTATGAGAAACGTTACTTCAGCGGCGGGGCCAACAGCGTGCGCGGATGGTCGGTCAGGGAGTTGGGACCGGGGACCTTCACGGGCGGCGACGGGCGCATAGACTTCATCAACCAGACGGGCGACATCAAGCTGGACCTGAGCGCGGAGTACCGCACGTTCATGTTCTGGAAGCTGCATGGCGCCGCCTTTGTGGATGCCGGCAACATCTGGACCATCCGCGACTATGCGGAACAGCCCGGCGGGCAGTTCCGCATAGGGAGCTTCTGGCGGGAGATAGCCGTGTCCTACGGGCTGGGGCTGCGGTTGAACTTCGACTATTTCATCCTCCGCCTGGACGGCGGCATGAAAGCCGTCAACCCCGCTTATACGGACGCCCGCAACCATTATCCCATCATCCATCCCAACTTCCACCGCGACTTCACCCTGCATTTCGCGGTGGGGCTTCCGTTCTGACGCGCTTGCGCCTTGCGCGGGGGCGGCATGGACTCCCGCCTTGCGGCGGGGCGGGAAAGGCCGTGGGGGCGGGTGAATTTTAATTTGCCCGTTCCTGCATGTTTTTGTATATTTGCATAAACAAAAAGACGGATATGTTGAAGTTTATTTGTCTGGGGAGTGGAAGTAGCGGCAACAGCTACTTCCTCTTCTCGGAAAATTATGGTTTGTTGATAGACGCCGGAATCGGCATACGGGTATTAAAGAAACATTTTTCTGCCAACGGGCTTTCGCTGAACCGCATCAATGCCGTGCTGTTGACGCACGACCATGCCGACCATATCAAGGCTGTGGGCAGCCTGTCGAACGAATACGGCCTTTCGGTGTATGCCACGGCCGCCGTGCACGAAGGTATCGTGCGGAACTATTGCGTGCATCCCAAGGTGAAGCCGGAGCACGTGCGCATTGTGCGGAAAGGGGAGACGTTCCGCTTGGACGGTTTTGAAATCACCTCGTTCGAGGTGCCCCATGACAGTGCGGACAATGTGGGGTACAGCATCCGGCACGGCGATACGGACTTCTGCCTGATTACGGATGCCGGCCATGCGACAGACGATTTCGGCCGGTATATTTCCCGCGCCAACTATCTGGTGCTCGAAGCCAACTATGACGAGGACATGCTCCGGATGGGGCCTTATCCGCCCCACCTGAAACAACGCATCTGCGGCGGGTTGGGCCACCTGAGCAACAAAAAGGCGGCACAGCTGCTGGTGGACCATGCCACCGGGCGCATGCGCCACGTGTGGCTGTGCCACCTCAGCGAAGAGAACAATCATCCCGAACTGGCACGCAAGACGGTGGACGCGCAGTTGCGTGCCGCAGGAATCCTTGCGGGAAAAGATTTCCGGCTGGATGTGCTGAAACGCCGCATGCCCTCTGAAATCTATGATTTGTGATTAGAAAAAAAAGAATATGCTTGGCGGTTTGCCATAAAATTCCTAACTTTGCACTCGCAAAACGAAACGTTGCGTCCTTAGCTCAGTTGGTAGAGCAATTGACTCTTAATCAATGGGTCC
>CAZGSE010000022.1:0-44025 GCA_964528135.1 uncultured Paraprevotella sp. | reverse complement strand
GATAAGAAATTTTTTCTCTTCAGAATTGCCAACTTATATGCTTATCCCCACTAAAAATCTACTGATCCGCTTAGGGTTTCCGGCTCTTCTCATCGGGGCAAAAAAAACTCCGCCGGAGTGAATCCCCGGCGGAGGTCATGGATGGTTGGGCTACCTGGTTTCGAACCAAGACTAAGACGACCAAAATGTCTTGTGCTACCATTACACCATAGCCCAATCCTCTTTGGGCTTTCTTTCGAAAGCAGTGCAAAGATAGTGAGAAAATCACTATCCCGCAAGTTTTTCCTTTTATTTTATTTGGCTGTCAGCAGGAAATAGTTTTTCTTGCCGCGCTGCACGAGCAGGTATTTGCCGTTGAGTAGGTCGTCTGTGCTCACGATGCGGTCGAAGGCCGTGAGCTTCTCTTTGTTCAACGAAACGCCTCCGCCCTGTACGGTCTTGCGCATCTCGCCCTTGCTGGGGAAGCACTGCGTCATCCCAGCCATCAGATCGACGGCTTTCACGCCGGCAGACAGGGCATCGCGGCTGATTTCGAACTGCGGCACGCCGGCAAACACTTCGAGCAACGTCTGTTCGTCCAGCCTGGACAGGCTCTCCCGCGTGGCTTTGCCGAAGAGTATCTGGCTGGCCTCCACGGCCATGTCGTAGTCTTCGCGGCTGTGCACCATGACGGTGATTTCTTCAGCCAGCCGCTTCTGCAATACGCGCTGTCCGGGATCCTCGTCGTGGCGGGCGATGAGGCTGTCAATCTCTTCTTTGCCGAGCGTGGTGAAGATCCGGATGTAGCGTTTGGCATCGTCGTCGGCCACGTTGAGCCAGAACTGGTAGAAGGCGTAGGGAGTGGTGTAGTTGCGGTCGAGCCAGATGTTGCCTTTCTCTGTCTTGCCGAACTTTGTGCCGTCGGCCTTGGTCACCAGCGGGCAGGTCAGGGCGAACACCTCCCCGCCCTTGATGCGGCGGATCAGTTCGGCACCCGTGGTGATGTTGCCCCATTGGTCGCTGCCGCCCATCTGGAGCTTGCATCCCTTGTGCTCGTACAGGTACAGGAAGTCGTAGCCCTGGAGCAGCTGGTAGGTGAACTCGGTGAACGACAGTCCGTCGCGGGCCTCGCCGTTCAGGCGCTTCTGCACGCTGTCCTTGGCCATCATGTAGTTCACGGTGATGTGCTTGCCCACCTCGCGCGCAAAGTCGAGGAACTTGAAATCTTTCATCCAATCGTAATTGTTCACCAGCTCGGCGTGGTTGGGTGCGTCGCTGTCAAAGTCCAGGAAACGGGCCAGCTGCTTTTGGATGCATTCCACGTTGTGGCGCAGGGTGTCTTCGTCCAGCAGGTTGCGCTCCTGGCTTTTGCCCGACGGGTCGCCTATCATGCCCGTGGCGCCGCCGATAAGGGCCAGCGGCTTGTGTCCGCAGCACTGGAAGTGCTTGAGCATCATCACACCGCACAGATGCCCGATGTGCAGGGAGTCGGCCGTGGGGTCGATGCCCACATAGGCGGTCACCTGTTCCTTTTCGAGCAGTTCTTCCGTACCCGGCATTATGTTGTGCACCATGCCTCTCCATCTCAGTTCTTCTACAAAGTTCATCGTATGAATTAAGTTTTGTTTGGTTGAATTGATTCGTGCAAAAGTACGACCTTTCACCGACACTTGCAAGCGGATTCCTGTTTTTTAGCGCAGGCGTGCCAGGCGGTGCAGGTTTTCCCAACACTGTGTGTTCAGCCCGGCCGCCGTGCAGGAACGCAGCCGGGCTGCCGTGCGGTAAAGTTCCCCTATGGGGCGTGGGTCCTCGTCGCTCTCTAAGAGCAGGCGGTGGGGAGGACATGCGGTGAGGCTCTGCGGGTTGTGACGGAACCCGAAACTCAGGTAGAACCCTTTGCGCAACAGGCTGTCGGCCAGTTCCGGTTTGCCGCGGAAGCCGTGGATCACGCAGGGCACGTCGGGACGGACGGCCTTGCACAGGGCGTCCAGCTCGCCCCAGGCCCTGACGCAGTGGAACACCACGGGGCGGCGGAAGGCCATGGCAATCCTCATTTGGCGGAGGCACACTTCCGTCTGGCGTTCCATGGCGGTTCCCGCCAACTTGTCCAGTCCGGTTTCGCCCACGGCCACGCATTCCGGCCGGCCGGCGAGGCCTTCCAGCGTGCGGAATGCCGCTTCGGGGTTTTCGGGGATGTGCCAGGGGTGTATGCCTGCCGAGAAGAACTCCGGCCCGTTGGGGGCATCCTCTGTGCCGGGGGCGGCGGGCAGCATCAGGTTGCAGATGGCGGTCTCCTCCGGAGAGGCGGCCTTGCGGTGGGCGTGAAAGTTGAGGAACGGTGGCATGGGTATTCTTATGGGACGGGGTCATAACCGCTCCCGCCCCACGGGTGGCAACGCAGGAGGCGGCGCAAGGCCAGCAGCAGTCCCTTGAAAGGGCCGTGCTTCTGTATGGCTTCTATGGCATATTGCGAGCAGGTGGGGGTGAACCGGCACGAGGGCGGTGTCATGGGGGAGATGACGTTGCGGTAGAAACGTATGGGTGCGATTAGCACGGCGGACAGCAGGGTGCGGACATGTTCATACGTTCGGTTCATGTTGTTGCATTGTGCCCGTGCGGGGCGTAATCTGTTCTGTGATGCGCACCAGCAGGTGGCGGACGCACCGTTCTACCTCGGCCGAAGGATACAGGCGGTCGGACAACCACAGGAAAGCGATGGCCAGCCGTGTGTCGGGCCGGTGGTCCAGTGCCTTGTCCAGCAATGCCTTGTTCTTGCGGTAGGCTTCACGGAGCTGCCGTTTCACCCGGTTGCGCTTTACGGCCAGTTTGAAATGCCGCTTGGACACGGACACCAAGATGGAAACGCGGGCAGGGGTGCCTGCTTCTGCCGGGAGCATCGTGTAAACGGTGCGGATGGGGAAAGAAGACATGGATTTGTTCGCGCCCGTGAACAGGGTTTCGATGAGTTTCCTGCTGCACAGGCGTTCCGGCTTGCGGAAAGTGAGTCTCCGGGGGTGTTCCATGCTTCCGTATTGTTTTTCTGAATGGCAAAAGGCGGAAAAACATTCCGCCTTTTGCCATTATGATTCAATTGTTGTGCTCTTTGATGAAATGGTCCAACGCGGCGGTGATAGAGGGGAACTGTGGCGACGGGGCTTCCATGTCCAGCCGCAGCCCGGCTTCTTTTACGGCCTTGGCCGTTGTGGGGCCGAAAGTGCCGATGGCAATGTCTTTCTGCTCAAAGTCCGGGAAGTTCTTCAGCAGGGACTGTATGCCGGAGGGGCTGAAGAAGATGAGCATGTCGTAGTCGAACTTCTCTTCGGAGGTGAAGTCGTTGCTGACGGTGCGATACATCACCACTTCCTTGTGCGTCAGTTTCTTGGCGTCCAGCAGCTGGGTTATCTCATTGTTGTGCACATCCGATATGGGCACGAGGTACTTTTCTGCCTTGTGCTTGACCATGGACGGCAGCAAGTCGTCGAACTTTCCCGTATTCCCGAAAAACACTTTGCGTTTGCGGTATTGCACATACTTTTGTATATAGAGCGCGATGGTTTCCGTAGTGCAGAAATATTTCATGTCCTCCGGGATGGTGACGCGCAGTTCTTTGCACAGGATGAAAAAGTGGTCAATGGCGTTACGTGAGGTGAATACCACGGCCGTGTAGTCCAGTATGTTCACTTTCTGTTGCCGGAATTCCTTGGCGGACAGTCCTTCAATTTTGATAAATGGTCTGAAAACTAACTCCACGCCGTATTTGGAGGCAATCTCGAAATAAGGGGATTTCTCTGAGGCGGGTTGGGGTTGTGAAACCAGAATCTTCTTTATCATACGAGTCCTAATATTTTATAGTAATATGTCGTTTGTATATGTGAGTGCGTGCCATAACCCGTAGAGCGGCAGTATTTCAAGGGCACAAAAGTACATAATTAAATGTAAAAAGGCATGTTTTTTTGAGAAAAAGATGTTAAAGGTTTTGTGAAATAGCAAACCTTTCATCAAACTTAACAGAATGAGCAAACACAGTGCCGTGTCTTGTACGGGAAGATTGAAAAACACCATGGTCAGGGCGAGTGGAAACAGCAAAACGCCTTCTGTCGAGATGAGAAAGGAATAGGACTTTATCCATCTGCTCCTTTCTTCTTTGTCAAAGAATATCCAGTTGACGAAGTGGTAGGCAAGCTGTTTCAGCCCTAGGTAAATCCAGCTTTGCAGGATGTAGAGACCCAGTAGCATGTGGGAGGACGAACGGCTCATGAACAGGTCGTGTGTGGCCTGTGTGTAGTCGAAAAAGAACAGTCCGGCCAGCAGTCCGGTTTGCAGGTAAAGGAAGACGGCCTGACCCATCTCGCGTCCGGTTTCCATGGAGAAGAGGGAGTCTTTTTCCATGCGGTTGAGGAAAAAGTCCTGCAGATATTGGCGGATGTACTTCTTGCTGTTGGCAAAGATGACCATGACCATGAGGAAACAGCACAGCAGGATGGCCGTGACCCAAATGTCATCGCGCAGCAGGTAGGGACGGGGTTCGGCCGTCATGCCGAAGTCTTTTACCCTGATTTCGGGATGATAGGCCGGGAAACGGCTGAAATAGTTCCCGTCACGGACGGAGGGGAGGGCGGAAAGTCCTGTTTCCGTTTCCGGTACGTTCCATCCGGGAAGGTTCAGCGTGTCGGGGCGTGTGGAGCGCATGGCGGGGCGTTGGGGCAGGAGGGGCTGCACGGCCGGGTCTTGCCCGGCTGCCGTAGTGCTGTCCGGCAGGCTCCCGATGTCTTTTTCCACATGGAATGCGGCCGTGTCGGCCGGCAGCCGCCGGGCGGCGGGGTACGCTTGGGTGTGCAGGGAGTCCTTCATCGGTCAGAGGGCTGCGAACTTACGTACATTCTTGTCCCATACCGGGGTGGTGCGGAGGAGGCTGATGGCTTCGGCCGGTGTGGCCGCCACTTTCCAGATGTCCAGATGTGCGGGGCGCATGAAATGCTGCTCCGCCGCACGGGAAAGCATGTCCAGCATCGGGTCGTAAAACCCGCCCGTGTTCAGGATGACGATGGGGTTCAGGTAGAGGCCGAGCTGTTTCCATGTGATGATTTCCAGCAGTTCTTCCATTGTGCCGCATCCGCCGGGCAGGGCAATGGCACCGTCGGAAAGGCGGGCCATTGTCTGTTTGCGGGTGTGCATGTTTTCGGTCTCTATCAGTTCGGTCAGTCCGTTATGCTGCCATCCTTGCTCTACCATGAAACGGGGGATGACACCTGTCACGCGTCCTCCGGCGCGCAGGCAGGCATCGGCGCATTCGCCCATCAGCCCCATCCTGCCCGCACCGTTGACCATGCGTATGCCCTCGTGCGCCAGCAGGCTTCCCAGTTCGCGGGCGGCGTCGAAATAGATGCTGTCTATCTGTGTGCTGGAAGCGGAATAGACACAGACTGTCCGTATGTCGTTCTCCATCTTACTGTAAGCCGAATGCGGCCTTTATCCTGTCCACATAGTCCAGTTTCTCCCACGTGAAGAGTTCCACTTCCATGGTTTTCGTGGGCATGTAGCGGCTTTGGAACACTTTGTTGACCGTTTGCGGCTGGCGCCCCATGTGGCCGTAGGCGGCAGTTTCCTCGTAGATGGGATTGCGCAGTTTCAGGCGCTCTTCGATAGCTTTGGGGCGCAGGTCGAACATTTCATCGATTTTCCGGGCAATCTCTCCGTCGCTCAGGCCGACGTGGCTGTGGCCGTAGGTGTTGACGTAGATGTTCACCGGGCGTGCCACCCCTATGGCATAGCTGACCTGTACGAGCATTTCGTCGGCCACCCCTGCGGCCACCATGTTCTTGGCGATGTGGCGGGCGGCGTAGGCTGCCGAGCGGTCCACTTTCGACGGGTCCTTTCCGGAGAAAGCCCCTCCGCCGTGGGCACCTTTTCCGCCATAGGTGTCCACGATGATTTTTCGCCCCGTCAGCCCCGTGTCGCCGTGGGGGCCGCCGATGACGAACTTGCCGGTAGGGTTGACGTGGTAGGTGGTCCGGTCGTCGAAGAGCTTGGACACATGGTCGTTGTGTATTTCCGCCAGGACGCGCGGCATGAGTATGCCGATTACGTCTTGGCGGATGATGTCCAGCATCTGCCGGTCGGCTTCTTCCTGGTTGCCGTTTTCCGGGAGGATGAATTCGTCATGCTGGGTGGATACCACGATGGTGTCCACGTGCACCGGCTTGCCGTTGTCGTCATATTCTATCGTTACCTGGCTTTTGGCATCGGGGCGCAGGTAGGTCATTGCCTTGCCTTCACGGCGGATGTCGGCCAGCACGCGCAGGATATGGTGGCTCAGGTCAAGTGCCAGCGGTATGTAGTTTTCCGTTTCGTTGGTGGCGTAGCCGAACATCATGCCCTGGTCACCCGCCCCCTGGTCCATGGGCTCCCAGCGTTCCACGCCCCGGTTGATGTCGGGGCTTTGTTCGTGTATGGCCGAGAGCACTCCGCAACTCTCCGCTTCGAACTTGTATTCGGCTTTGGTGTATCCGATGCGGCGTATGGTACGCCTTGCTATTTCCTGCAGGTCAACGTAGGCTTCGGACTTGACCTCTCCGGCCACGATGACCTGTCCGGTTGTCACCAATGTCTCGCAGGCTACCTTTGAATCCGGATCGAAAGCCAGCAATTCGTCCAATACGGCATCGGAAATCTGGTCCGCAACTTTGTCGGGATGCCCTTCGGACACGGACTCGGAAGTAAACAAATAACCCATTTTACCTATTTTTTAATAATGAATCGATACAATAAAAAGAATGGGGTTTCATTGGGAAGGTCTGCGTCCGGCCGAAGCCGTATTTAGCATTTTTTACCGTGGTTGCAAGCTGCCCAAATCTATCCACACATGAATTTTGCCTACAAAGGTAGTGAGAAAAAGGATAAAAAAGCCCAAGAACCGGAATTTATTTAGTCTTTTATTAGGTTCGATTCTTTATTTTAATTACTTTTGACCGTGAAATCAGAGTATTATATTCAAGTCGTTAACCTATTTTTGTTAGGATCATGAACAAATCTTATCTTAAAAAAACAGCATGGTCATTAGCATTGTGCAGTTTGGGCCTCGTCCCTGCGGCGGGGCAAGTTACGTTGAACATCGATGCGGGTGAGCGGGGGCCTGAGGTGGGCGACCTCCATTATGGCATCTTCTATGAGGAAATCAACCACGCCGGCGATGGAGGACTGTATGCGGAACTCATCCAAAACCGTTCGTTTGAAGACAACTCCGCCAATCCCGACAGCTGGTGGACAGTGGGTAATGCCAGCATGGGGCTGATCACCCAAGGGCTACTCAACGATGCTCAGTCCTATGCCATGCAATTGACTTTTGCGGCATCAGGCGACGGTGTGCGCAACGAAGGCTTCTGGGGCATCAACGTGGTGAACGGGCAGACCTACAAACTGTCGTTCTGGATCAAGGGCAGCCCCTCTTATACGGGTACGCTCACGGCATCGTTGCAGGGTGCCGACGGTGGTTCGCTGGGGGAAACACTTATTGACGTGTCGTTGGGCGACACCTGGACGAAACTGACGGCGGAAATCACAGCCACGGGCGATGACCACGAGGGCTGGTTTGCCCTGACCGGTTCCGCGGCCGGAACGGTTTGCCTGGATGTGGTGAGCCTTTTCCCGCCCACCTACAAAGGGCGTGAGAACGGTTGCCGCATCGACCTGGCCGAGAAACTGGAAGCCATGCGTCCGGCCTTTGTGCGTTTCCCCGGCGGGTGTTATGTGGAAGGCATCTATGCCGACGGCAGCACGAACCGTTTCGAGTGGAAAAACACCGTGGGGCCGATTGAGGAGCGTCCGGGGCACATGAACCAGAACTGGGGCTACCGTGTGTCGGACGGTTTCGGTTTCCATGAGATGCTGCAACTTACGGAAGACCTGGGGGCGGAACCGCTCTTCGTGGTGAACATGGGCATGGGGCACGGCTGGGCCGAAGACTATACCCAGATAGACGAGTACATCCAGGAGGCATTGGATGCCATTGAGTATTGCAACGGCGATGCGGAAACCACCACCTGGGGCGCACTGCGTGCCAGCAACGGCCATCCGGAACCGTTTAACCTGCGACTGCTGGAAATCGGCAACGAGAACTACAATTATACTTCAGATAGCAACAGTGACCAGAGCGACCATTATGCGGAACGCTACTGGCAGTTCTACCAAGCCATCAAGGCGAAGTATCCGGAGATAACGCTCATCGGCAACGTGGAGGCGTGGAGTACGGACAATCCCTCCTGGCGCAACTCCTATCCGGTGGATGTCGTGGACGAACACTATTACCGGAATCCCACATGGTTTATCAACCAATATAACAAGTATGACACATACAGCCGTTCCAACCATACAGTCTATGTGGGCGAATACGCCGTCACGCAGGACTATGGCGTGAACGGCCATCTGAACGCTGCCATCGGGGAGGCCGTCTTCATGCTGGGCATGGAGAACAATTCCGATGTGTGCATCATGAACAGCTACGCCCCCATCTTCGTGAACGAGAACAATTACAACTGGAAGCCGGACATGATCCGCTTCAACAGTTACACGAGCTACGGCACACCCTCTTACCACGTCCAGCAGCTTTTCCCCAACAACGTGGGTAAGCAGAACGTGAAGTGGACGGAAGAGAACAACACACAGGCGCAATCGTACGCCATCGGTCTGAGCACCTGGAGCACGAGTGCCACTTTCGACAACGTGAAAGTGACGGCGGCCGACAGCACGGTGTTGTTCAGTGACGACTTTTCGTCCGTGAAGTCGGAGTGGTCGGCCAACGGCGGGACCTGGAACACGTCGAACGGGACATTGAGCCAGACCAACACGTCCATGCAGGGCGATATATATGTGTGCAACTTGTCGCTGGAGGGAGACTACACCTATGAGGTGGAAGCCACTAAGAATAGCGGCGCGGAGGGCTTCCTCATCGTATTCAACTATGTCGATGAGAATAATTACTGCTGGTGGAACCTGGGCGGATGGAGCAACACGGAGCATGGCGTGGAGATGTGCGCCGACGGGGTGAAGTCCACGGTGGCTTCCGTTTCCGGTTCGCTGGAAACGGGGCGCACTTACAGCATCCGGATTACGGTGCAAGGCACGCGGGTGCGTTGCTGGCTGGATGATGTGCTGATGCACGACTTCGTCCTGCCCGTGAGCCGTAAGGTGTATGTCTCTTCCACTATCGACGATGAGGAGGGCATGATGTACCTCAAACTGGTGAACCCCGGCGGTGAAGCCCAGACCGTAACGGTCAATCTGGCCAACGCTTCCGTCACGGGCGGAACAGTCGTTGTGCTGACCAGCGCAAGCGGTACGGACGAGAACGATTTGGAAACCCCCGACAGGGTGTCGCCGACGGAGTCGGACCTGAGCGTATCGGGGCAGCAGTTCACGTATGAGGCACCGGCCTACTCGGTGAACATTCTCCGCTTGCAGGTGGAGGACGTGCAGATACAGCCCGATGAAGAGGCCGAACTGCCCGCCCCCCTCGTGCAATATTCCTTTGAAGACGGCAACGCGGCCGATGACGAAGGGGACTTTCCGGGCACGCTTCTTGGAGATGCGGCCGTGGTGGAGATGAACGATGGCAACAAGGCTCTCTATACCGGCACGGGACAGGGCAGTTTCAATTTGGGAACAGACATGGCCCGCCAGGTGCTGGCCGGGCTTGACGGCGACTATACGGTGTCGGTGGACCTGGTTTTGTCCAAGGTGGGCAGCCTGGATGAGTATTGCTGGGCTTACGGCTTCTCCTATGGCACGGACAAATATGTGGGGCTGGTCAATACGGCCGGCAACACGGACTGGTATTATACGATAAAGGGTGACGACGCCACCGCCTCCGTGTATTCGGGCAGCGGGCTGTCGTATAACGTGTGGCACACGCTGACATACGTGCAGTCCGGATCCACCGGGAGCCTTTACCTGGACGGCTACCTGCTGGGCGAAGGGGACGTGACGCTATATCCGGCAGACTTCGCGGAAGAGATTACGGAAGCCTGCATCGGTTGTTCGCCTTTTGAGGAAGATGCCTTGCTGTCGGCCGCTTATATCGACAACTTCCGCATCTACGGGGTGGCGTTGGACGAAAGCCAGGTGCGCACGCTCTACAAGCAGGCGGAGGAGTTGTCCCCCGTTTCCAACGAGGTGTCCAACCGGGAGGACATGTCTGCGCTGTCGGACTTCCTGAAGAAGTTCAACTACCTGCACGCCACGACGGAATTGCCCGCCACGACAGAGAGCGGCGCAGCGGTGGCATGGACTTTCACGGCCGATGAGGAGGCCGGCAACTACGTTGCGCTGACATCGGAAAACGAGTTGACCGTGACGAACCTTCCAGAAGGGGAGGCCGTGAAGGCCGGCGTGCTGACGGCCGTGGTGGCTGCGCAGGGCGGCGACACCGTGGTGGTGGAGCAGCCGGTTTGGGTGGCACCCGACGACAACCGCTACGGTTACCTGTACTGTTTCATGAACGCCAACGAGGAAATCACGAACTTTGCCCTGGGAACCAAGGAAGACAAGGGACGGGTGTTCAACGTGCTGCTGGACGGTGCGGAAATCTTCAACACGGCTGAGATCGCAGGCATAGAACAGGGCACGCGCGATGCCTACATCGGCCGCGGCGAAGGGACGGACGGTTACTTCATCACCACCACCGACATGCGGCAGCAAACATCGGGCGTGTGGAGAAACCACGGCATCGACCTGGTGCGCTCCGGCGACCTGATCCATTGGGAAGGCACTACCTTCGATTTCAATCTGGGCAAATCCATCTTCTCCGACCCGGAGGCCTCTACGGGCGTGTATGACACAGACGAGGAGTATGCTAACATTATCCGCGTGTGGGCACCGCAGTTCATCTGGGACAAGGACTACAACAACGGCGAGGGTGCCTATCTGGTTTACTATTCCATATGGTCCTCGAACGAGGGTGACGACTACGACCGTATCTTCTATTCCTATACCGACCGCGAGTTCCGCACGCTGACACAACCGCGTATGTTCTTCGATCCCGGCATCTCCGTCATTGACGCGGATATTATATACAATCCTTATGACAGCCTCTACCACATGTTCTACAAGCGCGAAGGGGCTTCGGGTACGGAACGCGGCATTTACGAAGCCACGAGCAGCAGCCTGGTGGGCGGCGAGTGGACCGATGTCTTGCACGTGACGAACGAGGGTTCGGAACAGGTGGAAGGCTCAAGCACCGTGCGCCGCATCAACGAGGACGTGTATAACTTGTATTATATGCGTTACTCCGGCGGCAGTGCCTACAAGTATTGTGAGACGGACCACCTGGGGCTGAACGTGTCAACATCGGCCAACCTGGAGGGCACCGGTGACTTCCAGCACGGTTCCATCATGACGGTTACGGAAACGGAATACAACATGTTGCAGACGTGGAGCGACGTGACGCTGCTGTTGGCTACCGTGCGCGAGCTGGAGGAAACGAGCGGCAACCAGACGCTGGCCCAGGCTGTGGCCCAGGCCGAAGAGGCTTTGGCGAAGACAACGGTGGAGGAACTGCTCACGGCGTTGACCGAGGCTTATGCCGCCCTGCAGGCTGCCCTGGAGGACTATGTGCAGCAGATTTGCGATGAAACACCGGACGGCGGGGAGACCGACTTGACCTTCCTGCTGGTGAACCCCGACTTTTCCGATGGCAGCAACGGCTGGAGCGGGACGGACTTCACGGCGGCTTCGTCCGGCGTGGCCGAGTTTTACGACAAGACGTATGACACATACCAGGTGTTGGAGAATATGCCGGCGGGAACTTATCGTTTCCTTTGCCAGGGCTTCTACCGTTACGGCGACTATGTGGAGGCTTATCCGGCGCACCTGAACGGTACGGAACAGCTGCTGGCCACGCTTTATATCAACGATACGGCAGAGTCGTTCATGTCACTGTTCGACAGTTCCGCCCCCTATACTTACTCGCCTTACACCTATCCCGACGGTGTGTCGTCGGCCAATTCGGCTTTCAACGTCGATGGCAGTTACGAAGGCAACGAGGTGGAGTACACCCTGGCATCGCGCGGGACGCTGCGGGTGGGCCTCGCCAAGAGCGAATACTACTATCACGACTGGAACTGTTTTGACAACTTCCGGCTGTTCTATGTGGGTAATCCTAACAGCATACAGGATGTGGCTGGAACGGAGACTCCTGAGTTTGTGGATGTTTACACCCTGAGCGGCATCCGCGTGCGCACGGCGGTGCGTACGGAGCAGGCCGTGGACGGGCTGCCCAAAGGCATTTACATCGTGGGACAACGGAAAGTGGCGGTAAAATGATGCCTTTCTGCCCTGGCCATAGCGCTTTGCGCGTTGTGCGCTGACAGCGCGCCGTTCTTGCGCAAGAACGGAAACGGCTTTGCGCAAGGCCGCGGCGTGTAGCCGGCAAGAAACCCTCCGGGGATGCCCTTAGCGGGGCATTTCCGGAGGGTTTTCTGATGTATGGGGTTCTGCTTCGCGGCTCTGGGAGATGGCTTGCAGGTTGCGCACCAGCCCTTCATATTTGACCCGTTTTACGGCCGAACCCTTGAAGAGCCGGCGGTAGCGTTCCACGTCCAGCCGCATCCAGTCCCCGTCCGTCATGGCGAGCAGTTCCGGCCGCGGCGCGAAGGCCGCCTCGCGGGTGGGTGGTGCCGTTTGCAGGTGGGGGCAGGCGCGCAGGCAGCGGTCGCACCCGTAGAAGTAGGGAGGCATCTTCCGGGCGGCTTCGGCGGGGATGGCGCCGCGGTTCTCTATGGTCAGGTAGCTCAGGCAGCGGCGGGCATCCAGCTGCCCGTCCTCGCCGATGGCGTGCGTGGGGCAGGCATCGATGCACCGCCTGCAGGTGCCGCAGCGCGGCGTGGCCGGGCGGTCATAGCGGTCGGCGGGCAGGTCGAGCAGCAATCCGCCGATGAAGAAGGCACTTCCGTGATGGGGGGACACGAGCTGGGTGTGGCGTCCCGGCCATCCCAGTCCGCACTGCCATGCCCAGTAGCGTTCCAGCACCGGAGCCGTGTCGCAGAAGGCGCGTCCCGTCAGGGCCGGGTAGCGTTGTTGCAGGGCGGTGAGCAGGGAATGCAGTTTGCCGCGCACGATGTCGTGGTAATCCTGCCCGTAAGCATACCATGAGAGTTGCAGGCGGTTTTCCGGCAGGCAGACGGCGGGACGGTAGTTCAGGAGGGCGCAGACCACCGTGCGGCATCCCTCTGCGAGCCGTTGCGGGTCCAGCCGCAGGTCGGCGTGGCGTTGCATGTAGCCCATGCCGGCATGGCAGCCGCGTTGCAGCCATTGGCGGAAGCGGGCGGCCGTCCTGTCGTCCACCTGTCGGGCTTCTGCCAGTCCGCAGGCAAAAAAGCCGAGGCGTTCGGCCTCGGCTTTGATGAGTCCGGCAGAGAGCCGGTGTGTGCCATATTCTTCTGTCATTCCTTTTATTCTATCACTTTGAAGGCGTATCCTTGGTCGGCCAGCCATTGCAGCGACCGGGGCAAAGCGGTGCGCAGCTTGTCGATGCTCTTCAGCGAGTCGTGGAACGTGATGATGGAGCCGTTGCGCACATAGCGTTTCACGTTGTCCACCACCTCGTCGGCCGTCACCTTCTTGCTGTAGTCGCGTGTCACCACGTCCCACATGATGATGCGGTAGTGCTTGCGCAGCAGTTTGAATTGCAGCAGGCGCATCCAGCCGTGTGGCGGGCGGAACAGGTTGGTGTGCAACAGGCGGTTGGCCTTGTCCGCGTTTTCCAGGTACTCCTTGCAGGAGTGCCTGAAGCCGCCGATGTGGTTGAACGTGTGGTTGCCCACCTTGTGCCCGCGCTTCACCACCATGCGGTAGATGTCGGGATGCTTGCGCACATTGTCGCCCACCATGAAAAAGGTGGCCTTGATGCCGAAGCGGTCCAGCGTGTCGAGCACGAAGGGGGTGGCCTCTGGTATCGGCCCGTCATCGAACGTCAGATAGACCGCTTTCTTCTTGCGGCTCATCCGCCACACTGCCGTAGGGTAGAGCCAGCGGAGGAATGCCGCCGGTTGTTCTATGAACATTGCATTTCCTTGTGCTTGGGTTTATATCTTCAGCAACCCCCGTTGCTGGCACTGTGTGCTGTAGTTGTTCAGCGCGTTGCGGTAGGCCTCGGCCTTGTCCGAACCGGCGGCCTGCATCAGCCGCGTCACGTCAAAGAGGATCGCGAGGTTGCGGCGGCATTCCTGCGTGGATTGCATGAGCCGTTGTGTGCTGAGGCTCAGGTACCATGCAAGGTATTCCTGCGCGTTCTGCCCTACGGCGTCAAGTATCTTGACGGCTTCGTCTTTCCTGTCCAGTTGCAGCCACGCCTGGCCCAGCAGCGTGGAACCGCTTTTGAAGCTGTGCGGGAGCACCGTGGAGGGGATTTCCTCCTCTGCCCGTTGCAACACTTCCAGTGCCTTGTCCGTCTTGCCTTCGGCAAGCAGTTGGTCGGCCAGTTCCGCGAACTGGTGGCGGTGGGTGTAGCACATGCGCACGATGGTTTCGTCCAGATAGATGTCCGGGTTCTCTTTCAGGCCGCCGAACTTGAACTTGTTCATCACGTTGTTGTACATCCGTTCGGAATCCACCGTTTGTCCGCTCTGCTTGGTGTTGAAAGGTGTGATGCGGTAGGCCAGTCCTTCTTTCACGAAGTTGTTGCCCAAGTGGCCGTAGTTGGATTCGCCGACGGTGATGGACATGTAGAGCGGCCGCTCCCAATTGGCGTTCGCAATCATTTCCAGCATCATCATTTCGCTCTTATAGACGGCGCGTTTGCCCTTGAGCGAGATGTTCATCACGTTGGGGATGGAGTCGCCTGCTATCATCATGCCCGAACGCTTCACGGCCTCCTTGTCCACTGTAATCACAACGCTGTCGGTGGGGAATATCTGCAGGTCGGGGTTGTCGCTCAGTATCCAGTGGCGGATGATGTTCTTCAGTTCATACGGGTTGTCGCCCAACAACTGTTTCAGTTCTTCGGGACTGTCCTTGTAGTAGTCGATGACCTGTTTCAGGGCATCGGCATGCACGGGGATGGCCTCGTGGGTGCCGGTGACATACTCCAGGCGGGGCCAGGTGATGGGCAGCGATGGCGAGTCGTAGGCCGGACGCTTCATCTGGTCGATGTACCAGTCTGTCTGCAGGTAGCTCAGGTTGCAGACGCGGGCATCCGTGCGCACGCCTTCCGTCTCCTGGTTGTACCACAGGGGGAACGTGTCGTTGTCGCCGTTCGTGAAGATTACGGGGTTCCCCCCTTCGTCCATGGAGTTCAGGTAGTTTTGCCCGAAATCGCGGCAGGTGTAGCGTCCGCTGCGGTCATGGTCGTCCCACGTCTGTCCGGCCATCTGTATCGGCACGAACAGTGCCGCGAGGCTGGCCACGATGGCGGCCGGCAGTTCGGCCATGCGCAACCGCTTCAGGCCGTCGATGATGGCGGCCACGCCCATGCCCACCCAGATGGCAAAAGCATAGAACGAGCCGGCATAGGCATAGTCGCGTTCGCGGGGTTGCAGCGGTGTCTGGTTCAGATAGACCACGATGGCGATGCCCGTCATGAAGAACAGGAAGAACACCACCCAGAACTGTCGCACGCCTTCCTGGTTCTTGTATGCCTGCCAGAACAGCCCGATGAGGCCCAGCAGCAGGGGCAGGCAGTAGAACACGTTGTGCCCCTTGTTGTTCTTCAGGTCGCTGGGCAGCTTGCTTTGGTCGCCCAGCCGCGCGTTGTCGATGAACGGGATGCCCGTAATCCAGTTGCCGTGCTCCAGTTCGCCGTGTCCCTGTATGTCGTTCTGCCGTCCGGCAAAGTTCCACATGAAGTAGCGCCAGTACATGAAGTTCAGCTGGTAGCTGAAGAAGAAGCGCAGGTTCTCGGCTTGGGTGGGCATTTTGACCATGACGGTCTGTCCGCATTGGTCGCCGGCAACCTGCTTGCCTTCCACTCCGCCCATCCATGCCTCATAGGCCTGGGTGTGGTCGCTGGAGTACATGCGGGGGAAGAGCATGTTCTGCCCATATACCAGTTCGCGGTCGTAGTAGGCCACGCGGTAGGCATCCTTTTCGTCGGCACTGTGCTTCTCCACCCGCTGATAGACCGGTGCCCCCTGTTTGTATTGGGGCGTGCAGTAGCCGTCCTTGCTGGGGTTGAATGCCACCTGCGAGGTGTAAGCCTGCCCGTAGAACAGCGGGCGGCTGCCGTACTGTTCGCGGTTCAGGTATTTTCCCAGTGTGAAGATGTCCTCCGGCGAGTTCTGGTCCATCGGCGGGTTGGCCGTGGAGCGGATGACGATGACGGCATACGTTGAGTAGCCGATCATGATCATCAGCATGCAGAGCAGCGAGGTGTTCATCACCCGTGCGCTGAACAGCGGTTCGCCGTTCACCTTACGGTTGATGATGATGGCCAGTACGCCCAGCACGATGATGCCGATTACGAAGCTGCTCCAGCCGTAGCCGTAGAACGGGATACCCAGCATGCCCACCGCCAGCAGGTAAGAGATGTTCATGCGGCGGCGGTTCTCCTGTACGATACTCTCGCGGATGGCCCACAACACGGTGGCCAACAGGCAGAAGATGTAGAAGATGAGGCCGCTGTTGAACGGTAATTCCAAAACGTTGACAAAGAACAGCTCAAACCATCCGCCCACCTTGACGATGCCCGGCACGATGCCGTAGAGCACGGCGGCCACTAGGACTATGGAACCGGCCAATGCCCGGAGGGAGCCTTTCAGGTTGGCATTGGGATATTTCTTGTAGTACCATATCAGCACGATGGCCGGCAGGCACAGCAGGTTGAGCAGGTGCACGCCGATGGACAGCCCCGTCAGGTAGGCGATGAGCACCAGCCAGCGGTCGCTGTGCGGCTCGTCGGCATGCTCTTCCCACTTCAGGATGAGCCAGAATACCAAAGCAGTGAACAACGAGGAGTAGGCATAGACTTCGCCCTCCACGGCACTGAACCAGAATGTGTCGCTGAACGTATAGACCAGTGCGCCTACCAGTCCGCTGCCCTCTATGGTGATGAGCTTGGCGGTGGTCATGTTGTTATAGTCGCTGCATACCAGCTTGCGGGTCAGGTGGGTGATGCTCCAGAAAAGGAACAGGATGCAACCGGCACTCATCAGGGCCGACATGGTATTCACCATCCGTGCCACATCAGACGGGTTGCTGACGAATTGCGAAAAAAGGTTGGCTGTGAGCATGAAGAAAGGTGCGCCGGGGGGATGTCCCACTTCCAGTTTGTAGCCGGTGGTGATGAATTCCGGACAATCCCAGAAACTTGCCGTAGGTTCGATGGTGGAACAGTACACCCACGCGGCAATGACAAATGTAACCCAGCCCATCAGGCTGTTTACAAGTTTGAACTGTTTCATTGTTTTGTTTCTATTTGTTTTTGTTGATTTTGCTTGGTCTGCAAAAATACTAACTTTATTTCTTTCTGTCCCGTTCTTTTCCGATTATTAAAGGGTTTGCTTCTCCTTTTAACTATGTTTGTGACACTTTAATATGCGGTGGGGATGGTTGCCGTGGCCTATCAGGTCAATGGGGCATTTGAACTTTTCTTCCAGCCAGCCTTCGGGCAGTTCCGTGTCGGGATGGTAGTCCACGGTCTCGTTGACGCAGGCAATGGAGCGTACGTTCCGCAGCACCGAGCCGATGTCGTGGCTGACCAGCACGATGGCGCATTCGCCGTTGATTTCATCCAGCAACCGGTAGAGCTGCGGTTCGAATTGCCGGTCGATGTAGGTGTTCGGTTCGTCCAGCACCACGGCGTCCGGCTGGGCGATGATGGCCCGTCCGAGCAGGGCGCGCTGCAGCTGTCCGCCGCTGAGCGAACCGATGGGGCGTTGGGCAAGGGCTTCCAGTCCCATGCGCTTGAGCATCTGCCTCACGGCCTCGTGCTGTGCGGCGGAGTAGTGGCGGTACCATTTCTTGCGAAGCCCGGAGAGGACGACTTCATAGACGGAGATGGGGAAACGCTTGTCTATCCGGTTGTATTGGGGCAGGTAACCCATGCGTATGGACGGCACGGAGTGCCCGTCCCGGTAGAACGTGACAGTGCCCGACTGCGCCTTTTTCAGTCCGAGCATGGTTTTCACCAGTGTGGTCTTTCCGCCGCCGTTCGGCCCGATGATGCCGAGGAAGTCGCGTTCATACACCGTGAGGTTCACGTCGCGGAGCACGTTTTTCCGGTCGTATGCCACACAGATGTGGTCCAGTTGTATCAGCGGCCGGTTCATTGTTCGTGCAGTGTTTGGGCTATTTTCAGCATTTCCGTGGCCCAGTCGTAGGCCAGCGGGTTGATGGTCCGGATGGCGGTGCCGGTTTCCTTTGCAATGAGTTCTGCGTTCTTGCGGTCGAACTCCTGTTGCACGAAGATGGTGCGTATCTGCCGCTTGCGGCATTCGTCAATGAGCCAGGCCAGCTGGGCGGGCGACGGTTCTTTGCCGTCAGCCTCGATGGACACTTGCTGCAGGCGGTAGTCACGGGCAAAATAGGTCAGCGCGGGGTGGTAGATCAGGAAAGCCCGGTGTGGGATGCTGTCCGTCAGGCGGCGGATGCTGTCGTCCGTCCGGCTGATGGCGGCCAGCGCCTGTTGCAGGTTGTCACGGAACGTTGCGGCGTTAGCCGTGTCCGCAAGGCAGAGTGCCGTGCAGATGTTGCGGGCGATGGTCTTCATGTTTTCCGGAGAGGTCCATACATGCGGGTCGGTCGCGTGGTCGCCGTGGGCAGAGTGCGGGTCGGCCAGGGGGACTATCCCTTCGGATGTCCGGACGAAGGCGGTGTGCGGGGCGGCTTGCTGAAGGCGGGCCAGCCATGTCCGCTCGAATCCAAGGTCGCCGATGCTGAAATAAATCAGGCTTTTGCTGAGTTGCACCATCTGCGATGGGACGGGTTCGTAAGTCTCCGGACTGCTGCCCTTGGGTACGAGTGTGTTGACTTCTATGGCCGGTCCGGCTATTTGTTCGGTGAGGTAACGCAGCGGTTCGATGGACACTGTCACGGTGTTCCGCCCGCCGGTGTTGCCGGAAGCGGCAGGTTTGCCGGGGCGGCAGGCCGTTGCGCAACAGGCGGCGATGAGGCAATATAGCAAAGTCTTGAGGGGTTTCATCTTTAGAACAAAGTTACGGTATAGATTAAAATGGCGTATCGGGCAAACTTGCCCACGGTGATGGAGAGGAGGCAGATGAGCCAGTTGGCACGCATGAATCCCAATGCGATGGAGATGGCATCGCCGATGACCGGCATCACACACAGCAAGCCTCCCACCCATGCGCCTTTCCGTTCCATCCACCGCTGTGCGCGTTCCACTTTCTCCCGCTTCACATGCAGGTATTTCTCAATCCATTCCATGCGGCCGAGCCGGCCTATGCTGTAGTTGAACATGCTGCCGCCCACATTGCCGGCTGTGCCCCACAGGAGCAGCCCCAGTGGTTCCAGTCCGGCCAGCTGCAGGCCCACCATGACCGCTTCGGAACTGAACGGGAAAATGCTGGCGGCCAGGAAGGCGGCGACAAACATGCCGAAGTAGCCGTATTGTATCAGAAAGTCAACAATTGTGTCCATAGATTCAGTATGGCCAATGCGCCGAACATGAAGAGGGCAAGGATGAAAAGGAAGTTAGAGAAGCGTCTGTTCGTCAGCGCAAAGTAGTGCCCCATGATGGGGGCGGAGTTCATTACCAGCAGTGCGGCCAGCACCCGGAAATGGACGGGTTGCAAAGCCAGGAACAGCACGATAAGCACTTCCTGGGTCAGGATGAGGTAGAGCAGCATCCGCGTGCGGATCTTGTCGTTGAAGCTGGTGCGGAGGTAATGGACGGCACCCGTTAGCGAAAGCAGGATGATGAGGGCCACGGCACTGGCCTGCAGGTAGTCGGGGTGCAGGTAGTTTTCTTTACAGAGGGGCTGGAACTGTGCCAGTCCGGAGAGATGGGCAGTGAGCAGCCCGAAGTTTTCCGCATACAGGCAGTAACCGGCCATGAACCAATAGGGGAGCAGCAGGCCTATGACAGCGGCCCAGAACGTGCGCCAGGACAACGAACGGAGGTAAACGGCTGCATACCATAGGTAGAACGGCACGAAATAGAGCGCTTGCACGAAGAACAGGCTGCCGATGCCGAGGCACAGGAACGAGTGGAAGAACGGGAACACGGCGTCAGTTCGCTGGTAGGATTGGAACAGCAGGTAGTAGGAAGCCAGCATGCAACACGACACCACCGCCCCGTCTTGGAACGGGTGCAGGAAAAACAACGCGCCGCACATGATGAGGTAGAGTGCGGGAGTCAGCCGGCTGCGGATGCGGATCAGCGTATTCTTGTTGTTCGTTTCAATCCAGAGGCAGGCATTCACGCCGCACAACATCCATCCCCACAGCTGGTTGAGTGTAAAGGTTCCCTCACCCCACCACAGGATGGTGGCGACAAGGGCAGCGACAGGCAGCGTCAGGCCGCTCGTCGCTACCTTGTTCTGGAACCTTTTCTTTCTCATCGCCGCTTATAGGTCCTGTCCGATGTCTGAACGGAAATATTTCTTCTCGAACTGTATGTTTTGTGCTTGGCTGAACGACTGTCTGAGCGCCTCCTCCTTGTCTTTTCCATAGGAACTTACTGCAATGACGCGGCCGCCGGCCGTCACCACCTGCCCGTCCTTTACGGCTGTCCCGGCATGGAACACGATACTGTCTTCCACCTTGTCTATACCGGTGATGGGGAAGCCTTTCTCGTAGGCTTCGGGATATCCGCCGGACACCAGCATGACGCAGACGGCACTGCGTTCGTCTGTCTCCAGCCGGCGTTTGTCAAGGTCGCCCTCGGCCACGCCTTCCAGCAGGTCCACCAGGTCGCTCTTGATGCGGAGCATGACTGTTTCCGTTTCCGGGTCGCCCATGCGCACGTTGTATTCGATGACCATCGGTTCGCCTTCCACGTCAATCAATCCGAAGAAGATGAATCCCTTGTAGTCGATGTGCTCCTCGGCCAGTCCTTCTACCGTGGGACGTATGATGCGGTTTTCCACTTTTTGCATCCATTCTTTGGTGGCAAACGGCACGGGCGATACGCTCCCCATGCCTCCCGTGTTCAGGCCGGTGTCATGTTCGCCGATGCGCTTGTAGTCTTTGGCTTCCGGCAGAATCTTGTAGTGCTTGCCGTCGGTCAGGATGAACACGGAGCATTCTATGCCGCTCAGGAACTCTTCGATGACGACCGATGAAGAGGCTGTGCCGAACATGCCGCCCAGCATCTTTTCCAGTTCCTTGCGGGCTTCTTCCTGCGAAGGCAGGATGAGCACACCCTTTCCGGCGCAAAGGCCGTCAGCCTTCAACACGTAAGGAGCTTTCAGGGTTCCCAGGTATTCCAGTCCGTCTGCCAGCGTTTCCTGTGTGAACGTGCGGTAGGCGGCAGTGGGGATGCCGTGGCGCCGCATGAATGCTTTGGCAAAGTCCTTGCTGCCTTCCAAAAGGGCGCCTTGCCTTGAAGGGCCTATGACAGGAATGTCCCGCAGGCGGTCGTCTTGTTTGAAGAAGTCATATATCCCCTTCACCAAAGGGTCTTCTGGCCCGACAACCACCATGTGGATGTCATGGGTCAGGCAAAATTGCCTGATACCTTCGAAGTCATCGGCCCTGAGGGCTACATTCTCGCCCACGGAACCCGTCCCGGCGTTTCCCGGAGCGATGTACAGATGATCTACTTTCGGGCTTTGGGCGATTTTCCATGCCAATGCGTGTTCGCGTCCTCCGCTTCCTAACAACAGAATATTCATGTCCAGTTATGTTTTTATTTCAGATAATCGTCAAAGTATTGCGTAATCCGTTCATGCAGGTGTACGCGGTCGGTTCCCTGCATGTTGTGCTCATCGCCCGGATAGGCAAAGAAATCCGGTTGCGTGCCGGCATCGATGCAGGCGCGCAGGAACGACAAGGTGTGTTGCGGTACGCATATAGGGTCATTGTAACCGATAATCACCTGCAGTTTGCCTTTCAGGTTACCGGCTTTCAGGCGCAGGTTGCTGCCGGCATAGCCTTCCGCATTGTCCTGCGGGGTATCCATGTAGCGTTCCCCGTACATGGCTTCGTAGTATTGCCAGTCGGTGACAGGCCCGCCGGCCACTCCCACTTTGAACACGTCGGGATAGGTCAGCATGAGGTTGATGGTCATGAACCCGCCGAACGACCATCCGTGCACTCCCATCCGTTCGGCATCCACATAAGGCAGTGATTTCAGGAACTTCACGCCCTCCATCTGGTCTTTCATTTCCTCCACGCCCAGATGATGGAACGTGACGTTCTCAAAAGCCAGTCCGCGATGTTCCGATCCCCTGTTGTCGAGGATGAACAGCAGATAGCCTTTCTGCGCCATGTAGATTTCCCATCCGCGGGTCAGATAGTTGCGGCTGGCCTCCACGTTGTGTGCATGCGGCCCGCCATAAACATAAACCACAGTGGGATATTTCCGGTTGGGGTCGAAGTCCACAGGCTTGACCATGCGGTAATACAGGTCGGTCACCCCATCGGCGGCCTTGATGCTGCCGCACGTGATTTCCGGCACACGGTAGTCTTTCCACGGATCTTCGGCCGTCAGCAGGTTGCGGCTCCAGCCTTTTCTCGTGTCGGTCAGGTTGATGCCGCGTGCCACGGTGGGCGATGAGAAGCGGTCCAGCAAAAGACTCCCGTCATGGCTCAGGCTTCCGTTGTGCACGCCTTCGCCGTTGTCGAGCAGGGTCCGGCGGCCGTTTTTCACGCGTACCTTATATATATTGGACTGCAGGGGGTGGATTTCGTTGCTGCAATAGAGCACGGCTTTTTCCCGTGTGTCGAAGCCAAGCACCTCTTTCACCACCCATTCGCCGGAAGTCAACGGTGTAACCTTGACATATTCGCGGCAGGTTCCTCCTCCCTTGACCGGCCGTTCATCCGGTGCCTGCCTGCTGTTCAAATCGAACAGGTAGAGGTGGTTGTATCCATCACGCTGGCTTTGGTAAACGAATTTGCTGTTGTCCCAAGGCAGGAACTGCAGACTGTACAGCGGTTCCACGTATTTGGGGTGGGTTTCTTCATAGAGAACCTCTTCCTTTTGTCCGCTGGCGGCATCGTAGCAGACCAGTTCCACATGGTTCTGGTCACGGTTCAGTTCAATCATATAGACCTTGCGGCTGTCCGGGCTCCAGCTGATATTGGTGAAGTAGCGGTCGGTAGGGTCGCCGGCCTGTAGCCATACGGTCTGGCCTGTGGCGGTGTTGAACACGCCCACCGTCACTTTGTGTATGGTTTCTCCCGCCATGGGGTACTTGCAGGGGTAGGTGGAGGCGATGCGCGTGCTGATGTCAACCTGCGGGTAATCGGGCACCATGCTCTGGTCCATGCGGTAGAAAGCCAGCAATTGGCCGTCCGGGCTCCAGAACGTCCCCTTGGTGATGCCGAACTCGTTGCGGTGCACGGCTTGCCCGTAAACCAAGTCGTTGCTTCCGTCTTCCGATACCGCCATTTGCCGCCCGTCGCGGCGGGTGACGTAAAGGTTGTTTTCCCAGACGTAAGCCACATGGCCCGAAGCGGCGGAACGGTCGATGTCGGAAGCCGTTGCCGGGAACGTCTGTTCCCAGGCCTTTTGGCCTTCACGGAAGTTGACCACCACGTAGCGCTGCATCCGTTGGTCGGCGGGGCTGTCCTTGTCCGTGACGGTAAAGGCCGCCAAGGGTTGTTCCCCATCGGGGAAGCTGACGTAGTGGCAACTGTACAGGAGTGTGTCGTCCTGTCCCGCCCCTGCCCAGCGGTTTAGCTGGGCCAGTGTGAACAACACGTCGCTCTCTCCTGTCGTGCCGTCCGTTTCCCGGCATTCGTCCGGAGTCAACTCGATGCAGTGGTTGCCCCACCATTCGGTAAACATGTTTTGCGGCTGCATCCGGTGGTACGTGCGGCCTCCCGGAAGCAGGTCGTCCAGTGTGAAACTCTTTTCCCCTTGTGCCATGGCAAGGACAGGCAACATCATTAATACCACCAGTCTGTTAATCTTCTTCATCATATCGTTCATTTTTACGGTACCGGTCGGACGTGCGGTTGTTCCTGCGCTCAAAGTTCCTGTTGTCTTTCCTGAATGACGGCCGTTTGCCGTAAGCCGGTTTCCGGTCATCGTGTTCTTCCCACGTGCGACGGTCTGCTGCCGGACGGTTGCCGTAGCTGCGGTTGTCATATCCGCGTCTCTTGAACTGGAAGTTCCGTTCGTCTTCATCGTCATCAAGGGGCCTTTTGAATTCCCGGTGTTGCTTGAAGCGTTTCTTCTCGGCCATCATGCGGCGTTCTTCTGCCGTTTTGATGTCTTTTCCCTCGGCCAGTTGGTCTTTGTATTTCCCGCTGAATATCTGGTATTTCCTGAATTCGCATTCCAGCGAACCGTTATACAGGGGTATTTTGAGCGAAGGCTTCAGCCCTATTTGGTCGAAACATTCCTCGCGATAACTGAGAATCCAGGCATCGTTGTCCAGGAAGTGGTGCTTCAGCCGTTCGCCGATGGCGCGGTACAGCCCCAGCAGGTCGGGGACGGAGATGCGCTCCCCATAGGGTGGGTTAGTGACGATGATGCTTTTCTCTGCCGGTTGTTCAAAGTTATGGAAGTCTTGCTGCCGGATTTCGATTTCTTTGCCCAGTCCGGCCGCTTTCACGTTGTGCGTGGCGATGTCCACGGCATTGCGGTTGATGTCGTAGCCGTATATCTTGTGGGTGAATTCGCGCTCCTGCGAATCATCGTTATAAATCCGGTCGAACAGTTCCTTGTCGAAGTCGCGCCATTTTTCGAACGCATATTCCTTGCGGAACACACCGGGGGCGATGCCGCGGGCGATGAGGGCGGCCTCGATGAGGATGGTGCCCGAACCGCACATGGGGTCTATCAGGTCGCATTCGCCGTTCCAGCCCGTCATCATGATCATGCCTGCGGCCAGCACTTCGTTCAGCGGTGCTTCCACGGATGCCTGGCGGTAGCCGCGGCGGTGCAGCGACTCTCCCGAACTGTCCATGGATAGTGTGCAGTTGTTTTCCGTGATATGTATGTTCAGTTGCAGGTCGGGGTTGGTCACGCGCACGTTGGGGCGCGAGCCGGTTTTCTCGCGGAAATAGTCCACGATGGCATCTTTCACCTTGTAGGCAACGAACTTGCTGTGGCGGAAGTCTGTGGAGAATACCACGGAGTCCACGGCAAAGCTCGTGTTGTTGTCTATATATTGTTCCCATTCTATGGTCTTGACGGCATTGTAAACCTGGTCGGCGGAGTCTGCCTTGAAGTGTTTGATGGGTTTGAGGATGCGGATGGCGGTGCGCAGGGAGAAGTTGGCGCGGTACATCATTTCCTTGTCTCCGGTGAAAGCCACCATGCGGTGTCCCGTCTGGATGTTGTTGGCGCCCAAGTCCGTCAGTTCCTTGGCCAAGAGGTTTTCCAGTCCCTGGAAAGTCTTGGCGATGAGTTCAAATTCGGTTTCCATTGTGTGATACTCTTCGATGGATACTTGTTTTGTCTGTTATTTATTTGTATTTTTTCTGTACAAGCCTGGCTCCTGCCGGCACGTCCTCCGTCACCCAGATGTTGCCGCCTATGGTCGCTCCGCGGCCTACGGTGATTCGGCCCAGGATGGTGGAATTGGCATACACAATCACGTCGTCTTCCAGGATAGGGTGGCGCGGGATGCCTTTGATGGGGTTCCCTTTGTCATCCAGCGGGAAACTTTTGGCGCCCAGCGTCACGCCTTGGTAGAGTTTCACGTTGTTGCCGATGATGCACGTGGCCCCGATTACCACGCCCGTGCCGTGGTCTATCGTGAAGTGGTGCCCGATGCGGGCGGCCGGGTGGATGTCGATGCCCGTTTCGGAATGGGCCATTTCCGTGATGATGCGGGGAATCAACGGCACACCCAGTACCAGCAGTTCGTGCGCGATGCGGTAATTGCTCAGGGCCTTGATGATGGGGTAGCAGCTGATGATTTCGCCGTATGACTCGGCTGCCGGGTCGCCGTTGTATGTGGCTTCCACGTCAGTGGCCAGTATCCGGCGCAGTTCGGGCAGCCGGCTGATGAACTGTCCGGCCAGTGAAGCCGCCTTTTCCCGGTAGGGATTGCAGAAAGCGTTGTCGGTTTTCGTGCCGTCTTCCTCGTGGCGGTCGGCGGCAAAGCACAGTCCGGCTTCTATCTGTTCGCTCAGCAGGCAGTATAGCCGCTCGATGTTTACGCCGGTGTGGTAGGCGATGGTATGGTGGTTTACGGTAGATTTCCCATAGAATCCCGGAAAAAGGATGGAACGGCACAGTTCGATGATTTCGTGCAGCACTTTACCGGAGGGCAGGGGATCCCCGTCTTGGTGTTCGTGGAACAAACCTTTCAGGGACGAACATTCGGACAGTTCCGTGACGGTTTGTGCCAGAAGATGGGTGAAATTCAGTGGATTCATTAACTTTATTGAATAATTGGCATTATTTTTGCAAAGATAAAAAAAAAAGCATTTCCGCAAGGAAAAAATGCTTTCTTGTTTTCTTTTTTTATGCCGTTGGTGGCTGCCGGTGGCCGGATGGCTTCCGTCTGTTCCCCGCCGTGCCCGTCTGTTCTCCGGCCTTCCTTCTTCCTGCGTCAGGCCTCCTGCGTGCCTTTTCCCTTTGGGGCGGCGGTGGTGACCAGTTTGTACAGTTTGTCTCCCGGCCGGATTTTTTCCGGCACTTTGAAGGACACGTGCATGCCTTTCTGCACGCTCTCCACCGGTTGCAGGTCGTAGCGCACCTCTTCCAGCGTCATGAACAGCGCCCCCGTCGTGGGGCCGGTGATGAGCAGCCGCTCGCCCACGTTCATGTCGGCCGCCTCTATCCGGAATTCCCCCACACCCAGCCGGGAGAAATATTTGACAGCCTTGCCCACGTACACTTTCTTTTCCGTCGCAGCCGAACCGTATTCCTTGGCCCATTCGCCCAGTGTCTGCCCCTGGTAGTAGCCGTCCCAGAAACCGCGGTTGAACACGCGCGCCAGCCGTTCGTCCCATTCGTCTTTCCGTTCTTCGGTGAATGTGCCGTCCAGCACGCTCCGGATGGCTTCCTGGTAGCATTTCACCACGGTATAGACGTACTCCGGCCCGCGGGCGCGCCCTTCTATCTTGAACACCCTTACGCCCGCATCCATCAGTTTGTCGATGAAGCGGATGGTTTTCAGGTCTTTTGGGCTCATGATGTATTTGTTGTCTATTTCCAGTTCCATGTCCGTCTCGCGGTCTTTCACCAGGTAGCCCCGCCGGCAGATCTGCATGCAGGCACCGCGGTTGGCCGACCGCCCCGTGTTGTCCAGGCTGAGGTAGCACTTGCCGCTCACGGCCATGCAGAGCGCGCCGTGGCAGAACATCTCGATGCGCACCGGCTCGCCGTTGGGGCCGCACACGTGCTGTTCCTCTATCTGGCGGTGGATTTCGGCCACTTGTGCCATGTTCAGTTCCCTGGCCAGCACCACCACGTCGGCAAACCGGGCATAGAACTTCAGTGCCTCGATATTGCTGATGTTCAGTTGGGTGGAGAGGTGCACTTCCTGTCCCACTTGGCGGCAATATGTCATCACCGCCACGTCCGAGGCGATGACAGCCGAGATGCCGGCCTCGCGGGCGGCGTCGATGATGGTGCGCATCAGCGGCAGGTCCTCGTTGTAGATGATGGTGTTCACGGTCAGATAGCTTTTGACACCGTGTGCGCTGCAGGTCTGTGCCATCTCTTTCAGGTCGTTGATAGTGAAGGCACTGGACGAGTGCGCCCGCATGTTCAGGCTTTCAATGCCGAAATAAACGGCATCCGCACCGGCCTTCAGGGCGGCGGCCAGCGACTCGCGCGAACCTACGGGAGCCATGAGCTCAAAATCTTCTCTGGTCATATATCTGGGTTTTGGCTGCAAAGATACGAATGAAAACGCGAATGGCGGCAGAAACAGGGCATGAATATTTCCCTTTGGCCGTGGGGTTTCCTGTTTGGGGTGCCCGGTGGCTTTTTCGGTCCGGCAGTGCAACAAATTCAGCATTCTGCTTCCGCTTTCGCTTTCCATGCCCTATCTTTGCACCCATGAAGATAGGAAATGTAGAGTTCGGGCCTTATCCTGTGTTCCTGGCCCCGATGGAAGATGTGACGGACATCGGGTTCCGGCTGCTGTGCAAGCGTTTCGGTGCGGCCATGGTCTATTCCGAATTTGTGGCGGCCGATGCGCTGGTGCGCAGGGTGGGGCGCAGTCTGGAAAAGTTGGCGGTGTGCGACGACGAACGCCCCGTGGCCATCCAGATTTACGGGAAAGAGCCGGGGGCGATGGCCGATGCCGCCCGTATCGTGGTGGAGCAGGCGCATCCCGACGTGCTCGACCTGAATTTCGGTTGCCCGGTCAAGAAGGTGGCCGGGAAAGGGGCGGGTGCCGGGCTGTTGCAGGACATCCCGCGGATGCTGGACATTACGCGGGCGGTGGTGGACGCGGTGGACGTGCCGGTCACGGTGAAGACCCGTCTGGGCTGGGACGATAGCCATAAGGTGGTTGTCGGCCTGGCCGAGCAGTTGCAGGACTGCGGCATACAGGCCATCACCATCCACGGCCGCACGCGGTCGCAGATGTACACCGGCGAGGCTGACTGGACGCTGATAGGGGAGGTCAAGCGAAACCCGCGCATGAAGATCCCCGTCATCGGCAACGGCGACATCACGTCTCCGGCCCGTGCGCGGGAGTGTTTTGAACGCTACGGCGTGGATGCTGTCATGGTGGGGCGCGCCACGTTCGGCCGCCCTTGGATTTTCAAGGAAATCGTGGACGAACTGTGCCCCGGCGGGATGCCTGCCGCCGCGGAGGCCATACAGAGCCGTTACCGGCCGATGGGTACGGATTGGAAAATAGACGTGCTCAAGCATCAGGTGCTCACCAGTGTGCAACGCATCGACGAGTACCGCGGCATCCTGCACAGCCGCCGCCATTTGGCTGCCTCACCGGTGTTCAAGGGCATCCCGGACTTCCGCGACACGCGCATCGCCATGTTGCGGGCCGACACGGTGGACGAGTTGTTTGCCGTTTTGGAACGGGCCCGCGGGGCCGTGCGGCAGGCGCACGAAAACGGACGTAACGAAAGGGAGTTGGCATGACGGATAAGACGAGAGTGAAAGACCGGCTGGCCCGGCGGGTGACGGAATTTTATACCGCCCATCCTCCAGCTTTGGAACAGATTACGCATACGCAGGCCGTGGCTGCCTATACGCGGCTGATTGCTGTGGGTGAGGGTTGGGAAGGCGACCGCCTGGAACTGGTGGAGGCGGCGGCCTGGCTGCACGACATCGGTTGTCCCGCATCGCGCCGGTTGTATGGCGACAGCCTGCCTGTGCACCAGCAGGAAGAGGGGTGCAAACTGGTGAAAGAATGGCTGTGCGGCGAGGCCGGGCTGACGGAGGACGAAAAAGGATGGCTGGCGGCCGTCGTGGGAAGCCATCACCGTTTCGATGCCGCCCGTGAACTGCATTTTGAACCTTTGTTCGAGGCAGACCTGATGGTCAACCTGGCGGAGGGTTATTACCGGCTTTCGCAGGCCGCCCGTTTCTACGATGGGATGATGGTGACCGGAACGGGCAGGAGCCTGTTCCGCGCTTTGTTCCTGGATGCGCCGGCGGATAAGGGCGGTTTTGCGGAAAAAAGTGTTTAGCCTTGCGGAAAGACGCCGGCGGCTTTGCGGAAAAAGGCCGCGCTTTTTCCGGTAATCTCAGTTTGTTATTTGTGCGCAGCGGTGCACCTTTCTGTGAAAGGCAGGCCCGTGGGGCCTCTTCAGCGGGCAGGGGAAGGGAACGGTTCAGGCGTTCCCTTCCTTTGCCTTGTAGGCCAAGGCGTACATCTTCATCTGCTTGAGCATGGCCAGCAGGCCGTTGCTGCGCGTGGGCGAGAGGTGCTCTTTCAGTCCGATGCGGTCGATGAAGTATAGGTCGGCATCGAGGATTTCCTGCGGGGTGTGCCCGCTCAACACGCGGATGAGCAGCGTCACGATGCCTTTCACGATGAGGGCGTCGCTCTCGGCCCGGAAGGTCAGCCGCCCGTCCGCATAGTCGGCTTGCAGCCACACGCGGCTCTGGCAGCCGTCTATCAGGTTCTGGTCGGTTTTGCAGGCTTCGGGGAGCGGTTCCTGTTCGTGCCCCATGTCGATGAGCAGTTGGTATTTGTCCATCCAGTCATCCAGTCCGCTGAATTCTTCAATGATTTCGTCTTGCTGTTCGTTGATGGTTTCCATTGTCATTCTTGCTGGTTTTCGTTATAGATGACCTGCAGTACGGTCTGCCCCACGGCTTTCAGTACCTGGCGGTCGATATGTTCCATGTTGTCGTTGAGGGTGTGCCATGTGGGGCCGAAGCCGGAGGGCGCATCCGTGAAATAAGGTATGATGTCTATGCACGGGATGTTGGCTATCTGGTTGACGGGCAGGTGGTCGTCGGTGATGTATCCCCCGTCGCGCGCGGGAAAGAACTGCCCGTAGCCGGTTTGCGCGGCGGTTTTCCACACCAAGTCCACCACTTGCGGGGCATACAGCCGCGAGTAGCCTTCCTTGGAAAAGGTGCTCCCTGCTCCGCCCACCATGTCCATCAGGATGCCGAAGCGTGCACGGTAGCCGAACACATGCGGGTTGGCCGCCCAGTGCTGTGAGCCTAGGCACCATGAGCCGGCACTGCCGGTGTTTTCTTCCCATTGCGGCGTGCCATAGTCTTCCGCATCGAAGCAGATGAAGTCCACGCCGATGTTCTCCAGCGGGTAAAGCTGGATGAGGCGGGCCATTTCGAGCATCACGCCCACTTCGCTGGCGGCATCATTGGCTCCCGTCACCGGTTTGTGCCAGTTGGCCGGGTCGGGGTCGTTGTCGGCCCAGGGGCGGCAGTCCCAGTGTCCGCAGACGAGGATGCGCCCATCGGCCTCCGGATTGTAGGAGGCGATGATGTTGCGGGCTTTCAGCACCGTCCCGTCATAGGCCTTCACATCGGCCCGTTGCTCGGTGACGGCCGCACCGAATGCCTTGAACATCCCGGCGATGTAGTCGCCGCAGCGGCGGTGTGCCTCGGTGTTGGGCACGCGCGGGCCGAAAGCGCACTGGGCCGCCGTGTAGGCATAGGAGCTGTCGGCATTGAAGTCCGGTGCTTTTGCCATGGGGATACTGTCCGTGTTGCCGGTCGTGCCGCGGGACTTGTTGCCGCAGGCCATGCACACGGAGAGCAGGAGGGCAAGCACCATGCCCCATTGTAGTCTGGTGGTTTGTTTCATTTCTGTCCTTGTTGGTTTGCTTTATCCTTTCCTTTTGTCCTGCACTTCCTGCATGACCCGCAGGAAGTTACCGCCCCAAATGCCAGCTATGTCGGTTTCGCTGTAGCGTTCGGCCAGCAGCCGGCGGGTGAAATTGATGACTTCCGCGGCGGAGGCGCATCCGGGCACTCCCCCGTCGCCGTCGAAGTCCGTCCCGATACCCACGTGCTCCACGCCCATGACATTCACCATGTGGTTTAGGTGCTCCACGGCATCAAGGATGGAGGCTTCGCCGTTCTTCCGCAGGAATCCTTTGTACAGTGTCACTTGTGCCACCCCGCCCTTGTGCGCCAGGGCTTTCATCTGGCTGTCCGTCAGGTTGCGGGGCACATCGCACAGCGCGCGGCACGAAGAGTGGGAGCACACGACAGGCGAGGTGCTCACCTCCAGTGTGTCGTAGAAACTGCTTTCGGCGGCGTGCGACAGGTCTGCCATGATGCCCAGCCGGTTCATTTCGAGCACCGCCTCGCGTCCGAGCCTGCTCAGGCCGCCGTGTTCGCCCTGTCCGCGCGCCGAGTCGCAAAGGTCGTTGTCACCGTTGTGGCACAAGGTCATGTAAACGATGCCGCGGTCGCGGAAATGCCTGAGCCTTGACAGGTCCTTGCCGATGGCATAGCCGTTTTCGATGCCCAGCATGATGGCTTTCTTGCCCGCCCGTTTCAGCCGCCACAGGTCGGCGGGCGTGCGGGCGATGCCTACGGCCGTGCAGCAGGCGGCTGCCATGTCCTCTATCTGGTTCAGGATGCGGTCGGCTTTGGCTGTGGCGGCCTGCAGTGCCGCTTCCGTGCGCTCCCCTTGTTCCAGGTAGGCCACCATGACGGTGGCATCCAGGTGTCCTTCCGCCATCTCGTGCAGGTTTACGAGTACGTCAGGGTCGCGCCGGTCGAAGCGGATGCCTTTGTGGAAAGACATCGGCGTATCGCAGTGGCTGTCCAGTGTGAGTATGTTCCGGTGCAGTTCCTTGGCCCGGCAGAAAGAAGCGGCCTCCGCCGTCAGCCAGCGGAAGAGCGGCATCATGCTCTCGTCTCCCCGCAGGCAGAAGCATTCGGGGTGCCATTGTACGCCCAGTATGGATTTGTGCTCGGCCGACTCCACGGCTTCGATGATGCCGTCCGGCGATGTGGCGCAAACCCTCAGGTGTGGCCCCGTGGTGTTGATGGCCTGGTGGTGGAAAGAGTTGACGGGAACGGGGTTTGCACCCAAAAGCGGGCGCAGGATGGTGCTGTCGTCCGTGGTGCGTATGGTGTGGGAGGCATAGCGGCGATCCAGCTGCTGGCTGTGCCCGATGAGTTGGCGTCCGGGCATCTGGCTGTAGATGTCCTGCCACACGCTGCCGCCCAGCGCGGTGGCCAGCATCTGTATGCCCCGGCAGATGCCCAGCATCGGGATTTGCCGGTCGTAGGCCAGCCGGATGAGCAATAGTTCGGCCAGGTCGCGGCGGTGGTTCACCGCGTGTAGCTGCGGGATGGGTTCTTCGCCGGTAAACAGCGGGTTCATGTCGCCCCCGCCGGACAGAAGCAGCCCGTCAATGTGTTCTACGGTGTTGGCCAGTGCGTCCCGATCCTCGTAGGGAGGGATGATGAGGGGGGTGCCCCCGGCTTTCAGTACAGACTCAAAGTAACCCTCCGCCAATTCGCATCCCTTCTCCCCGAAGTTGCCCGTGATGCCGATGACCGGTTGCTGCCGGTATCCGGGAAACCGTTGGTGGAACCCGTCATAGGCAGCCTGCCAGTCGAAGTAGCCCGTGCTCATGCCCGTTTGTTGTTCAGTACGATGGGTATTTCCTTTTTGATGCTTTGTTCCAGCGATATCAGGGTCTCCGTGGAGATGACGCCCGGTATTTCCTGGAGCCTGTTGTTCAACAGTTCCATCAGGTGGGCGTTGTCGCAGGCATATAGTTTGATGAGCATGGTGTAGGGGCCGGTCGTGAAGTGGCATTCCACCACTTCGGGGATGTGGTTCAGCTCGTCCACTACGCGCTTGTACATCGAACCGCGTTCCAGGATAACGCCTACGTAGGTGCAGGTGCTGTAGCCCAGAGTTTTGGGATCCACGTGGTAGCCGGAGCCGACGATGACGCCCAGTTCGATGAGGCGCTGCACGCGCTGGTGGATGGCTGCGCGCGAAACGTTGCATTCTGCTGCCACGTCCTTGAACGGGATGCGTGCGTTGGTGGTGATGATTTCCAAAATTTTTTTATCTAAGTTGTCTAACTTTTCCATTTTTCCTGTTGTATTGTTTGTTCATTCTGTGGGCAAATATAGGCGTTTTTTTGCAGACGGTATCTGTTTCCAGCAAAAAAAGACGCCAAGTTGTGTTTTGGCGTCTTTTTATGATATGGGTGAGTTTGCCTACTTCTCTATTTCCAGCAGTTCTACCGTGAATATCAGTGCCGAGAACGGCGGAATCTTTCCGGCCTCCCGTGCCCCGTAGGCAAGCTCCTGCGGGATATAGATTTCCCATTTCGAGCCTACGGGCATGTGGGTGAGGGCATCGGTCCAGCCCTTGATGACCTGGTTGCAGGCGAACGTGGCCGGTTTCTGGCGTTTGTAAGAACTGTCGAACACCGTGCCGTCCACCAGGCGGCCTTCGTAGTTCACCTTCACTTTTGCGGTGGCGGAAGGCACCTCGCCGTTGCCTTGCACCAGGACCTTGTACTGTACGCCTGAGGGCAAAGTCTGTACGCTGTCTTTCCGGGCATTGGCTTCCAGGAATTCTTCGCCGGCGCGCCGGTTCTCGCTGTACTTGCGCTCCGTGTTCTGTTCGTGGTAAAGTTTCAGTTCCCTTTCAGACAACTCCTCGGCCTGTTGCAGGTCCATGACGGTAGAATCTCCGGCCAGCGTTTTCCTGAACCCTTCCGCAAAGAGCGCCCGGTTGACCATTTCCGTGGAGTCGTTGCCGGCAATCCGTTGGTTCAGTGCGGGGATAATCTGTTTTTCCACCTGTTGGCGGATTTGCAGCCCGGCACTGTAAGCCAGTTGTTGCTTGCGTTCTTCTGCCGTGAGGGTGGCGTTGAAACCTTCGATGAACTGGGCCATGTAGGCCGTGTCCACGTTCATTCGGCTGATGATGTATTCTGCCAGGCCTCTCGTGTTGGCCATGCCCAAGGCATAGCTGAGCGTATCCATCGGGTTGGTGCCCAACTCCACGGTTTCCGCTTTCTGCTGCTTTTTGTTTTTCCTTCTGGCACTGCCGTCGAGACAGGCCAGAAGGGCTAACGAAAGGACTGCGTATTTCAATCCTGTCATGGCTTCGCCTCAGTTATTTTTCGATGCTCAGCAGTTCAATCTTGAACTTCAGGGCCGAGAACGGCTTGATCTTCCCGGCTTCCCTTGCGGCATAAGCCTGTTCCTGCGGGATGTACACCATCCAAGTGGAACCTACGGGCATGTGGGTGAGGGCTTCGGTCCATCCGGGGATTACTTGGTTGCAACGGAACGTGGACGGCGATTTGCGCTCGTAGGAACTGTCGAACACGGTGTCGTTGATGAGTTTGCCCTCGTAGTTCACTTTCACGCGGCTCGTGTCTGCCGGGATTTCGCCCTTGCCTTCGGTAATCACTTCATAATATACGCCGTTGGCCAGCTTCCTGATGCCGGCTTTCTTGGCTATGTTGGCCATGAATTCCTCGCCGGCTTTCTTATTGTCGCCGTATGTTTTTTCCAGGCTCTTGTTCTTCACTTCTTCCATCTTGGCCTGGGCGGTTTCCTGTGCCTGTTCCATGGTCATCTTGCCGCCTTTCCCCGTTACGCCGGACACGAAGCCCGCCATGAAGTTCTGCATGCTGATGGTCTGCGTGGAGTCGGTGCCGAACACCTCATAGTTGATGCCCCTGATCATCTGCTGGCTGATCTGTTGCCCGATTTGTATGCCGGCGTAATAAGCCGTCTTGCGTTTGTCGTCACCGGCATTGGCTCCTTCGTTCAGGCCTTTCACGAATTCATCCAGGTAAGCGGTGTCCACGTTCAGGCGGTTCACCAGGTAGGGTTTCAGCCCCTGGGTCTGTGCCATACCGATGGAGTAGCTCAAGGAATCCACGTCATTCTTCATGTCCGCCTTCGGCGTGGAAGAGGAGCAGGAATAGAAAAGTGCTGCCATTCCGGCAGCTGCGATAAAACCTGTCTTTTTCATTTTGTTGTTTGATTTATATAAGATATATGTCAAAGCACTTTTATCAGCTCCACATCGAAAATCAGTGTGCTGTAGGGCGGGATGGAATTGCCTGCCCCTCCCGCGCCGTAACCTAACAGATAAGGGATGAAGAAGCGGTATTTGGCCCCTTCTTTCATCAGTTGCAGCCCCTCGGTCCATCCGGTGATGACACCGTTGAGCGGAAAGTCAGCCGGTTCGCCGCGCTGCAGGCTGCTGTCGAAGAGCGTCCCGTCGATGAGCATACCCTCGTAGTGGCAGCGCACTTTGTCGGTGGCTTTCGGGCTTTTGCCCTCACCCTCTTTCAGCACCATGTATTGCAGTCCCGAAGCCGTGGTGACGACCCCTTCCTTGCGGGCATTCTCTTGCAGGAACTTTTCGCCGTCGGCCTTGGCCTGCTTGCCTTTGGCCTCTTTCTCCTTGTTCATGGCGGCTTCTTTCTCCTGGAAATATTGTGTCACGATGCCCTGCGCCTCATGGTGCGACACTGCAAGATCCTTGTTTTCGAGTACGTCCTTGATGGCTTGTGCGAAATCGTCGATGCACAAATCCTGTGCTCCCATGTTTTTCAACTGCTGGCCGATGCCCAAGCCTAATGCGTAACTTACTTTGTCCATTTCGTTGTGTTTATTTGATGATATATCCATACCAAAGGCACAAAGTTAATCGAATTATTTGACCCATTGCGCCTTTTTGCGCGGAATTTTGTTATTTTTGTCGGTAAAAAACTGAAAGGAATGAAAAAAGTTGTTGTTTTGACAGGAGCCGGGATGTCGGTAGAAAGCGGACTGAGCACTTTCCGCGATAGCGGAGGGCTATGGGACCGCTATCCGGTGGAACAGGTGGCCACTCCTGAGGGGTATGCCCGTAACCCGGAGCTGGTCATCCGTTTTTATAACGAACGGCGGCGGCAGCTGGCCGGGGTGCAGCCTTGCCGGGGGCATTTGTTGCTGGCGGCGATGGAAAAGGACTACGACGTGACGGTGGTGACGCAAAATGTGGACAACCTGCATGAACGGGCCGGGAGCAGCAAGGTAATCCATCTGCATGGCGAACTGATGAAAGTGACATCGAGCCGCGATCCGGACAACCCGTGCTACATCCGTGAGCTGTCTCCGGAACAATGGGAAGTGAAGATGGGCGACAAGGCGGCCGATGGCACGCAACTGCGGCCGTTCATCGTCTGGTTCGGTGAACCTGTGCCAATGATGGGTGCGGCCATAGAACAGGTGAGGGAAGCTGACGTGTTCATCGTCATCGGCACATCGCTGAACGTCTATCCCGCGGCAAGCCTGCTGGATTATGTGCGGCCCGGCGTGCCGGTCTGGTTGATAGACCCCAAGCCGGTGAAGGTGCCTCACGGCGTTTGTGTCCGCCAGTTGCGGAAAGGTGCTTCGGAAGGCATGGAGGAGCTGCTTGAACTGTTAAAAAAATAAAAGCGAATCGGCATTTCAACTGTTGTCTGTCTGAAAAGTGGTAACTTGCAGTGTGATTCATTAAGTTACAAATTTAAAGTTATAGACGATGAAGAAGTATATTTGTACAGTATGCCAGTGGGTGTATGATCCCGAAGTGGGCGACCCGGAATCTGGCATTGCGCCGGGTACGGCGTTTGAAGATATTCCGGAAGACTGGGTGTGCCCGCTCTGTGGCGTGGGCAAGGACGACTTTGAGCCTTACGAGGAATAATATTCAAAAAGAGATGAATCGCTTCCGGCTTGAACCCAGGCCGGAAGCGGTTTTACTTTTAATACCTCCTGTTTGCCGGATGTTCATATCACCAATCCGATGCCGGGCAAGCCGCGTAAGTTTAAGTCCTCTGTCCCGTCGAAATCAGCTATGCGCTGTTGGATGTAGTCCATCAAGTCTTTTCCGCTGAATGTCCAAGTGATGTTTTGTCCGTAGAGCAAGAACCTCCAGGCCTGTGCGGCAAGTTCTTCCGGCGAAGAGACATGCAGGGTGCCGGGATAGCTGCCGGAAAAGATTGTCTGTTCACCAAGGCTGAGCAGGAAACGGTCGATGGATTCCTTGCAGAACGCGGAGAATGTCCCGCCATGATTCTTGTGACGGCAGACGGCATCTTTGAGGTTCCGGACGATATGGCTTTGGGCCGTCCAATAAGCAGGGGTCTTTTTGTGGCGCTCCAACAGGTAAAAATGAGGCAGGATGAAATGGCCTTTTGTTTCATTGCCGAAATCGAAAGTCTGGTTGAGCACGGGGATTATTTTCCTGTCCACTTCATGAAGTAGCCCATCCATGTCACCGAATATCCATCCTTCATTCAAGATCCGGCTTATGGCCCATCCCGCACGGGCTGCCTTTTGGGACATTTGGGGCAACAGGGAAATACATCTTTCAAAGCATTGCTGCGCAAAATCGCGGTAAATGTCCACTTCCAACTCCCTGGAGGCCTTGAAGAGCAAGAGGGACGCCTCGGCCTGTTCGGCGCAGGAATCCGCCGTGTTTATAAATTGGTGGTTTACCATAACCGTGTTGGCTATTTGCCATAATACCTTTTCACGCGTTTCCATGATGCTGTTCCTTTATGAGTGTCTGAAAGAAACGGATAAGTTCCCGGATGTGGAAATCCATGGTGAATGCCATGCGGTGTTCCAGCACATTCTTGCTCAGGTGGGTCATGGACTCGCTGTTGTGCAGTTGTGCGGACAGTTCGGCTATAGAATCATACAAAAGGCCTATTCCATAGTTTCCCAGCAGTTCTTTTGATGCCACGATATGCCTTGCGTTTCGGCGCAGTATCATGGGAAGGCCGGCAGCGGCCAATGTGCCCACCCTGGCAGGGATGTTCAGGTCATCCCACATCACCCGGAAGAGGTCGCCTTGGTTCCGGCTATGGTCGGCGTGCAACCAGCCGGCATCGTAACGGGAAAACTCTTCCGTCCATTTTTCATTGGGGCAATGGGCGTGTACATGGAAATAGCCTTGTGCGGCCTTGCCATACAGGTCGTTGCCCTTGTTCTTTTGTCTGTAATAACTGGCAGAATACAGATGCACGTGGATGCCATGTGCGGCCAGCTGGCGCATGTCTTCTACGGAAATCCCTATCATCCGTCCGATGACTACCGTGTGTATTTCTCCGTCTGAGGCTGATAGCTTGGGGGAGAAAGAACTCCCGAAATATTCCTTTTTGGGCATCTCCTGGTCCAGAATCAGGTAAGGTTTGTCCGTTGGCAGGAACAGGTCGTACCATTCTTTTGTCTGCCTGTTCGTGATAATGTTCCCGGCCGATGATTCATAAAGCTCCATCAGTTTCGGCCAAGTGCCGAAGCGCATGCAAAGTTGCGGCCCTTCTTTCAAATGCCATACGAAAGGCGTGTGTATGCCTGCTTTTTTAAGTTCCGTCATGCAGCCATACACGAAGTCCAGGGAAGAGCAACAGAAGCATAGGTAAATGAGATCCGGACGGATGGCTTTCACTTGTTCTGTCCAGCCTTGTCCGTGGGGGATGGTTTCAATGTGCCCGAAAGGAAACGGGCCTATGCTTTCATGGGCCATCGAAGGAGTGGGGTGCCAGTAGCCATATAGTTTGCATCCGGCTTCTTCCCAGGCACAGAAGCGTTCCGGATTGTAGTTTAATGCCCCGATGATGAGGATTTTCATTAACGGTTTAGCGGGAACGGAATGTGCAACCGGTTTACAGGTTTCCTTTTCATCCAATACACGGTAGCGGTTCATGCGGATTCTTACCGGTTCCTTAATCTGGTAATAGTCTTTGTACTTATAGAGGTTTCCGCCAAAGTCCTCCCCGCAAATCTTATGCCGTTGCCAAGGGTGGTTGGTCCATTTGGCCGTGATTCGCAGGGTCGGCATGAATATGCCTTGTCCGGCTAACTTGTGCCAGAACATGATAAAAAGGTCTGCTGTCACGAATGTTTGCCGTTCCGTCCATCGGTCTGCTGTTTTGCGGTGGGCAGTCTGTACCAGTTGCAGGGAATGGTCGGCCATCATGGTGAATGAGTCCGTGTAGCTTCTTGGCGCATAAGCGTCCGTATCATCGAAGTTCACACCCGAATAGGCCAATATTACCCGTTCGTCGGAATCGAAAGCCTGCTTCAGGTCTTGCAGATGGTCGGCATAAAAGAAGTCATCAGAAGGAAGATACGCGATATGCCCGTACCGTGCGGCTTCCAGTCCTTTGTTCAGGGCGTATCCCATTCCATGATTGATGGGGTAGTGCAGGCACTTTATTCTCTCATCCTGTGGCAAGCCTTTGATGATCCTGTCCGTAGCATCGGTTGAACCGTCATTTACGATAATCAGTTCCCAATGCGGGTAAGTCTGTCGTATCAGGCTCATGACGGCCCTACGGATAAAGTAGGCCTGGTTATAAGTAGGCATGATAACCGAAAAACCATTTACCATAGCGAGTTCTTGTTTAAGGGGATTTTAGAAAAGACCAGTTGCCATAACTTTATTTTGTGGGTATAGACGTAACCGGACAGTTTGGTGTTGCCGTTGAATGCCTTTTTCACGATATGCCGGGCTTCAGGCACCATGTGAATCACGTAATAGTCCGGCTCTTCTGTTACAGACAATATGGTAAATTTCATTTTCTCCCCATCCATGGCATCTATGGACAGGGAATTCCCTGTATCTAACGCCAGATAAACGTTTTTCACCACGTAAGCCCTGTACTTCCCTTCTTCTTCCAGTATGTCTGCTGTTACTTTTTGGTTGATGTTTACCGTGTTCAGCATCACGATAATGGCCACCAGCATCAGCAGCAATACGGTAGAAATGCCATAATGCAGGAAAAAGGCGTATGGGGTGTTCTTTGTTTTCATGATTCGGCAAGTTCCAGCTGGTTTTTGACTAATTCCCAGTAATGTCCTTTTCTGGCCACCAGTTCCTTGTGCGTGCCGGATTCCACTACCTTGCCATGGCGCAGCACGATGATGTGGTCGGCGTTCTTCACGGTTGACAGGCGGTGCGCTATGACCAGTAACGTGCGTTTACGACATATCCGGCTGATGTTTTCTGTGATGTGGCGTTCGTTCTCGGCGTCCAGCGAACTGGTCGCTTCGTCCAGCATCAGGTAGAGTGGGTTTTTATAGATGGCCCGCGCAATCATGATGCGCTGTTTCTCTCCCCCGCTGACCCCTATGCCCTCAGCTCCTATGTGGGTCTGTAGTCCAAGCGGGAGCCCGTTGATGTATTCGTCAAGGCAAGCCGCATGGATGGCCTCGTCCATCCGTTCCGCATCGAAGCCTTCTCCCATTATGATGTTGTTCTGTATGGTGTCCGAGAAGATGAAACTTTCTTGCATGACAATGCCTGACGCCTTCCTGACGGATTCCGCCTTGTAGGCAGCCAGTTCATCTGTTCCGAGCCATATCCGCCCTTCCGTGGGGGCATAGAATTTCAGCAACAGCTTCATGAGCGTTGTTTTTCCGCTTCCGCTTTCTCCCACTATGGCGGTCATCTTTCCGGCGGGGATGGTGAAACTGACGTTTGCCAAGGCTGCTTTGCCGATGCTGCCGGTATATCGGAATGTGACGTTTTCCAGCCTGATGTCCAGTGGCGGGCCGTCCGGTGTGAGTTCTTTCATGTTTTCCCGGTCCTCGTTCTGGCACAGATAGACCTCTTCGGAACGTTCCAGGCTGATTTTGGCATCTTGGTATTGTTGCAAGAACCCGATGAGTTGCGACAGCGGGCCGTTCACCTGTCCTATGATGCTGGAGATGCTCATCATCATGCCGAGCGTCAGGTTGCCCTGCACCACTTCTGCCGCAATCCAGAAGGTGATGAAAATGTTGCGCACTTGGCCTATGACCGTATATCCCGTGTTTTGTATCTGTCCCAGGCGCAGGCTTTTCCGGTTCATGCGGTATAGTTCCTCCTGCATCCCGTTCCATTCCCCTATTTTATATTGCTCGTAAGTGTTGATTTTGATGTCCACAATGCCGCTCATCATCTCGAAAAGCTTGTTCTGGTTTCTCACCCCCACGCGGAACTGCTCATAGTCCAATGATTTGCGTAGCCTGAAAAAGTAACTCATCCAAGCCGTGCTCAACCCTGTGATGAACAGGTAGGCGATGAGGATGACGATGTCGTAATAGCCGATGATGACCAGCAGGACGGCACATGACACCAGGGAAAAGAGGGTTTGCATAGTGGATTGGGTGGTGAATCCCTGTATCCGGCCATGGTCGCCTATCCGTTGTTGGTAATCCCCCACGCTTTTGGTTTCAAAAAAAGTCATGGGCAACTGCAACAGTTTACACAAATAGTCGTGGAGCACGTTGATGTTGATGCGCGTGCCCATATACAGGGTCACCCAACTGCTGATCATGCCCATGGAGAAAGAACCGATGAACAGGGCTATCTGGGCAAACAACAGGTTGCGGATGACATCCATGTCGCGCATGGCGATGCCGCTGTCCACCATGGCCTGGGTGAGGAAGGGAGCTACCAGCGAAAGCAGGATGCCGCTTAGCATGCCGAAGGACAGCTGCACCATCTCTTTCCTGAACGGCCATACATATTTCCAGATGAATTGCAGGAAGCTGTGCTCTTCCTTGATGGACTCCTTTTCGTAGAACCCAGGCGTGGGTTCTGCCACGATTACGATGCCTTTGTCCCCGTTCAGCCAATATTTGCCGAACTCTTTCTCCGAAAAGGTGTATTTCCCGTAGGCCGGATTGGCCACGGCATACTTCCATTTCCCGCTCCATTTGTTTTGTTGCACATCGTAGAGCACGACAAAATGGTTTTGTTCCCAGTGCAGGATGGCCGGTAGGGGGCAGTTGTTCCGCAATTGTTCCAGCGTCATCTCGAAAGACGCGGAATCCATCCCGATTTGTTCCAGCGCATCGCGTATGCCGGCCACGCTCACTCCCTCCCGGCTCAGGTGCGCCAGGGAGCGCAGGTAAGATATGGGGTACTGGCGGCCATACGCATCGGCCAGCATGCGGATGCAGGCCGGTCCACAATCCATTTGGTCGAACTGCCGGGTGAATTTCATCGTTTCATGATTCTTGGATGAGGTCGAGCAAGGGCAACCAGTCCGTTTGCCTTTCCCCTGTGGCCTTTCCCAATAGTGCCAGTCCTAATCCGGCATATCCGGCAAGCCCCAGTGAACAGGCGCGGTTCATCTTTTCCGCGGCTTCGGCCGGACGGGAGAATGTCCAAACGGAAGATGTACGGGGCGGTTCTTTCCCTTCCAAGGCTTTCCTCGCTTTGTGGTCGGTCTTTGTGAGCCTTCCGTTTCTTTCCCGGTAATGGAAGTACGCGTGGAAAGAAGCTCTCCATTTATCGTCCAATTCGTCCGCTCCCACGTTCCGGAGATAATCATAAACGTAGTCGTTCACTTCATCCAACGCCACGTCCAACAGTGAACAGTCCATGTACTGGTACAGGTATTCCACGCAGGCGGCCATGCCCAGGAAGTCCCATTCGGACGGGTTTTCCGTGTCTAAATCTTTCTCCCATACTTCGGCCGTCTGTTCCAGGCAGGCCGGGAGGTCGAAGGGCGTATGCCGTAATTTCCCGTGCAGGTACAAGAAGATCCAAGTGCCTATGGTGCCCTGCCGGTAGCCCCGCACCTTATATATATCCCGTTTGGCATGCAGGAACGAATGGATCTTGTCCAGCAGGCTCTCCCATGTCTCTTCCGCGCTGTCGGTGATAAACGGGGCATGCAGGCAGATGTCATCCACCAGGCGGACAAACGGTTTTGAGACGCCTTCCGGATCCACCTTCCGTGCAAAGAAGTAGTCTCCCCGCAAGATCCGTGCAAAGTCACTTTCATCCAACACGGCGGGCCGGTTGCCGTTCCGGTACTCCCAGCTGATGTAACGCAGGTGTTTGTTTACGATGGTGGGGGCGAGCGGGGAATTCATCAGCAACGTCTGGGTGAACATCTCGTCGGGCAGGAGCGTGTCGGTATAGAGTTTTTCTATATACTCCTCTTTCTCCAGAAGATATGCCACGCATTCGCGGGTCAGGCTCCACCACGCCGGTCCCCCGTAAGGCGGGATGTCGGGCAGGGGGCGGCGTTTGTCGCTCTTTTTTTGTGCTTCCAGTTCGGCGGCATAACGTTTATGTTCTTCTCGGTTTCTCAGGTTATATTTCTCCGTGCGGTGGAACAGCGTCATCTTCTGGAAACACTCTTCATCGTAGTTTCCGCTTTCAGACTGGTATTTGCCATATTCCATAAAGCTCTCGCCCTTGTGCACCCGGAAGAAATGTTTGAAACATTCCGCATTGCGTGTCGGCATGTCTGCGTCGCTGATGAGGTGGAAATACTCCACGTCTTCATATTTCATCGCCTCCCGACAGAGCAGCAGGGTCACCCGCACCAGCCCGTAGCTGCCCCAGTTGACCGGATGGACTTTCTCCAAGAACTTCACGTTGGGCCGGCCGGCCAACATAGACCGGTCGGCTTCCGTCAGTTCCGCCCTCTTGTCCCAATGGATGAAGATGAGGAAGTCATCATCGAAATTCCCGATACACCGTTTGATGAAATCCGCCTGGTGGTAAGCGATAATCAGAATGGCATGTTTCATCCTCTGTCAGTTTCTCTTTTTGGGTTGCCGGTTGAACTTGTATATGGCCCGCA
>CAZGSE010000021.1:10209-47864 GCA_964528135.1 uncultured Paraprevotella sp. | reverse complement strand
TGTCTCTCTTTTGACAGGGGCTTGGAATGGCAAAATAATACTCGACCACCGAATTCACGAGGGGCGAGCTATGCTTTTTTATATCTGACGAGTTTTACCGGACAGCAATGTTTTGATATAGATGATTCATGTGCCAACCGGGGGTAATGTTGTGAATTGGGATTCAGGATAATCCTGATAGGGCGGGGAAAGATTAGGAAATAGGGGAGGGAAGAAATATAAAATGAAAAGGGAGTATCAGTCTCCTGACCTCCCTTTTCATAGGTTTTTATACCCATCCTTTGATACGTTGCATGGCCTCAATGCAATCCTCACGTTTACCGAAAGCGGTCAGTCGCAGGTAGCCTTCGCCGCTGGGGCCGAAGCCTACGCCCGGAGTGCCCACCACGTTTACCTCATAGAGCAACTGCTCAAAGAAACGCCACGACCCCATGCCGTTAGGTGCCTGTAGCCAGATATAGGGCGCATTGACGCCGCCATATACCTGGAAGCCGGCAGACAGCAGGCCTTCGCGCATGATACGGGCGTTTTCCATGTAATAATCTATGGTGGCCCTCACTTGCGCTTTGCCCTCAGGGGAATAGACAGCTTCGGCTCCGCGCTGGGTAATGTAACTCGTGCCGTTGAACTTGGTGCATTGGCGGCGGTTCCACAAGGGGTTGAGCGGAACGCGCTCGTCGCCGTCCAGCTTGAAAGCGGTTACTTCCTTGGGCACTACGGTGTAGCCGCATCTGACGCCCGTGAAGCCGGCAGTTTTTGAAAAGCTGTGGAACTCGATGGCACACCGTTTGGCTCCCTTGATTTCATAGATGGAATGCGGCACATTTTCTTCCGTGATATAGGCCTCATAGGCGGCATCGAAGAAAATCAGCGTGTCGTTTTCCAGCGCATAGTCCACCCATTTCTTCAGTTCTGCCTTGGTGAGGGTGGTTCCCGTGGGGTTGTTGGGGTAGCACAGGTAGATAATGTCTATGCGGCGGTCGGGAATCTGTGGGAGAAAATGGTTCTCGGCTGTGCAGGGCAGGTAGGTGACGTTGCTCCATCTTCCGTCCGGTTCCAGTTCGCCGGCGCGTCCGCACATGACGTTGCTGTCTATGTAAACCGGATAAATGGGGTCGGTCACTCCCATGCTGTTGTCCCAGCGAAGAATCTCACCTATGTTGCCTGTGTCGCTTTTGGCTCCATCGTTGATGAAGATTTCCGACGGGCTGAAGTTGATGCCCCGTGGGGCGAAGTCGTTTTTCAGTATGGCCTCGATAAGGAAATCATAACCTTGTTCCGGCCCATAGCCGTGGAATGTTTCTTCGTGCGACATCTCGTCCACGGCTTTGTGCATGGCCTCGATACAGGCTTGCGGCAGTGGGCGGGTCACGTCTCCTATGCCCAACCGGATGAGCGATTTCTTGGGATGGGTGATTTTGAATGTATTGATCTTTTTTGCGATGTCCGAGAACAGGTAACTGCCCGGAAGTTTGAGGTAGTGTTCGTTTACTAATGCCATTGTCTTTCGTTTTTTATGGTTCAATGTCAATGGTGCCGTCAAAGACCTTGACGGCAGGGCCGGTCATCAGTACATGACCATCGGGCGCGGTCCACTCAATGTGCAGTGTGCCGCCGTCCATGGCCACGTCCGACTGGCGGCCGCACCGTTGTGTGAAAGCCGCTGCCACGGCCGTAGCGCAGGCACCTGTCCCGCAGGCTTGTGTGATGCCAGATCCCCGTTCCCACACACGCATCCGGATGCGGTTGTTGCCCACAACCTGTGCAAATTCCACGTTGATACGGCCGGGGAAAAACGGATGATGTTCCAGCCGCGGCCCGATGTCGGACAGCGGTACGGCCATTACATCATCTGTGAACAAAACCAAGTGCGGGTTTCCCATGTTGACGTATATGCCTTCACTTATGGGATATTCCGTGCCTAACGTTACGCTGTGCACATCGGTGGGGATTCCCATCTCCACCGTCACGTTGTCCACTCTCCCGTTGTTATCGGGATGCAGTTGCAGCGTTTTGATGCCGGAGAGGGTTTCCAAGGTGACAGTGGTCTTGTCTGTCAGTCCATATTCATAAACGTATTTTCCGATGCAGCGGCTGGCATTCCCGCACATCATGGCTTCCGAACCGTCGGCATTGAAGATGCGCATGCTGAAGTCGGCTTGTGCGGAACTGCCGATGAGCACAAGCCCGTCGCTGCCGATGCCTGTATGTTGCCGGCTCCATTCTATAGCGAAGGATTCCGGGTGGTTGAGTGGGTATTTGAGTGTGTTGACATAGATATAGTCGTTGCCCGCCCCGTGCATTTTGGTGAATTCTATTTTCATCCGTTTTCAGCTTTTTTGGTAAGCATCTTCATGCACGCCGGCTACGGCCCGTCCGCTCGGCTCGTTCTGTCCTTGGAAAGAAGTGTCCCAAGCCAATGCCTCTGCGGTGGAGCAGGCTACGCTCGGTACGCTCGGCACGCTCCGCGCCGCGCTCTCGCTGGGGAAATATTCCTCGAAGATGCTCCGGTAATAATATTCCTCTTTGTTCATCGGGGTGTTGATGGGGAAGCGTTCGGCGGCGTGTGCCATTTGCTCATCGCTGACGGCCTGTTCCGTCACGGCCTTCAAGGTGTCTATCCAGTTGTAGCCCACACCATCGCTGAACTGTTCTTTCTGCCGCCATGCCACGCTTTCGGGCAGCACGGATGAGAATGCGTCGCGCACGATTTTCTTTTCTATGGTTTTGCCCTTGCACATCTTGGCTTCGGGGTTAAGGCGCATGGCCACATCCAGGAACTCTTTGTCCAAGAACGGTACACGTCCCTCCACGCCCCATGCTGCCAGCGACTTGTTTGCCCGCAGGCAATCATACAGGTGCAGCTTGGAGAGTTTCCGCACGGTCTCTTCATGGAAAGCGCGTGCATCAGGAGCCTTGTGGAAATAAAGGTAGCCGCCGAACACCTCGTCTGACCCTTCACCGCTCAGCACCATCTTGATGCCCATGCTTTTGATGACCCTCGCCAGCAGGTACATCGGGGTGGAAGCCCTTACGGTGGTCACATCGTAGGTTTCGATATAATAGATGACATCGCGCACGGCATCCAGTCCTTCCTGGATAGTATAGTTGATTTCATGGTGCACTGTCCCGATAAAGTCGGCCACTTCTTTGGCCTTGATCAAATCCGGTGCGCCCTTGAGTCCTACGGCAAAGCTGTGCAGTTGCGGCCACCATGCTCCCTTGCGGCCATCAGTTTCGATGCGGCGTTCGGCAAACTTGCGGGCAATGGCCGAGATGACGGAACTGTCCAGTCCTCCCGAAAGCAGTACGCCATAAGGCACATCGCTCATCAGTTGCCGGCGCACGGCTTCTTCCAGGGCATCGTGCACGGCTTTCACCTGTGTGGCGTAGCTTTCGCCCATGTCGGCCACGGCGGTGTCGTTGCCGGCTTGGGGCGTATAGTTGTCTTTCACGTCCCCGTAGTCCATCCACTCCCGTTTGTACCACCTTTTCATTTTCCCCTCGCGGCTCCAGTAGTAGTGGCCCGGCAGGAAAGGTTCGTAGCTGTCGCAGTGCCCCTCCAGTGCTTTCAGTTCGCTGGCGCAATAGATGAGGCCGTCCTTGTCGTAGCCGATGTAGAGCGGGATGACACCTATCGGGTCGCGGGCTATCAGGAATTCGTCTTTTTCTTCATCATAGAGGGCGAAGGCAAAGATACCGCTCAGGTCTTCCAGGAAGTGGATGCCTTTGTCGCGGTAGAGTGTCAGTATCACTTCGCAGTCGCTGCCCGTCTGGAAATCATATCGCCCGGCATACTGTTCGCGCAGCGTGCGGTGGTTGTAGATTTCCCCGTTCACGGCCAGTATCTGTTTATGGTCGGGAGAGAACAGCGGTTGCCCGCCGCTTTGCGGATCTACGATTGAGAGCCGCTCATGGCAGAGTATGGCGGATTTCCCGCAATAGATGCCGTTCCAGTCCGGCCCGCGATGCCGGATTTTTTTCGACATGGAGAGGGCTTTCTTGCGCAGCTCGGCCGTTTGCTGTTTTATGTTGAATATAGCTGTTATTCCACACATGGCATCAAGGTTTTTGTTGTAAATAACTGTCTATGTCGGCTGCCGCCTTGCGCCCGCCGGCAATGCAACGCACCACGAGGCTGGCACCGGTGGCGGCATCGCCCGCAACAAATACGTTTTCAGCAAACGCAGGATGTTGCGGTTTGAGGAAACCCATGGCCAGCAGGACAAGGTCGGCCTTGAGCACCTCTTTTTTCCCGGTGAGTTTCATGACCGGCCGTCCTCCTTCCGGATTGGGTTGCCATTCCACTTCTTCCACTTCTACGCCGCATACTTGCCCGTGCTTGTTCCCGATGAACTTGTTGGACGTGAGGCACCACCGCCGTATGCAGCCTTCTTCGTGGCTGGAGCTGGTTTTCAGCACCACGGGCCATTGCGGCCATGGCGTGGCGGGGTTATGTCCTACGGGCGGTTTGGGCATGATTTCTATTTGGATCACGCTGGCAGCCCCTTGGCGGTTGCTGGTCCCGATGCAGTCGCTGCCCGTGTCACCGCCGCCGATGACCAGCACGTTCTTGCCCTTGGCAGTGATGCGTTCGTCTTTCGAGAACGTCTGTCCGGCCAGCACACGGTTTTGCTGCGCCAGCATTTCCATGGCGAAATGTATGCCTTTCAGTTCGCGGCCGGGAATGTCCAGGTCGCGCGCCTGCGGCGTGCCCGTGCAGATGCAGTAGGCATCGAATCCTTCCGGCAGGTGCTGTACGTCGATGGGCGTTTCCGTCTTGAATATGACTCCCTCGCTTTCCATCACTTTGACACGGCGGTCGATGATGGCCTTGTTCAGCTTGAAGTTCGGTATGCCGAAGCGCAACAGCCCGCCCACATACTCGTCTTTTTCAAACACCGTGACCGTGTAGCCGCGGCGGTTCAGCTGGTTGGCGGCCGCCAGTCCGGCCGGGCCGGAGCCTATGATGGCCACTTTCCGCCCGTTGCGTTCATAAGAGTGGGGCTGCACATAGCCTTCGCGGAACGCGGCTTCGATGATGGCAACCTCGTCCTCGCGGATGGTTACGGGAGCGTCCATGCTGAGTTTTAGCACGCAGCTCTTTTCGCAGAGAGCCGGGCAGATACGTCCCGTGAACTCTGGGAAGTCGTTGGTGAGGCTCAGTATGGCATAGGCTTCTTTCCATTTGCCCTTGAAGAGGGCATCCTGGAATTCCGGGGGGCGGTTGCCCAGCGGGCACGCCCAGTGGCAGAACGGTACGCCACAGTCCATGCAACGCGAAGCCTGCAATTTGCGTTCGCTGGTGTTCAAGGTTTGTTCTACTTCGCCGAAGTCGGTGATGCGGTCATGCACCGGACGGTAGCCGGCCTCCTGCCGCGGTATGGTGAGGAATGCTTTAGGGTTTCCCATTTTGTTCGTAGTCTTCGTTGGTTCGTCGTTTTGTTTAATAATCCCGTTGCACGTCGGCAATCTTCTGTTGCAGCTTGCGCATCTGTTCTTCGGCCAGCACCCGCTTGTATTCAATCGGGGTCACTTGTATGAATTCATCGGCATAGCGGTTCCAGTCGTCCAGCATTGTGCGGGCCAGCTGTGAGCCTGTGTACAGGTAATGCTGGCGGATGAGCTCGTGCAGTTCCTTGCGCGAGGTGGAGTCTTCCAGCAGGGAGAGTTCCACCATCTCCATGTTGCAGAAGTAGTCGAACGTGTGGTTCTTGTCCCACACATAGGCCACGCCTCCGCTCATGCCGGCAGCAAAGTTGCGTCCCGTTTCTCCCAGGACAACCACCCGTCCGCCGGTCATGTACTCGCAGCAATGGTCGCCCACGCCCTCCACTACGGCGATGGCACCGGAGTTGCGCACGGCGAAGCGTTCGCCTGCACGCCCGTTGATGTACACTTCGCCGCTCGTGGCACCATAAAGCAGTGTGTTGCCTACAATGGTGTTCTTCTCCGCATCGAAGTTGGAGCGTACCGGGGGCTGCACGCAGATGCGCCCGCCGCTCAGACCCTTGCCCAGATAGTCGTTGGCCTCGCCCTCAAGTTTGAACGTGATGCCGTGGGCCAGGAATGCGCCGAAACTCTGTCCGGCCGAGCCTTTGAACTTCACGGCGATGGTTTGTTCGGGCAGGCCGTCATTGCCATAGTGGGCGGCCACTGTGCCCGAAAGCATGGCTCCTACGGCACGGTCGGTGTTGGCGATGGTATATTCCAGCGACACTTCTTTCTGGTGTTCGATGGCCTCGCGGGCCGACTGGATCATCTCTACGTCTTTCACGTGGCAGATGTCGTGCTGCTGGTCCGTCACATGGTGCAGGGCGGCAGGGCTTTCCGTCTTGTGCAGCATTTTGCTGAAGTCCAGCAGGGTGGCTTTGCTGCCGCTGCGCGCGGGCCGTATGTCGATAAGGTCGGTGCGTCCCACGATGTCATCCAGTCGTGTGAAGCCCATTTCGGCCAGATACTCGCGCACCTCCTGGGCCAGGAAACGGAAATAATTGACCACGTATTTATAATGTCCGCGGAAGTGGGCGCGCAATGCCTCGTCTTGGGTGGCTACGCCCACCGGACAGGCGTTGGTGTGGCATTTGCGCATCATGACGCAACCCAGCACAATCAGTACCGTCGTGCCAAAACCGAACTCTTCGGCACCCAACAGGGCCATGCTGACAATGTCGCGCCCCGTTTTCAACTGCCCGTCGGTTTGCAGGCGCACCTGTCCGCGTAGCCCGTTGAGCACCAGCGTCTGCTGTGTCTCGCTCAGCCCGATTTCGGGCGAGATGCCGGCATAGCGCATGGAGGAGGCCGGCGAAGCGCCTGTGCCGCCCTCGGCTCCGGAGATGACGATCAGGTCGGCCTTGGCCTTGGCTACTCCGGCCGCGATGGTGCCCACACCGCTCTCGGCCACCAGTTTCACGCTGATTTGCGCCTTCGGGTTGACATTCTTCAGGTCGAAAATCAGCTGGGCCAGGTCTTCTATCGAATAGATGTCATGGTGCGGCGGGGGAGAGATGAGCGATATGCCGGGGATGGAGTGCCGTGTGCGGGCGATGATTTTGTCCACCTTGAAGCCCGGCAGTTGTCCGCCCTCGCCCGGTTTTGCCCCTTGGGCCACCTTGATTTGTATTTCTTCGGCGTTCACCAGATATTCCGCTGTCACCCCGAAGCGTCCGGAGGCAATCTGCTTGGTCTTGCTGCACAATGAGATGCCCTCGAAACTGTCGTGGAAACGGCTGCTGTCTTCGCCGCCCTCGCCCGTGTTGCTCCGGGCACCCAGTTCGTTCATGGCCAGTGCCAGTGCCTCGTGGGCTTCCTTGCTGATGGCCCCGAAAGACATGGCTCCCGTGACGAAATGGCGGACGATGCTTTCCACCGGTTCCACCTGGTCTATGCTGATGGGGTTGCGCTTGAAGTCGAAGAAGTCGCGCAGGAATATCGGGCTGTCCTTCTCATCGGCCAGCCGGCTGAATTCTTTAAACTTTTTGTAACTCCCTGTGCGTGTCGCCAGTTGCAGGGTAGATATGGTCTCCGGGTTCCAGGCGTGCTTTTCGCCGTCCTTGCGGTAGGAGAACATTCCGATGTTGGGCAGCAGGCTGTCCACCTCCTGCGGGTCGAACCCTGCATCGTGGAAAGCGATATAGTCTTTGGCAATCTCCTCCAGGCGGATGCCGCCGATGGTGGAGGACGATGTGCCGAAATAGGCCTTGAGCAGTTCTTCGCTCAGTCCCACGGCCTCAAAAATCTTCGCCCCGCGGTAGGAACGTATGGTGCTGATGCCCATTTTGCTCATCACCTTGTAGAGGCCTTTGCAGATGGCCTTGATGTAGTTCTTTTCGGCCGTGTCGTAGTTCATCTGCACTTCACCGCGTTTCACCAGGTCGTCCAGTATGGCAAAGGCCATATAGGGGTTGATGGCGCTGGCGCCGTAACCCAACAGCAGGGCGGCGTGCATCACCTCGCGTATCTCGCCGCTCTCTATGATGAGAGCCGTCTGCACACGTTTCTGCACGGAAATCAGGTAGTGGTGCACGGCACTGACAGCCAGCAGCGACGGGATGGCCGCATGTTTGGCATCGATGCCGCGGTCGGACAGGATGATGTAGTTCACCCCTTCGTTGACCGACTCCTCCGCTTTCCGGCAGAGTTCGGCCAAGGCTTCCTGCAAGGCCGCCTTGCCGCGTTCCACCTCGAACAGGATGGGGAGCTTGACGGTGTTGAAGCCTTTGTAGCGTATGTTGCAAAGGATGTCCAGCTGGGTGTTGGTCAGCACGGGATGGGGCAAGCGCACCATCTTGCAGTGCGTTTCGTTCGGAAGGAGGATGTTCATGCCCACGGCTCCGATGTATTCCGTCAATGACATGACCAGTTCTTCGCGGATGGGGTCGATGGCCGGGTTGGTCACCTGGGCGAACTGCTGGCGGAAGTAGTTGAACAACAGTTGCGGTTGTTCAGACAGGACGGCCAGCGGGGTGTCGTTGCCCATGGAGGCTGTCGGTTCCGCCCCGTTGGCACACATGGGCATGACGGTGCGCTCGATGTCTTCCCGCGTGTAGCCGAAAGCACGCAACCGCCGTTCGTAGTCCTTCACTTTATTCTCCACCTTGCGTCCGCTGCGCAGGGCGTCCAGCTCGATGCGGTTGGTGGACAGCCATTGGCGGTAAGGTTTGGCGGCGGCCAGCTGGTCCTTCAGTTCCCCGTCGTAATAGATTTTTCCTTCCTGGGTGTCCACCAGCAGGATCTTTCCCGGTTGCAGGCGTCCTTTTTCTTTGATGTCGCCCGGCTCGAAGTTGATTACGCCGGCCTCGCTGGCCACCACCATCATGTCATTCTTGGTGATGAGGTAGCGTGCGGGGCGCAACCCGTTGCGGTCGAGCATGCCGCCGGCATAACGGCCGTCGCTGAAGAGCAGGGCGGCCGGCCCGTCCCACGGTTCCATCAGGATGGAGTGGTATTCGTAGAATGCCTTCAAGTCCTCGGTGATGGGATTCTTGTCGTTGAACGATTCCGGTACGAGCATGGCCATGGCATGGGGCAGGCTCAGGCCGGACATGACGAAAAACTCCAACACGTTGTCCAGCGATGCGCTGTCGCTCATGTCGGGTTGTATGATGGGGCGTATTTGCCGGATGTCTCCCAGCGTGGGGGTGGACAGCACGCTTTCCCTGGCTTCCATCCAGGCGCGGTTGCCCCTGATGGTGTTGATTTCGCCGTTGTGTGCCAGCAGGCGGAACGGCTGGGCCAGGCTCCACGTGGGGAAAGTGTTGGTGCTGAAGCGAGAATGCACCACGGCCAGTCCGCTGGTGAAGTAGGGCTGGGTCAAATCCGGGAAGTATTCGCGCACCTGCATGGAAGACAGCATGCCTTTGTACACGATGTTCTTGCTGGATAGCGATACGATGTAGAAATCCTTGTGGTGGATTCTTTTCTCAATCTTCTTCCTTATTATATATAAGGTGCGTTCAAAGTTTTCCACATCGCTGACACCGGTGATGAAGAGCTGTTTGATTTCCGGTTCCGTGGCCCTGGCGTCTTTGCCCAGTATGTCGGAGTTTACCGGCACGTTGCGCAGGTGCATCAGGTTCAGCCCCTCGCGTTCGATTTCCTCTATCATGATGCTCAGCATGTGCGACTGTTCCTGTTCGTCCTTGGGCAGGAACACCAATCCTGTGCCGTACTTCCCTTTTTCGGGAACGGGAATCCCCTGCAGCAAGATGAATTCATGCGGAATCTGGAGCATGATGCCGGCACCGTCGCCGGTTTTGTTGTCTGCCCCTTCTGCGCCGCGGTGTTTCATGTTTTCCAGCACTTTCAGTGCGGCGTCCACCAATTCGTGCGACTTGTTTCCGTGTATGTCCACAATCATTCCTACGCCGCAAGCGTCATGTTCGTTCGACGCATCATACAAACCGAACGAACTTTTGTCCTCCTGAAGCTGTTGTTTCCTGATAAAAAGATCCTCTTCCGTTGTCATTTTCTCGCTTTTGTGTGGTGTAAATGCAATAATATCTTCTTTTTGTTTTGCAAAAATAGACATTTTCTTTCAGAATGGGGTGTAGTTTATGCTTTTTTTTGCAAGAATATAAGGATTTGAAGCCGGAAGTTTCTGTTTAAATGATTTTGTCCCATTTCAGTGGTGAATGTTTTGTTATTTCGGTCGGTTCTGTTTCTTTTTGAAAGCAACCGCCGGAAGCGGTGCGGCAACCCGCAACGGAAATGGTTTCCGTGCCTTGCCGGCCGGGGACGGTGGCCTTTGCTGTGACATAATTCCAAATAAAGTGAAAATGAGTCCCGTCCGTTTGCCCAGCTCGTTTTTTTTGATTAAATTTAAAACGTCCTTTTGCTGGCGAACGGACTTTTTGCACGATAGAACTTTACAAAGTTGTTTTTTATGGAACGGACAAATAGAGAACTGGCACCGAATGACGTGAAAATACTGTTTGAAAGAGACCTCCCCCAGCTGGTGGCCTTGGCGGCGGAATGCGGGGATGCGGAGGCATTCAAGCGCAGGCTGCCCGGATGGGCGGAGTGTGCGGGCTGCCCGTCCGTGGAGGTTGTGCGGACGATAAGGCGTCTGGCGGACTACGACGGGCGGACGGTGCACGAGCTTTCCACGGGGAAAAGCGTGCGGTTGGAGACGATGGCCCTCTTGTGGCGTTTCCTGGCACGGGAGTTGCCGGACGGGGAGGTGTCGGCCGACTTTGCCCTCGACCTCTACAACCTGTTCAAACAGTTGGGCCGCCCCCTCGCCGGTCCGCCCGGTGAAGGACAGGTGCGTTGCTGGATGGACCGCTGGCCGGACGGCATGGACGAGGGCGTATTGGCCGTGAGGCGGGCGAACCGGGAGCGGATGATCCCGTTGCTGGTGCGTAAGATAGAACAGCGTCCGGCCTCGTTGCGCCATTATGTGTTCGCCCCCGGCATGACAGAGGCGGAAAAACACCGGCAGGTGTCGGAGTGGTGGGACGAGGTGCACTTCCAGCTGGTGATGGCCGTGAAAACGCCTGAGGAGCTGGACCGCATGCTGGGCGGCACCCTGTCTGCCGGCACGCTGGACATCTACCGGCGGGCGCAGGCGAAGGGGATTCCCATTTTCGTGACGCCCTATTACCTGTCGCTGCTGGATCCCTCCGGGCAGGGCTATGACGATGCGGCCATCCGCAGCTATGTGATTTATTCCTCACGGCTGGTGGAGGCTTTCGGCCATATCCGCGCCTGGGAACGGGAGGATGTGGTGGAGGAGGGCAAGCCCAACGTGGCCGGCTGGCTGCTGCCCGGAGGGCACAACATCCACCGCCGCTATCCTGAGGTGGCCATCCTGATTCCGGACACGATGGGGCGGGCCTGTGGCGGGTTGTGCGCTTCTTGCCAGCGGATGTACGACTTCCAGAGCCGCCGCCTGAACTTCGACCTGGAAAAACTGAAGCCGCATGAGAGTTGGAACATCCGTCTGCGCCATCTGATGGACTATTTCGAGCACGACACCCAACTGCGTGACATCCTCATTACCGGAGGGGATGCGCTGATGAGCCGCAACGCCACGCTGCGCGGTCTGCTGGATGCGGTGTTCGACATGGCGGTGCGCAAGCGTGAGGCCAACCGCCTGCGGCCGGACGGTGAGAAATACGCCGAACTGCAGCGTGTGCGGCTGGGCACCCGCCTGCCGGTGTATCTGCCCATGCGGGTGGACGAGGAGCTGGTGGACATCCTACGCGCTTTCCGCCGGAAAGCCTCGGCGGCGGGCGTGCGGCAGTTTTTCGTCCAGACGCATTTCCAGTCGCCGCTGGAGGTGACGCCGGAGGCTTGCGAAGCCCTGCGCCGGGTGCAGTCGGCCGGATGGACTGTCACGAACCAGCTGGTGTTCAACGTGGCCGCCTCGCGCCGCGGGCATACGGCCGCCCTGCGCCGGGTGTTGAACCGCTTGGGTGTGGTTTGCTATTACACTTTTTCCGTGAAGGGCTTCGACGAGAACTACGAACTGTTTGCCCCCAACGCCCGCTCGCTGCAGGAAGCCTGCGAGGAGAAAGTGTTGGGGCGGTTGGCTCCTGCCGACGAAGCGGAGTTCACTGACCGCTTGAACCATGCGGACTGCCCTGCTGCGGCCATGCGCGATTTCTGTACGGAGAGGCGGCTCCCGTTTGTGGCCACGGACCGCAATGTGCTCAACCTGCCGGGCGTGGGCAAGAGCATGACGTTCGTGCTGGCGGGCATCGGGGCCGACGGGCGGCGCATCCTGCGTTTCGACCATGACCATACGCGCCGTCACAGTCCTGTCATCGACCGTATGGGCGATGTGTATATCAAGGAGAACAAGTCTATCTACCGCTACCTGCTCCAGTTGGAGGCGATGGGGGAGGATATAGGGGAGTATGCCGGTTTGTGGAACTACACGGAAGGCCGGACGGAGTGCCGGTTCCCCTTCTTCGATTACCCCGAACCGGGTTTCCGGATCACCGGCCGCTTCACGAATTTGGATTTGGGCGAAGGATAGGTGGGCTTGCCGGGGGATTTTCGGGGACGTCCGTGCCGTTTCCCGCACAACCGGCATTTTTCTTGTGCAAGGCGGAACGCTTTTTTCCGCAAGGTGGCGGGGCGTGTTGCGCAAGAATCCTTTTTGTCCTTCGGGAATGTTTTCATATAAGCTATGGTCAGGTTAATTACAAGGTATGTACAGATATAGTGCAAAGCCATCGATTCGTTAAAAGAAAGTTGCATATTAAAATCCATATATATGTTATAAAATGTAATTTCATAAAAAAGGAAACGATTTTCTTGCATATTAAAACAGTATTGTGTATGTTTGAAGTTGCCAAAACATTAACCCGATAGGTGTTATGAAGAACAAGATTATATTAAACTGGATGCCCCCTGCCATGCTGGAACTTCCATCACCGGCAATGTCCATTTTGAAACGTTATTTAGAAAACCACGGATTCAATGTGGAAATCATCTATTGGAATCTTCTGCTCCATGATTTGCAAAAAGATTTCATTTGGAATCCTCACCATACATTAAATGACGAAGAAAGCTTATACTTGTTTTATAATTACATCGCAATTAAGCGTAAGGACAAATCCGTGCAAAATCATATAAAAGTCATTCTTCAATCCATAAAGCCTCAATATAGAAATATCAGCCCTGATTTCTACGACAACCACATGCAGGAATATGCAGACAAATTCGAAACGGAAGTCAGGCAAAAACTTGGCTCTTGCGACTTTGCGTCTGTATTGTTATGGGGCATGTCTGTCAATTTATATCAATGGATATGTTCCAGTATCATCGGTGAAATGTTAAAGGAAATTGCGCCCAAAGTCCCTGTTGCCATCGGGGGAATAGGAACCAAAGAAGCCGCCCAAGCATACATGGAAAGTTTTCCACAATTTAATTTTGCGTTATGGGGAGAAGGGGAAAATCCACTTTATTTATTGGCATGCACGTTACAAAATAAGCTTGAAAACTACAATAACTTGCCCAACCTTTTCTACCGGGAAGAAGGCAGGATTTGTCAATCCCCTGTTTCCAACTGTCTTTTCATTGACTTATCTGATTCTTCTGTGCGCCCCGATTTCACAGAGTATTTTGCCCAGCTCCATCAAATGACTTGGAAAGATGAAATACAACCTGCATTGCCCATAGAAAGCAGTCGAGGTTGCCATTGGAACAGATGCCATTTTTGCTATTTGAACATGGGATATAAATATCGGACAAAACCCACTCAAACCATAATTACCGAATTGGAGGAAGATATGAAACTACACAATGTTTACAAGTTCCAATTCGTAGACAATGATGTCATTGGGAAGGATTCAGGTTCCTATGAGAATCTATTGGACAAGCTAATCGAACTAAAAGACGAATATCCTGAATTCACTATCATTCTGGCCGAAATCATCACAATTATACATACACATACTATCTTATGAAAAAAGAAATTCTTCTTGTTTTTTTTATCGGGTTGTATATTCATATTTCTGCCCAGAATGCAGAAAGGAACAAACAACTAGTTTCTTTACTCAATACTGAAAGGTGGATTGAAATGAGGATTTTTATGCAGTCACAAAATAGGGAAAACACTACCAATCCTACATTATGGCAAATAGCAGATTTGTTAAACGACTATCATTTCAATAGCTTGGATAATCTTTCAGAAAAGACATACAATATTATAGACATATACAAAAACGAAAAAAATAATGCTGATGAAGACAAAATCAGATGGCTCATGCTACTGCAAAATCATTACGACTACTTACAAGATTTTAGCAATTCACTTAAAATCTGCAAAGACATACTGAGCATTCAATCAGAAAACTCATTTGTTATAGACAAACAAAAAGAACAAATTATCCTAAAGCCTTTTTATGAAAGGTTAAGTCTATGCCCACCATTGAAAGTAAAACAATTACCTCAGGACACTATCTTACATTATTCAAGCCCCACAGGCACATATTTACCCTTTTGCGATGTCCTATGCAACAAGGAAAAAATAACATCTCTTATAGATACAGGAGCAGGTATGCCCATCATGTATAAAAAGAAAGCCGACAAGCTAAATGTAAAATATATAGCAAATGACACCACTTATATTAATGGAAATACGATGTCACAACGTGCCATAATAGACTCATTACAAATAGGGAACTATATTTTTTACAACCTACAAATAGCTGTTTTACCAGATATTGAAAAGGAAACACTATCAGAAAGTGTGGGAGATACCTTGGAAAAACGTATCAATAAAGGGATACAAATATTAGAAGCTCCAGATTTAATTTGGGGAATGCCCTGTCTAAGATATATGAAAGAAATATGTTTTGACACCCAAAAACATGTTATTTCTATGTCTTCCATAACATCTGACCCTATTTCAAAGTCGCCCATTGCCATCATTGACAATACACTTTACGCAAGGATTGCACTAAACGACACACCTTTTACTGGACATTTAGACACTGGTATGGAAGGGGGAATTAGAATAAATGAGGAATTCTATAAAATAAATCAGAAGAAATTTCCCATAGCAAAAGATTCCATTGTAACTACAATGGGATTTACATCCTTAAATAAAAATATACCTATCAAAATCCCAGCAAGGACCAATGTAGAAATTGGGGAAGAAAAAAGGATTTTACCATGTAACCAAACATGGATTTTACCAGATAATGTATTTAAATACGATGGCATGATAGGTAATTTCATATTTAAAGAATATGATACCATTATATTTAATTTTGAAGGCATGTGGATTCATGTAAAATAAAGGAGGGAGGCTAAGATATAAACATGAATATCGCAATAAATTTATTTACTTTTTAAAATAAAAAAGCAAAATGAAAAAAATCAAATTAAGAAGTTTAATGGATGAGATGAAGAAATTAGACAGGTTAACTAATGAAGGGCAGTAAAAAAGAAATGATGGAAAAATGTAAAGAATGGACAAAGTTTGAAAACCAATAACCTGAAAATCCATCTATCAAGGGAGCAAACGCTTTAGGGGAGAAATAGGCCCGTAACAATGTACATTTATTCCTTCACGTTGCTCATCGTGCACATTATCCCCCACATAGGTTTCCTTTTCCAAAACCAAAACACGTAAACCTCTCTTCTTCGACCGATAAGCTAAACTGAACCATAAAGGTAAGCATCCGGTAAGCTATAGGTATTAAGCCTTTATATATATACGTGAGTTTCTTATCCCGAACTCACGATGTAATCATCGGTTTGCCAGATGTGTCTGTCGATGTCGGATATCGATGTATGCTCCGGGAAAATCGGAGATTGACGGTGGGGGTATTCGTCTAAAAAAACGGGCATCTGTACCGCCTGCTTCCCGAACAAGGGGAAACAGGCGGCACGGATGCCCGATGTGTATTGCCGCGCGCGGTGCGTTTTACAGGTTCTTTATCTCGTCCAGGTTGTGTTGGATGTCGGCGTCTGTCAGTTCAAAGTTCGTCAGGTCGCCGGCCAGGTATTGGTCGTAGGCGCTCATGTCAATCAGCCCGTGCCCGGACAGGTTGAACAGGATGACTTTTTCTTCGCCGGTCTCCTTGCAGCGTTTGGCTTCGTTGACGGCCGCGGCGATGGCGTGGCACGATTCCGGGGCGGGGATGATGCCCTCCGACTTGGCAAACAGGCAACCGGCCTCGAACGACTCCAGCTGCTGTATGTCCACGGCCTCCATCAGCCCGTCTTTCAGGAGTTGCGACACGATGACACCTGCCCCGTGGTAGCGCAGTCCGCCCGCGTGTATGTTGGCCGGGGCGAAGTTGTGCCCCAAGGTGAACATGGGGAGCAGCGGCGTGTAGCCCGCTTCATCGCCGAAATCATATTGGAAATGGCCGCGCGTCAGCTTCGGGCACGAGGCCGGTTCGGCGGCCACATAGCGTGTCTGCCGTCCGTCTTTGATGGTGTGGCGCATGAAGGGGAAGCTGATGCCGCCGAAGTTGGAGCCTCCGCCGAAGCAACCGATGATGATGTCGGGATATTCGCCGGCCATCTCCATCTGCTTTTCGGCCTCCAGCCCGATGATGGTCTGGTGCAGGGTGACGTGGCTCAGCACGGAGCCGAGGGTGTACTTGCAGTTGGGCGTCTCGCGGGCCAGCTCGATGGCTTCGGAGATGGCCGTGCCCAGCGACCCCTGGTGGTTGGGGCATTGGGTCAGGATGTCCTTCCCGGCGCGGGTGGACATGGAGGGCGACGGGGTCACCTGTGCGCCGAAAGTCTGCATGATGCTGCGGCGGTAGGGCTTCTGCTCATAGCTGATTTTCACCTGGTAAACGGCGGCTTCCAGCCCGAACACTTTGGCAGCGTAGGCCAGTGCCGCGCCCCACTGTCCGGCACCGGTTTCGGTGGTGACGTTCGTTACGCCCTCTTTCTTGCAGTAGTAGGCCTGCGCCAGTGCCGAATTCAACTTATGTGAACCCACGGGGCTGACGCTCTCGTTTTTGAAATAGATGTGTGCCGGCGTGCCGATGGCCTTTTCCAGCCCGTAGGCCCGCACCAGCGGTGTGCTGCGGTAGTACTTGTACATCTCGCGCACTTCCTCCGGTATTTCTATCCATCGGTCCGTCTGGTTGAGTTCCTGCCGGCACAGTTCTTCTGCGAATACGGGGAACAGGTCCTCCGGTTTCAGCGGCTGCCGGGTGGCGGGGTTGAGCGGCGGCATGGGCTTGTTCACCATGTCGGCCTGGATGTTGTACCAATAGTGCGGGATTTCTTCCTCCGCAAGGAAATATCTTTTTTTCTTTTCCATGATGGGTTTGTTTTGACGTGGTTCTGCAACAAGAACCGTTTCTTTCTTGCAAACTTACGAAAAAATGCCGGAATAGCCGCGCGTAGTGCATGAATTTGTGCGGTTTCGGGCGGATTCTTAAAACTTCACGCTCCCGAAAATCAAATCCGATGCTCCGGCATTCCGTACGATATACTGTCTGGCCACCTGTCCCCGTTCTGCCAGGAAGTCCTCATCGGTGAGCAAACGGTCCATGGCACGGGTAAAGGTGTCCGCATCCGTCACCTCGATACAACCGCCCTCGCGCAGCAAGTCCTGTGCCTCGCGGAATTTGCCGTTGTTTGGCCCGATAAGCACCGGCACGCCATAAACCGCCGCTTCGGGCACATTGTGGATTCCCACTCCGAAACCGCCGCCCACATAAGCTATCTCACCATAGCGGTAAACGGACGAAAGCATACCGTAGCTGTCGATAATCAGGCAACCGGCATGGGCGGCTTCCTCTTCCGTGGCCAGGGAATAGCGCACGGACGGACGTTGCAACTTGTTTTCAATTTCCCGCAGATGTTCTTCGCTCACCACATGGGGGGCCAGCACCAGTTTCAGTTCCGGGTGGGCATTGAAGTAAGGTATAATCAGGTCTTCATCCGGTGCCCATGAGCTACCGGCCACCAGTACCTTGGCTTCCTGTTTGAATGTATGCACCAGTGGCAGTTCCTTGGCCTGCCGGTAAATGTCCAGCACACGGTCGAAACGTGTGTCCCCCACCACGGCAACATTCGTAAGCCCCTTGCGGGACAGCAACTCCCGCGAGGCCTCGTTCTGTACGAAAAAGTAGGTCACGCACCGCAGCACGTGGCTGTAGTTGCGCCCGTACCAACGGAAGAATACCTGGTCCTCACGAAATATGCTGCTCACGCTGTAAACCGGTATATGCTTGCGATGACAGGCGTGCAGATAGTTGTTCCAAAACTCATACTTGATAAAGAACGCCATGCAAGGACGGGCCAGCCGTAAAAAACTGCGCACGTTGCCCGGCGTGTCGAAAGGAAGGTAGCAGACCACATCTGCCCCGGCGTAGTCCTTGCGCACCTCGTAACCCGACGGGGAAAAGAACGTAAGCAGGATTTTATATTCGGGATGCTCACGGCGCAAGCGTTCCATCAAAGGCCGCCCCTGCTCGAACTCGCCCAGCGAGGCGGCGTGGAACCACACATAACGCTCATGGCGGGCAATCTTCTTGCGCAGGATGCGGAACGTGTTCCACTGCCCCTTCACCATCAGCCGCGCCTTGCGGTGGAACGGCGAGGCCAGGATGACGGCCAAGGCATAAAGGTAAAGTACAAGCGAATACATTATCCCAAACTCTCCACCGCCTTGTGCATCCTGCGTAATGTTTCCTCACGTCCCAGGAAAGCCGCCAGTTCATACATGTCCGGCCCCTTGCCCGTGCCCACCAGTGCCACGCGCCAAGGGTTCCAGGGCTTCTTGCCTGTGGCTTCGGCCCAGCTGTCCACCGCGGCTTTCTGGCTTTCCACGGAGAAATCGTCCAAGGTTTCCAGCAATGCAGCCAGTTCCGTCATGTCGGCGGCAGCTGTCCCCGTCCAGTTTTTCCGCACGAACTTGTCCTCGCGGTTGTACGTTTCGGGGGCAATGAAGAAGAAGTCGCACAGCGGCCAAAGTTCCTTGATGAAGTTAATCTTTTTCATCTTCATCATTCCCACCACGGCGGCCACGCGCCCCAGCGGGACTTCGATGCCATTCTCGCGCAGCACCTTGTCAAAGGCGGGGGCCAATAGCATGTTGTCGGTTTTCTGGATATACTCACGGTTGAACCACAGTCCTTTCACGTAATCGAACTTTGCCCCGGCTTTGCTGCACTTGGTGATGTCGAACAGGCGCACCATCTCGTCCAGCGACATGATCTCTTGGTCCGTGCCGGGATTCCAGCCCAACAAGGCCAGGAAATTAAGCACGGCCTCCGGCAGGTAACCGCTTTCGCGGAAACCGGACGACACCTCGCCCGTTTTGGGGTCGTGCCACTCCAACGGGAATACGGGAAAACCCAGACGGTCGCCATCGCGCTTGCTCAGTTTGCCCTTGCCGTCCGGCTTGAGCAACAAGGGGAGATGGGCAAAACGGGGCATCGTGTCCTCCCAGCCGAAAGCACGGTAGAGCAACACATGGAGCGGTGCCGATGGCAGCCACTCCTCGCCGCGGATGACGTGGGTGACCTCCATCAGATGGTCGTCCACAATATTGGCCAGATGATAGGTGGGCAGTCCGTCCGCACTCTTGTAGAGCACCTTGTCGTCCAAGACCGATGAATTGACCGTCACATTCCCGCGAATCATGTCGTTGACATGTATTTCCTCGCCAGGTTCCACCTTGAAGCGCACCACGTATTGCCTGCCGGCAGCCATCATCCGGGCCACTTCATCCTGCGGGAGGGTGAGCGAATTGCGCATGCCGCCACGTGTGGCGGCATCATATTGGAAGTTCGGCACTTCCTTACGGCGGGCTTCCAGTTCCTCCGGAGTGTCGAAAGCCACATAGGCTTTGCCCGATGCCAACAACTTGTCCACATATTCACGGTAAATGGCACGGCGCTCCGACTGGCGGTAAGGGCCGTGGGCTCCTCCGAACCCTACTCCTTCATCGAACGGGATGCCCAGCCAGCGGAAAGACTCCAGGATATATTCTTCTGCACCCGGAACGAACCGGCTGGAATCCGTATCTTCAATACGGAAAATGAACTCTCCGCCATGCTGGCGTGCAAAAAGATAATTGTACAAAGCCGTACGCACTCCGCCAATATGCAAGGCTCCCGTAGGGCTGGGGGCAAAACGAACCCTCACTTTACTGTCTGTCATAGTAACATTATGTGAATTTTGTGCAAAAATACTACTTTTTATCTAAACACCCCGTATTTTTTTCGTATTTTCGCCCGATAACCGAAACGGAAGGAAGAAAATGAACAGACACAATCAACAGAGTAAACTGAGCACAAAAGCGCAACTCTGCCGGGTGGTCATCTCGGTGGTGGCATTGCTCACCGTATGCCTTTACATGCCGCGGGACACGCATAATAGCTACCAGTTTGACATTGGCAGGCCTTGGCGGTACAGCCAGTTGATTGCCACCTACGATTTCCCTATCTATAAGAGTGACCAGGCCATAAAGCAGGAGCAGGACAGCATCCTGCGTGACTACAAACCCTACTTTGCCCTCAACGCCACAACCGGCGAAGAACAAATCAGCCGCTTCAAAAGCACCGTGGGCAAACAGCAACCGGCCATTGTCCCGGCCAATTATCTGCCTTACATAGAGAAAAAACTGAAATACATCTATGCCCAAGGCATCATGGATACGGAGGATTTCGACAGGATGCATGACGAAGAGGTGGAGAACATCCGCATTTTCGAGCAAAACGAATCCTCGGAAACAAGTATGGGCAAGGTGTTCTCGCACAAGACAGCCTACGAATACTTGGTGGACACGGAAGCCGACAGCCTGACCTATGACCGCAACCTGCTGCGCAAATGCAACCTGAGCGACTACATCGTGTCTAACCTGACCTACGACAAAACCAAATCCGAAGAGTCGCGGAAAGACCTCCTGGCCTCGCTTTCGTACGCATCGGGCATGGTGATGAGCGGGCAGAAAATAATCGACCGCGGCGACATCGTGGACGAAAAGACCTATGACATCCTTGTGTCGCTGGAAAAAGAATATGCCAAACGCAACAACTCACAATTCCAGACGCGCACCATGCTGCTCGGACAACTGCTCTACGTGGGCATCATCTTTTTCTGTCTGAGCTTGTACTTCAACCTGTTCCGGAGAGACTACCTGGCCAACACCCGCAACATCCTGTTTATTGCCTCCATGCCGGTCATCTATCCGCTCATCACGTCGTTTCTCATCAAGCAGGGCTTGTTTAACGTTTACATCATTCCCTTCGCCATGGCACCTATCTTCATCCGGGTGTTCATGGATTCACGCACGGCATTCGTCACCCACGTGGCCACGGTGCTCATCAGCGCGGCTTCGCTGAAATCCCCTTATGATTTCATCTCCACGCAACTCATAGCGGGCATGGTGGCCATCTACAGCCTGCAGGAGCTGTCGCAACGCTCACAACTCATCCGTTCGGCGTTCTACATCACCTTGGCTTCGATTCTGTTCTATGCCGGCATGGAACTGATTCACGAGAAAGACATCACGCGGCTGGACTACGGCATGTATATTTACATCACCATCAATGGCATCCTGTTGCTGTTCGCCTATCCGTTGCTCTTCCTGTTCGAGAAGATATTCGCTTTCACGTCCAACGTGACATTGGTGGAACTCTCCAACACCAATAACGAACTGTTGCGGAAATTGTCGGAAGTGGCTCCGGGCACATTCCAGCATTCCATGCAAGTGGCCAACCTGGCCACGGAGGTGGCCAATAAAATCGGTGCCAAAAGCCTGTTGGTCAGGACGGGGGCCTTGTACCACGACATAGGAAAGATGAATAATCCTGCTTACTTTACTGAAAACCAGAATAAGATTAACCCGCATAGCCGGTTGACATACGAACAGAGCGCGGCCATTGTCATCAGCCATGTCAGGGACGGGGTGAAACTGGCGGAAAAGTACAATCTGCCCACTGTCATCAAGGATTTTATCACGACACACCACGGAAAGGGGAAAACAAAATATTTCCTCATCTCATACAAAAACCAGAATCCGGATACGCCCGTGAACGAATCCCTCTTCACTTATCCCGGCCCGAACCCCTCCACACTGGAACAGGCCATCCTTATGATGGCAGACTCCGTGGAAGCGGCCTCCAGAAGCCTGAACGAATATACGGAAGAAAGCATCAGTGCATTGGTGGAGAAAATCATCGACACACAGATGCAGGAAGGATTCTTCAAGGACTGTCCCGTCACTTTCCACGACATTGGCATAGCCAAGGAAGTATTCAAGGAAAAGCTACGGACCATCTATCACACGCGTATCAGCTATCCGGAACTGAAGAAAAAAGAGTCGGCAGCGAAGCCCCGTCAAACAGGGTCAACATCGTAATACACTAGTGCATTGCGGAATTCCGGCTCCTCCATGACGGCTTTCCGCACAGCCAACAGTTGTGCCCGCACTTTCGGCAAAGAAATGCCCGGTTCGGCTTTCAGTACGATTTTGCGGATATAGAGCATTTGCACACGGGCCACCGGCGGCAAATCCGGTCCCAGGATGCGCTGGCCGAAGACTGCCCGCAAGCGGGATGCCATTTCCGCGGCCAGACGGTCGAGCACGTTGGAACTCCTGTGTTTCATATAGACATAGACCAGACGGCAGAAAGGAGGAAACATGTACATCTGCCGCTCTTCCATCTGGCCGGCATATAAGCCGTGGAAATCATAGTCCGTTACCTGGCGTATCACCGGCAGGTCCGGGCTTTTGGTCTGGAGGATTACATGTCCTTGCTTGTGCCTGCGGCCGGCACGCCCGGCCACTTGTGCCATCAGCTGGAATGCCCGCTCGAAACTCCTGAAATCGGGTTGGTTTAACATGCTGTCGGCGTTCAGTATGCCCACCACGCTGACGCGTTCGAAATCCAGTCCCTTGGTCACCATCTGTGTACCCACCAACACATCCGTCCTGCCGTCCTGGAACTGATGCAGTATGCTTTCGTAAGCCGAACGGGTTCGGGTGGTGTCCAAGTCCATACGGGCTACGGCGGCCTCCGGGAACAAACTGCCCACCACGGCTTCCACCTTCTCTGTCCCGAAGCCCCGTTGCACCAGTTCCGTCCCGCCGCAGGCCGGACAACGCAACGGCACATTGCAGGTATATCCGCAGTAATGACACGTCAATTGCCCCAAGCCCTTATGATAAGTAAGGGTGACATCGCAGTTCCGGCATTTGGGCACCCATCCGCAGGCATGGCACTCTATCACCGGAGCATACCCGCGGCGGTTCTGGAAAAGAATCACCTGTTCCTTGTGTTCCAATGCACGGCGCATTTCTTCCACCAGGCGAGGCGAGAAAGGGCCTGTCATGCGGTGCTTGCGCTGCAGTTCCTTGATGTCCACAACCTCGATGACGGGCAACTGTACCTGCCCGTAGCGTTCGGTCAGTTCTACCATTCCAAACTTCTCCGTCTGTACGTTGTGGTAAGTTTCAAATGCCGGAGTGGCCGTACCCAACAGGGTGTATGCCCCCGTCATATGGGCCAGCATGATGGCGGCATTCCGCGCATGATAGCGCGGCGCGGGCTCCTGCTGTTTGTAAGATTGTTCATGCTCCTCGTCCACAATCACTAACCCCAGACGGCGGAAGGGGAGGAATACCGATGAACGTACCCCGACAATGATGTCATAAGGCTTTGCAGAGAGCTGTTTCTGCCAGATTTCCACGCGTTCGGCATCCGGAAATTTAGAATGATATACGCCCATCCGTGTGCCGAACACACGAAACAGACGGTCTGTCAATTGGGTGGTCAGGGCGATTTCGGGCACCAGATAAAGTACCTGTCTGCCTTGGCTTGTTACCTGGCGGATCAGATGGATGTAAACTTCTGTCTTTCCGCTCGATGTCACCCCGTGTAACAGGCATACAGGATGGTGCGCAAAGTTTTCCCGTATGGCGGACAAGGCACGTTCTTGTGCTTCGCTGAGCGGAGACAGGCCGATTGTGTCGGACACCTCGGTCTTACCCAGCCGTCCGGTCTCATAGTCGTAGGTTTCCAAGATTCCTTTTTCCACCAACGCGTTGCATGCGGGCAACGTAGTCCCTGCGGCCTCAACCAGCTTTTTGCGGCCGACCTCGGCCAGCAATGCAGGATTCTGCAAACGTGAAGCCGCCACTACACCGGCCATTTCTATGTATTTCAGCAGCAGGGCCTGTTGCTTGGGGGCACGTTTTAGTTCCTCGAACGCCGCATTCAGTTTCTTTTCGTCCAGGTATTTTCCCGACAGACGGACATGCACTTCAGTTCGCGGTTTGTACGTGCGCTTCATTTCTTCGTGCATCACCAACACTCCCTTGTCCAGTAAAGCCTTCGCGACCCGCAGGACACGGAAGTCTGTGCAATATTTCTGTATTTGCGTAAGCGATTGTTCGCCGTGGCGCTCCAATATCGTGACCAGAGCCTGTTCTTTGTCCGACAAAACGACTCCTCCGTTGTATTCGTCATTCAGCATCACACGGCTTTCGCTCTCCAACTTCATGCCGGATGGCAACGCGGCCTTATAGACATCCCCCAATGTGCAAAGGTAATAATCGGCCATCCAACGCCAGAAATCCAGCTGCACCGGTAGCAAGACAGGATAGGCATCGAGTATTTCCAGAACGGTTTTCAACTCATATCCTTCCGGTTGCTTGTCATGTACTTCTACCACAATACCCGTATAGATTTTCTTGGAGCCGAAAGGGACAACCACCCGACAACCCGGTATCACGCTTGTTTGCATGTTTTCCGGAAGGACATAAGTGTAGGCCGATGACAAGGGCAACGGGAGAATGACATCCGCAAATTTCATATCTATTCTTATTTACAGACACAAAAATACGATAAAAGGAAGAAACAGGCAATAAAAAACCGCCGGTGTACAATCCCCGACGGCCCAAACATGTGATTATAAAACAAAAAAATCAGAACAAGTAAGCCAGACGAATTTGCCAGGAATTGTTCTTGATGTCAAAAACTTCAACCACATCCGTTACATTGTCCAGCTGGCCGGTTTCACCCAAGGCTATGTTATACGTGAATCCCAATTGCAAATGGCTGAGCATGATAAAACCTGCACCTACATTCCAACTGAATGTGGAACGCTCCAAAGTGCCGATATTTCCATTGTTATTGTTGAGTTTCAGATTTCTGCTTCCTAGGTACCAGTTATACTGTGGCCCCGTGGCAATATAAACGCCCAGCAAACTACTGAAGCCGAAATTATACCTTACGTTTATGGGAATCTCCAGATAAGGCAGGGATTTGTTGAGTGACCCCGATTCCTCAGTTTCCTCCAGTTTCATGTACTTTTGCGAATAAAGTATGGCCCCGTCCAGTCCCAAGCCGATGACCGGCATAACGAACTGTGCTTTCGGGCCGATAAACCATCCCGTGCGGTTGGACGAATCAAAGAGTCCCTCATCGTTCTTTACACTAACCTTGCTCAGGTTCATACCGCCTTCAAGTCCCCAATTGAATTGCGCACTGGCCGATGTAGCGCAAAAGAACGCCACCAGGCACGTCAACATTACATTTAATTTCTTCATAGAAGCTCCTTTCTTGTTTTTGTCCGGGCAAAGATAACAACTGTTTACCGTAATTTCAACTTTTTCCTGCAAATATCTTTTTTGTGCATCATCTCCGCTGGCGGCGTACCGTAACGCGCGGAGCCGAAGAACCTGCATTACTTGTTTTTTCCTGTTGCGATTTGGACACCTTCGTACTTTCGGATTTCTCTTTTCTACGGCTGTCGGACGAACGCCGTGAGTTGCGTGAGGAGGCTGCCGACTTTTCTGCCTCTTCCTTTCCTGTGCCTGCCGCAATCGTGTCGTCTGCTATGGAGTCAGTACGATGCCCCCAAACATGTTGCTCGAAATCAGTAAGCTGCTTTTCAATCCTTTTCTGTTCATCGGCCATTGCGCTGTCCGTTTCACAGTAATTGGCCAGCACTTGGCCTTGCATGTTGTTCGTCTTGTAAATCTTTCCATCATAAAGGTTCATGGAAAAATAATCGGCTGCCGTCATGTTGGTGACATTGTTATAGTTGCTGAACATCATCGTGTGGCGGGATAAATAAGTGCTGATGTCATCGTATTTGAGCCAGAACAAAGGATAAGGTGTGGCCTCCCCGCCAAAATCATCACCGCGCATCAACACAGGGCACAAAGCCACCACTTTCGTCCGGAACGTGGAGGTACGCTGGTCGAAATAGGAACTTTCCTTAATGTAATAGCGCGAAACTTCTGCCGAAGGGATGTCGCTGGCATTCACCCTCAGGCGACCGTCCGTTTCCTCATAATAGATATGGTGACGCTCCATCAGTTCTTTCATCTTCACTTCATTGCTGGCCGTGAACGATTCGTTGCCATCGAGCTTGTATTCATACGCCGTGATTTTCCCTGTCAGGAGCAAATTGAACAAATAGGTAAACAGATTGAGCTGTCCGACTGAAGGCTCCACCGGATAATACAGCGGGGCATTCTTGTCGGCCGTTAAGTCCAACTGGCGATACAAGTCACGTCGCCACACCACATCTTCCGGCATTTCCATCGCTACCGGGAACTGCAGGCTGGCACGGTCTATAGTCTTTTCGGCTTTCTCTGCATCCGTATTTACCCTCCGGCGTGCGGGCTGGGCATCGGCTTGCAGCCATAAGACTCCCCCCAATAAAACAAATAACAAGCGTTTCATCACTACTATGCTCTGGTTCATATTCTGATTCTTCATGTTTTCTCTCCTCCATTAGTTGACAATAACCTCCATTGACCCGTCGAGTGTTCGCTCTATCCCGTCAGGCCCCACGGCACGTATCTGGGAAATATAGAATCGCTTGCCACGTCCAAGCGAACGGAACATGCTGCGCTGTTGCTCGGTGAAGTCCGCACTGTTGGACACGGACGGAACGGCGTTTCCCATATTGTCGAAGAACACGGTTTCAAAGCCTTGCACGCGGAACGCTATGTTCAACAGTCCATCGTCTATGGCTGCCCCGATTCCTTTCGTTCCCATCAGCACCTGTTTAGACAAGCGTCCGCCACGGAAGTGATTGACACCGCCGTCAACCTCGTACTCGATAAACGCTGTGGGATCGGGCAACTTGCGCACCCTGAATGTGAATTGTCCCATCTGCTGCATGCGCCCTTCCATGTTGGCATTCACCGTGATCACGGCATCTTTGCCCACCTCGGCAGGACGGGCGATATACCGCCCCTCACCCGTAGGTTGCAGTATTCCGCCGCTCATGGAAGCCACCACCCTGTTGGCGGGTACTCCGGGAATGGATACGCTCATGGGGTTTTCATAACCTGCATACAATACATTCATCAGGTCGGCTGACACGGTTGCCGAAGGAGCTACCACCGTGTAGGGCTGGGCAAAGTCGCGGCGCACCATCTGTCCCCGTCCGTCCATCATCTCTATGTAGCCTTTCAGCGTGAAGTCGCCCGTGGTGTTACAGATGGTCTCATACGTTCCATCGGGCGAAGTCAATTGGCGGTCGCCCACATAGATTGTGGGGCGCTTGGTCGTATCCACGGCCGCCATGATAATCTGTGCACTCAGTTTTCCTCCCTGCACCACCGTGCGTGAGTTCGGTATCACATAGGCGTTCAACTCATTCACGCGTAAGTCTTTTATGTCAATGTTAGCCACCAGTGAATGCAGCACCTCGCCTTCGGCATAACGCACATCGCTCTGGAGTTTTGACAACAAGGTCACAGCCGCGGCCACTGGCATGTTCTCGAACATGTACTCTTGCCAGTTCTTTCCCAAAGTGCGGATCTTGTTCGGCACTTGTGTGCTCAGGTTGTCGGCGATGATTTTCTTTTGCGTATCGTCTTCCACCATTCCCACAATCTGTTCCCGGTAGTTGTTGATGGCATCGAACAGACGCTGCCCTTCTCCCCGGCGCGGTGCCAGCATGACCGTGGAGGCCGCCTCCAAATCTTCCTTGTTCTGAATGTCCGTCACATCACCGTTCTTTCCATCGGCCTGTCTGACGATGCGCACTTTCAGGGCTTCGGCATAGTTATACAAAGAATCGGAAATGCTTTTCACATAGGTAGCCTTGTCGAACCATTCCTTCACTTTTGCAGGATTGGCTTCCATCTGTGTCTGCAGGTCCTTATACAGTTCTGTGTTGGACACTGAGGCATTTGCCGTGGTTCGCAGTAAACTTTCCTCCACCAGTGAAAAACCGTTCAGCACGTCAGAAGACACATTGAGGGCCAACATCGCCATCAACACCACATACATGAGGTTTATCATCTTCTGACGTGGAGACATTCTATTGTGTTGGGATGCCATCTTCTATTCCTTAATTATTATCGTTTTCGTTCAGTCCATCATTGCGCTGCCGGGCGTATGTTTCATGTTCACCGTGAGCGCTTCTATCATACGTTTGTAAATTGCATTCAAATCCTCTATCTGGCGGGCCATCCGTCGGGTCTGTTCATTGATTTGGTCTATTGTGCCCACCTGCGTACTGATGCTCTTCAACTGCATTTCATAAATCGTGTTGATGCCTGTCAGCGTGCGGTTAAGATTTTCCATCTCCTTGGCGTCGCGCGTCATGCTTTCCGCTTGTTCTGACACCCGCGACAAAGTCTCGGTCAGGACTTTTAGTTCTTCGACATAAGCCTCAGCCGCCTCTTTCATCTCTGGGGCGTAAGCCTCACGGGCGGCTTCTAGGAATTCCTTGTTAGAAGCGCTTACCATATCCACCAGTGCCTGCATGTCAAAGGGTTGTGTGTGAGTGGGAGATGCAGGATGTGCACCCACTGTCGGGGCTGCGCCGGCGGCCGGCTGTTCCATTGCCTGGGCATCGTCTATCGCGGTTCCGTTACCTTGTACGGCCCCTCCGCCGACATAACCTGGACCGCCAATCACCACAGTACCTCCCACTGGCAATTGTTGTCCTCCTGCTGCAGCAATCGGCACGGACGGTTCCGGCGTTGTGATGTTCTCTTCTTCCGATACGCTCTCTTCATCTACTTCATGGTTTTCCCATGCCTCATCTTCTGCAACCGAATGTTCCTGTTCCTCATCCCGGCGTTTTAACGCTTCCGGACGGTCGAAACCAGAAATGAAGAATACGAGCACCTCCGTTCCCATGCCGATGAACAGCATCGCGTTGGCTCCTGGAATATGCGTCAGTTTGAACAACGCCCCCGCGATAACCACCGCAGCTCCCCAGCTGTAGGCATAGTTCAGGAACGTCTGTCCCGATATGGATTCTATCCAGTCTTGTATGCGAATAATGAGACTTTTCTTATTTCTTGCCATAATCTATGCTTTTTTATTTTCGTTTATTGGTTGTACCGGAAACAGAACGCACGCAGCGGAAGCCGATATATGAACGAGGTTGGTTCTGATATTCATATGAACGCCATACGGAACGTATCAGGGATTCGGGATCTTTCCACGACCCTCCCCTGACCGACTTTTTCTTCAGACGGTAGGGATCTTCCTTGGCCGCGTTGTATTTCAATTCCGGGTTCATGTCGCTCATGTCGTTCACTCCGGCCTCCGTATAAACCGTACTGGTCCATTCCGCCACATTGCCCGCCATGTCGAACAGCCCGTTGGAATTGGCCGAATAGGAACCGCATCTGGAGGTTATCAGGCTGCCGTCTTCCGTATAGTCTCCACGATCCGGTTTGAAGTTGGCAAAATAACAGTCTTTTTCATTCTTGACTCCTTCGGCCTCCCACGGGAACAATGTCCCTTCGGCGCCACGGGCTGCAAATTCCCATTCTATTTCCGTCGGCAGGCGGTAGGGTTGTATCTGGTTTCCGGCCGCTCCCAATCCGCGTTTCAGGAAGTCCGTGCGCCACTGGCAAAAGGCGTTGGCTTGTTCCCACGTCACACCTACAACCGGATAGTCGTCGTAAGCCGGATTGGAAAAATACTGCAACATGTAGCGTTCGTTCTCTGCGTTTGCGAAATCATTCACCCAACACGTTGTGTCCGGATAAATGTTCACGATGTAAGTGTTCAGGAAATCATACAGGCTCGACAACGGCCGGGTGATGGTCTCGCGGACGATGCGCCCTTCGTCGTCGATATAGGCCGTGTCTTTGGAAATCATCACCACCTCTTCGGCATTCACCGCGTAATCCGTATTCAGGTTGCGTTCTTCGGGATCCAGGCGGTTCTTGCGCAGGGCGGCAGTCGTATAATCAAATACCTCAAACCGATAGTTCATCTGTCGTGCGTCCAGCATACGCTCACCCGTCACAGGGTGCGTGATGTAAACACTTTCTATGGCGCGTAATTCATCCTCATTCGGCCGTTTCCATGGAATGGGTTTTTTCCAGTTCAGGTAAGGGGTCACGGGGTTTCCATATTTGTCTTCCTCTATCTTATAAGTTTCGTCTCCCGCATAAGCTGGATCGGCCAGCCGTTCGCGGATGATGGAGTCCCTGACCCAGAATACGAATTGCCGGTATTTGGCATTCGACACTTCCTTGGCATCCATCCAGAAACCGTCCACAGAAATTTCCCTTGTGGGTATGGTTGTACCCCACAATGAATCCGTCTCCTCCGTACCCACTTTCAAAGAACCTTTCTTCACGAATACCATTCCGTAAGGGGTAGGCTCGCTATATGCCATACCACCGACACCGGTGACCTCTCCCCCCGTGGCGGCGGAAGAGGCCGAACGAGGCCCCAGGCAAGAACCAAAGGCCAGAGTGGCCAAGCCTCCCAGTATCATCCAAAAAGACTTCATCTTCATTATAATATTCTTACACTTTTATGTTTATTCTTTCCTTTTTTGAACAGATCCAGCTCCGTTTTATAGCTGATAATGAGTTCATGGCTTCCGTTCAGTGCCCCAATGCCCGATGTGTACATCTCATAGGCATAGCCTAAATTAATGCTGTGGAACTCCAGTCCGAAAAGGAAACTCACCGAATTTGTCGGACTGCACGACAAGCCGCCATAAAGTTCATGTTTGCTTCCATGATAGGCCAGACGCCCTGTCACATCAGCCCGGAAACCCACTGCATCGGAGCGTAACATAGCTGAAGTATGTATGGTATATAACGGGCTTTTTAGCCGAATATTGTACCCGCCCGTCAAATAAAAAGAGGGCGAAATGCTGAATTCGTTTACTTTTTCGTCTCCCAAACTGACCGTAGGAGAAGTGCAGTGCATCATGGCAAACCCCGCATACCACGATTTGCCGGCATATTGCAGGCCGAAATTCAGGTCGAACGTTGCCCCGCTTGCTTCAGAAGTAGGAAAAGCGGGGTCGCCCGACTCTTCTAAATCCAGACCGCTCCCATCAAAGGTTTCACTAAGCATGGACAAATGGATACCCCCACTCAACTTCCCGCCCCACAACGGCTGGTGGTAGGCGTACTGCAGGTAAAACTTCTGGTGTTTGAACAGGCCAATCTGGTCGTTCATGAAACCGACTCCGGCCCCGTGGCGCGCATTGATGAAAAACAAGGGCATATCAACATAGGCATACATCACAGCCGGGGCATTTTCGAAACCGGTCATCTGCATGCTGTAGGCACCTTGGAAATTCAACATCGGTTCCTGCCCCGTGGCAGCAGGGTTATAAAAAGGCGTCATGGCCCAATAGTTGACAAAAGAGGGGTCGTACTGGGCTTTCAGCCTCACCGGCATCAGACCCATTATCACCAAGAGCCATATAATGTATTTTCTTTTCATCGCGTCCCACGACGTGCGGATACATTATTAGAAACTTTCCGGAATCCTTTTTATTGTACGGCAACGATAAAAAAAATACGAAGAAGAAAGGTAATGGCAAAGTTTTTCCCTGATTATTTAGGCATCCTGTCGGGGGACAGTCATCCGACCGGAGCCTGGATTATGCCGGGCTTGTGCAATCTTAACATTTTTTTTGTTTGCACAAATGGTTTGGTAATCAGTGAAAGCGAGAAAAAGGTTACCATCTGATGTGAATACAACTGATTGGCCGTCATATAATAAAACACTAATTTTACACTTGGAATAACGACTGGAAAGTCTGATTGTATCACTTTTAAACGCTAAAGATTATGCTGAAGAATCGTTTTTTCAAACAGTTGAATGCTCCGGCCTCTTGTGGTAGTGCCTGCGGAGCGAGTGAAAAACCCGAAGAAAAACCAGCTGCTTGCGGTAGCGCATGTGGGGCAGGGGAAAAAGAGGAAGAAAAACCGACGGCTTGTGGTAGTGCCTGTGGTGCCGGTGGCATGCAATGACATTCGATAGCCTGAATATGAATCTGAATGTATCGGATTATATGGAATGCTTTGCGTTTCAATGGCATATCACCGAAGCCTGCGACCAGCGTTGTAAGCACTGCTACATATATGCGCTTGGCAGCCATGCCAAATTCAGGCAGACGGCGGGGGAGGATATGGATAAGGTTCTCTCCAATATCAGGAATTTCGGGCAGAAGGCTAAGCGTTTGCCGTATCTTTATATAACGGGCGGTGACCCTATTTTGCATCCGCAGTTTTGGAACCTGGCGGAGAAGTTGAAGGTGGGGAAAATACCGTTTGCCATTTTGGGCAACCCGTTCCATTTAAACGATGATGTCTGCAAGCGGTTGGCTGCATGCGGATGCCGTAAATACCAACTTTCATTAGACGGCCTGGCAGCTACGCACGACCATATACGCCGTCCGGGGTCTTTCAAGGAAACGCTTGAGGCAATTCCCGTCCTGCAACGGGCAGGCATTACAGTGGCTGTCATGGCAACGGTTTCCAAGTGGAACTTCCGGGAAATACCGGCACTGATTGATACCGTGGTGGAACATAAAGCCGATGTGTTTGCCTTTGCCCGCTATTGTCCCGATGCGGACAGCAAAGGCACTTGCTGTTCGCCTGAAGAATACAGGTGGATGTTGGAAAAATGTTGGGAAAAGTTTGAACGATACAAAGGCGGGAGGACCTGGTTCAATCTAAAAGACCACCTTTGGACTTTGTTCAAGTATGAAAACGGTTTGTTCAATCCGGCTGATTATCCTGATGATGAAACCGTGTATGATGGTTGTAACTGTGGGAACTGCCATCTCACCATCCTGTCGGACGGTGCGGTATATGCTTGCCGGCGCATGGAGAGCAAGGTCGGCAATGCACTGGAGGACGACCTCTACGACCTTTTCATAGGGGAGAAGATGGACCGTTACCGACAATATGAGAATTTTGAAAAATGCGGCAGATGCGAGTTGTTGCGCTTCTGCCGCGGGTGTCCGGCTGTGGCATACGGTTATCATGGCAATATGTATGCGCCCGACCCGCAATGCTGGAAACAAATCTAAAGTCAAAATAAGATGATACAGAATGCAGTGACAGAAAATATGCTGAAGCGGCGCAGTATCCGCCAATTCCGGCAAGAGCAAATCAGCGAAGAAGAACTCGACACCATCTTGCAAGCCGGATTGCATGCTCCCAGTGCCGGCAGTCGTCAGGGAGTGGTTTTCGTAGTGTCGCAGGACAAGGAGACTAACGAAAGATTGGGACGCATCAAGAAAGCCCATTTCCACGGCAGGATGTCCACTGCCGATGTTTACGTGTCAAAAGAGCAGCCGAGTATTGCCGATGACGCTTCTATCATGAATGCTTTTTATGACGCTCCGACGGTGATAACGCTTTTTGCTCCCAAGAAGTTCCTTTATGCGGAAAGTGATGCCTGCGTGGCAGCTGAAAACATGTTGCTGGCAGCCACCTCGTTGGGCATAGGCTCATGCTACATTGGGTCGGCATGGGATTCGTTCGACGACCCGTTTGGCCATGAGACACTTCGGCGGTGGGGCGTGCGGACCGACTACTATGCAGTCCTCCATGTGTTGCTTGGCTATCCGAAAGTCCCGATGGATGAAATAAAAGCTAAGCCCCGGAAAGAAGGGCGCATAATCAGGATGTAACAAGCATCAGGCTATTGTCGGCACCGCACCTGCCTGTGGCACTGCAGGTGTGTGAAGAATGGGATCCTTATGTTTCCGTGTCTTCAAATTCTTTGCGGTGTATGATGATGGATTTCATGTGTTTCTGCGCCCATTCCGTCAACTGTACAATGAACGGAACCAACGAACCGCCTGTCTCCGTCAGTTTGTACTCCACTTTGGGAGGAACCACCGGATAGACTTTCCTCTCCACCAAACCGTCTGCTTCCAGCGTCCGGAGCGTGCCGGAAAGCACACGGGAGGACACGTCCGGTATCAGCTTGCTCAGTTCGTTGAAACGTAAAACCTTGTTTTCGCTTAAAATGAGAATCACCAATAGAGCCCACTTGTTGCCGAAGCGGGCTATTACGTTCCGTACCGGACATATTTCGATAATGGCATTTTTTTCTTCTTTCTTTCTCATACTCGGTTATATGTGTATTAACTGGTTAAGGCAGAACATACTTGCGTCCGGCAAAGATACGATAAAAAACGAAATGTTGCCCGTCTTCCCGCGGCAAAACGCGGTTCTGTCGTTGTTTCGCCGGGAACATGAAAAGAGGTTTGCAGAGAACGGAGGAAACGCTCCCTGCAAACCTCTTTTTACTTCTTTCCGGCTGGTTGGCCTCGACCGATTTCCGCCTACGGATGCCGCACGATGAATTTCCGGCCGGTGCTTTCGCTGCCCTGCGCGGCTTTAAGCACATATACGCCGTTGGCCAGGCCGGAAGTGTCGATGCTGACGGTGGTACCGGTCTGTCCGGTTACTGTCTGGAGCAATGTGCCCTGCAGGTCGTAGATGGCCAGTTGCAGGCGGCACGGTTCGCCGTCGGCGTTGTAGGTCACTTCCAGATAGCGGTCGGCTGGGAGCGGGCCTATTTCCAGTCCGCTGCCGTGGTTCCGCGTGGTGGTCGCGATGACCTCTGTGGTGTTGTCCATGACGTCCTTGACCTCCTCTGCACTCAAGGCATAGTTGTAGATGCGCACATCGTCCATACAGCCGTTGAACAGCGGGTCGCTGGAGTACTGGCTGCGGCCGAGGTAGTTCAACAGGGGTGAGAAGTCTGCCGGGCGCAGGGTGATGTCGGTCGATGTGGCTGCAAGTTCCCCGTTCTGGTAGAGGCACACTGCCTGGTCGTCCATCGTGAGGGCCACGTGTACCCATTCCCTGCGCGGCAGGACTTCGGCATCCAGTTGCTGTTCATCGCCACCGTTCTTGATGGCGAAGCGCATCTGGTTGTTGTCGTTGCGTGCCGTGAGGAACAGGTATTCATCCTCGCCGTTGCCGAAGTCGAAGATGCGCTGCCAGTTGTAGCCTCCGTTCCAATACACCCAGGCCGTCACGCTCAGCTGCCGGCGGTCGGCTATGGCGGTGGGCAGTTGTACGAACGTGCTACTTCCGTCCAAGTCGAGGGCGTATTCGCCCGACTGTCCGGTGACATAGGACGGTTCGGACGGCGTTGCCCCGTGGTTGAGGTTGCACGTACTGTCGTTGGTGTTCTCCTCGAATTCATAGCGGGCCAGCAGGTCGTTCGAACCGCTGGTCGAGACAGAAACAGTGTCGGAAGCCGCCGATGTGTTCAGACACTGGTCCACGGTCTTGACTATATAATAGTAGGTGATGCCGTCCGCGGCCTTGTTGTCCACAAAAACCGTATCGGCGATGTCGCGTGCGATGATTTCATAGTCGCCGTCGGCCTGTTCGGCTCTCAGGATGGTGAAGGTGGGGTTCGTGGCGTCGCTCTGGTTCCATGTCAGCATTATGGAGGAAGCCCGTGCCTCGGCCTGCAGGCCGGTTGGGGCATCGATGTCCCGGATTCGCGGCCTGGTCCCGACGGGAAGCAGCCGCCAGAGTTGGTTGTCACTGTCGTCAGGCGTGCCTTGCGTCACTTCGCTTGACGATGCCTGCAGGCACAGCGAACTGTGGCGGTTGCGGATGCGGAACCAGTTGTCGCCGGCATATTCCAGATACCATTGCTGGTTGGCGCTGCTGCTGTTGGTGTAGGCGATGACGGAAGCACCGTCTTCCAATGACCAGTCCAGCACGTCCACTGTCTGTCCCGTGCTGACTGACAGGATGGAGTAGTAGCTGAAGTCGCCGCCGCTTCTGGAGTCTAAGGGATTCACGCGCCACCGTAGGCCTTGGTTTCCGCTGGTGTAGGAGCTGACCTGCAACTCGCCGTTCGTCACGTTTAGCAATCGGTTGTTGGATTTGTTCACCAGTTCGTAAGTGCCGTCGATGACGGGCTGCACGTCATCGCCCCATGTGATGTTCACCACCCGTTCGGCGTTGGGCTGGTCCACCTGGTAGCCTGTTCCGCCCGGCATTTCCATCACGTATTCGCGTTGCGGCCCCTGCCCGTCGAAGAACACGTCGCGGTCTTTCGACAGGAAGCGGTAGGTGGTGGTGGCAGCCTGCCGTTCGGATGCACCGCCGAAGGCTTGCACTTTCCCGTCAGGGGCGCGATAGACGGAGGCGGCTGTCCAGTTGTCCCGGTGCTCGGCATAAGCCAGCCGCTCGCCGTGGCTGGCCTTGCAGAATTCGCCGCGGGCGTACTCGGCCGGTCCCCACCAGATGCCCGTCTGCAATCCATATTCCAGTCCCACCATGGCTTCCATCACATTGTGCATTTCATCGTCCGTGGCATGCTTGCCGTCGTTGCGCACGGCAGTGAAGAAGGCTGCAAAGTTGTCGAACGTGCCGGCCAGCTGGTGGGTGTTCCCCTCGTCCAGCACATCGCCCAAGGTGTTATACCAGGACAAGGCCTCGTCGCAGTTCAGCGTGTTGGCGCCGCAGATGCGGGTGCTGTCAAAGCGGCTGTTCTTGCGCAGTTCTGCCGCCACGAGGGCGAACCCTTCCTGCCGCAATGCACTGTTGCCGTCCTGGCTGCCCGGCACCCACTGGTCCCATCCGTAGTCCGGTTCGTTAAACGGGGCCACCGATATGATTTCATATCCCGCTTCCTGGAAGTAGCGCGCCGTGACGTCGATGAGTTGTGCCCACCTTTCGGCATCCTGTTGGTACCAAGTGTCCACCGACGGATGGTCGCAGTTCATCATCAGTTTCACGTCCGAACTGCAAAAGCCCAGCAGGCGGAGCCGTTCCGTCAGGTCGTCTTTTTGTTCCTGTTGCAAGTCGTCGTCCACCAGCTGGAGCGTGGGCTGGAACGACACCCGCACCACTTTCACGTTGTCCTCCCCCATGAAGAGGACGCAGCGCCGCAGGTTCTGTTCGTGTATCCAAGCCTCGTCGGCTCCCCATTCCACTTCGCGCACGAGTCCGGTTTCGGAAAGCCGGAAAGGCACGATGCAGTCGGTCACGGATTGGGCAGTCAGGTTGCTGCTCGAACTGTATGTCTGTGCTGTAGCGGGTAGGATGGTCCAGCCCGCAAGAAACATTGAAATTAGGTGTAATCTTTTGCTTTCCATATATTGAGAACGTTTTTGTTAGTCTTGCAAAGAAAGTTAATCTCCGGGATTTATGCAAGGTTGCGGGAGAATTTATTTTTCTGAAAAAAGCAAGAAACAAACAGGGCAGCGTATTCCTGTCGGACAACGCCTTCTCATGATTACAGAAAACAACGCCTTATTTTCTATTTTCTCCAAATTTTAAGTGATGATTGAGTTGTGTTTTTGTACTTTTGTATTCTAATTATTATAGACAATGACAAAAGCGAAACCTTTCATCAAATGGGTTGGTGGAAAAAGCCAGTTCGTCGGACAACTTGAAGCTCTGCTTCCAGCTGACATTTGCGTACCATTAAAATAGTGTAACCATGAAGCAATATGAAGCAGTCATAGAA
>CAZGSE010000021.1:0-10109 GCA_964528135.1 uncultured Paraprevotella sp. | reverse complement strand
ATTTGCGTACCATTAAAATAGTGTAACCATGAAGCAATATGAAGCAGTCATAGAAACTTTGGATAAATTAGGTGGAGTTGCTACTTTAGGCGAATTGAATAAAGAGGTGTTTAAAATAAAAGAATGTGAATGGAAAACGAAAACACCATTTGCAAGCATTCGTCGTATTGTACAGCAAACCAAAGGCATTTATAAGATAAAGCCTGGATTGTATGGTCTTGAAAAATATAGGAAACAACTAGAAGGTAGAGGCATTCTTGCAGAGACGGAAAAGAATAAAGATTCTGATATTATTAAAGTTTTTAATCATTCTTATTATCAAGGTATTTTGTTGATAATAGGAAATTATCATAACATGCAGACTTTTATACCGTCACAAGACAAAAACAAGAAATTTTATAATGGACAGAAACTGCAAGAACTTTCTACTCTTGACGAACAACCACCTTATTCTTATCCTCAATTGATAAAACGCAGCTCTACCATAGACACAATATGGTTCAACGAACGTAATATGCCTCATTCATTTTTTGAAATAGAACATTCAACGGATATTCAAAACTCCTTGCTTAAATTTAATGACTTGCAAGATTTTTATGTACGGATGACTATTGTCGCTGATATAAAACGCAAACTTGAATTTGAAACCAAAATGCGTTTTCATGCTTTTGATGAATTGCGTTTGAATAAACGTGTTTCTTTTTTAAGTTATGACTCTCTAATCAAACAATATGAGATGGAATTGGAAAAACAATCATTTGACTTTATACTTTAAAATATGAGTACTTACATTTTTTATACAGACGAAGGCTATACCATATCTCCCACGGACGAAGAGCTTGATAGTTTGCAGGTCTTAGGTATTGAATGCGGAAATACGAGAGAAGAAGCTTTGGCCAATCTCTATAAATACAGTAAGTGGATAAAAGAAAATGGTTTCTCAGAAATGAGGTTTAGGTGTTATGCTATAATAAAGCCTGAGATATTAGAAGATATAAAATCTGTAATCCGGTTTTTATGGGAAAGTGAAAAAAAGCATTGGGAAGAAAGTGGATGTCCGGATGAACATATTTTCCAGACTCTAAAACGTATTCAAAGAAACATCTAATATCCTTACATCATCAAAATTGCATTCAGAGTGGTCCTCCGCCAATATCTCTTGCCGTTTCTTTACATACAGCACAGGGTTCGTGATTTGGGCAAGAAAATGCAAGACCAAACTTCATTGTTATAATTATGAATGAGGAAGGCGTTTTTTGGGTATTGAACAAGATAGCGACTTCTTAGCCCTCAGCAAAGCGCGTAGGGAGGAAATCAATGATAATGGGTTGCGAACGGCGTATTGCAGGAAAATCAAAGACATGAGTTATATTCTACCATCCCGGCAGGTTGTTTGTGAGGATTTACCGGACGATTACGGATTGCCATTTTAATTGACCAACGGGAGGGTAGTAAGCGGTTAACACAGCCGAACCCTGTGCCTGCCAAGGAGAATGCTCAAATCTTTGCGCAAAACGGAGGACATCCTTGCGCAAGGAGAAAGTCGGTTTGGCGTAAGGATGCCCTCCGTTTGCGGGAGTTCCGCAAGCCGCAGGGGGCATGGTTATTTTTTCATCACCTTTTCACTGTAACGGCGGTCGGGAGTGGTTGCGTTGACGATGTACACTCCGGGAGGCCAGGAGGATGTGTTGATGTCGGCACCGTTGTCCTGGCAGTGTATGATCTGGCCATTGCTGGCCGTCACGCTGGCGTACAAGATGTTTTCGGCACCGGAAAGGCGCAACACGTTGTGAAACGGGTTGGGGTGGACGCGCAGGTGTGTGTCCTGCAGGGCTTCCACACGGTCGGGGACGCCTTCTCTGGTGTTGAACTCATAGATGCCCGGTTGCAGTTCGATGACGGCTTTCCCGTTCTCCATGCCGGTGAACGTGACGCCCTCGGCTTCCTCCAGCGGCAGGCCGCTTTCGGTTATTTCATCGTTCTCGTCCGCAAGGGGCAGGTAGAGGGTGGCCGTGCTGTTGGTCGGCACGGCGGCCGTGTAGGTGATGCGCCCGTTGTCGCTGCGTTGCCATTCGCTGCGGATGAGGCCGTAGCTGCTCCGGTGGCTGGCCTTTACGCCGGTGATGCGTTCCTGTCCGGAGGGGAATTCTGTCCGGTTGTCCGGTGTGGGTTGCAGGATGAAGTGCTTGAAACCGGGGCGGGTCTCGTCGGCTTCGATGCCGCCCACGCGGCGGAACATCCATTCCGACACGACACCGTAGGCATAGTGGTTGAAGGAATTCATGATCCATTCATGTTTGTTGAATCCGCCCTCTATGGTGTAGGAGTCCCAGCGTTCCCAGATGGTCGTGGCCCCCTGGTCCACACTGTAGAGCCACGAGGGGTTCTCACGTTGCAGGAGCAGGTCGTAGGCCAGGTCGTCCATGCCCTGCTCGCTCAACGTCAGGTTCAATATGCTGGTGCCGGGAAAGCCCGTGCTCAGTTTGTAGCCGTTGCTTACGATTTTTTCGCGCAGCACATTGCGGGCCTGTTCGATGGACGATTCAGGCAGCAGCCCGAACTTCAGTGCCATCAGGTAGGAGGCTTGTGTGGAGACGGTGGGCAGGCCGTTGCCGTCCAGGTAGCGGCTTTGGAACTCGGCTTTGATGTTGTCGTATAGGACGGCGTAGTTCAGCGAGTCGGTATGGTAGCTGTCCGTCTGCGATTCGCTTAACACGCCGGCAATCTTGCTCATCAGTTGGGCCACGTAGGCGTAGTAGCACACGCTGACATAGCGGGCGTCCGTCGTTTCATAAGACAGCCAGTCGCCCATCCCCGTCCCGGCCCCGTTGTAAGCGTAGCCTCCGCCGCTTTGTGCGGCGAGCCAGTCCATGTAGCGGGTCATGGCTTCGTAGTTTTCGCTTAATGCCTGTGTGTCGCCGAACATCAGATAGACGGTCCACGGCACGATGACCCCGGCGTCTGCCCATACGGCGTTGCCGTAGCCCCAGAAATTGCAGAAGGGGGCGATGTCGGGATAAGCCCCGTTTTCGTTCTGGCTTTGGCGCAGGTCGTTCAGCCATTTGTTATAGAATGCGCGCGTGTCGGCGTTATAGCTGGCGGCACGTGAGAAAATCTGTGTGTCGGCCGTCCAGCCGAGGCGTTCATCGCGCTGCGGGCAGTCTGTGGGCACGCTCAGGAAGTTGCCGCGCTGTCCCCATTGGATGTTGCTGTACAGCTGGTTCACATCGGGATGGCTGGTTTCAAATGTACCTGTTTCTTCGATGTCGGAACCGACGACCTCCCCGGTGATTTGGCTGATCTCAACGTCTGAGGTGGTGGTGATTTCACAGTAGCGGAACCCGAAGAAGGTGGTGGAGGGGCGGAAGGTTTCCCCTTCCGGCGTGCCCTTCAGCGTATAGTGCAGGGTGGCTTCCGCCGTGCGCAGGTTATAAGTGTAGAGGCTTCCGCCGGGGCCGTCGTTGGCGCGGTCGGCCGCCCCGTTGTCATTGAGCATCTCCCCGAACTTGAAACGCAGGCGGGTGCCGGGCTGCCCGTTGGCGGTGAAGCACACCCAGCCCACCATGTTCTGGCCCAGGTCAACGATGGCGGTTTCTCCGGCCTTCAGCGTGAGGCTTGCCGTTCCCGCAAGGGTGCGGGTCACGTTGACCGCCCCGTAGGTGGTGCCTGTTGCCGTGGTGCCTTCATACACGGTGATGGACTGCGGTGTGCGGCACAGGAAGTCGCGCACTTTCACGGTCTGTCCGCGGAAAGCGGTGATTTCGCCGTTGAAATCGGTGTTTTCCGCCGTGGCATACCACTGCGAATCATCGTATTCCGGTGCCGACCAGTCGCATTCGCGCCGTGCGTCATACGTCTCGCCGTCATAGATGTCGCCGGCCAGCACGGGGCCGCAGTAGCCACAGCTCCAGTCCGTGTCCGTCACCACATTCTCTATGCTGCCGTCTTCATACTCTATCCGCAGCCGGGCGATGAAGCCGAGCGAGGGAGAGCCGTAAACGCCGTGGGCGATGGGGCCACCCCACCAGCCGTTGCTCACCTGTGCGCCCATGGCATTGTCGCCTTCGCGCACCAGTGCGGTCACGTCATAGACCATGTAGTTGATTTCCTTGCGGTAGTCCGTCCAGCCCGGTTTCAGTTCATCGTATGTCGTGGTACCGTCTGTTTCCGTGCGTCCCACGCGCTGCCCGTTCACGAACAGGTCGAACACCCCCAGGGCGGATGCGTAGATTTTGGCCGATTTCACCGCGCCCCGTGTGCTGAATGCCTTGCGGAACAGGGGGATGCCGTTCTCCGTGCCGGTTTGCAGGACGCAGGTCTCCTCATAGGTGGAGCGCACGCACAGCATTTTGCTGCCCTCCTTCACCACCACCGTGCCGTCGCTGAAGGCCTGTCCGGCTCCTTCGAAGTCTTCCGAGAACGTCACGGTGCTTTCCGCATCGTCGGCTCCGCTGCTGAATGTCGTCACGGTCACGTTGTCATAGTATGCTTCCTCGTCCATTGTCGTGTCATGGTAGGCGCGGAAGCCGACAAGGCCGTTCCGCAGGCGTCCGGACGTGTCGGTATAGGAGTCCACTGCTTGGCCGTCGATGTACGTGTCCACGGTTGTGCCCCGCACGGATATTTTCAGGTAGTGGAGCGAACCGGTCAGCCCGGCCTTGGTGAAGAATGTGCCCAGTCCCGTGTCCGACGACGTGTAGCTGCCGCCCGTTTTCACGTGGCGGCGCAGGAACGGCGTGTCACTGTCCCTGACGTTGATGCTCCACATGTGGAAGTTGTCCGTGTCGTAGCCGGAGAAGATGATGCCGGCGTTTTCGCGGCTGATCAGGAAGTCTAGCTCCAGGTCATAGTTGGCGTTTGCCTCCTCGTCATACCAGGCGTAGGAGGCCTCCACGAACAGCCGGCCGTCGCGGATTTCTCCGGCCGTGAACGGGTTGTCGCCGTCCGAGAAGTCCTCGCTGATGAGGATTTCCGGCGTGTCGCCGGTCAGGTTGGTCACGGTCAGGTTGTCAAAGTAGGCCCGCTCCGTTTCGTTGTAGTTGTTCTGGGCGCGGTCCTGGCGGATTCCAATATCCCCATAGCCGTAGTTGCCCCCGTCGGGGTTGGTGCGGGTGTCCACCAGGATGCCGTCGATGTAGGTATGCGCCACGTCGCCGTCCACCTCGATGCGGAGGCGGTAGGTTTGGTTCAGTTGCACTTCGATGAGCGGGCGCAGGTCTATTTCCGCCAGGCAGGCGGCATTGCTCAGGTCGGTTCCGCGCCAGATGTGCGGGCGGAAGCGCGGATAACCCTCTTCGAGGTTCACCTGCCACATGTAGTAATGGCTGTGTTCCGCGTTGGCGGCAAAGATGATGCCGGCCGAAACGTTCTCTATCTCGAAGTCCGCCTCCACGGCATAGTGGGTGATGGTGTCGGTGTCATTGCCGGCCAGCGGCGTGTCGGTGCCCTTGATCCACCGTGCGCCTTCCCAGCCCGTACCCAGCAGCCCGGTTTCAAAATAGGCCTCTTCGGCCGAGGTGGCCTCGTTGCCTTTGTTGTCCCATACGGTCACGCTCCAGTAGTAGCGCGTGGAGGGCTGCAGCTGTCCGCCGTAGGCGATGTCGGTTTGCCTGTCGGATTCGACCCGTCCGGAGGTCCACACCTGTTCGGTGTGTCCGGCATCGGTGAACACATTGATTTCGTAGGCGGTCTGCATCACGCCACGTTCGTTGCCGGCCTCCGTTGTCCAGCTGAACAGGGGATTCTCCACATCGATGCCTACGGGGTTTTTCACGGCTTCGGTGCGCAGCCGTTCCACTTCAGTGGCCGTTGCGCGAAGCAGGCCCAGCAGCCCCAGGCCGCACAGCAGTGCCGTGCGCGCCCAAAAGGCCGGAGCCGGATGTTTTTTCTTTCGTACCATGGTTTTGTCTTTCATAAATGATGATGTTTCTGATGGGCAAAACTATCGGATTTGCGAGAAAGCGGAGGGGAATATTTTGGCAAAAGGGTGGATTCTTTTGTCAAACCCCGTTATGGGGCGTGTATTCCGCAGGTTGCTGTTGGTATTGCGATGGTGTGATGCCATACACCTCCTTGAAGCATCGGGCAAAATACTTGGGGTCGCTGAACCCCACGGCATAAGCCGCATCGGACACGTTCGTCCCCCTGTGCCGTAACAGGCGGCAGGCCGTCCGGAGGCGAATGTTCCGCACGAAATCCATGGGCGTCAGGCCGGTCATCGACTTGATTTTGCGGTTCATGGTTGATTTGGACAGGCACAGTTCGGCGGCCAGCGAGTCGAGCCTGAAGCCGCTGTCCTGCAGGTGGGCCTCCACGGCTTTTACCATGCTGTCCAGGAAAGCCTTGTCGCTGTCCCGGTAGGGCAGTGCGGCCGTGTCGGTTTCCGTGCCGCAGCGGAACTGCCTGCGGTGCTGGCGGTACAGGTGCAGCAGGTTGTCGATGCGTGCGGTGAGCACCTTGGCCTCGAACGGTTTGGCGATGTAGGCATCCGCGCCGGCCTCGTAGCAGGCTGCGCGGACCTTGTCGGAATTCTGTGCCGTGAGCACGATGACGGGGATGTGGCTGGTGGCCAGTTCGCCCTTCACGGCCTTGCAGAAGTCCAGCCCGTTCATGCCCGGCATGTGCAGGTCGCACACCATCAGGTCAATGTCCTGTTCCTGCAGCATGGGGGCGGCTTGTGCGGCACTGTGGGCGGCCAGGACACGGTAGCGCCCGCCGAGCAGGCGCCCCACGGCGGCCGTGATTTCCGGATTGTCGTCCACGATGAGGAGCGTTGCGTCCGCTTTTGTGTTTTCTGCCGCTCCGGCGGGTTCCGGCGTGGCTCCGGCCGTTGTGCCGGCTTTCTCTTTTTCATCGTATGCCTCTTCGTCCAGCGGCAGGGTCACGGTGAAGCGGCTGCCCTGTCCGGGACTGCTCTCCAGCGCGATTTGCCCGTGGTGCAGCGCGGCCAGTTCGCGGGCCAGTGCCAGCCCTATGCCGTTCGACTCCCCGCTGCGTGCCTGCGGGTGGCGGTAGAAGCGGTTGAACACCTTGGGTTGCTCTTCGGGGGCTATGCCTATGCCCTCGTCCCACACCTCGATGTGCAGCAGTTTGCCCTCCGTGCCTTCTTCCGTGCGCATCCGTATGCCTGCGGAACGGTGCGGAGGGGTGTACTTGATGGCGTTGGACAGCAGGTTGAACAGGATTTCTTCCAGTTTGTCGGGGTCGAAGAAACCGTAGATTTCGTGGGGCATGATGTCCAAATGGAAAGCGAGGTCCTTTTTCTGCGACAGGAGGGCGAAACCGGTCTGCCCTATGTGGCGGACGAAAGAGGCCGCGTCGCCGTAGCGCACCTGCAACGGCAGGCTCCGGTGTTCTATCTTCCGGAAGTCCAGCACCTGCCGTACCAGTCGTTTCAACCGTTCCGTGTTGTCGCGCAGGGACTGGGCCACTTCTGCCTTTTCCGTGCCTTTTTGCCCGATTTCATCGGCCAGGCAGGACAGGATGGTGAGTGGCGTCAGCAGCTCGTGCGACATGCTGGTGAAGTATTCCATCTTGGTCCGCGTCAGTTCTTCGCGCAGCAGCCGCGCGTTTTTCCGCCGGATGCGTGCGGCGTAGGAACGTCCGGCCTGCCAGAGCAGGAGGAGGAACATGACGGCATAGGCGATGAAGGCCGTGGGGCTTTCATACCATGCCGCCCGCTTCCGGATGGGGTAACTTAGGGGGGAACACAGGGGATGTCCCGCATCGTCCGTGGTCCACACGTGCAAGATGTAGTCGCCCTTGGGGAGATGGTTGTAGAGCACGGTGAAGTTGCCGCGGGGCAATATGGCGGCCCGCTCGTCCAGTCCTTCGAGCCGGTAGGCCAGGTGCAGGTTTTCCACATCGGGACCCGGCGGGAAGGCGAACGACAGTTCGAGGCGTGACACGTCCGGCGCGAGGGTGATGCTGTCGTTGTGGAACGCACTGTGGCCGGCGGCGTTGCCCAGCAGACTGGTGCCATCGGTGCGGACGTTGGTGAGGAACGTGTTCCGGGCGGGCGGTGTGGTGCCATCGGCCGGTTCTTTCCCGATGGCCACGATGCCGCCGTGGCCTCCGGCATACAGCCGGCCGTCCCGGCCGAAACAGGCTGCGCTGTTGCGGAAGGTATGCACGGGTATGTGTTTGTTCCCCGTGGTGTAGGGCAGGCGTGAGCGGTCGTGCAGGCCGTAGCGGACGACTGCTCCCGGCGTGACAATCCACAGGTCGTTCTCCCGGACAAGCAGGTTGAGCACCGGTGCCATGTCGGGCAGGCAGGCCCGTGTGCAGTCATACAGTTTCCGCCGTTCCGTGTCGAAACGGTAGATGTTGCCCAGTGTCGTGGCCATCCACAGCCCGCCCGTATCATCGCAGCACAGGCTGCTGATGCGGTTGCGGCTCGTGAACACGCCGTTTACCTTGTAGTGCGCCCTGACCGTGATGCTCCCCTCCGACGGGGCGATGCGGTAGAACTGCCCGTCATTGCCTGCCAGCCAGATGTCGCCTTGCGGGTCTTCGGCCATGCGGCGGACGTTCCTGAACCGGTGTCCGGCAGGTAGCGTTACGGGACGGTGCCACGGGTCGCGGACGAACACTCCGCTCCCGGCTGTCACCCACAGGTTGCCGGCCTTGTCTTCGAGCAGGCCGGTGATGTGTCCGGCAGGGCCGTTGTCATCGGCCAGCGTCAGCGAGTCGGTGAAACGGATGTGCATGCCCTCCCGTTCGGCACGGAACACCGTGGGGACGAATTTGGATGACACCCACATGGCGTTCTCTCCACGGGCCGGTACGATGAAGCTCACCTCCGTGTCGCGCGCGTTGTCGTAGGGATGCAGGGCGTAGGTCCCCTCCGCCAGGTTGCAGAGACCGATGCCGCAACGTTCCTGGTCGAACCACAGGACGCCCCCGTTGTCCTCGCGCATGCAGTTGAGGTTGGTGTCGAATCCCGTATGCTCTTTGATGAAAGGCAGCGTGTAGCCTTGCGTGGCACGGCGGTTGAACGTCAGGCGGTAGCCGGCATCGTATGCTCCCAGCCACAGGTCGCCGTCTTGGTCTTTCAGGATTTTGGAATACATGCGGCTGGGGTCGATGGTGGCAGGAGGGGCGGCGGGGAGTAATTGCCCTTCGGGCGTGGGGCGCAGGATGTGCAGGGAATCGTAAGACAGCACCCACAGGAAACCGTAGTGTTCGTCCTGCGTGATGTCGAAGAATACGCTTCCCGCCACGTCCTGCCGCTCATAGACAAGGCTGTCCTCCCGTTCCGGGTAAAAACGGAACAGCCCGTCGCCCCAAGTGCCTATCCAATGGCGCCCCTCGCGGTCTTGGAACATGGTGAAAGGGATGTCGGACTGCCCCAGGGGCGGGAAAGCGATGAGGCTGTCCCGCTCACGGTCGTAGCAGAACAGTCCGGCTCCCCAGGTCATGACCCACAGTTGGCCGTTGCGGTCCTCGTAAACGGCTGTGACGCTTTCCTGCAGGTCATGGCGGCGGATACTGTCCAACCGTTCATCACAGCGGTACACGGCTTTGCCCGTGCTCACCCACAGGCATTGCCGGCTGTCGGTATAAAGATGTCTGATTTCGGTTTGTGCGAATGCGGGAATGCGGGCGGGAGCCAGTTGCCAGGTCTGTTTGTCGAACACGTCCAGTCCGCCGTGCGTACCGATGAACACATAGTGTTCCGTGTCGGCAATGGAGATGATGTAGTTGTCTGTCAGCCGGTCCGGATAGTCATGTCCGGCCAGGAATACCGTGGTTTCATTGCCGTCATAACGCGCCACGCCGCAGGTGGTTCCAATCCAAACCAGTCTTTCGCGGTCTTGGTGGAGGGAGGTAATCTCCTGCGATGGCAGGTCGGCGGCGAAAGGCAGTGGTTCCGCCGCGCACGTCCCGTCCTCTGCATGCACGGCAGACACCGCCCATAAAAAGAAGACGATGAACGGCAAACATTTTTTCAACACGGCCATGACAGTTCGGGTGGATTGTGGGTTTCTGCAAATTTACGCAGAAACAGCGAGATAATCTAAAAAAAGACGTAGAATATGGCATGGGAACACCTGGCGGCAGAGTCAACCAGCAAGTGCAACATTACGAAATATTCTTGAAAAATCTTT
>CAZGSE010000020.1:0-49052 GCA_964528135.1 uncultured Paraprevotella sp. | reverse complement strand
TAGTTGCTCTCTTATTAAGAGAACAACCGCAAACAAATGCAATAAAAACGGACAAACAAAGGCTAAAAACATAACTGTTAATTAAAAAAATATCGAGTATGAGAAAGTATCTACACCTATTTTTATTCGCTTTGCTTGGCCTCGCGGCCAAAGCACAAACCTCCCCGGCCATCACCCTGACGGCCGAAGTGGACGGCAACACACGGGAATTCACCTTTGCCGTGGCCGACACGGCACACACCCTCCGGATCGACTGGGGAGACGGCACACTCGTGGAAACAGAGGAGATTCCCGTCAACGAAGACGGATGGACCTATCTGGAAGTCTATGGCACGCCTGTGGGCAACGGCGAAATCAAAATCTACGGGGAGGGCATCACGCTCTTCTACTGCAGTTCCACCGTCAGCGGAGCAAAGATCACCGCACTCGATGTCAGCGGAGCACCACTGCTGGACGAACTCGTCTGCAACACCAACAGCATCTCAGAGCTTGACCTGTCGGCCAACACACTGCTCACTGACCTCACGTGCAGCAACAATCCCATCACGACGCTTGACGTCAGGGCAAACACCGCACTCACAGAACTGACGGCCACGGACATGCTGCTCCAAAACATCGACCTGACGCAAAACAAGGCCCTCACATACCTGAGCCTGAACAACAACAGCATCACGGACATAGACCTCTCCAACAACACGGCACTGACATCACTCTACCTGCTGAACAACAACCTGAAGGAGATTGACGTGACAAACAACAACGCGCTGGCCACGCTCAACATCAACAACAACCAGCTCACGGAACTCGACGTGACAGCTTGCGAAAACCTCTCCACCCTGTTCTGCCTCGGAAACAAGATTGCCGAACTCAACGTGGGGAACATCACCACGAGGCTGACCTGCAACAACAACGAACTCACGCCCGCCACGCTACCCGCATCCACGGCCAGGTACTTCACATACGCACCGCAAAACGAAATGCAAATCGCCGGAAGCATCAACGTGGGCGAGACGCTCGACCTCTCCGGACTGGACAACATCACCGGACTGGCCGACGGCCCGCAGGCCACCACGTTCACCTGGGCCACAGAAAGCGGGACTGTGCTCACGCCCGGAACGGACTACGAAGAGGACGGAGGTATGTTCACCTTCCTAAAGGCACAAGACGAACCCGTCCGCTGCACCATGGCCACAGCGGCTTTCCCGGACTTCACCGGCAGCAATGCCTTCAAGACAACAGCCATTGAAGTCAAAGGCGGCGACGGCATCAAGGCCTCTAAAACAGACGATGTTGTCATCCGCGGCAGAAAAGGCCTCATCGAAGCCTACAATCTGCCGGAAAGCTGCACCATGGAAGTGTACGACCTGAGCGGACGTAAGGTGGGCACACAACGTGCAGACGCCAGCCGCATGGCTTTCAACGTGAAGCCGGGACTGTACATCGTCCGTGCGAACGGGGCAGCCCACAAGGTCTGCGCCATGTAACCGGATTGTCCGCAACCGGACGGGAAAGTTGCCGGCAAGCCATGCCTGCGGCTTTCCCGTCCGGTTACCCTCTGAAATGGAACCATTACGAACCTCAAACGAACCGTTTATGAAAAAGAGTACAAAAATACTCCTCTTCCTGATTGCAGTCCTGTTATCCTGCCCGCCGGCGGAAGCCAAAAGGAAAAACAAGAAAAAACAGAATGCCATCGCGATGCTTGCGAAAGATTCTGTCAATGCGGACTACAGGAAAATGACGAAAGACGCCCGGATAACGCATGGGCTCTTCACCATCCTGTACAATGCCAAGGAAGGCAAACTTTACTTCGAAATACCCGATTCAGCATTCAGCCGCACCTACATATTGGCCAACCGCGTGGCCGCCACCAGCAACACGCAGGAATACGTGGCGGGGCAAATGGCCACCACACCGCTGCTCATACGCCTGGGCAAAGACGAGCGCAATGTATATATGCACCAAATACAGAGCAACAGCCTCGTGCCTGATGGCGATCCCATACGTTCATCCTTTGAAAAGAACTTCTACGACCCTGTCATCAAAGGATTCAAGATAGCCGCCCGCAACGGCGACAATGTGGTGATTGATGTCACCGCATTCTTCGGCGGCAACGAAAAGTGCATCAGCCCCATCAAGACAGACAACCCGGTGGCCAAACTGCTGGGTGGAGGCAACGCGCTCAAGGGTACTTTCGTGGCCGATGCATCGGGCATCATGGAAGCCAAAAGTTTTCCGGAAAACATAGAGGTGAAAAGCCTGCTCTCGTTCAGTCTCTCACCGCTGAACCAACCCTATTCGCTCGTAATGCACCGCTCGCTCTTCGTGTTGCCCGCAGACCCCATGCCCATGCGCCTGCAAGACAACCGCGTGGGTTACTTCTACAGCGACAAGAACATCTACTCTTCCCTTCGCGACGGGGTGAAGCTGCGCACTTTCATCCACCGCTGGCGGCTACAGCCACGCGAGGAAGACCGCCAGGGGTATTTCGCGGGAGAACTTGTGGAACCACAGAAACCCATCGTGTTCTACGTGGACTCGGCTTTCCCCGAAAAATGGCGTACGGCCATCAAACAAGGCATCGAGGACTGGAACACGGCCTTTGAGGCCGCAGGGTTCAAAAATGCCATACGCGCCGAAGACTATCCCAAGAACGACAGCCTGTTCGATCCCGATGACATGCGCTACAGTTGTTTCAAATATGCCACCACGGCCACAGCCAATGCCATGGGGCCGAGCCATGTGGATCCGCGCACGGGGGAAATCCTCACGGCCGATGTCATCTGGTACCACAACGTCATCTCGCAACTCCACAACTGGCGCTTCGTGCAGACGGGAGCCGCCGATCCGCGGGTGCGCAAGCAGGTGTTCGATGACGATGTGATGCGTGAATCCATCCGTTATGCCGCCGCACACGAGATAGGCCACACCCTGGGGCTGATGCACAACATGGGAGCCAGCTACGCTTTTCCCGTGGATTCACTGCGTTCCCCTGCCTTCACACAAAAATACGGCACCACACCCAGCATCATGGACTATGCACGCAACAATTTCGTAGCCCAGCCGGGAGATGTGGAACGGGGCGTGAAACTCACCCCACCGGTGCTGGGCGTGTACGACATTTATGCCATCAACTGGGGCTACCGCCTTATTCCCGAAACCACTACACCGGAAGCGGAGAAGCCTGTGCTGGACAAATGGATAGCCGAAAAAGCCGGTGACCCGATGTATGAGTTCGGCGCACAACAACTCCTAGGAACCGTGGATCCCACCGACCAGACAGAGGACTTGGGCGATGACCACATCAAGGCCGGCAACTATGGCATCAGCAACCTGAAAATACTGATGCAGAACCTGCTGGAATGGAACATGGACTGCGGCGAACGTTACGACGAGATGGAAAACATGTACCGCGAAATCGTCAATCAATATACGCGTCACTTGCGCCACGTGATACCTTACATCGGCGGCATACGCTATGAAGAGGTGCGCCAGGGTGACGGCAAGGAGACCTCGAAACACTACATCAGGCGCGACAAACAGCACCAGGCCATGCTGTGGCTGCTTGACCAGGCACGCACTTATGGCGACTGGCTGACGGACAAAGGACTTATCGGAAAACTGGAAATCAACCTCAATGCCAACGACAAACTTCAGTCGATGGTGGTGACGGGGCTGATCAACCCGGCCGCGCTCTACCGCATACAAGAGGGCGGCCTCGTTGACCCGCAAGAAAACTACGCCCTTGATGACTATCTGGACGACCTGACCGATGCCTTGTTCAAAGCCCCGGCAGGTGGCCGCCTCTCCGATGTGGAGCAGAACCTGCAAGCTGCAGCCATCTCCATCATGATTAACAACTCCGGGCTGGCCGACAAGACCAAGACTTCATTGTCCGACCTTGGCGGCGGAAGCCAAAACATTCATTCCGCAGAAGACATGCAGTACACCGTACTGCGGGACAAGGCCACAAACCCACTCCCCGGATGTTGCGCACCGGGCATGCAGGAAACTTCGTTTACCCGCATCAACTTCGGCCTGCCCACACTTCCCAAAGAACGCATGGGTGCCCTCATGGCCGGACGGCTGCGCGAAGTGTTGCGCTTGTATAAGGCACGCCGCGCACAGGCTACCGGCACCACACGTGATTTCTACGACTATCAGATATTGCTTATCGAACGTACATTCGCTACCAACTAACCACACAACAACATGAAAAGAATATTACTCGCATCGTTGCTCGCCCTGGTTTTCCTGGCAACTGCTGCAGGGACGTCGGCACAGGACACCACTCCGCATCCCGTGTTGAAAGGAAAGGTCATCGACCGCGGCGGAGAGACCGTCATCGGTGCCCAGGTAAAATGGAAAGACGACAAGACGGGAGTTGTGACCGACATTGACGGAAACTTCTCCATCCCGCAAACGGGTTCGGAGTTGATCATCTCTTTCTTAGGCTACAAGACACAGACCGTCAAAGTGGAACCCGGAAAACGAAATCTCGTGGTCATCCTTGAGGACGATGCGCAAAACCTGGACGAAATAGTGGTCATCGGCTATGGCACGCAGAAAAAGGCTTCACTCACCGGTTCCATCGAGACCATCAAGCGTGAGGACCTGCTGTCCATACCCACGGCCAACCTGGACGAAGCCCTCTACGGGCAAGTGGCCGGGCTACAGGTGATGCAGTCCACGGGCGACCCCAGCAGTGCACAAGAAGCCAGCCTTTACATCCGCGGCAACACCAAAGCCCCGCTGCTTGTCATCGACGGCGTACCCCGCTTCGGAACCACCACCAACGACGGCGAGATGCGCCTGTCCGACCTCAATCCGGACGATATCGAAAGTATCTCCATCTTGAAAGATGCGGCAGCCGCGGCCGTCTATGGTGCACGGGCAGCCAACGGCGTCATCCTCGTACAGACGAAACGGGCCGAAGGCAACCAGAAAGTATCGGTCAACTACCGCGGGCAGATGAACATCCAGCAAGCCACACAACTCCCCAATTTCCTCGATGCCTATCAATATGCACTGCTCTATAACCGTGCAGTAGAAAACACGCCGGAAACAGCCAACACGGCCTACACCGATGAGCAATTGGAAATGATACGTACGCACTCCAACCCCAACGAATATGGCAATGAAAACCTGCTGGACTACCTGGACAAAGTGGGTTATACCACCACGCACAGCGTATCCGCCAACGGAGGGAACCAATACGTGAAATATTACCTTTCCGGAGGTTACACACACTCCAAGGGGCTTTACAGCGGAGTGGGTCGCGACCGTTTCAACTATTCGGCCAAGCTTGATGCCACGCTCACCAAAGGGCTCACCCTTTCGCTTGACATCACAGGCTCGCGCTCTAAAGCCAAAAACTCCAGTTACACCACCATCGACGCGGCTTACAACTTCACGCCGCTTGAGGTGCTCCGCTTTGAGAACGGCTATCTGGCCAGTCTGGACGGCAGCAATCCGCTCATCAACGTGGAAGGTTTGGGAGGATACATCAATGACACAGGCAAAATGAACACCATTACCGCCAACCTGCGCTGGGAACTGCCGTGGGTGAAGGGTTTATCGGCTTATGCCCGCGCCACCTTCGACAATAACAACCGCATAGAGAAAACGTATGACAAGCCTGTTACGCTCTACACCTACGACCAACAGACGGGAGAATATGAAACAGACCCCAATACCGTTTACCCCACGGCCAAGGTCAGTATCGAACAGACGGACCGCTTCGTGGACAACCAACTCTACGAGGTAGGCGTAAACTACGCCCGCACGTTCAACGACCGGCATGACGTGAGTGCCATGCTCGTGGCCAACTACCAACAAACACACAGCCAATACATAACGGGCGAGAACCAAGATGCCTCCATCTATCCCGAAACCATCGGCACAGCCGTCACGGCCCGGCTGTTAGGCAGCGAAACCTACAGCCAACGTGCATCGCTTGTGGGACGCCTCACCTATGGCTACGACAACCGTTACTTTGTGGAAGGAAGTTTCCGCGTGGACGGCTCCACGCATTTCCACCCCGACCACCGCTGGGGGTTCTTCCCCTCCATCTCCGGCTCATGGGTCCTCTCCAACGAAGAGTTCTTCAAAAACTGGAGGCAGCCCGTGCTTTCCAACGTCAAGTTGCGCTTTTCCACAGGACTGCTCGGTGACGACGGTCTCGTGGACGATTATTCCTACCTGCTCACTTATATCGAGAGCACCCGCTACGGTTACAATATTGGGGGCAACTACCGTCCGGGGCTTATCATGAGTACCGGCAACTATCCCAACACTGAACTGACATGGGGCAAGTCGCACGACTACAACATCGCCGCCGACCTCGGTTTCTGGGACAATCGCTTCGGACTCACATTTGAACACTACTGGCGCTTCGAGACCGACAAGATCACTTCGGCACCCACCTACCTCTATCCGCCCACAACGGGCGTGGACGGTAACGTGCCCAGCATGAACTTCAGCGAACTGAAAGTGTGGGGATGGGACCTGACGCTAACCCACCGCAACACCATCGGCAAGGTGAAGTACAACGTGGATCTGACCATGGCCAAAAGCGATGACAAATACTTGGATTACGGCGATGAATCATCGGTCAGTGCCAATTTACGCCGGAAAGGGAAGAGCAGTATGGTGTGGAGCATGTATGAGGCCGTCGGGCTTTTTCAGTCGCAGGAAGAGATAGACAATTGGCCCGTGGACCAGGACGGACAGGGGAATGCTTCATTGGCTCCCGGCGACATCAAGTACAAAGACCAAAACGGCGATGGGATACTCTCCACCGCAGACATGATTTATGTGAAAAACTCCTCGCATCCGGACTTCGACTTCAGTATCCGTCTGGGTGTAAGCTATAAAGGGTTTTTCATCAATGCCATGTTCCAAGGTGCATTGGGTTATCAGCAAAACATCACGGAGTTGTACACAACCTATAGCGGGTCGCTGCAACGCTTCCAAGATTACCACCTGACAGACACCTGGACACCGGACAATCCCGATGCCCTGCTGCCGCGCATCAAGTTCGCCACCGCCAACGACAACAATCGGTTGGCTTCCACATTCTGGATTCGCGACTGTGACTACATCCGGCTCAAAACGCTCTCCTTGGGCTATGCTTTCCAACCCACACTGCTGAGGAAAATGAGGCTGACATCGGCCAGCATCGCCCTGCAAGGCGGCAACCTTGTCACATGGTCAAGCATCTCGGAACTCGGCATGGATCCCGAATCGTTACGCGGTTACCCCATACAGCGTTCCTACGGCATCACGCTCAACTTGGGCTTCTGACAGGACAATCTGATAAAAAACCGAATAAAAACAGACAAGATATGGAACTCAAGAAATACATTTGCAGCGCATGCGTTGCAGGGGTTCTCACCCTCATGGGATGCAACGATTTGTTTCGCGATGCACCGGTGGACCAGATATCGGAAGAGGCCATCTGGGAGAATGCCATGTTATTGGACGAATATGTCCTGCCTTGGTATCGTAACATGAACCATGGTTTCTCCACCTATGTGCCCACCACCATCTCGCTCATCAAAAGCATGTCGCGTTACTACATGCCGTGGTTCGGCGATCAAATCGTACCCTCGAAGACAGACTATTACAACGCCGGCTACGGTGACCTGCTCAAAGCCAACCAACAAGAAATCACCAACTGGGCGGAAATCAACTGGCAAACCTACTACACGCAGATACAATCCGTCAACCGCCTCTTGGAAAACCAGGACAAAATAGCCGAGGGCAGCCAGAAACAGCGGGTGCTGGGCGAAGCGCATTTTTTCCGCGCCTACTACTATTTCCTGCTCTGGCGGCTGCATGGCGGTGTGATGCTTATCCACGAACTGTTCGACCCGCTAAACGATGGTACCACCTATCCACGCGCCTCTTACACCGAGATGGTGCAGGCTATTACCGCAGATGCCCGTACAGCTGCCGACTTGCTGCAACAGGAGTATGACAACACCGAAACTGGCCGTATCACTAAGGGAGCCGCGCTGATGCTCGTTGCCAAGACTTACCAGTGGGCTTCGAGCGAACGATTCCAAAACCAGGAAAAGGACTACCAGGGCTTCACCAACGACCAGTCGCGCGCCATGCTCGATTCGGCCAAAACAGCCTACGAGCAGGTAATGGGGTTGCAGCAATATAGCCTGATACAAATCAGCGGCACAACGCAGGACGCTTTCAAGCAAGAATATCGCAACATCTTCCTCACCAAAAACAGTCAGGAATCCATCCTCGAAGTACAGCATTCAGACGATGGGAACTATGACACCGGTTTCGGGCACAAACTGGACCGCGATGCCGCCTCACCCTATTTTACCGGCACCACGGCGGCTTATACCCCCACGCAAAACCACGTGGACGAATATGGCATGCGGCAGGGCTATACCTACGATGCCCGGCACCCTTACGTGGGCCGCGATTGGCGCTTCTATGCCAATGTGCTCTACGATGGATCGGAATATAACGGCCACGTGATGGACATCCACACCACCGATGGCGTGAGTGGTGTGGACCTGACGGCATATGGCACATCCTCTACGGCCTCCGTCACCCGTACGGGTTACTACATGGGCAAATTCGTCAATGAGTCGCAAGTGATCGACAACGACGATACCTACGCCAGCAGCCAAGACTATATCATCTGGCGTTACGCAGAGGTATTGCTCGACTATGCCGAAGTGATGTTCCGTCTGGGCGACACGGGCACAGCCCTGCAGATGGTGAACCAAATCCGCAGCCGAGCCCACATGGATGCCTTGTCCTCGCTCACATGGGACGAGCTGGTGAACGAACGCCGCGTGGAGCTGGCTTTCGAAGAGACATCTTATTGGGACATCATGCGCTGGGGCATAGCCGAAGAAAAACTCAACGGCAGCACAAACCCCATCCTGGCCATGACCGTGGAAGTGAATACCGCCACGCAAGACACCACCTACACCATCGGCAACATGGATCGTTTCCCCACCCGCGTACGCATATTCGACCCGCGGCAGTACTACCTGCCCCTTCATTGGGATGACGTACGCTACCATGGCGTGGAGCAGAATCCAGACTGGACTGAGATGTAACACAACACATAGCACTTTAGTTTTTTTGTTTAACTTAAAAAGAAGGAGAATGATTATGAAAAAAGGAATCACAACATTGTTTTTGGGACTGGCCTGCGCCATGAGTGCACAAGCCCAGGAGTACAATCTGTTCTACGATGTGGATGAAGACGGCTGGCTTTGGTTCGACTCACAGGAAAAAATCGACAAATATGTAGGGAACTGCGATGAGGTGAACTACTGTGTAGATCCCAATGGCAAGCCTATCCAACTGGTTTACGCCGACATCATGCCCGACTATCCTGCCGCCACAGCCGACCCCGACTTCATCGGTGTGGGAGCCGATGGAGAGGATTACGGCACCGAAGGCTACCTGACGGGTGCGCTGGTGTTGCCCGGCAGTTCCAGCTTGATGAGCACCAACGGTGGCGGTTTCGTGGTGTGCATGCCTTCCTGTACCACCTACAGTATCTGCCTCTCCAGCGGCTATTCCGTGCAATGCCGCATGTTGGCCAGCCGTGATGTAAGTGCCAGCTTTGCCAATGTGAACACGGGCAGTTCCAATTTTATCGACGGTTTCTACACCAACTGCGCCGCCTACAGCATGTTCAACCGCCTGTGTGACCCCGGCATCTACACCTGGACAGGCATAGAAACCCTGAACGGCGGCTACGACAACCCTGATGTGATACAAGGCAACGAACCGGTGTATGCCTACTTCCAAAACAACCGCAACCAAGAAGTTTACATCCACGGTATCCGCGTGACCACCCCCACCAACAGCATGCTGGCCGTTCGCGATGCCACCGCCAAACAACAACAGACACACATCTTCCTTGAAAATGGGCGCGTGGTGCTCAACGAACCGGCCGACATCCGCCTCTACAATGCCGGCGGCTTGTTGGTGAAGGACGCCACGCATACCAGCAGCATGGATCTGTCAACCCTGCCCGGAGGCATTTACATTGTCCGGGCCGGTGATGCCGTGCGAAAAGTGATCCGTAACTGAGCCCCCATATCTCATCCCGGCCAGCCGGGACACAACTCAAACTGTTCCCCGACCCATACAGGTTTCTACACCCGTACAGGCCGGGGAACAGTCATTTATCCACACACGACACCACCTTTCCCAAGAACACGCATTATGCTTCGCCGCATTTTCCACCATCAGTGTCCCACCCAAAGCGCAAACGGGGATATCAACAAACCAAGGCAACAGACGCTGTCAAAAGCCTTCCAAGCCCCCCTGCGTTATTCTTTGAAAAAAGCCTGTCGCCGATGTTTGTTTCATCGATGACAGGCTAAACTCAGCATGTTCCCGGTTTATATCGGATTCGCGTTAAGTATTACTTCTTGGGGAAACGGCGTGCCCAACCTTCTTCCGAAAAGTCCGGCTCCTCGCCTTTTAATCCGTCTCCATCAGAAACCGGTTCAAAGAACTGCCGCCAGTCGTTTTTCGTGAACACTTTCCCGCGCGGAGCCGTATATCCGCGTTCCTCCCGCGAGGGTTTGCCCGTTTTTCCTTTCTTCTTCTGTCCATCGGCGTCCTTGTGCTTCGTACTGCCCTTGGCATGCCTGGCCGGAACTTCTTCATAAGCCTGTCCGCCACCGCGGTTCTTTTTGCCGCGCCCCATCTTGTTACGATGCCCGTCACCGTTGTCGTGGGCTTCGCCGGAAGCCACCTCCACCGTCACACGGCGCCCTTTCACCTGCACGCCCGACAAAGCCTTGATTACACGTTCGGAATCCGCTTCGGGCACCTCAAAGAACGAAAAACTCTTCATCAGATCAATCCGGCCAATCTCCACCTTGCCATGCACGTGGTCGTTCACCAGCTTCATCACTTCCTTGGCATAAAAGCCATCCGTCTTGCCCACGCTCAAGAACAGACGGGTGAAACCGTATTCCGCATGGCGGCTGCCTTTCTTGCCTTTCCGGCCTGCCTTGCCACGCTCTGAGGCCGGTTCGCTGATTTCCGGGGCATTGGCGTAGTACTCCAAGAAACGGCCGAACTCACGGCTCACCACGCGTTTGATAAGGTCCTCCTTGTCCAGCCACTCCAGTTTACGATAGACCTCAGGCAAGAACTGGGCGATTTCCTCCTCATCCACTTCCACGCGTTCGATGTCGTCAATGACCTTGTAAAGCTGCTTTTCGCAGATTTCCTTGCCGCTGGGCAGTTCGCCCTTGAGGAATTCCTTGCCGATAACCCGCTCAATCTCGCGCACCTTTCCGCGTTCGCGGGTGTGGATGATGCAGATGCTCGTGCCTTTCTTCCCCGCACGCCCTGTACGTCCGCTACGGTGGGTGTAGTTCTCCACATCGTCGGGCAGACCGTAGTTGATGACATGCGTCAGGTCTTCCACGTCCAGCCCGCGGGCGGCCACGTCCGTAGCCACCAAGAACTGTATGCGGTGCTGGCGGAACTTCTGCATCGTCAGGTCGCGCTGCTGCTGCGACAGGTCGCCATGCAGGGCGTCGGCGTTATAACCGTCCTGTATCAGTTTGTCGGCCACCTCCTGCGTCTCCATACGGGTGCGGCAGAAGATAATGGCGTAAATCTTGGGATAGTAGTCCACCACACGCTTCAGGGCCAAGTACTTGTCCTTGGCATGCACCATGTAATACACGTGGTTCACAGTCTCCGCACCTTCGTTGCGCGAGCCCACCACGATTTCCTTGGCCTGACGGAGATACTTCTTGGAAATGCGTTCAATCTCACGGCTCATCGTGGCCGAAAAGAGCAACGTATTATGGTTTTCAGGCACACCGGCCAGAATCTTGTCGATGCTCTCGGAAAATCCCATGGACAGCATCTCATCGGCCTCGTCCAGCACCACATTCTCCACATGTTCCAACGAGGCAGCCCCCCGCTCCATGAGGTCGATCAGACGGCCCGGTGTGGCCACAATCACCTGCACGCCTTTCCTGAGGGTGCGGATTTGAGGCTCAATGTTCGCACCTCCATAAACAGGCAGTACGCGCACGCCCGGCAGATATTTGGAATAATTCTCCAAATCATCGGCAATTTGCAGGCAAAGCTCGCGGGTAGGACTCAGGATCAGTGCTTGCGTCTCACGCCGTTCCGGGTCGATTTTCTGCAGCACGGGCAGACCATAGGCCGCCGTCTTTCCGGTGCCGGTCTGCGCCAACGCCACCACATCATTGTTCTCTCCCAGCAAATAAGGGATAACTTCTTCCTGTACGGGCATGGGATGCTCGTAGCCCAACTCTTCAATAGCTTGGCGGATTTCAGCAGAAACCCCAAGCTCCTCAAATGTTTTCAAAACGTTTATAAGTTTAATAATAAGACACCAAAGGGCAGCGCAAGGCGCACACAAGAACAAATATTACCCCTTGGACATGAAAACGCCTGAAAACCACCCGCAAATATTAGTTCGCAAAATTAAGGCAAATCCACGGAACAGCCTCCAAGGTACGCTTTCTTTTATATAAAATTCACACTTTTGTGATACTCCAATATGCAAAGGCCGACCGAAATAGAACGCTGTGGCCTATCAGGCCGATGGTGTGCGGCTTATCCGCAACAGCCGTTCAACGTAGGCCTGAACAGGCGTAGTGAAGAGCCCGGACAGTTTACAGCCCGCGACCGTGACCGGATGGATTATCAACAAATCGTTTAACACGCACGACAGAACCGGCATGATGGCATATGGCTGTGGAGTGCCAACGCCCAATACACCAAAAGGGAAAATTAAAAAAGGGATGCCCCAGCTTGGAACATCCCTTCCCACTATACTATAATAATGTGGCTATATTCACCGACACAATGTGTCAGTCATCCAACTTAGCCTTGATGAACTCGCGGTTCAGGCGGGCGATGTTGGCGATGCTCTCACACTTGGGGCATACAGCCTCACAGGCACGGGTGTTTGTACAGTTACCGAAACCCAGTTCGTCCATCTTGGCAATCATGGCCTTTGCGCGACGTGCCGCCTCAGGGCGTCCCTGCGGCAACAGCGCCAGCTGGCTTACCTTTGACGATACGAACAACATGGCCGAACCGTTCTTGCAGGCAGCCACACAGGCACCGCAACCGATACAAGTTGCGCAATCCATGGCCTCATCAGCATTCTGCTTCGGAATAAGTATGGCATTGGCATCCTGCGGCTGGCCGGTACGTACCGTAACATAACCGCCGGCCTGAATAATCTTATCGAATGCAGAACGATCCACCATGCAATCCTTGATGACCGGAAAACCGGCAGAACGCCACGGCTCCACGGTGATGGTGTCGCCATCGTTGAAACGGCGCATATACAGCTGGCAGGTTGTGGCACCGCGCTCTGTCTTGCCATGCGGCGTTCCGTTGATATACAAGGAACACATACCGCAAATGCCTTCGCGGCAATCATGGTCGAATACGAACGGTTCTTTACCTTCTTCGATCAGCTGTTCGTTCAAGATATCCAGCATTTCCAGGAAAGAGGTGTCACCCGGAATGTCTTTCATCACACGCTCGTCAAAATGCCCCTTATCCTTCGGGCCGTTCTGGCGCCAATATCTAAGTTTAAATGAAATGTTCTTCTCCATCGTTATTTTCTTTATAATCGTTGAATAAACCGTTTATTAACTCTTGTAGTTACGCGTCTGCACCTTGATGGCTTCGTACACCAAAGGCTCCTTGTAGAGCACGGGGGCAACATCATCGGAACCCTGGTACTCCCAGCACGACACATAGAAGTAGTTTCCGTCATCGCGCTTGGCCTCGCCCTCTTCCGTCTGATATTCCTCACGGAAGTGTCCACCGCATGACTCGTTACGGTTCAGGGCGTCATAAGCAATCAGTTCACCCATCGTGATGAAGTCATTCAAACGCCATGCTTTCTCCAGTTCCACATTCACGCCTTCGGTAGATCCCGGAATGAACAGGTTGGTCTCAAATTCCTTGCGTATGTCTTTCAGGAGCTTCAGGGCTGTCGTCAGACTTTCTTTCGTGCGTGCCATACCTACATATTCCCACATGATGTGGCCCAGTTTCTTGTGAATAGAATCTACTGATTCCTTTCCTTTAATACCCATCAAGTGGTCTATGCGGGCTTTGACAGCCTTCTCGGCCTCTTCAAATTCGGGCAAACCGGTAGAGAAGCGGGGAACGGTAATCTGGTCGGCCAGATAGTTCTGGATGGTATAGGGCAACACGAAGTAACCGTCGGCCAGACCTTGCATCAACGCGGAAGCCCCCAAGCGGTTGGCACCGTGATCGGAGAAGTTGCACTCGCCGATGGCAAATAAGCCTTTGATGGAAGTCTGCAGTTCGTAGTCCACCCAGATTCCTCCCATCGTATAGTGGATAGCGGGATAAATCATCATCGGGTTGTAGTATTTTACGCCGTTGATTTCATTGGCCAGCTTACCGGGGTTCACATCGGTTATCTCTTCATACATGTCGAAGAGGTTACCATAACGCTGCAACACTTGGTCAATACCCAGGCGCTCGATACTCTCAGAGAAATCAAGGAACACAGCCAGACCGGTGTTGTTCACACCATATCCTTTGTCGCAACGCTCTTTGGCCGCACGTGAAGCCACATCGCGGGGCACCAAATTACCGAATGCCGGGTAACGGCGCTCCAAATAATAGTCGCGGTCTTCTTCAGGAATGTCGCTACCTTTCTTCGTTCCGGCCTGCAGGGCCTTGGCATCTTCCAGTTTCTTCGGCACCCAGATGCGCCCGTCGTTACGCAACGACTCCGACATCAAAGTCAGCTTGGACTGCTTGTCACCATGAACGGGGATACAAGTGGGGTGGATTTGTACGTACGCCGGATTGGCAAAGTAAGCCCCCTTGCGGTAGCACTGCATGGCAGCCGAACAGTTGCAGCCCATTGCATTGGTGGAAAGGAAATAAGTGTTACCATATCCGCCCGTGGCTATGACAACGGCATGAGCGGCAAAACGCTCCAACTTACCCGTGACCAGGTTACGAGCGATGATACCGCGGGCACGGCCATCGATAACCACCAAGTCCATCATTTCATAACGTGTGAACAGTTTCACCGTACCCACATTCACCTGGCAACTCAATGCGGAATAAGCCCCCAACAGCAATTGCTGTCCGGTCTGGCCTTTGGCGTAGAACGTACGTGATACTTGGGCACCGCCGAACGAGCGGTTAGCCAACATGCCGCCGTACTCACGGGCAAAAGGAACGCCCTGTGCCACGCACTGGTCGATGATGTTGTTGGAAACTTCAGCCAAGCGATATACATTGGCCTCACGGGCACGGTAGTCACCGCCTTTCACCGTATCGTAGAACAGGCGGTACACCGAATCACCGTCATTTTGATAATTTTTTGCGGCATTAATACCGCCCTGTGCCGCGATGGAGTGTGCACGGCGCGGTGAATCTTGAATACAAAAGTTAAACACCCTGAACCCCATCTCGCCAAGAGAAGCGGCAGCCGAAGCGCCAGCCAGCCCCGTACCGACAACAATGATGTCCAGACGACGTTTGTTCGCGGGGTTCACCAGTTTCTGGTGTGCTTTATAATTGGTCCATTTCTCCGCAACCGGTCCCTCCGGAATCTTGGAATCTATTATCTTTGCCATAATTCAAATTCTATTTAATGATTCATTAATTAATATTAGCAGCATACGCTCCCGCCGCAACTACCACAGAAAGAAAAATAAACAGCCACAACCATGAACATCAGGATAACCACGGTGGTGTAGATGTTGCCGATACACTTCCAACGGTTGAACCACACCTTGCCGTTCCAGCCCAAGGTCTGGAGGGCACTCCAGAAGCCGTGCGTCAAATGGAACCACAGGGCCACAAGCCAGATGATGTAGAGCACCGTGTAAACGGGACAACTGAAAGTCTGCACGATATAACCGTATCCGTCCGCGGCATGCAGGCCACCCATATAAGGATCACCCATCAATTCGGCAAACATCATGTTATACCAGAAATTGTACAAATGCAAAAACAGCCCCAACACCACGATAATGCCCAGCACCAACATGTTCTGCGAAGCCCATTCCACCTTGTCAGGCTTGCTCGTCACATCGTAACGGTTGTTACCGCGCGCCTTGCGGTTTTGCATCGTCAGCCAGAAAGCGTAGATGATGTGAATGACGACCAAGGCTGCCAAAACCAACGTAGCCGCTACGGCATACCAGTTGGAGCCGAGGAATTCACAAATCATGTTATAACCTTCTGCCGAAAACAGAGCCACAACATTCATTGACGCATGAAACGTCAAGAACAGGACAAGCGCAATACCGGTGACCGACATCACGACTTTCCTACCAATAGATGAATCACATAACCACATAAATAAATGAATTTAAAATATTTAATAAATAACATAAAGAGTTTCTCCGATTACGGGCTACCTTATAAGGTACTGCAAAATTACGCTAAATCCAGAAGAACACCAAGAAAACCTTAAATTATATTCCTAAAAATCACTACTTTTGTAACCATAAAAAACCAGGAATGAAGTTTGACTACGATGTGATCGTTATCGGAGGAGGCCACGCCGGATGCGAAGCAGCAGCCGCCTCTGCCAACATGGGGGCACAAACCTGTCTAATCACCATGGACATGAACAAGATAGGACAAATGAGCTGCAACCCCGCCATTGGTGGTATTGCCAAAGGACAAATTGTTCGGGAAATTGATGCGCTGGGAGGATACATGGGCATTGTGACAGACCGTACAGCCATACAGTTCCGCATGCTCAACCGCTCCAAAGGCCCGGCCATGTGGAGCCCGCGCGCGCAATGCGACCGGGGAAAGTTTATATGGACCTGGCGTGAAATCTTGGAAAACACCGCCAACTTGAATATCTGGCAGGACCAAGTGGAAGAACTGTTAGTGAAAAACGGAGAAGTAACGGGCGTGAGAACCTGTTTCAATGCCGTGTTCACGGCGCGGTGCGTCATCCTCACTGCCGGCACTTTCCTGAACGGATTAATGCACATCGGACGCACCAAATTGCCGGGTGGCCGGGTGGCCGAACCGGCTTCCTATCATCTGACGGAATCTATCGCCAGCCACGGCATTGCCTATGGGCGGATGAAAACCGGAACTCCTGTACGCATCGACGGGAGAAGCGTGCATTTCGAGGATATGGAAATACAAGAGGGCGAACACGATTACCATAAATTTTCTTTCATGGAAAGCAGCCGTCCGTTGCGGCAACTCCCTTGCTGGACCTGCTTCACCAATCCGGAAGTGCACGAAGTGTTACGCAGCGGACTTTCCGATTCACCGCTCTACAACGGACAAATCCAAAGCATCGGGCCGCGTTACTGCCCAAGTATAGAGACCAAGCTGGTAACATTTCCCGAACGTGAGCAACACCAGCTTTTTTTGGAGCCGGAAGGAGAAAGCACGCAAGAATATTATCTCAACGGTTTTTCATCGAGTCTGCCGCTCATGGTGCAAATAGAAGCCCTGAAAAAGATTCCTGCTTTCCGTGACCTGGCAGTTTACCGGCCGGGGTATGCCATAGAATACGACTATTTCGACCCCACCCAACTGAAGCATACGTTAGAATCGAAAAAACTGCCGGGGTTATTCATGGCCGGACAAGTGAACGGCACTACCGGTTATGAAGAAGCAGGCGGACAAGGAATCGTGGCCGGCATCAACGCCGCATTGAAGTGCACAGGAGGTGCCCCCTTCGTCATGCACCGTGATGAATCTTACATTGGTGTACTCATCGACGACTTGGTAACAAAAGGGGTGGACGAACCCTACCGTATGTTTACATCGCGAGCCGAATACCGCATCCTGCTCCGACAGGATGATGCTGACGCACGCCTCACGGCGCGTTCCTATCAAATAGGTTTGGCACGGCGCGAACGCTACGAGCATTGGCTCACCAAAAAGGAAGCCATCCATCACATTGTCGCTTTCTGTGAAGGATTCCCACTCAAACCCACCCTGATTAACCCCACCCTCGAAGTTTTAGGCACCACACCGCTGAGAAACGGCTGCAAACTGTCCGAGCTCATCAATCGTCCCCAAATCACACTGAAAAATATAGCCAAACACATCCATCCTTTAAAAGCACTACTCGACACTTTCACTGAGCGACGGGATGAAATCATCGAAGCTGCCGAAGTGCAAATGAAATACCATGGCTATATCATCCGGGAAAGAACCATTGCCGACAAAATGCAACGTTTGGAAAACATACGGATAAAAGGACGATTCGACTACAAAAGCATGCATTCCCTCTCCACAGAAGCCCGTCAGAAGCTGGAAAGAATAGACCCGGAAACATTAGCACAAGCCGGACGCATACCGGGGGTTTCCCCCAGCGACATCAATGTCTTGCTCGTCCTGTTAGGCAGATAAGATATGGATTGTGTTTCACGTGAAACAACACTTGAGTTATTAACAGATAAAGTATTGGTTATGAACAATCCAACATTACTAAAAAATCTAAGAAACATTCCAGATTTCCCCGTACCGGGAATCCAGTTCAAGGATGTAACCACACTGTTCAAAAGTCCCAAATGCATGAAGATCATGCTTAACGAATTGTACGATATCTACAAGGATAAAGGCATCACGAAAGTTGTGGGCATCGAATCACGGGGCTTCGTGCTCGGAGCCGCCCTCGCCGCCAAACTGGGTGCAGGCTTTGTCATGTGCCGCAAGCCAGGAAAGTTGCCTGCCGAAACGTTGAAGGAGAGTTACATGAAAGAGTATGGTAAAGATACCGTAGAGATACACAAAGACGCCATCGACTCCAAGGACGTGATACTTATCCACGATGATTTGCTGGCTACAGGCGGATCTATGAAGGCGGCCTACAACCTCGTTCGAAAATTCAATCCTGCACGTGTTTACATAAACTTTATCATAGAGCTGACCGGAGAAGGACTTAACGGACGGGAAGTATTCGACAACGAAACTGAAATTACCACGCTCCTCCGTATCTAACCGGAACCTCCCGGTACAATAGGACAAGAAACCGGAAAAGGGAAGTGGAAGTCAGCCCGCTTCCCTATTTTCATCTTCCATCAAGCATGTCATGACTACACAAGAAAGAGAACAACTGGACAATTACCTGAAAGGCATCGTACTCAACCTGCCTGACAGTCCCGGATGCTACCAATACCTGAACGAGAATGGAGAAATCATCTACGTAGGAAAAGCCAAGAACCTGAAACGCCGGGTTTATTCTTACTTCAGCAAGGAACACCAGAGCCGAAAAACGGCCATGTTGGTGAGCAAAATCAGGGACATCAAATACATCGTGGTAAACACGGAAGAGGATGCCCTCCTGCTGGAGAACAACCTTATTAAACGCTACAAGCCACATTACAACGTTCTGTTGAAAGACGACAAGACCTATCCTTCTATTTGTGTTACTCATGAACACTTCCCACGCATCTTCAAGACACGCAACATCATACGCAACGGTTCTACTTATTTCGGACCTTACAGCCACATTCCCACGCTGAATGCGCTACTGGAACTCATCAAAAACCTCTATCCGCTGCGCACCTGCCACCTGCCACTCACACCCGAAAACATTCGGAACGGCAAGTACAATGTATGCCTGGAATACCACATTAAAAACTGCAAAGGCCCCTGCATCGGTGCACAAAGCCAGGAAGAATACCTCCAATACATCCGAGAAGCCAAGGAAATCCTGAAAGGAAACACCGGCGAAATCAGCCGCAACCTAATACGGCAGATGCAACAACTGGCAGAAGAAATGCGTTTTGAGGAGGCGCAGACAATCAAGAGAAAGTACGACCTGCTGGAAAACTACCGGAACAAGAGTGAAGTGGTAAGCAACGTGCTCCACAACATTGACGTATTCGCCATTGAAGAGGATGACAAATCGGCCTATATCAACTATCTGCACGTGGCGAACGGTTGCATCAACCAGGCTTTTACCTTTGAATATAAGAAACGGATGAACGAAGCACCCGAAGATCTGCTTGCTCTCGGCATCGCTGAAATGCGCGAACGCTACAACAGTTCTTCCAGGGAGATTATCATCCCCTTCCCCATAGGAGTGGAGATGGAGGGTATCACTTTCACCGTCCCCCAGCGAGGTGACAAGCGGAAATTGCTCGAACTTTCCATCCTCAATGTAAAGCAGTATAAGGTGGACAGGCTCAAACAGGCCGAGAAACTCAATCCGGAGCAGAAAAGCATGCGCCTGATGAAAGAGATACAACAGTCCATGCACTTGGAAAAGCTGCCTTTGCGTATCGAATGCTTCGACAACTCGAACATCTCCGGAACAGACGCCGTGGCAGCCTGTGTCGTATTCAAGAAATGCAAACCCAGCAAACAGGATTATCGAAAATACAACATCAAAACCGTGGCTGGACCAGACGACTACGCATCAATGAAGGAAGTGGTGCGCCGGCGGTATGCACGTGCCATCGAGGAGCAAGGCGAACTGCCCGACCTCATCATCACGGACGGCGGACGCGGACAAATGGAGGTAGTGCGCGAAGTGGTGGAAGACGAACTGAACCTGCGCATTCCCATCGCCGGACTGGCCAAGGATGACCGCCACCGCACCCACGAACTGCTGTTCGGCTTTCCGCCGGTAGTCATCGGCATGAAAACGGACAGCCCCGTGTTTCGCCTCATGACGCAGATACAGGACGAGGTGCACCGCTTTGCCATCACGTTCCATCGCGACAAACGCAGCAAGCGTCAGACGGGCTCTGCCTTAGACCACATCAAGGGCATTGGCGAAAAAACCAAGACACAACTGCTTAAAAGGTTTAAGAGCGTAAAACGTATCAAGGAGGCTACACTGGAAGAACTGGCCGCCGAAGTGGGGCCGGCCAAGGCCAGGATAATTCGAGAAAACCTGTAGGCAGAGGCCTGAAATCGCCCCCTTTTTCGTATATTTGTGCCGACAAAAAACACAAAAGACAATGAGAGTAGTGTTGCAACGTGTGAGCCGGGCATCGGTCACCATCAACGGTACCTGCAAATCGGCCATAGAGTCGGGCATATTGGTATTGCTCGGTATAGAAGAAGCAGACACAGAAGAAGATGCCGTCTGGCTGTGCCATAAGATTGCCGCCCTGCGCATTTTCAACGACGAAAACGGTGTGATGAACAAAAGCATCCTTGACGTTGGAGGTGATATTCTGGTAATCAGCCAATTCACCCTGATGGCTTCATACAAGAAAGGCAACCGCCCCTCTTATATCCGCGCCGCCGGCCATGCCACAGCCATCCCCCTTTATGAAAGTTTCTGCCGAAAAATGGCCGAAGCCCTGGGCAAACCCGTACAAACGGGTGAGTTTGGGGCAGACATGAAAGTGGAGTTGCTCAACAATGGCCCTGTCACCATCTGCATGGACACGAAAAACAAGGAATAAACACGAATGGCAGAAACAAGGGAATGCCGGAAAACACCCGACTCAAACCTATCCAATCCATCAAGAAACATAAAAAGATGACCCTGCAAGAAGCACAGCAACAAGTGGACCAGTGGATCAAAACCGTAGGTGTGCGCTACTTCAGCGAACTGACCAATATGGCTTGCCTGACGGAAGAAGTGGGCGAACTGGCCCGTATCATCGCCCGCAAATACGGTGACCAATCATTCAAACCGGGCGAAAACGGCAATCTGGAAGAAGAGATGGCCGATGTGCTGTGGGTGCTCATCTGCCTGGCCAACCAGACGGGCGTAGATCTGACACAAGCCCTGCAAAAGAGTTTCGAAAAGAAAACAAAAAGAGACAAAGAACGACATATCAACAACCCAAAACTACATTGAATCATGAGCGAGCACAAGCATCTGCATGAGCCTGAAACGAGCAAGTATGAGCAGGCATTGAAGAAATACAACCTCGCCCTCGACGATGAGGAAGTGAAAGCAGCCGTGGCGAAAATCATGGCCGAAAAAGTGCCGGAAAACGACACCACGGAAGTCAAGCGTTTCCTGTTGGGCAGCGTGGAACTGACCTCGCTGAACACCACGGACAGCGAGGAAAGCATCCTGAAATTCACGGAACGCGTGAACGACTTCGAGTCTATATACCCCGACCTGCCCCACGTGGCCACTATCTGCGTCTATCCCTGCTTTGCCCAAATAGTGAGCCAGTCGCTGGAAGTAGAGGGTGTGGAAGTAGCCTGCGTGGCCGGCAATTTCCCTTCTTCGCAAGCCTTGATAGAAGTCAAGGTGGCCGAAACCGCACTGGCCATCAAAGACGGAGCCACGGAAATAGACATTGTCATGCCCGTCGGCAAGTTCCTCAGCGGAGACTATGAGACACTCTGTGACGAAATAAGTGAACTGAAAGCCGCCTGCGGCGAACACAAGATGAAAGTAATCCTCGAAACAGGCTGCCTCAAGACTGCCGCCAACATCAAGAAAGCCTCCCTGCTGGCCATGTATGCCGGAGCGGACTACATCAAGACATCCACCGGCAAACTGGAACCGGCCGCCACACCGGAAGCCGCCTACGTCATGTGCCAGGCCATCAGGGAATACTACGACGAGACGGGCATCCAGATAGGTTTCAAGCCCGCCGGAGGCATGCATACGGTGCACGATGCCCTCGTTTATTACACCATCGTCAAAGAGGTGCTGGGCGAGAAATGGCTCACCAACCAATGGCTACGCCTCGGCACAAGCCGTCTGGCCAACCTGCTGCTGGGCGAAGTGACCGGAGAAAACGTAAAGTTCTTCTGACACTTTCCTTTTAATAAATAGGATGAAAAGCCATCCACGAGAGTTGCATAAACGGGAACGCGTTACAGAACCCGGCGTTCCCCGGCAAATCCTGCGGGATGGCCATCGGCAGTCCGACAAACGCATCAGGCAACGGAGGACACCCGGCGGGTACTCCCCCACCCTGTGCAGAAAGTCCGAATCCGTCATGTCTATCACCCTTCCGGTGGTATTCATGACGGATTGAAAAGACTGTAAAACCTCTTCGGGTACAAAGATTGACGGACGGGTTGAAAAGCCCCCGAACCGGAAGAAATCAAGAAACGCGCTTCAGCACAAAGTCAAGATACAGACGCAAGGCCGCATCAACGCCTCCGCTGTCCGTGCCGTCCAACAGGTTTACTGCCAAGGTGCGGAATTCATCCATCTTGCAACGGGCGTAGTCTATACCCCCCGAACGCTTGGTGAAATCCACCAAGGCCGCGATTTCCTCCGCACTGGCTTTTCCCGCCCGCACCCTCAGCACCGTCTCGCGCCAGGCCTCCGCACCGGGCTGCAGCACGGCATGCACCACCGGCAGGGTGAGTTTGCCCTCCTTCATGTCATTACCCGTAGGCTTGCCCACCTTGGCATTGTCATAATAGTCGAACACATCATCACGAATCTGGAAACACATCCCCACATAAGTCCCGAAGTCACGCAAGCGCCGCACCTCGCTGTCAGATGCCCCCGACAGCAAAGCGCCCACTTCGGCACACACGGCAAAAAGGGAAGCCGTCTTGTTCCGAATCACATCGAAATACTGCTGCTCACTGATTTCATCAGACTCCACGTTGGACAACTGCTGCAACTCGCCATCGGAGAGCGTTTGCCCCAAGCGGGCAATCAGTTCCACCACATGCAAACTGCCGGCCATGGCCGCATGCTTCAATGAAGTGGACAACAGGTAATCGCCCACCAACACGGCAACCTTATTGCCCATCAACGCATTCACGGACGACTGCCCGCGCCGCATCCCGCTTTCGTCCACCACATCGTCATGCACCAGGCTGGCCGTGTGGAGCATTTCCAGACTGACGGCCGCATGCAGGACGGCCGCATCGACCTGCCCATACCGCTTGGCGGCCAACAGCACCAGAATGGGACGCATCAACTTGCCCTTACGGGCCAACACATGATGCAAAGCCGTATTCAGGAGAGAATTTTGATGCTGCAGCGTAACGTTGAAGAGCGATTCAAAATCCAACATCTCCCGTTCCACAGGTTTACGAATTTGAGCTAATACGTCCATATCAGTGATTAATCGGAATACAAAATTACATAAAAATCAAAAGCCACTCATTATTTTTACGTAATTTTACGGAGAAAATAATCAAGAATGTATGGACAAACTCTTCTTACTCGACGCATACGCCCTCATCTACAGGGCCTACTACGCTTTCATCAGGAACCCCCGCATCAACTCCAAGGGACTGAACACGTCTGCCATCCTCGGCTTTGTCAACACATTGGAAGAGGTGCTCAACAAGGAACATCCCGCATACATTGGTGTGGCCTTCGACCCTTCAGGCCCCACATTCCGCCACGAAGCCTATCCGGCATACAAGGCACAGAGGGAAGAAACGCCGGAAGCCATCCGCATGGCCGTGCCCATCATAAAGGACATCATCCGTGCCTATCGCATCCCCATCCTGGAAGTGGCCGGTTTTGAAGCCGATGATGTTATCGGCACCTTGTCCGCACAGGCAGCCCGCAGGCAGGACCTGGAAACCTATATGATGACCCCCGACAAAGATTACGGCCAACTGGTGACGGGAAACGTCAAAATATACCGCCCCAAAACCGGAGACAAGGAATTTGAAATCATGGGAGTGAAGGAAGTGGCGGAGAAGTTCGGCATTTCCACGCCTGCACAGGTCATTGACATTCTCGGACTGATGGGTGATGCGTCCGACAACATCCCCGGCTGTCCGGGAGTGGGAGAAAAAACGGCATCAAAACTCATCAGCCAATTCGGCAGCATCGAAAACCTGCTGGCGCATACCGATGAACTGAAAGGGGCATTGAAGACAAAAGTGGAAGCCAACCGTGAGACGATTACCTTTTCAAAGTTCTTGGCCACAATCAAGACGGACATACCCATTACACTCGACTTGGATTCCCTCAAAAGCAAAGAACCGGATGAAGAAAGCCTGAAACGCCTGTTCGAGGATTTGGAGTTCCGCACCCTGGCGGACCGGAAGTTCAACAAGAACAAAAACACAGAAGGAAATTCCTTTTCCACCGGCTCTCTCTTTCCGGAATTTGCAGACAACCCCACAGAAGAAACGGAATATCAAAATCTCAAGCGATACAACAAGGCGGACTGCGACTACCAACTCATTGATACCAAAGAAGGTAGGAGGCGAATAATTGACTTATTCCTTACAAAGGATTTTCTCAGTTTAGACACGGAGACCACCGGAACCGACCCCATCAGTGCCCAATTGGTCGGCCTGAGCTTTAGCGTGAAGGAAAACCAGGCCTTCTACGTCCCCATTCCGCAAAACCCCGAAGAAGCGCAAAAAATAGTTAATGAATTTAAGCTTGTTTACGAGAACCCAAAGATTCTTAAAATAGGTCAAAACATCAAATACGACCTGATGGTGCTGGAAAATTACGGCATCGGCCTGCAGGGCGAGATATTCGACACAATGATTGCCCACTACCTGCTGCAACCGGAATTGCGCCACGGCATGGACTACTTGGCCGAAGTCTATCTGAACTACCAGACCATACACATCGAAGAACTCATCGGGCCGAAAGGCCGCAACCAGAAGAACATGGCCGACCTGCCCCCGGAACAGGTGTACGAATATGCCTGCGAGGATGCGGACGTCACACTGAAGCTGAAAAACGTATTCGAACCGAAACTGAAGGAAGAGGGATGCTACGGGCTGTTCCGCGACATCGAGATGCCGCTCATGCCTGTATTGGCCTGGATGGAGCGCAACGGGGTCTGCATCGACACGGAAGCCCTGAAAGAAACCTCCCAACTCTATACGGAGCAGATGAACCGGCTGGAACAAGAAATACACGAACTGGCCAACGAGCCGTTTAACATCGCCTCGCCGAAACAAGTGGGAGAAATCCTGTTTGAAAAACTGAAAATCAGCGAAAAGCCCAAAAAGACAAAAACCGGACAGTACGTCACGTCCGAAGAAGTTCTGGAAAGCCTCCGCAACCGGCATCCCATCATTGCCAAGATACTGGAACACAGGGGACTGAAAAAACTCTTGGGCACTTACATCGATGCCTTGCCCAAACTGGTCAACCCCAAGACCGGGCACATACACACATCGTTCAACCAGACTGTCACCGCCACCGGGCGGCTGAGCAGCAGCAACCCCAACCTGCAGAACATCCCCGTGCGCAACGAGGAAGGCAAGGAAATACGGAAAGCCTTCATCCCGGAGCCGGGCTGCATGTTCTTTTCCGCCGACTATTCGCAGATAGAACTGCGCATCATGGCCCACCTGAGCGGGGACCGGCACATGGTCGATGCCTTCCGCAAAGGGCATGACATCCATGCCGCGACAGCTGCAAAAATCTACAAAAAGCCCATAGAAGAAGTGACAAAGGAGGAACGCAGCAAAGCCAAAACCGCCAACTTCGGCATCATCTACGGCATCACCGTGTTCGGTCTGGCAGAACGCATGAATGTCAGCCGGACGGAAGCCAAAGAATTGATAGACGGGTATTTCACCACTTACCCGAAAGTGAAGGAATACATGCAGGAGAGCATCGAAGCGGCCCGTCGGAAAGGCTACACCGAAACCATCTACCACCGCCGCTGCTACCTGAGGGACATCAACAGCCACAATGCCGTCGTGCGCGGGTATGCAGAGCGCAATGCCATCAATGCCCCCATACAAGGCAGTGCGGCAGACATCATCAAGATTGCCATGATTGCCATTTACCGCCGTTTCCGGAGTGAGCGGCTGCGGTCGAAAATGATTTTACAAGTGCACGATGAACTGAACTTCAGCGTCTATCCGGAAGAGAAGGAGCGCGTGCAGCAAATCGTCATCGAGGCCATGGAACACGCATGCGCCATGCAGGTCCCCCTGGAAGCGGACTACGGCTGGGGGGCCAACTGGCTGGAAGCCCACTGACAAAGCCCCGGATTTCCTTGCGGAAGTCGGGAGCCGGCCTTGCGGACAAAAGGTTTTAAACTTGCGCACGCCGGCTCGCCGGCTTGCGCAAGGCGGGATGCCCGGTATGCCCGCAAGCCGCTCCCGCGCCTGCCCCCGCCACGGACGGGGTGCATGACATCCCGCCGTCAAACCCACCACCGCCCCCTTTCCACAACACGGGCAAAGGCAGGAAAAAAGAAGCCACGGAATACAAAAACAAGACAGAAAGACAAAACCTTAGCGGATTTATTCTTAATTTTGCACCCATCAATACTAAAAACAAAATAGACTATGGCTTTAAAAGCAGGTATAGTGGGTCTGCCCAACGTGGGCAAATCCACCCTTTTCAATTGTCTGTCGAGTGCCAAGGCGCAGGCTGCCAACTTCCCTTTCTGTACCATTGATGCGCAACTGGGGCAAATCACCGTGCCGGACGAACGGCTGAACAAGCTGGCAGAATTGGTGCATCCCGGACGGATCGTACCCGCCACTTGCGAGATCGTTGACATTGCCGGACTGGTGAAAGGTGCCAGCAAAGGCGAAGGGCTGGGCAACCAGTTCCTGGGCAACATACGCGAAACGGACGCCATTATCCATGTGTTACGCTGTTTCGACAACGGCAACATCGTACATGTAGATGGCTCCGTGGACCCTGTGCGCGACAAGGAGGTTATCGACACCGAACTGCAACTAAAGGACCTTGAAACCATTGAAAACCGGATGAAACGCGTAGAAAAGGTAGCCAAGGTGGGCGGCGACAAGCAGGCTAAAGTGGAATACGACGTGCTGGCGCAATATAAAGCCGCATTGGAACAGGGCAAATCGGCACGCACCGTCACGTTTGAAAGCGAGGAAGAACAACAGGCGGCCAAAAACCTGTTCCTGCTGACAGCCAAACCCGTACTCTATGTATGCAACGTGGACGACACTTCCGCTGCAAACGGGAACGCTTATGTCGATGCCGTGCGCAAAGCTATCAGGGACGAGAAGGCCGAACTGCTCATTATCTCCGCGCAGACGGAAGCCGACATCGCCGAACTGGAAAGCTACGAAGAGAAACAAATGTTCCTGGAGGACATGGGGCTCAAGGAATCCGGCTGCGACCGTCTCATCAAAGCCATCTACAGCCTGCTGAACCTGCAGACGTTCATCACGGCCGGCGAGATGGAGGTGAAAGCCTGGACGTTCCGCAAAGGCTGGAAAGCCCCGCAATGTGCGGGCGTCATCCACACGGACTTCGAGAAAGGGTTCATCCGCGCCGAGGTCATCAAATATGAGGACTACATCAAATACGGTTCTGAGGCAGCCGTACGCGAGGCCGGAAAAATGGGAGTGGAGGGAAAAGACTATGTGGTGCAGGACGGCGACATCATGCACTTCCGTTTCAACGTATAAGCCATGAACCATCTGCTGTACATCCTGTGGAACCCCGACTTGTTCGCTTTCCACATCGGTAGCTTCGGCGTGCGGTGGTACTCGCTCTGCTGGTGTCTTGCCTTGCTGGCCGCCTACATTCTCGTGCACCGCCTCTACCGTCAGCAGCACATCGAGGAACGGCTCTTCGACCCGCTGTTTTTCTACTGCTTCGTGGGCATACTGGTGGGGGCACGTCTGGGCCACTGCCTGTTCTACGAACCGGCCTACTTCCTCTCCCACCCGCTGGAGATGATCCTGCCGTTCAGGCAAACAGCCGGCGGATGGGTGTTCACCGGATACGCCGGACTGGCTTCCCACGGGGGTACGATAGGATTGATTCTCGCCCTCTGGCTCTATGTCAGAAAGACAAAGGTGAACTTGATGCGCGTGCTGGACAACGTGGCCATCGCCACACCGGCCAGTGCCATGTTCATCCGGCTGGGCAACCTGATGAATTCGGAAATCATCGGCAAACCCACAGACGTGCCCTGGGCGTTCATATTCGAGCGGGTGGACCTGCTCCCCCGCCATCCGGGACAACTGTATGAGGCTGTCTGCTATTTCATTTTCCTCATCGCAGGTTACGTGTTCTACCACAAATGGCCGCAGAAAGTGGGCACGGGGTTCTACTTCGGCTTCTGCCTGACGAGCATCTTCACGGCACGTTTTTTCATCGAATACACCAAGGAGGTGCAGGAGGCATGGGAAGCCGCATTGCCCATCAACATGGGGCAACTCCTGAGCATACCGTTCATCGTTTTCGGCATCTACTGCATGGCAGGCGGAAAACTCTGCCGGAAACTGGGGGAACAGCATCAATAATGCCCCGTTTCCCGCCCCGCGCGGCAAGCGGTTTTGCCCGCGAGGGAACCGGAAAATGGAAAGGAGCTGTATCGAAAACACGACACAGCTCCTTCTTATTGAGGTTATGGCAACCTTTTTTACTTGGGCTGCTTGCCGATATAGGCCAAAATGCCACCATCGACATACAGCACAAGACCGTTCACGAAGTTGGAGGCATCGGAAGCGAGGAACACGGCAGGACCTTGCAGGTCTTCCGGCGTACCCCAGCGGGCTGCCGGCGTCTTGGCCACGATGAAACTGTCGAAAGGATGACGGCTGCCGTCCGGCTGGCGTTCGCGGAGGGGAGCGGTCTGCGGCGTAGCAATGTAACCCGGACCGATGCCGTTGCACTGGATGTTATATTCGCCATACTCCGAACAAATGTTGCGCGTGAGCATCTTCAGTCCGCCCTTGGCAGCCGCGTAGGCAGACACTGTTTCACGACCCAGTTCGGACATCATGGAACAGATGTTGATGATTTTACCGTGTCCTTTCTTGATCATGCCGGGAATGACAGCTTTCGACACGATGAACGGGGCGTTCAGGTCCACATCAATGACCTGGCGGAACTCGGCTGCCGACATCTCGGTCATCGGGATACGCTTAATGATACCGGCATTGTTCACCAGGATGTCAATGACACCGATTTCCTCTTCAATCTTTGCCACGAGAGCATTCACGGCGGCCTCATCGGTCACGTCGCACACATAACCATGGGCATCGATGCCTTTCTCACGGTAGGCGGCCAGACCCTTGTCCACCAGTTCCTGCTTGATGTCATTGAAAACGATTGTCGCACCACATTCGGCAAATGCCGTGGCAATGCCGAACCCGATGCCGTAGGAAGCCCCTGTCACCAAGGCAATCTTGCCTTCCAGGGAGAAATTCTGCAAAAAGTTCTTTTCCATGTTAAAGACGATTTAATAATGCGTTAGCCTTTTCAGCAAAGTTAGGAAAACAAACTGACATACGCACACAAATTCACCGAAATATTTCTTTTTTTCGTTTCTCCTGTCCCCCGCCACCTGTCACAGCCTGTTCTTGTACAGCGTTGAAGCCGCCTTGTGGTAGCGGTTCTCTATCTCCAGATAAGCCTGCAGGTTGCGGTAAATCTGGTCGGCCTCCGTAAAATAGTCTATGACGGAAAGTTCCCCACCCTTGACGCTTTCCTGCAACAGGTCGAGCGTCTGCATCATCAACGGCAGGTCATAGACCACCAAGGCCTCCCGCAGTTGGCACAGTTCGTTGAAACCGGAGAGCAGTGACGCCTCGGTCTGTTGGCGCAAGGCTTCGGCATCCAACCGTGCCACCACCGATTCGGCTTCCGCCAACTTCACCTGCCGGCGATTGGAAAAAAGCGGAATGAACCCGCCCACCAGAAAGCCGTGCTCCTTGGTGGACTCATCAGTGTTCCGCCGGTAACCGATTTCAATCTTGGGCAACCATTTCTGACGGTTTGCCACCAATGTGCGTTCGGCTGCCCGCGTATCGGCTTCGGCTGCCTTGAGATCGGCATCCGCAGCCATCACTTCACCATACAGGCTGTCGAAATCAAGCGTTTCGGGCACTGCGGGATATTCACGGCTGTCGAATGCCAACGGTTGGTTGCCGTTCAGGACCTGCAGCGATTGCAAGGCTGTACGGTATGCCGCGCTGTTCTGCAACGCCTCTGTCTGTATGGTCATACGTTCCATCTTTATCTTGTTCACTTCGATGAGGGTGGCGTCACCGGCCTTCAGCCTTTCTTCGTACAAGGCAAGCAGTTCATTGGCATTCCTGAGCCGTTTGTCCGCCAAGTCCTTTTCCTTGTTGAGCCGTATCAGGTCCAGACACAGGTTGCGCGCCTCCAGCAGGATGTTGCGGCGGAGGGCTTCGCTCCTGTGGTCCACGGCCTCCTTACGGGCACGTCCGGCCTGCTTGCGGCTGCCATACACGGTGGGGAAATCAAACCCCTGTGACACGACCAGCTCCGACCCGGACTGCCCGCTGTGCCCCTTGCTGTAGAAAGAACTGTATTCCACACTGGGGTCTTCCACGGCATTTTCAGCCTCTATACCGATCTTTTCGGCTTCACCGGCTTTCGCCCCGGCCTGCAACGCGGTGTTGTTGCAGGCCACGTTGTGCAGGATGTCATCTATGCTTTGGGCATGCAGGGCCAGTGTGCAGGCACAGCATGCCATGGTGATGATTTTTCTTTTCATGACACTGTTGTTTGTTGTTGTGGGCGGATGTCCTTGCGGTGCATCCATTCATATACGATAGGGATAATGAAGGCGTTCAGGAACGTGGAGGTGAGCAACCCGCCCAGAATCACTTTGGCCATCGGGCTTTGGATTTCGTTCCCCGGCAGGCCGCCCCTAAGTGCCAACGGAATAAGTGCCAAGGCCGAAGACAAGGCCGTCATCAAGATGGGATTCAAACGGTCGAGCGAACCGTTGAGGATGCACTCGCGCAATGTGAGACCCTCGGCGTGCAGCGTGTTATAATGGCTGATGAGCAACATGCCGTTGCGCGTGGCGATGCCGAAGAGAGAGATAAACCCGATGATGGCGGGTATGCTCACCTCTCCCGTGGTACACAGCAAAGCGAACACGCCGCCGATGAGTGCCAGTGGCAGGTTGAGCAGGATGATGCCGCTCTGCGTGGCATTCTTGAACTGCAAGTAGAGCAACAGGAAGATGACCGTGATGCTGGCCAACGATGTGAACAAAAGGGTGCGGCTGGCCGAGGCCTCGCTCTCGAACTGTCCGCCATACTCCACGTGGTAACCCTCCGGCAGGTTGATTTCACTGTCGATACGCTGGCGGATGTCGTTCACCACGCTGCGCATGTCGCGTCCGCTGGCATTGGCAGAGATGACAATCTTGCGCTTCACGTTCTCGCGGTTGATGGTGTTCGGCCCGGTGGTAGAGGTTACATCGGCCACGTAAGACAAGGGTATTTTATTACCCTGTGCATCGTCTATCATCAGGTTGCGGATGCACTCCATCGTGCCGCGGCTCTCTTCGGCCGCACGCACCACGAGGTTGAACGAACGCCCCTGTTCATACACCTGCGATACCGTTTCACCGGCGAGGTTCACCGCCACGAACTCATTGAAGGCGGGAAGCGGGATGCCATATTGGGCCAGCATCTCGCGCTTGGGCGTGATTTTCAGCTCAGGCCGTTCAATTTGCTGCTCCACGTTCAGGTCGGCCACGCCTTCCACATCGCTGACAGCCGCCTTGATCTGGTTGCCAATCATGTACATTTTGTTCAGGTCGTCACCAAACAATTTAATGGCGATGCCTGCCTGCGTGCCGCTCAACATGGCATCGATGCGGTGGCTGATGGGCTGCCCGATCTCGATGTTGACCCCGCCCAGGACAGACAACTTGCGGCGCACCTCGTCGAGCAGTTCCGTATGGCTGCGCCCATCCAACTCGAACGGGGCTTCTATTTCCGACACGTTTACCCCCAGGGCATGTTCGTCCAGTTCGGCGCGTCCCGTCTTGCGCACCACGGTCTGTATTTCGGGTATGGACATGAGCAGCTCTTCTGCCTGCCGCCCTATCTTGTCCGACTCTTCCAGCGAAATGCCCGGCAGGGAACTGATATTGATAGTGAACGACCCTTCATTGAACGGGGGTAGGAAGCTGCGCCCAAGAGTGAAGAAGCTACCCAACGCCACGACGAACAGGAAAAGGGTGGTGCCCACGACAGCCCGTTTGTGACCCAACGCCCAGAGCAGCCCCTTGCGGTAGTGTCCCTTCAGCCAGACTGCCACAAAAGCCTCCTTGGGCAGTCCGCCCACTTTGGCCTTGTGCCCCAGCAGGTAACTGCACAACACGGGGGTCAGGGTCAAAGCCACCACCGTGGAAGCAAACAACGACACGATGAAAGCCACACCCAGCGGCACGAGCATGCGCCCCTCCATCCCTCCGAGGAAAAAGAGCGGCACGAAGCTGACTATGATGATGAGCGTGGAGTTCAGGATGGGCATGCGCACCTCACGCGAAGCGTTAAAGACCACCTCGCGCACCCGCAGCCGTTGCCCTTCGGGCAGCATGCGGTTCTCCCTCAAATGTTTCCACACGTTCTCCACATCCACGATGGCGTCATCCACCAGCGACCCGATGGCAATGGCCATTCCGCCCAGGCTCATGGTGTTGAGGGTCAGTCCCATATAGTGCAACACAAGAATGGTGACGAGCAGCGAGAGCGGCAGGGTGACGAGCGAGATGACCGTAGTGCGCAGGTTGGCCAGAAACAGGAACAGCACAATGACCACAAAGAACGCCCCCTCATAGAGCGAGTCCTGCACGTTGCCGATGGAACTTTCAATGAAACGCGACTGGCGGAAGGCATCGGTAGATACATGCACGTCCGCCGGCAGGCTTTTTTGCAGGTCTTGCAGGGCGGCTTCCAGTTGTCCGGTCAGTTCGATGGTGCCCGTATCGGGCTGTTTAGTGACGGTGAGCAGCACGGCGGGTTTGCCTTTCTCGGACGCGGTGCCGAGTTTGGGTTGCTGGCTGCCGATCCTTACGTCGGCAATGTCTTCCAGGGTGACGGGAGCACCGCCCGTGTTCCTGACCACGACCCGTGCCAGCTGACGTACGTCGGTGGCCGACACCACCCCGCGCACGATGTATTCATTGCCATATTGGTAAATGACACCGCCGTTGGTGTTGGTGTTCATCCCGCGGGTCACGTCCATCACCTCGGCGAGCGTCACGCCGTAGTGTTTCATCCGCTCCGGGTGGAGCAGGATCTGGTATTCCTTGATGTCGCCGCCCAGCACGGCCACCTGCGCCACGCCGCCCGTGGAGAGCAACCGCGGGCGGATCACCCAGTCGGCCAGCGTGCGCAGGTCGAGCATGGAGGTGCTGTCAGCCGTCAGTCCCACGATGAGCAGTTCGCCCAGAATGGACGACTGCGGCCCAAGCGTGGGGTTGCCCACGTTGTCGGGCAGGCTTTCACCCACGGTGGCCAGCTTCTCCGACACGATTTGCCGTGCCAGATAGATGTCCGTGTCCCAGTCGAATTCCACCCACACCACAGAGAAGCCCGTGGTAGATGACGAGCGTACACGCCGCACGCCGGTGGCACCGTTTACGGCAGTCTCGATGGGAAAGGTGACCAACTGTTCCACCTCTTCGGCCGCCATGCCCCCGGCTTCGGCCATCACCACCACCGTGGGGGCGTTCAGGTCGGGGAACACGTCCACTTCCGTGTGGAACGTCTGGTACAGCCCGCCTGCCAGCAGCAGTATGGAAGCTATCAGGACGAGCAGCCTGTTCTGCAGGGAGAATCTGATGATTTTGTTCAACATGTCCGTTCCTCCTCAGCTGGTTAGTGGGAATGTGTATGGGCGGGGATGGCGTTCGAGGCCGAGGCCAGCTTCACGTGGGTGGCCCCTTGCGTCACCACGCGGTCGCCCGCTTTCAGTCCCGACAGGATTTCCACCCGCAGGCCGTCGTCCGCCCCCGGTTTCACCTCCTGTTTCCTGAACACTTCCTTGTCCTCCTGCACGTAAACGAAAAACAATCCTTGTTCTTCGGTCAGGGCCGGCTGCGGCAGGGAAATCACACTGTCGCGTTCGCGTCCCAGCAGGTAAACGTCCACGTAGGCACCCGGAATGATGTTTCCCGCGTTGTCGAATTCAAAAGTGACGGGCACGTAGAACGGGGCCACGTCCGGACTCTTCCCGTAGGACAGGATGCGCCCCCGGAGCGAGTCCACAGAATAGACGGCGTTGTCGTAGGGCGTCTTGAAGCGGGCCGACACAATCTGCCCCAACACGGCATAGTAGCGTTCCGGCACGTCGGCCCGCAGTTGCAGCTTACGGTTCCGGGCCAGCGTGGCCAGCGTCTGCCCCGTGTTCACATAATCCCCCTCGCCCACGGCCACGTTTTTCACATACCCGCCCATGGGTGCCTCCACGGCCGTACCTTTCCCCCTCTGGGCAGGGGCAACGGCCTCATAAGCTACCCGCGCGTCCTCGTAGGCCGACTGCAGGGCCTGCAGCTCCTTTTGGCTCACAATCTGCTTTTGGGCCAACGGCAGGGCGCGTTCGTATTCCGCTTTGGCATTCCGGTAGGCAATGTAGGCGCGCTCCACGGGGTCGCCACCCTCCATGCGGTCTGAGGAGAGCCGGAACAGCGTTGCACCGCGCTCCACCTGCATGCCGGGCGCAAGGGTACGGGCAAAGCTCACCACACCCGGCATGGCGGCCACCACCGCAGCCTCTTCTCCCTGCGCGGCCAGGATTTGCCCGCCCGTGCGGACAACCTGCCTGAAGCATCCCGGCTGCACGGTTTCCGTATGCACCCCCGCCGCCTGGGCTTTCTCCTCCGTCAGGATGATTTCATCGGCATGGTCTTCATGCCCGCCGTGTGCCTCTTCTGCGGCCATTTCCGCTTCATGGGCATGGTCTTCGCCGCCGTGCCCGTCCGCATGGTCATGGCCGTGGTTGTGACAGGCGCACAGCACGCATACGGCCCATGCGCCCATCAAGAAATATCTTTTCTTCATAGGTCTTTGTTTTATGCTTGAAAGTTTCTGGAAATAAGTTTATTCTTCGCTGTGGGACGGGAATAAACAGGGAGGTGCCCTCAGTGCCGTCCCGCCGGCGGGAGGCGAGGTGTAGAACGCCGAATGGCGTTCCTGCCGCTTGCCGCGTCCGGCATGCAACGTCTGCACGGCGCAAACGGTCTGGTCAGGCGTGGCGGCATCCTTCTGGTGCCGCACGGTTTTTTGCAAGGCGACGGAGATGTCCGCGGTGGGAAGGGTCAGGCTGAAGTGCGTGATGCAGCCGTCGGTGCAGGGCCGCGGGGAGCCGGCGGGAAATGCCGCCTTCATGTCGTGCCCCGTGCAGAGGGCATCTTCATGATGGTGGTGCGGATAGACCGAAATGGCCTGCACCAACAAGCAAAGCCCTATCAGCAATATCGCCTTGAACCGTGACTCCATCTTTTTCCGCCTTTATGTTCTCTACACGGGGGCAAAGTTAACTGAAAAATGCTGTATGGGCAACTATTTGGCGCGCAACTTGGTTGCAATGGAAGGCGTGCGGGGAAAAGGGCACCGCGGCAGGCCACCGGGACAGCCGGGGGAACACGGGAAAAAGCCTTGCGCAAGGAAGAGGCCGTCCTTGCGCAAAGCCCCGCCGCGTTGTGCGCAAGAAGCGTCCGCGGCCGGGGCATCCTCATCCGGCTTCGGAGACGGGCAAACTCTCCAGCAGCTCGCGGAAAGTGCGCTTCAGGACCGGATGGACCACCGCCGGAGCCACCTCTGCCAATGGCTCCAGCACGAAACGGCGCACGTGCAGCAGGGGGTGCGGCAATGAAAGGTGCACCCTGCCCTCGGCCCAGTCGAAATCGGCCTCGCAGGACAAATCGCCGTAGAGCAGCAGGTCGATGTCTATCGGGCGGTCGGCATACCCGCCGTCCGTGCTCTTCTGCACGCGCCCCAGCCCGCGTTCCACCTGCCGGGTGATCCGCAACACCTCTTCCGGCGTACGCTCCGTGCAAAGCACCAGGACGGCATTCAGGAAAGGATGGACGGAAGAGAACCCCCACGGCTCCGTCACATAAAAAGCGGACAGGGCTTCCTGAGGCCCTATCCGCTCCACCAATATCTCCACGGCACGGCGCAGCAAGGCCTCGCGGTCGCCCAGATTGCTGCCCAGCCCCAAATACAGGTCTGCCATCAGTCGTTCATGATCAGCATGGCGTCCCCGTACGTGCCGAAACGGTAACCCTCTTTCACGGCTTCCTTGTAGGCTTTCATCACCAGATCGTAGCCGCCGTAGGCTGCCGTCAGCATCAGCATGGTGCTATAAGGCATATAGAAATTGGCCACCATGCAGTCTGCCACATTGAACTCATGAGGGGGGAAGATGAACTTGTTGGTCCATCCCGTGAACTCTTTCAGGTGGCCGTCGGCACCGACGGCAGTCTCAATCACGCGCTGCACCGTCGTGCCCACCGCACAGACCTTGTGCCCGCCGTCCTTGGCGGCGTTGACGATGCGGCAGGCATCGGCATCGACAAACATCTCCTCGCTGTCCATCTTATGCTTGGTGAGATCTTCCACATCTATGTTGCGGAAATTCCCCAGACCGCAGTGCATCGTCACGAAAGCAAGTTCCACGCCTTTGATTTCCAACCGCTTCATCAGCTCGCGCGAGAAATGCAGGCCGGAAGACGGAGCCGTAACCGCCCCCTCGTTGCGGGCAAAAATGCACTGGAAGCGCTCCATGTCCTCCGGTTCGGCCGGACGCTTCACGATATGTTTGGGCAGCGGGGCCTCGCCCAAGGAATAGAGGGCGGCCTTGAACTCATCGTGCGGGCCGTCGTAAAGGAAACGCAGCGTGCGCCCGCGCGAGGTCGTGTTGTCGATAACCTCCGCCACCATGGAATCGTCCTCACCGAAATACAACTTATTGCCGATACGAATCTTACGCGCCGGATCGACCAACACGTCCCAAAGGCGCAAGTCTTCATTCAATTCCCTCAGCAGAAACACCTCGATGCGTGCCCCGGTTTTTTCCTTGTTGCCATACAGGCGGGCCGGAAAGACCTTGGTGTCATTGAAAATGAACGCATCCTTGTCATCGAAGTAATCAAGGATATCCTTGAAATACTGGCGATGTTCGATCTCCCCGCTTTTCTTGTGGAGCACCATCAGGCGGGATTCGTCACGAAGGTGTGCCGGGTAAAGCGCAACCTGCTCTTCGGGTAACTTGAATTTGAATTGTGACAACTTCATATCGAATAGTCTTTCTTAATTATATGGTTTAATCATGTTTCTTCTGTTGTGCCTGTTTCCTGGCGTTCCAGCCATTCGGCGAAACCCTCCAGCGGCAGGCAGTCCTCCACCCGGATGTGCCCCACGCGGGTACGGCGCAGGGCGGTCAGGTGGGCACCGCTCTGCAGGGCTTGCCCGATGTCGCGTGCCAAAGCCCTGATGTAGGTGCCCTTGCTGCACACCACACGGATGTCTATTTCCGGCAGTTCACAACGCAACAGTTCCAGCTCGTCGATGACCAGCGTCTTGGCTTTCAGCTCCACGTCCTGCCCTTTACGGGCCAGGTCGTAGGCACGGTTGCCATTGACCTTGCAGGCCGAATACACCGGCGGCACCTGCTCTATCGTCCCCACGAAACGGGAAAGTGCCTCGCGCACCATTGCACAGGTGATGTGGTCCGTGGGGTATTCCGCATCAACCGGTTTCTCCAGATCGAACGACGGGGTGGTGGCTCCCAGGCGCAGGGTGGCCACATATTCCTTGGTGTGCGCCTGAAGTTCCCCAATGCGCTTGGTGGCCTTGCCCGTGCAGACGACCAGCACGCCCGTGGCCAGGGGGTCGAGCGTACCGGCATGGCCCACCTTGAGCTTCTTCACCCCCAGCTTCCGGCACAGTTGGTTGCGCACTTTGGCCACCAGCCCGAACGAGGTCCACCCGTAGGGCTTGTCGAAAGCCAGAATCTCCCCTTCCCTGAAATCCACGCGAACAGAGTTTTACGGTTAAAAGGAAGAGTACACCAATGCCAGCCCCACAATGGCGCAATATATGGCAAAGTAAATCAGCTTGCCCTTCTTCACGATGTTTATCATCCACTTGCAGGCCAGGCAACCGGACACGAAAGCGGCCATAAAGCCCACCACAAGCGGCCATACCCCGATCCCGGCGGAAGTGGCCTCCACACCATGGGTCACCCCTTTCACGATGTCGAGCACGGCCTCACCCAAAATGGGGGGCATCACCATCAGGAAAGAAAACTGCGCCAGCTTGGCCTTGTCGTTGCCCAAGAGCAAACCCGTGGCAATGGTGGTGCCGGAACGGGACAGGCCGGGCAGCACGGCACAAGCCTGCGACAGGCCAATGATGAAGGCATCGAGCAGGGAAATCTCGGCTTTCTGCCGCGGACGGGCATAGTAAGAAAAAGTGAGGAGCACGGCCGTGAGCAACAAACAAATCCCCACAATGAGCAGACCGCTACCGAAAATCATCTCCACAAAATCCTTGAAAAACAGGCCGACGATGGCCACCGGTATCATAGATACCAGGATGTTCACGGCATAACGCTGGCTGTCGTTCATACCCGGCCCGCTGAAGTCGAACAAGCCCTTGAAAATCCATACGATATCTTTCCAAAGGATGACCAGCGTGCTGAGCACCGTGGCCACGTGTACCGTCACCGTGAACGCGAGGTTGGACTCAGCGTCTATTCCGAAAAAATGGGAAGCAATGGACAAATGCCCGCTACTGCTCACCGGCAGGTATTCCGTCAGGCCCTGCAAAAGCCCCATCCACAAAGCGTCAATGGTATCCATGGCTTAATCTTTGCAAATGTTTTTATCCTTGTCCGACAATAGGGTTTCAGCCCCGTCCCGCAACGGCTCACCGCCCTCCGGCCGGGAATCTGCCGGCCGGTGCAGGATGGCATAAATGATGAAAAGAAACCCGAACAGGCACACCACCGGGGCCACTTTGATGCGACGCACGCTGAAAATGTCCGGGTTGAACACCGTTTCCGTGCTCCCACCGCCGGACATCAGGACAAAACCGGCCACAACAATGGCCATGCCAATGGCCAACAGTATGAAGTTGGTCTTGTCAAAAGCAAAATTCTTTTTATCCATCACCTTATTATATATGTTAGAAATTCCTTTCCGTCAATACAGTTCACAGGCTTTCATCCGCAGATATTTCCTCACGGAAAAGTAGGTGCAGCCCAACGTCAGCAGAAGACCGAACAACAGCACCGCCCCTCCCACCACGGCCAGCAGTTCCGGCTCAATGTAGCGGGCCAGCGAGGGATCCTGCCGCAGCAAGGCCTGTATGCCGCCATAAACCACCGCATCGGCCGACAGTCCGGACAGCAGCCCTAACACGAAACTGCGTACCATGAACGGGCGCCGGATGAAGCCCCAGCCGGCACCGACCAGTTTCATTGTGCGTATAATGAAGCGTCCGGAGTAGATTCCCAAGCGTACAGTATTGTTTATCAAGGCAAAGGAGACCAAGGCCAGCAGGGCGGCCAGACACAACAGCACCAGGCTGATGCGATGCAGGTTGTCGTTCACCATGTCCACCAACTCCCTTTGGTAGATGACATCATCCACCAAAGCCTCCTTCTTCAGCCGGGCGGCAATCTGCGCCAGACTGTCTGAATTGGCATAAGCGGCCTTCATGCGCACCTCGAACGAAGCCCTGTAAGGGTTCGCGCCCAGGAACTCCGACGGGTCGCTCCCCATCACTTCAATCTGTTCCTGCAAAGCCTGCTCTTTGGAAATGTATTCAGCTTCGGCCACACAGGCGCTCTTCTCCAGACGCACCCGCAGCCCGCCGATCTCCGCCTCCGTGGCCTCCCCTGTCAGCAACAGCGTCACCGTCAGGTTCTCTTTTACCGACTCGGACAAGCGGTGGGCGAAAAGAATGAAAAAAGACACCGCGCCCAGCAGGATCAATACAAGCGTTGTACTGACACCGGTCGTAAACCACTGCATCCCCAAAGAGCCCCTCGTCTTCGTTCTTCCCATGTTTATTCTTGATTCCGCCTTGGCATAGGGTACAAAAATACAACAAAAGCCTCGTAATGCTTCCTGTTTTAATGTTATTTAACCTGCTTGGCCGTCTTCCGCCACAACCCCTTTCAGGGTGGCCGGGGAACTTTCGGTAATTCTCACTTTCACAAACTCTCCCACGCGATGGTCGCCACGGTCGAACACCACCACCTTGTTCTGCTCCGTCCGGCCAAACAGTTGCTCTTTGGAGCGCTTGCTCACTCCCTCGACCAGCACCTCGAACACTCTTCCCGTACACGCCCTGTTGCTCTCCGCCGACAGTTCTCCCTGCAAGGCTATCAGCTCGTTCAGGCGGCGCACCTTGACGTCTTCCGGCACATCGTCGGGCAAATGCCGCGCCGCATACGTCCCCGGCCGTTCCGAATACTTGAACATAAAGGCACTGTCGTAAGCGCATTCCCGCATCAGCGACAGCGACTGGCGGTGGTCCTCCTCCGTCTCTGAGCAATAACCGGAGAAGATGTCGGTTGACAGCCCGCAATCCGGCACAATCCGGCGGATGGCCGCCACACGGTCGAGATACCATTCCCGCGTATATTTGCGGTTCATGAGCTTCAGGATGCGGTTGCTCCCGCTCTGCACCGGCAGATGGATATGGCGGCACACGTTCGGTTCCTCGGCTATGACGCGTAGCGTCTCGTCGCTCATGTCCTTGGGATGCGAGGTGGTGAAGCGCACCCTCATCCCCACAGCCGCATGCGCCACCAGCCGCAGCAGTTCCGGAAAATCCACCGTCCCGCCGTGCTGTGTCTCATGGCGGTAGGAGTTCACGTTCTGCCCCAACAGGGTCACTTCCCGGTAGCCCTTGGCGCGCAGGTCGTCCACCTCCTTCAGTATGCTTTCCACGTCACGGCTGCGTTCCCGTCCCCGCGTGTAAGGAACAATACAATAATGGCAAAAATTATCGCAGCCACGCATGATGCTCACATAGCCTGAGACATGCGGGCCGCACACCCGCTGCGGGATGACGTCACGGTAGGTCTCGGACACGGACAGTTCCACATTGATGGCCTTATGCCCCAGTTCCACCTGCGCCATAAGGTCCGGCAGCGAAAGATAGGCGTCCGGACCGGCCACCACGTCCACATGGTGCCGCTCTATCAACTCATCCTTCACCCGCTCTGCCATGCAGCCCAGCACGCCGATGGCCAGCCGGCGGCCTTTCTTGCGCAAGGCGTGCAAGGCTTCCAGGCGGTTCACAATCTTCTGTTCCGCATTGTCCCTCACGGAACAGGTGTTCAAGAAAACGGCATCCGCCTCATCCAGTGTCGCACAAACCTCATAACCGGCCATACGCATGACCGAAGCAACCACTTCGCTATCGGCCACATTCATCTGGCATCCATAAGTCTCTATAAACAGCTTTTTCATGCGTTCCTTCAGATTCAAGCCGCAAAGATAGCCAAAATCGCACAGAGTCACGCCCGCGTATTCTCCAAAGAAAGCAAATAAGCGGACTTTTACATTTAAAAAAAGCAAAACGCGACAAAAACCGGCACCATTTTTTGGTTATTCCAAATAGAAATACGACTTTTGTACTGAATAAAAACATTAGATTTTTTCATAGTTAAGGTTTAGTTAAATAAGCGGGATTTGTGAAAACCTCGCTTATTTTTGTTACCCGCCATGCGCACGCCCCCGCCCTCCGGAGCAACACCCCTCTGCCCGGCATGCTGCCACCCATAATGCCAACAAACGTGAATCGGGAAAGAAAAACGCGGCATTCCACCACATTATTCCCTAAAAATAGCTAACTTTGCGACATTTAAAACAACGTAAATAACATATCAAGCAAGACCTATGGGATTCAGCAAAATCACGGCGGCCGAAGCCGCCGCACTCATCCAAGACGGAGACAGCATCGGGCTGAGCGGATTTACGCCGGCCGGCGTGCCCAAAAGCGTTCCGGCCGAAATAGCCCGGAAAGCGGAACAAGAACATAAGGAGGGCCGAGAGTTCAAGATAAACATCCTGACCGGTGCCTCTACGGGACAAAGTTGCGACGGCATGCTGGCTAACGTGCACGCCATCCGCTTCCGCGCGCCCTATACCACCAACAAGGATTTCCGCACCCATGTCAACAATAACGAAATCTCTTATTCCGACCTGAACCTGTCCAACATGGCCACGCAAATCCGGCAGGGCTATCTGGGCAGGGTGGACTGGGCCATCATTGAAGCCTGCGAGGTGGAACTGGTGGACGGAAAAGCCCGCATCTACCTGACGGCAGCCGGCGGCATCAGCCCCACCATCTGCCGCCTGGCATGCAAAGGCATCATTATCGAACTGAACGCTTTCCACAGCAAAAAGTGCATGGGCATCCACGATGTGTATGAAATCGAAGACCATCCCCACCGCACCCCCGTAATGATCATGAAAGCCAGCGACCGCATCGGAAAGCCTTACGTGGAGGTGGAGGCAGGCCGCATCGTGGGCATCGTGGAATGTAACATCCCCGACGAAGCGCGCCCCTTCAAGGACCCCGACCCCATTACCACCCAAATCGGGGCCAACGTGGCCGATTTCCTGCTGGCCAACCTGAAGGAGGGAAAGATTCCGCCTTCGTTCCTGAACCTGCAGAGCGGCGTGGGCAGCGGGGCCAACGCCGTGCTGGGCGCATTGGGCCAGTGCCCCGACGTGCCGAACTTCAGCATCTATACCGAGGTTCTTCAGGATGCTCCCGTACAACTCATGCGCGAGGGACGCGTGCTGTCGGCTTCGGCCTGCTCGCTCACCGTGACCAACGAATGCCTGCAGGGCATCTACAACGACATGGATTTCTTCAAGGACAAACTCGTGTTGCGCCCGTCCGAAATCTCCAACTGCCCGGAAGTCATCGCGCGAATCGGCGTATGTTCGCTGAACACCGCCATCGAGGCCGACATCTACGGCCACGTGAATTCCACGAAAATCTGCGGCACGAAGATGATGAACGGCATCGGCGGGTCGGCCGACTTCACCAACAATGCCTACCTGAGCATCTTCACCTGCGGCTCCACCACCAAAGGAGGCGCTATCAGCAGCATCGTGCCTTTCTGCTCGCACATCGACCACACGAGCCACTTCATCGATGCCGTAATAACGGAATATGGCGTGGCCGACCTGCGGGGCAAATGCGCCATGGAGAAAGCCGAGGAGCTGATCCGGGTGGCCCATCCCGACTACCGCCCCCTGCTGCGCGACTACATGCGGCATGCGGCCAAAAACGGCGGGCACACCCACCATTGCCTGTCGGCAGCCTTTGCCATGCACGACACATACATCCGCAAGGGTGACATGCGCCTGACCGACTGGGCCGAGTACATCAAATGACATGGACGGGACATGAAGGGACTGACTTTATCCATCGCACTGGTGCTCTGTTGCGCCCCGTTGTGCGCCCAAAAAGCCCTTACGCCGGAAGTCCTGCAGACCCTGGCCGCAAGTTATGGCAATGACCGCACGGACAAGGCCTTACGGAACGCCGTGAACGCCAACTCCGTGAAAACGCTCGCGGCCAACCCCGAAAACGCCTCCGCCGCGGACACGTGGTTCAGCCACCGCGTGAACAGCCATGGCATCACCGACCAAAAGAGAAGCGGACGCTGCTGGCTCTTCACCGGCACGAACATCATCCGTGCCCAAGTGATGGCCCGCACGGGCATGAAGAACTTCTATTTCTCGCCTGCCTACCTGTTCTTCTACGACCAGCTGGAGAAAAGCAACCTTTTCCTGCAGGCCATCATTGACACCCGCGACAAACCGCTCGACGACAAGATGGTGGAGTGGCTCTTCCGCAATCCGCTGAGCGACGGCGGGCAATTCACCGGCGTGGCCGACCTGATCGGGAAATACGGGCTCATGCCGCAGGAAGTCATGCCCGAAACCTACAGCAGCGACAACACCAATGAGTTCTCATCCTTGTTGAAAAGTAAGTTGCGCGAGGGCGGCATACTGCTACGCGAGGCCGCAGAAAAAGGCACTCCGGAAGAAGAACTGGAACAACAGAAGGTGGAAATGATGAAAACCGTTTACCGCATGCTGGTTTACGCCTACGGGCAGCCTCCGGCCTCGTTTGCCTGGGCACCGAAGGCCAACGGGAAGCATACGGAAACACCCAAGACCTACACCCCGCAGAGTTTCTACCGGGAGGTGTGTGGCGGAGAGGATTTGAACGCCAACTACGTCATGTTGATGAACGACCCGTCGCGCCCTTTCAACCAAGTGTATGAAATCGACTATGACCGTCATACCTATGACGGGCACAACTGGTTGTACATCAACCTGCCGGTGGACGACATCAAGGAGATGGCCATCGCCAGCCTGAAAGACAGCACCATGCTCTATTTCAGCTGCGACGTGGGCAAATTCCTGAACCCGAAGAACGGACGGCTCGATTTGGACAACTACGACTATGAAAGCCTGTTCGGCACCACCTTCGGCATGGACAAGAAACAGCGCGTGCAGACGTTCGACAGCGGCAGCACGCACGCCATGACCCTGATGGCAGTGGATTTGGACGATGCGGGAAACCCGCGGAAATGGATGGTGGAGAACAGCTGGGGCAAGGACTACGGATACCAAGGGCACCTGATCATGACCGATGAGTGGTTCGATGAATACATGTTCCGTGTGGTGGTCAACAAGAAATACTGCCCGCAACGCATACTGGACCTGCTCAAACAGCAACCCGTGCTCCTGCCCGCCTGGGATCCCATGTTCCAGAACGAACAATAGACAGACATAACCATACAAATAGTAGAAATCATGACAGGAAAAATCAGAGCAGCCGTAATAGGTTACGGCAACATCGGCCGCTACACCCTCCAGGCACTGGAGAACGCACCCGATTTTGAGGTTGCGGGCATCGTACGCCGCAACGGTAGTGAAAACAAACCGGAGGAACTCGCCCGCTACAAGGTGGTGAAAGACATCCGCGAACTGGACAACGTGCAGGTAGCCATCCTGGCCACTCCCACACGGAGCGTGGAAAAGTATGCCAAAGACATCCTGGCGCTGGGCATCAACACGGTGGACAGTTTCGACATCCACACACAGATTACGACCCTGCGCCGCTCGCTCGACGAGAGTGCCAAGGCCAGCGGGGCCGTGGCCGTCATCGCCGCCGGATGGGATCCGGGCAGCGATTCCGTAGTACGCGCCATGCTGCAGGCCATCGCCCCCAAGGGCATCACCTACACCAACTTCGGGCCGGGCATGAGCATGGGCCACACCGTGGCCGTCAAGGCCGTTGAGGGAGTGAAGGCCGCCTTGTCCATGACCATCCCCACGGGTACGGGCATCCACCGCCGCATGGTATATATAGAAACAGAAGAAGGATACGAGTTCAGCCAAGTGGCAGACGCCATCAAGGCCGACCCTTATTTCGTGAACGACGAGACGCACGTCATCCAGGTGCCCTGCGTGGACGACCTGCTGGACATGGGGCACGGCGTGAACCTGACGCGCAAGGGCGTTTCGGGCCAGACCCCAAACCAGTTGTTCGAGTTCAACATGCGCATCAACAACCCCGCGCTGACGGGACAAATCCTGGTGTGCGTGGCCCGCGCCTCCATGAAACAACAGCCGGGATGCTACACGATGATTGAAATTCCCGTCATCGACTTGCTGGATGGCGACCGCGAGGAACTGATTGCCCATCTGGTATAAATTCAGGAGCCTGACGGCGCATCTCACTATAAAAAAGGTAGAAAAAGGAACACCAAAGGCCTTTTTTTACCTTTTATAACAGAAAAAGCAACCATTTAGCTTGCTTTTATGCTTATCTTTGCAGTTAAAGTAAGGACATAAGTTATAAATTTAAATTAAACAATTATGAAAAAGTCTCTACTGTTATTAGCCGGCGTTGTAGGGATGAGCAGCCTAAACGCCCAAACAACCGAGGAACAAACCACAAAGTTCCGTGACAACTGGTCAATTGGAATCAACGGCGGAATAGTCAGCCCGCTTACGCACAGCGCATTCTTCAAGAACGCCCGCGCCACATTGGGCATCGACCTGAACAAGCAACTGTCTCCCATTTATGGTGTGACATTTGAAAACATGTGGAGCATCAACACGTTCAAAAGCAATGCCGCTTTCGACGCCAGCAACCTCATGCTGCTGCACCGCCTGAACCTGAACAACATCTTCTGGCGTTACAAAGGAGAGCCTTCACTCTTCGAAGTTGAAGCCCTCGGAGGTTTCGGATGGTTGCACGTTAACGATGCATACTCCACCAGCGACGGCATGAAAGACGGCAACTGGATTACGTCCAAGGCTGGATTGAACTTCAACTTCAACATCGGTGAGAAGAAAGCATGGACCGTTGCCGTGAAACCGGCCATCGTGTGGAACATGACGCAATTCGACCAAGACCATATCAACTTCGATGCAAACCAGGCCACATGGGAAATCACCGCAGGCGTGGTTTACCACTTCAAGAACAGCAACGGCAAGCACTACTACTCCAACAGTTGCGGCCATGCTGCCGAGATTGCAGCCCTGAACGCCACCATCAGCACGCTGGAAGGTGAAGCCGCCGGTAAAGACCGTGCCCTGCAGAACGCACAGAACACCATCAGGGACCTGCAGAGGGAATTGGACGACTGCAAGAACAAGAAAGTGACTCCTCCGGCCAAACCGGTTGAGAAAAACGAGTTCATAGTGATATTCCGCCAGAGCAGCAGCAAGGTTGATACACAGCAGATGCCGAACATCGACCGTCTGGCCAGCTACCTGAAGAAGAATTCGAACGCCAAGGTGACCATCTCCGGTTACGCTTCGCCCGAAGGCAATGCCGATTTCAACCAGAAGCTCTCCGAAAAGCGTGCCGAGGCCGTGAAGGATATCCTGGTGAAGAAATATAACATCAGCGCCGACCGCATCCAAACCGAAGGCAAGGGCGTTGGCAAGGTGTTCGACGAACCGACATACAATCGTGCAAGCATCTGCGTGACGAAGTAAAACCCACACTGTTTTTACGCATTAGTTGCAGACCGGACTGCCTTTTCGGGCAATCCGGTCTTTTTTTATGCCCCTCCACGAAGGTTTTTTGCCGCCAAAAACCGTTACTTTGTTTGGAAACGGCGGGAAAAAGCCTTATATTTGAGAAACGTTTTACCAAAAATCAATGACTTATGAGAAAGACTGTAATGGCATTATTGGGCACCCTCGGCATAGGTTGCCTGAATGCACAAGTACTGGAAGGGAACAAATTCCGCGACAACTGGTCCGTAGGCCTGAACGGCGGCATAGTCAGCCCGCTCACCCATAGCGGTTTCTTCAAGGACGCACGCGCCGTGGCAGGCATCGACATCAACAAACAACTCTCCCCCGTCTATGGCCTGACGCTGGAAAGCAACTGGACCATCAACACCCAAAGCCCCATGGCAGCGGCCCGGAAAAGCCCGACGGCTTTTGACGCCTTCAACGTGATGCTGCTGAACCGCGTCAACCTGAACAACATCTTCGCGGGCTACAACGGTGCCCCCCGGCTGTTCGAAGTGGAGGCCGCGGGCGGCTTCGGATGGCTGCGGCTGAACAACTTCTACAAAAGCGGCGGCGGGGCCAACCACCTGGCTTCAAAAGCCGGCGTGAACTTCAACTTCAACGTGGGGCAGAAAAAGGCCTGGACCGTGGCCGTAAAGCCGGCCGTCTGCTGGGACATGAGCATGTGGGATGCCGGCAGGACGCACACCCACCCCAACTTCAACGCCAACTATGCCAACTGGGAAATCACGGCCGGAGTGGCCTACCACTTCAAGAACAGCAACGGCCGGCACTACATGACGTGGGCAAGGGTTTACGATGCGGCCGAAGTGGCCAGGCTCAACGCCAGCATCAACACCCTGCGCCAGCAAGTGGCGTCCACCGAAGACCAACTGAAGCGCACGGCCGACGCACTGCGGAAAGAGGAAAGCAAATCGGCCGACCTGGAACGCGAGCTGAACGAATGCCGCAACCTGGCCCCGAAGGTCATCACGAACAATAAGAAGACGCTGGAATCCGTCGTGACCTTCCGCCAAGGCAAAGTGGTCATCGACGCATCGCAGCAACCCAACGTGGAGCGCATCGCCACCTACCTGCACAACCACAAGGAAGCCAAGGTGAACATCCTGGGCTACGCTTCGCCCGAAGGCAGCGCGGAATTGAACGAACGCATCGCCCGGCAGCGGGCCGAAGCCGTAAAGAACATGCTGGTGGACAGGTACAGGATCAGCGAAAGCCGCATCACGGCCAAGGGGCAGGGCGTGGGCTACATGTTCGAGGAACCGGACTGGAACCGCGTGAGCATCTGCACGATTGTAGAAAATTAATCCTCCGCCGCACCGCACAAAA
>CAZGSE010000019.1:0-50044 GCA_964528135.1 uncultured Paraprevotella sp. | reverse complement strand
GAAGTCAGCCCTAATTTTATGGCCTTGAAAAATTTATATCGGACAGTAATGATATCAAAAAAGCCATCCCGGATGTCAGTGTCCGGAATGGCGGAATGTTTCCTGTCCGCTATGGGAACAGGAGTGTACTTCGTTTAACGGTTCAGAATTTACTTTTCTGCACTTTCAACGTGGATGTACCGTTGGAAAGGATGTAGATACCACGGTCCAGGTGCGCAATGCTGAGCGTAGTGGCAGCAGTCTTCCGCACCAGCATACGGCCCTGCAGGTCGTAAACAACCACATCGGTCGGCTCGGCAAAGTAGAACGTGTCGCCCACACGCCGGGTGTCCAACGTGGTTACGGCGTTGACACCGTCACCACTTTCTTCCATGCCATAGACGTTGACAGTAGTGGTCAGAGCCTCATTATCGACCGTGAGCACGGACAGGGTGGTGCCGTTCAGGTCTGCGCCGGTCACGAACGGGGTTTCGCTATCAGTGGTCTCACTTTCGTTGAAATTGTAAACGTAGGTGCCGGTGATGCCATATTCAGACCCTTCACTATAGATGGTATAGCCATAAACGGAAACATTGCCGTTGTTCACGGTCATTGCGGAGAAATTCTCATAGAAATGCTGGGCATCGCCATTGCCCTCGTCAAGGTTGCTTTGGGCTGTCCACTGCACTTCCAACGAATTTTTGTCTAATGCCGCAGCGAACAGGTCGCAACCGCCCACATGGACAAGGCTGTTGTCGAAAGGCATCATCTGGTGGAACGTACCGCCGATGTACAGAAGGTCGCCCTCCACTTCCATTTTCCCGAACACGTTATGAGATGCCACATTGTCGTGGGGATCGGCATAGAAAACATTAATCATGTCCGACGATTCCTGAACCTGAATAGAAGCGACAACGAAAGCATGTTCCACAAATCCTGTCGTGTTATCGTATGACAAGGTAATCTCTTCACCTCCGCCCGGAGTTTTGAGCCTGAGCGTGCCGTAGGCTGCAAAACCCACATAGACACGGCCATCGTCATCCGTCGTGAAGTTGATGCTTTCCACTTGCATCTCATCGCCGCCCAGCTGCTCCTTGACACCTACTTGTGCCACAGACTCGGCGTTACCCAGGGTAGAAGCGTCCACTGAAAAGACCCCGGCACTGTAAAGGTCATCGTACATAAAGTCCCATATATTCATGTACATACCCTCCCATTGCACATTGTCCATGCTGACATCGCCGGTGTAGATCGCGGAAGCATATAACTTATCTCCGTTGGCCTCAATGTGGTTGAACCGTATCTGCGGGAATCCCGACATAGGCCAATAAAGCCCACTGGCTTCGACTTCTGCATTCGCTTCCGGCCAAATGACCCTGACGGCCTTCAGCACACCGTCAGCATCATAGGCGGCGATGAAACCGGACACCTGATTTTCCACTTCACCAGGCTTTCCACTGACTGTCTGGCTGTTGCCGTCCGTGCTGCCCACAACGACCGCATCAGCCAGTGTGCCGGCAATGAAGACGTTGTCCTGCCCGTCCACCGTGATGCAAGTGATAGTGGCGGCACCGCTCAGTGATACAGCCCAAAGGGGATTGCCTTCGGCATCATACTTGCCCAGATAGGCACTATTGGCAATGGGACTCAGCCAGGTGCTGCCAAAACTGAACCCCTGCCGGAAAGAGCCGGTGACGTACACGTTGCCGGCGTTGTCCACAGCCGTAGGAGCCGAGAGGTTTATGTCATCGGCCGAAGTAACGGTATTTTCCACCGTGGCCGACCATTTCAGCCGGCCGGCGGTTTGTGCCTCTGCCTTGGCGAAGAGCAGGCAACAGGCAGCGATAAGTAATGTTCTCTTCATAATTGAAATGTTTAAGTTAATAAATAAATGTATTTATAAAAGGAGACGGAGGGGAAGATTACTCTTCCTCCGCTTCCAGTCCCGGATTGGCTTCAATGGCTTCAGAGGGGATGCGCAACGTGTAGCGCGAGTCATCCTGCTCCAACACGTAAGTCTCGCCTTGATACGTCTTGACCAGTTCGGGGCGCGTGGTGCGGCGCAGGTCGAACCAGCGGTGCCCTTCGAATGCCAGTTCGCGGAAACGCTCGTCACGGATTTCCTCACGCAACTCGTCTTGTGTCATGACCTGCAACTGTGCCTCGTAAGTGGGGTACAGGGCGGCAGCGTAACGCTTCTGCATCAGGGTCGTCAGATAGTGGCGGGCACTGTCCAGTTCATCCAGCTCCGTGGCGGCTTCGGCGGCCGTCAAATAGAATTCCGCCGAACGGAAAGTACAACGGTATTCGTTGGTTCCCGCCTTGAGGACCTCCGCCGCGCTGGCGGACAGCTGGCGGTAGAATTTGGTCTGACGCATGTCTCCACTGCGATAGAGTGCCATCAGGTCGGGATTCACGTAACCTACGCCTAAGGAGGAAGCATTGAACAAACGCTCCATGGAGAGTATGGCCTCCACCGACTGGTAATAGTTGGGCAACACGCTGGACGTGGTCATGTCCTCCAGCGTACCATGCCGTTCCACCACGTCCGTTGCATAGTCATAAGCCCGCTGCCAATCGCCCATATAAAGACAGACGCGGGCTCGGAAAGCGTTGACCGAAAGCGTGTTGAAGCGATAGGTCTCCCCCTCCGGCCAAGTCTCCACATTGAGCAGCCGTTCGGCCTCGTCCAAGTCGGAAAGGATGGAAGCATAGACCTCGGCCACCGTGTTACGCGACAGGACCTCGCGGATGTCGCTGTTCAGTTTCAGCGGTATCCCCGCAGTCTCGTCCGGCTCGCAATGTGTGTAAGGGTCGGCATAGAGGTTCACCAAGAGGAAGTGCATGTAAGCCCGGAGCATATAGGCCTCTCCGGCCAACTGGCCTACTTCGGCTTCCGAAGCCTCTGTGATGCTGCTCTGGTTCTCAATGACAGTGTTGGCGATATAACTCACTTGGTAGAATGAACGCCAGTTAAACGATGCTGTGGCCTCATCGGGACTGACATCGTTCCAGCGCCAGATGTCCAGATAAGAATCCAAACTGTTGGCATCGGTTTCACCTTCCATTGTCACCTCGTCGCTCCGGAAAGTGGTCGTTCCCCTGTCCTGGGGAACAATGGAATAGGCAAAGGTGAGCAATGCGCGGTATTCGTCGCCTGTTTGCGGCATGACCTTGCCGATAGGCTGGATGTCAAGAAAGTCATTGCACGCCGTCAACGACAACAGGGCGGCTGCCAACCACAGGATATGGAAATGTTTTTTTCTCATTGTTCGTCCTCCTTGTCTTCTTAGAAGTTTACGTTAAGCCCGAAAATAAAACTTTTAGGGATGGGCGTGGCGTAGGGGTTGCCCATTGTCTCCGGGTCGAGATAATTATGGTAGTTGCTGGCGATGACCCACAGGTTACGAGCTTCGAGCGACACGGATGCGCTCTTCACGCCAATGGGCTTCAGCCACTTTTCCGGACATTCGTAACCCAAGCGGATGCTTTGGAAACGAAAGTAATTCTGTTTCTTGACATAAATATCCAGCATATTGAGTATGTAGTAGTTGTCATAGAACGCATATTCTTCCGGACGGTCCGTGCTGTTGATCAACCTGGGTAAAGTACCGTTCGGGTTGTCCGGTGTCCAACGGTTCAAAATGTCGCGGTTGGTGTTCAGCCCACGGTCGAATGTAGTCAGGCTGTAGCTTGGAGTCGTCCGCACATACATGCCGAAATTGAAGATGCAGTTCACGCTCAACGAAACCCGTTGGTACCTGAATGTATTGGTGAGGCCACCGGACACTTTCGGGTCAGTACTACCCATGTAAACCAGTTGGCTGCGCCGTTCCTCCACACTCAGGCTGCTGGCTCCGGCACTGTTCAGCTGGAAATATTCCTTGGCGGACAGTTTCTGTCCGTCCGAAGTGAGATAAAGCAGGTAGCCTTCATCGTCCAGCCCCGCAGTACGGTAAGCGAAAATGGCTCCTACAGGATAACCTTCACGGCTGGGCGTAAGGGAATTTTCGGCCACGGTTTCCTGCAGGATTTCGTTTTCATTGAAACCGAAGTTCAGGTTGGTAAACCAAGTGAAGTCCTTGGTGTGGATGTTCCGTGTGGTCAGTGCCACCTCCACGCCTTGGTTCTTCATGCTGGCCCAGTTGACGGTAGTGGAAGCGTAACCGGTTTCGAGCGGGAGCATGCGTGTGCCTATCAGGTCGGTTCCCTTGCGGTAATAGTAGTCCACGCTAAGTGAGACGGCTTCGTTCCACAAGGAAAGATCCACCCCCACGTTCACGTTTTGCGTCTTTTCCCAACGCAGGTCCGGATTGGGGGCCGTGGCCGGTTCGATGGCCTCCTCGCTGTTACCCGGCAAAATGGTCACTTGTGTGTATTGGCCTATAAGATAAGGAGAGGTATTCTTGTCAATGTTTCCCTGCAGGCCATAGGAAGCACGCAGCCCCAAATTGCCGATGGCAACGACATTCTCCATAAACGGTTCGTCGCTGACGCGCCACAACCCGCTGACGGAATAAAGCGGCAAGTAGCGGTACTTTTTGGCCACACCGAAAATATCCGACCCGTCAAAGCGGATGCTTCCACCCAGCGTGTAGCGGTTGTACAAGGTGTACGACCCCGTGGCAAACCATGACACGAAAGCATTCTCGCTATAGGATTCCGTATGCAGGGGAACATCGTCTGCAATGCTCTCGCTCGGAAAGATGATGGGCGTGGAAACCAGTGTCTTGTTGCTGTAGCCGTAAGCGGCAGAATAAAGCGATTTGTATTCGTTGTGACGGATTTCCGTACCAAGCATGACATCCAGTTCATGGCTTTCCTTGAAGCGGTTCTGGTATTCGGCCATGGCTTTCCAAGTCCATTGTGTGCGATGACTGTCCGTAATCTTGTTGCTACCTCCGTCAGGAAGCACAGTGGCACCGTTGTACGTGTGCGATTCTTTTTCGCGCCGCATGGCATAGCTGTCCTGTCCGGCATACTTCTCAATGCTGCCTTCGTCAAATTGCAGGCCGAGTTGGGATGTCACTTTGAAATGATTGTCTAACTTGAGTTCCGCATCGAAAATGGACATCAGGGAAGTCGTTGTATTGATGTTCGACGTGTTGGCACGTTCCTCGAAGATGTTGAAATCCGGCGAAGCATCGCCTTTGCTGTGCTGCACATTGACGTCATATACGTAGTTGCCCTCATCGTCGAACGCCAATTGGTAGGGATTGGCGATACGTGAGTAATAAACGGGATTGGTGAATCCGTCACCGTAGGTCAGATAGGACCGTTCCCTGCGGCGATTGGCGAATACGGAGGCACCTACTTTCAACTTGCTGTTGATACGGTAGTCGGTTTTCAGTGTCAGGTTAAAGCGGTCGTTCTTCACACTTTCCACGTTGCCTTGCTCTATGTTGTAGCCCAAAGCCGTGTAATAAGTCGCCTTTTCCGAACCTCCGGAGAGACTCACGTTGTATTCCTGGTTAAACACACTGCGGAAGAGAATGTCATTCCAGTCCGTGTTGATAGCCCTCAGGGCATTAATGTCGGCTTGTGCTTCGGGCGAAAGCGCATTCCATCCTCCTGCCTTATAAGCATCGGTCAGGCCATAACCGGCAATGATGCGGGCCACATCGCCTTTGTTCTCACGGTAGGTGTAGTCCGACTGCAGAAGGTCGAGTTCGAGATCCACCTTTTCATCGGAATTCAACAGGTTCAGGCGGTCGATATTCGTCTTCGGATCGTAAGTCAGTTTCATGGAGAAGTTGATTTGCGGTTTGCCGGCTTTACCTTTTTTAGTAGTAATGACTATCACACCGTTGGCCGCACGAGCCCCATAGATGGCCGTGGCTGCAGCATCTTTCAGCACCGTGATACTCTCTATGTCCTGCGGGTTGATGCCCGCGATAGTGGTCTGGTATATGTTATCAATGTCCTGCAGATCCTCCATCGAAGGAATGTCCGTACCCTCCAAAGGAATACCGTCGAGCACCCAAAGAGGGTCTTGAGTGCCGTTGATGGAGGCTGTGCCACGAATACGCAACTTGACAGGGGCTCCGGGGGCACCGGTGGAAGTGACACTGGCAAGACCAGCGATTTGCCCGGCCAAGGCTTGGTCTATGTTGGTCACCCCTCCAATGATTTCATCGGTCATCTTGACCGTAGTGATGGCCGAAGTCAGTTTCCGACGGTCGATTTTCTGGTAACCCGTAACCACCAGTTCATTCATCTCCTGGGATAAACTTTCCATATAGATGACATAATCCGCCTGATCGGGTTTCAGGTCCACCACGGTAGCCGCGTAGCCCATAAAACGGCAGGTGAGGCGGTGTTCAGCAACCGGGACTTCAAGCCGGAATTTCCCGTTTATGTCCGTAGTGGTCCCCATGGCCACGGTACCTTGCGGGGTCATAACGGCTATGGCGGCCCCGATGACAGACTGCTTGTCCGCCTTGTCAATAACGGTTCCCGTTATGGTGCGCGTCTGTGCCGTAGCGGCCGTCAGGCCGAACAGCAGTAACAGCAAGGTAAATTCAATTCTTCTCATATTTTCAGCCATACTTTGTTCATACTTTCTTCTTGTCATTTACTCAGGCCGAGTGCCGTCTGTATGCGCAGGATGATGTCCTCGTAATGGTAACGTGTGGCGGTATCGGCAGTGTTGCACCTGTTTTTCAGCAGAGCCAGCACCTTCATCAGTTCACCCCGTTTAACACTGATGGCATCGCTTACGCGGTTAATTTGCGTGCTGTACATATCGATGAGCCGTGCATGACGACTCTCCCCATTGGCTGCGGACGGACACTCCGTGCAGGCACAAAGCGGTTGCAGGCCGGCCGGCCACGGCTGTCCTTCATAAAGGCTCTTGTTGATTTTCACCCCCTCGGCCTCAGCCGCAGCAGTGATGAGGGCATCCACAAACGCCTTTTGCAAGTTGCGCGTCATCACATCTGTCCGTTTGCCGCCGATAGTCGTAGCGAATATGGCCTTGTGCAGCATGTCCATCATTTCCGTGGCCGTGAATGCCGCATTGCCGTTTTGGAACTCGTTCTCGAACATGCGCACCATACGTTTGTTATCCATCAAATCCCAGAGCAGATAGTTCAATGTGTTTTTGTACATCGCATTAGGACTTTGCTCCAGCGTACCGAACGGGGTACTCTTCAGGATATAGGTGTAGTCCGTGAGCGATGTGTCGAACAGCCATGCGGGATAAGTGAAATACTGGTCGATGAGGAACTGCACGGCTGCCCGTTGGCGTTCCGCCTCCACGAAAGTGTAGGTCTTCTGCCCGTCGCCCACCTCCGTATTTTCCAGATAAATGCCGCCTACGTTAGCCATGACGTGGTAAGGATACAGCCCCCATTGGAAAATGACACCGGCATAGAGTTTGGCAGCATCCTTGTAGCTTTGCCCCTCTTCTCCGGTTGTGGTCCAACGTACAATTTCCGGTACGATGCGTTTCAGGTTCTCGATGCCGTAAGCAGCCGACTCCATGGCGTTGTCACCCAAATCCTCACTGAGCGAACGTGGATCGACAGCCTCGCGCAACGACTGTTCTTCGCCGTATTTGTAGATAGCCGCCGTGTGACTGTCGAGCAAGGCGCGGAGTTGCTTTTTCTCTGTCTCCTCATCCGGGAACCAACGATAGCCCCATTCGATGGCGAACAAGTCATAAGGACCGATATGCGGGGAGACATACTCTATGCCATCACCCGGCTGTGCCACATAATTGAAACGGGCATAGTCCATGATAGAGGCAGCTGTCCCTCCGGCACGCTGGAGGAAACCCAAAGAGCGCAGCGAATCTGTAGGATAAGTCCACGAGGCAATCATATTGTGTTTCAGTCCCAACGAATGGCCCACTTCATGACAGGCCACCAAACGGGCAGCATCGCCCATCAGGCTATCCGGCAGTTCCCATTGCCTTACGGCCGGATTGACGGCTCCGGTCTGCACCACCATCCACTCGCGCAGGAGCGACACCACGTTGTGCCACCAGATGATGTCGGCTTCGATAATCTCTCCGGTGCGCGGATCAATGGTGGACGGCCCCATGGCGTTCGACTTGGCCGATGCGGCATAAGTGAATACGGAATGGGCCAAATCGTCTCCTGCTGCGGCCATACTGTCGGTGTACTCTTTCACCTGTATGGCATCCTTGAACCCGGCCTTCTCGAAAGCCACATTCCAATCCAATATGCCTTGACGGATGTAAGGGCGCAGTTGTTCCGGCGTGGCGTAATCTATGTAAAACGTGATGGGTTGTTTGGGAGCGGTCAGTTCGCCGCGCAGATAAGCAGCCTCGTCCGAGGGTTCAAGCCGCCAACGCGTGATGTAGTGATGGGTTTCCAGTTCCTGCTGACGGTCGGAATAACTGAGTCTATCCGTCGTGAAATAACCAATCCGTTTGCTTTCCCTGCGCCCCCGCATAGGCTGTTGGGGCAACAGGCTGAGGGAAGAGCTGACCACTACGGTCACATTCACTTTACTCATACCCTCATGCACGACTGTGGTCAGTTCGGAAGTGGCCACGATATTGTTCTCGAAAGCCTTTATATCAAGAATGCGCGAAAGGTCGGCATTGGCCGATGTGCCGAGATTGATACTGTTAAACACATCGTTCACCATGGTCTGCTTGCCATTGAACAAATCGTCTATTTTTACGATAACACTACTGGTGTCCGGTGCAACGGCCTCAACCTTCAACGAAGCGATAAGCGGGTTGATGTAGTTGTCTGCCACCGATACGGCCATGGCATCGTACCGGTCCACTTCCGGGGTGAGACGTTGCTGGCGCAGGCTGAGCTGTTTGTCCCCGCGCTGCCACTCAAAAGTGACTACCTGGTTTTCATAATTGATGCCTTTGTTCACACCGGCGTCATTCAGTTCCAACGGAACTTTCTGCAGGCGATTGACCACAAGGAAAGCCCGTCCGGACAGAGCTACGGGAAACTCCAAATAATATTTCCCATCCTTTTTGAGGATATTGGCCACCCCCTTAAACGACACAGAGTCCCGGCCTGTGAGTTTTTTGTATTCGGACACAAGCGTGTCTTGTGGAACTTCTTTCTTTTTCTTGTTTTTGGGTAAAAGTGGAAATAGTCCCGCTTCCGCCGACCTTGCAGCCAAACATGGAACTACTGCAGACATAAAGACAAACAAACTTATCCCAATTATGCATTTTCTCATCACTTAGTCTCTCAATCGTTAATTGTGTATAGTTTAGTAATGCGGATTCTTGGAAAAAAGTCAAAGTATCCCGGTCCGCAAACGCCGGGATACTTTGTTAGCTTGCCCCCTTGAGGGGATGGATTATTTCAGCAGAGCCAACGTTTCCTTTATCCGCTTCATGGCCTCGATGATATTCTCATCACTCGTGGCATAGCTCATGCGGAAACATTCGGGGGAGCCAAAAGCATCGCCGCCGACAGTGGCCACATGCCCCACCTCCAGCAGGAACATGGCGAAATCACTGGAATTGGCGACGACACGGTCACCATGCTTTTTGCCAAAGAAAGAACTGCACTTGGGGAAAAGGTAGAAAGCTCCCTCCGGATCGTTCACTTCCAGCCCCGGTATCTCCTTGGCCAATTTCACAATCAGGTTTTTGCGCCGTTCAAAGGCCTGGCGCATTTCTTCCACGCACTGCTGCGAACCGGTATAGGCTGCCTCCGCAGCTTTCTGCGAAACCGAGCAGGGGCCGCTGGTGTACTGTCCCTGCAACTTGTTACAGCCTTTCACGATCCATTCCGGTGCGGCGATGAAACCTATGCGCCATCCGGTCATGGCATAAGCCTTCGACACGCCGTTGATGATAACCACACGGTCCTTGATTTCTCCGAACTGCGCGATGCTCTCATGCTTGCCCACATAATTGATGTGCTCGTAGATTTCATCGGCCAACACAATTACCCTTTCGTGCTTGGCTATGACGCGGGCCAACCCCGCCAGTTCTTCCTTCGAATAGACAGAACCCGTGGGGTTGCTGGGCGAGCAGAGGATGAGTGCGCGCGTTTTCGGCGTAATGGCTGCTTCCAACTGTTCGGGAGTAATCTTGAAATCCTGCTCGATGCCGGCCTCTACGATAACGGGAACGCCATCGGCCAGTTTGACCATCTGCGGATAACTCACCCAATAGGGGGCGGGGATGATGACTTCGTCACCGGCGCCGACCAAAGCCATGATGGCATTGCACACCGACTGTTTGGCACCATTGGAACAAAGAATCTGCGATGGCGCATAATCCAAACCGTTCTCATTCTTCAACTTGGCAGAGATGGCTTCCCGCAAGGCCGGATAACCCGGCACGGGAGAATAACGGGAATAGTTTTCTTCCACGGCTTTGATGGCCGCAGCCTTGATATGGTCGGGCGTGTTGAAATCGGGCTCGCCCACACTCAGGTTGATCACATCAACACCTTGTGCCTTCAGCTCACTGCTTTTTTGTGACATGGCCAATGTGGCGGATGGGGAAAGTCTGTTCAGACGGTCTGATAGTTGGTTCATATATCTCTACGTATCTTAATTTGTGAATATCCTTGGCTGATGCTGCAAAGTTAGGCATTTTCATGAATTTTTGCCATATTCTTATTTGTTTTTCAATGAAAAAGAAACTTTTCACGACAAAAAGGGGCTTTACGGAGGGGCAAAACGCTCTTGGCTTCGTCATGCCTTTTGCTTTCCGGCACCTGGCGGCAGCGGCAGTCCCCTCATTTGTTGAAGTGCAACGTGTGCCCCATGCGGTCTTTTTTGGTCCGCATGTACTTCTCGTCGTAGGGGGTCACCGGTACTTCTATGGGCACATTCTCCACAATCTCCAGCCCGTAAGCCTCCAAGCCCACGCGCTTGACGGGGTTATTGGTCATCAGTCTCATCTTATGCACGCCCAACTCGTGCAATATCTGTGCGCCCACGCCATATTCACGTTCGTCCGGCAGAAAACCGAGATGTACATTGGCATCCACGGTGTCCAAGCCTTCTTCCTGCAATTTATAGGCTTTCATTTTGTTGAACAGACCAATGCCGCGTCCCTCCTGATTCATGTAGAGCAGCACACCCTTTCCCGCTTCTTCAATCATGCGCATAGCCTTGTGGAGTTGTGCGCCACAGTCGCAACGCTGGCTGCCGAAGATGTCACCGGTAGCGCAGGAAGAGTGCACACGCACCAGTATCGGTTCATCCGGCTCCCAATGTCCTTTAATGAGTGCCACATGTTCCAGCCCGTTGCTGGTCTGGCGGAACGTGATGTCGCGGAAATGGCCGTAGTCGGTGGGCATGTCCACCTCCGGGCCGCGCTCCACGACCGACTCCTGTTTCAGACGGAAAGCAATCAGGTCGCGGATGGCGATAATCTTGATACCGAAACGCGCGGCCACCTTCTGCAGTTCGGGCATACGTGCCATCGTACCGTCCGGGTTCAAGATTTCTATCAGGGCGGCGGCAGGCTGCAGTCCGGCCAAACGTGCCAGATCCACGGCGGCCTCGGTATGCCCGGCACGGCGCAACACCCCCTTGTCCTGTGCATACAAGGGATTGATGTGGCCGGGACGCCCGAAGGTTTCCGGACGCGACGCGGGATCTGCCAGCGCACGGATGGTGGCGGCACGATCGTGGGCGGATACGCCGGTGGTGCATCCCTCCAGCTTATCCACTGTAACGGTGAACGGGGTGCCCAATATGGACGTGTTGTTGCCCACCTGGTGGGGCAGGTCTAATTCTTCACTACGCGAGATGGTGATGGGGGCGCACAGCACGCCCCTCCCCTCTTGGAGCATGAAGTTCACTTTCTCTGGGGTAATCATCTCCGCCGCAGTGATGAAGTCGCCTTCATTCTCCCGATCCTCGTCGTCCACCACGATGACGAACTTGCCTTCCTTGAAGTCGGCCACGGCCTCTTCTATGGTATTCAGCCTGAATGTGTCCATAAACGTTATGTTTGATCTGTTTGTAATATCTTATTAATGCGCCCGACAATGAACGAATTGTATTTCTTAATCTGCTGGATGTCCTTGTTCAGCCTAAGCCGGTAGCTCCAAATGCGGAAATAGAAGAACACGCCTACGGGGAACACTATGCCCAAGGCCATATTCCACTTATAATTATAGAACGGGCGCGTGTGCGCGTGTACGGAAATGACGGGAAGTTTGTTCAAGGCCTCCAGCAGGGCGGCATCGCGGCTGTTCGCCAACATGGTGACAAGGCTTTCCTGCTGTTGGTTGAGTTGTTCCACTTCCTTGTCAACGACATCCGTAAAGAAAATATGGATGTAGTTGGGCGGTGCGACCAACCGGCTTCTCCGGGCATAGTCCTGCCACTTGCCGGAAAGGGCTTCGAGGGCTTCTGCCGCCATTGGATAGTCCGGATCGTTGATGATAACTTCCTTGCGGGCAATGTGACGCGAGATCCGCAAGCCCAACAACCTGCGGATAACATTGATGTAGGCTTCGATATTGAACACAGCCGAGTCCTTGTTTGCCTTGTAGGTCAGGAAGATGCCTATGGGACAAAGCACCATCGAGCTAAGCCACTCCCCGAACCAGGCCTCCCACTCGCCACTTCTCCCCATTTTCTCCCCGGACACGTTGACGATGTAATAAAAAATAAAGATGGTCACGGAAATCACTACCGGCACTCCCAATCCGCCTTTTCGGATAATGGCCCCCAAAGGGGCACCTATGAAAAAGAAAAAGAGACAAGCCAACGAAAGGGTGAACTTTTTGTTCCATTCTATCAGGTGGACACGGGTGGACTGATCGATGTCCTTCGACACCAAGCTACGGAACTCGTATTCATTGGTGGCCGCGTTGCCTTTCTGGATTGCGCTCCGCATGACATTCTGCTGCTGGCTGGCAGTCAACCGGTTATACAGTGTATCGAACGACACCGTCTGGCTAACGGCTTTGGCAGAGTCTTGGGGCGACACATTCGTTTTCCGGCGGTATGTGGAGTTCTGCATATAGGCAAACAATGCCCGCCCGATACTGTCGCTCCTCTGGGCCAGCGAGTCCAGCCCGGCACCGATCTCGCGCAGGTTCTTGGTCTGCGCATTGTTGCTGAACAGGCTGGCATCCATCATATTGAAGTCGTTGTCAAAAGGAATCAGATTGATTTCCTTGACGAACGTTTCCCGCATGTAAGGCACATTTGTACGGGACATCATGCTGCCCTGCGACTGCATATTGCGGAAACGTTCACCCGCATACATGGTCAGCATCAGGTGTTGTTCGTCTGCCGTAGTCTGCAACTCGGCCGAGTCGGCCAACACAATCTGGGCATCCTCGTAGCCATCGGTGGTGCTGTATATCATCACGCCATAAAGCATGCCATTCTCTTTCCCCTTTTTCTCCACGAAGATGTTGAAGCCGGGGATTTCACTGTAGAAAATACCTTCGGGGATTTCCAGTTCCGGCGATTTCTGTTTCATGGAATACACCAATGTGCTCAGATTCTTCTGGGCTTCCGGACTGGTCACATTCTGAAAATAGAAAGAGCCTATGCACACCAGAACGTTGAACACGGTGATGGGCCGCAACACCCGGATGAGCGGAATGCCGGCCGCCTTCATAGACAACAACTCGAAGCGTTCACCCAGATTACCAAACGTGATGAGCGAGGCCAGCAAAATGGCCAACGGAAGCGACATGGGAATCAGGGTCAGCCCCGCATAGTAAAAGAAATGGGCAAGCACATCCAATGTCAACCCCTTGCCAATCAGCTCGTCCACATAACGCCACATGAATTGCATCATGAAAATGAAAAGGCAAATGAAAAATGTGCCGACAAAGAGCAAGGAATAGGCTTTGAGTACGAATATGTCTATTTTCTTAATGAATTTCATCACTGGATTTGTTCGTCCGAATCAATGGGCAAAGTTAGTATAAAAATAAAAAGTGGCCTTATATTTTATGTGTTTTTATGGATGTGACTTTCAAAAGAGTAATCCGCAGGACAGCTTTCTTTTGTTCCGGCAGTGGATATGCCCCCCGTTCATCCAACTGTCATTTAACGTGAACTCACGATGACGTTAAAATACAATATATAGATGAAAATGTTTTAAAAAGCTTGTTTTGTATGCTGCAATTAGTAATTTTACGAAAAAATTAGCAGTAATGAAAAACAAGATTATATTGAATTGGATGCCTCCGGCCATAGTTACATTGCCATCTCCTGCAATGACGAAGTCAGAACTTTAAATGGACTGATTTCTATATGCGGGCAAGAGATAGGGGATAATCATGTCATAAAGATATTGAATTCCCTAAAGGATGAGGGGCTTCTTTATTGCAATGCCGACTTTTCGGATATTGTTACAATAGTGGATACAAATGTAATCAAATAGAGATTTCTTTAGCATATGAAGCAGTCGTATAGAATATTGGTTATAGGGTGCTTCCTTTCCCCCGTATATAGTTATTCTCAGGAGGCGGACTATTCACAGCAGTTATCCGAGTTTGTCAATAAGGGTGATTGGGATTCGGCCAACAAGATAATATGTAATCACAGGGAAGATTTGGATTCGGCATCACTTGATTTTATTAATATTCTGATAAAGACCAATACCAACCAATCACGGGAAGCTATAAATGGGTTGAAGAGATTATTGGAAACCAAAACGGAAAACAACAACCTGTTCTTGGTTCTTCATGCTTTTTTGCTTGAAAACTACGACAATCTTCATGATTATCATAGTGCCTTATCTGCTTGCACTGATTTACTGCAATCCCAACGGTTTTCAAAAGAAGTGTCAGAAGCGATAGCCGAACGGAAGAGTGCGTATGCCCAATTGGCGGAGTTCCCAAAATTCCAAGTACGGAAGACGCAGGCAGACACTTGTTTTAACTATACCTATCTCACTCATACGTTCATCATATCCAGTCACGCACAAAGCAATGGTGCTGATGCTTCCTTTATTTTTGATACAGGTAGTTCACGGTCCGTTGTCCGCGAAGCTGCAGCAGAACGTATGAAAATAAAAAGAGTGAAGAATGACAGTGTCCTCATCAATAACAAGACCTTTGTTTCACGTGGGGTTATTGATTCCTTACAAATAGGGAATTATCTATTCTTCAACTTTCCGGTAGCCATCGTGCCCTCAATAGCTCCACAGGAACCCGCGCTCTCTGATACTATAGCCCGGACGTTTCTGGAACAATTAGAAAAAACAGACCTTGTCATTGGTATGGACTGCCTGCGTTTCATGGAAGAATGGCAGATAGACACCCAAAAGCGTCATATATATCTTCCGAGTGAAAGTTCTTCTGCTGAAGCCCGCTGTCCTATGTTCTTGTCACGCAACAGACTTTACTTGAAATCAAAAGTAAACGACGTGGACTTTATTGGTTTTTTTGACACAGGAATGAGTAGCAGTATAACATTAAACAATAGTTTCTACAAAGAGAATATGCAAAAACTGCCTGAACAGGATTCAACTGCACGTACGATGAAAGCCATGCGGTTTGAAGGGGTTGACACTTTCACCGTCCGTTCTCTCAGACCTGTTTATTCCAGTATATATGCGAATAAGAAGATTGAGATTGACGTGAATGCGTCATCTATAGATGAATATGACTATAATGGAGGAATAGGGAACTTTATATTTAGAGAGAATGACAAAATAGTGTTTAACTTTAGAGAAATGTGGTTTTGTGTTGAATAAAAAAAGGAGGTTAAAAAATAAATGTTATGCAGTTTGAGATGTTAAGTAGCGTTGTAGAGAAATATCCTAATGGGTTGACTCATGGAAAAATGGGATTTTCAAGGCCATAAAACTAGGGCTGACTTCATTTGCGAGGTCAGCCTATTTTCGTTAGATTTCTGTTGCTAAAATATAATAATCTAACTATGGGTAAAAGTAGTCATACCGGACAGCAATGATTTCCTATACAGATTTACGGAATAAATTCCGGTTTCTTCCCCTTGGTTCCGTCGTTTTGTCAATCCCCGCCCTGCCTCCCTAGGTTTTCCCCTGCGGACAAATACCACCCGCCTTGCGCACAAACGCGGAAATGTTTCCGCAAGGAGGGGACAGACTTGCCGCACAACGCCCGGAAAGGCGGACATTGGCAAAAAAACGTAAGCATTTGAAGAAATACACATTGTAACGTTTGGGGGTTAGTTGTAGCCTGGCATCCGCAACAACCAACCCTCAATTGAATGAACAGATTAGGATTTGAAGAATTAAAATTGCAGGTACAACAAAGCGGCCTGCCGTTGAAGTTGTACCTGCAATAAACAAGTGTAAGTTTATTTATCCCAAATCGGTCATTAGAAAATTCCGCTTTCTTTTTGCATGAAATACGCACTGCTTTTAAACAAGAGTTGAGCGATACAATATACGATTGAATTATAATGAGATTATTATCTTACACTTTGCTTGCAAAGATTTCTAATGACCGATTTGGGTTTATCTGCCACGGCTATAGCATACGGCACGGAGGCCGATCGGTGCTTATCCAATGCCCGACAGAATGGACTGACGATGGCTGGCCGGAACCCAGACCGGCCGGAGGGAGACACACGCCGCACGTGCCGTGTCTCGCGCCCCAGCCGGTCCGGTTCCGTTTGCCGCTTTATTCTATTTCTTCCACGTAGCAGCTGTCGTTGTCAAGCACGAGGTGCGATTTCTCCATTGTCAGGAAAGCTCCTTTTATGCCGTCCGGCAGCCCCTCGACGGTGTAAGTGTATGTGTACTCCTTGCCGTCTGCAGTGGTTGTGAGTGCCGTCATGTCGAGTTTACCGTCGTTGACGGTCAGTGTCAGGTCAACGTATGCGCCGTCCATGTCATCGGTGAAAGTGTCCCAGTCGTAGTCATTGTACATACCCGCGGCTCGTTGGTCGTCAGTGGCGTAAGTGCCCCAGCCGTATGCGTCGGCCCGGAGCACCAGATACTCAGTGTAGCCGGCGACATTGCGCTCATAGCCGTTGGTGAGCACGATGAGCCAGTTGTCCCAATTTGCGGCACGGTCGGTATAGTTCGTGAACGCATAGTGGAACGTGCAGTTGCCCGTTGTGGAGTTGACGTATGGAGAGAACGACACCCAGAAAGCATCGGAGTTGTCGGTGGAGCCGTATGTCGTCTGCGCCTGCGACTTCTTGCCCCATTCGGTGCGCGAGCCGTCAAGACCCGCGTAAACCAATGTCGCTGTGCGCGGCGATGTCTCCCAGTCCGTCTCTCGCGATACGTACAGTTTCAAATCGCCCACGGTGAGCACGTTGGTGGAGGCATCGAAGTTCCATTCAGAGCCTCCGTAAGGGGCACCGGTCACGGTATGGTCGGCCTTGAGCGTTATCACGGTGGCCACGTCCTGGTGTTGATAGCCGTAGTCGAGGGCTATGTTTTCCCACTGGCCGACAAGCTCTTCCTCGCTGATGGGCGCCTGCGGCACGGCTCCGTAACGTTCGGGCAGCACAAGAGGCCATCCGTCGTCAGTCCATACTATGCGGCGCACGTGCCCCTGCATGATGGCGTTGCTCCACGCATCGCCGTAAGCATTCTCCGGCAGACGCCCCTGTGAGGCGTAAAACCAGTTGCCTTCTCCGTCATCGAACACGGCGCAGTGGCTTATGCCGACCCATCCGTAGCCCTCGGAGAACTTGTACGGGTGCGTAATTACCGGGTAGGCATCGCCTCCGTCGTCGGTCACGTCGGTGCCATCGATGCCAACGTATGGCCCCGTAATGTTGCGCGAGCGCACCACACGTGTGTTGTATGCCACGCTCAGCTCGTCGTAAGCCATAAAAAGATAGTAGTAGCCATCACGATAGACCACCTCCGGCGCCTCGGAGCCTTGCCAGCGGTTGCCCATCTCGCGGGTGCTGACCGCTTGTCCGTAGGCCGCTATGGCATCATCGTCATCGCCCCACGGGTCGCCCGGCTCTTCAAGGGGCATGCCCGTGTCGGGGTCGAGCTGCACGGCTGCGAACCCGGAGTGCCACGAGCCGTAGATGAGCCAGTGCTCCCCGTCGGGTGTAATGATGTATGACGGGTCTATGGCGTTCCACTTGTAATAGCAGTTTGCGTAATCTGTGGACGAGACGTAGAAGTTGAGGCCACGGTCAGAGGCGTTGGTGATTACGTAGCCCTTGTCGTCCCAGCTGTCCACGTCTTCCGGCGTCGCCGTTTCCATCAGTCCGATGAAGGCCCGCTCCGACCACGAGCCGTCGCCGTCAAGCGTCCCCGGACATGTTATCGCGTAGTACATGCGATATATGCTGTCGTTGACGTTGCGCGCGCAGGGTGCCCAGAAGCCGAATTGCGTGTCATCCGTGAAGTCGGCCTCGCTGGCGCCGAGTCCCATTGCGGCGCGTATTTCGTTGAGTTTGGGCTCTACCCAGTCGGGCAGCGAGGGCATGGTGGTGCCCAGAAACTCCCAGTCCACGAGATTGCGTGAGCGGCGGCACATGAAATGTCCGTGCCCCTCGTGGGCGTTGCCGAAGCTCGCATCGGTGGTGTACATATAATAATAGCCGTCGGCGGCTTTCATTACAGTCGGGTCGTGCACGTTGCACAGGTTCCATTCATAGCGCATGTCCCAGCCGGATATGTCGCGGTAATAGTCTTCATAGTCGGGTGCGGTGTAGTTGTCAAGGCGTTCGGTTATTGGAACCACGCTCATCGACTTTAGTCCGCTGACATCCATACCGCCAACCGTCCATGATGTGGAGTCTTCCGTTTGCACAAACTCCACGTTGTTTGCGCTGATGGTTATCCGTTCGCCGTCATTCGTCTCCACCACGAACTGCGCCCTTGCTGCCGTGGCCGCTGCCGTGAGCACGGCTGCCGCCACAAGTATCCTTGTTGTGTTCATGTTTTTCCCTCCCTCTTTATTTTTTGGTGAATTTTATCGCCGTGTCTCCGGCTTTCAGGATATACACTCCGGGAGTCATTGAGCTAACGTCGATGACAGTCTGCCCATTGGCGGCCACGCTGCGGCGCACCTGTCGGCCTGCGGTGTCGTAGATGCTGACGGGAGTTCCTGCGGGGCAGCCTGTCAGCGTGAGCCTCCCTTTCACGCTTCCGTCAAGCTGTGGCGTGCCTGTTGCGGCCCGTGCGGCGTTGATGCCGGTTTCTCCCACTTGCACAAAGTTTACTGTTTCGGCGTTGTTGACGGTGGTGCCGTCCTTGCACACGATTGTGAACGTGTCCTGCCAATCGGACGACAGGAGGAAGCCCACGTTGCCAATCGGCACCGTTGTGCCGCTGTTCGGCTCTTCGAGCACCCACTGCCGCGAATCGGTTTGGGCGAGGCCGGCGGCGGCATAGGCCACGGCCAGCGAAAGTAATACCTTTTTCATTGTTGTTATTTTTTAGGTGTATGTTGTTCTTCGGGGTGTCCGGCGTGCATGGCTTGTATTTCTCATGCGGTTGTGCCGGCATCCTTTTCCGCGCCTTTTAGCATGGCGTCGAAAGTGGCGCGGCTCACTTGCCGCGCGCGCAGGCTGCGCGATGCCGGGAAGTCGCAGAAGAAATCGTCCGTGCTCTTTATCCATCTGTGGCTCGTGATGGTCTTCGAGCGTTTTGCCAAGGCCTCCACGGTGTTGATGTAGTTGCGGTTTACCACGGAGAGGAAGCATCGCCCGTCATCTGTGGTGAGCGCAAGCACGTGAAAAGTGCGTGCCTGCCGGCCGGCCGCGGGTTGCCAGTGGCGGGTGTCTGTCCTCACCCTTATGTGCCATCCGTGGCGCGAGTTGAGCCTGTCCATCACGGCGCGGAACGCCTTGCCGTGGGGCGACGTGTCGCGTATGCCCTTGAATGCAGTTGCCATGTGTATCATTTCGTGCAGCAACACGTTCTGCAGTTCGCGCTCAGGCATGTCGAAGTAGCGGCTTATTCTTATCTCCATGTGTGATGCCTTACGCCTTCCGGTGAGGCCGCTGCTCTCCCATCGGCACCTGAACTGTCCGAGTACGGTGCGCGCGTTGCTCAATGCAAACGCCGGTTCGGGCAGTTCGTTGCCGAAATACGTTCTGTTGAATGTGGCGAACAGCGTCTTTATGTGTTGTATGGTGGGTGTCATGAAGAATGTGCCTGACTTCCGGAACCCGCGCCGCAGACCGTGGAACCGGCCGGATGGCGTGCGCCGCCCCATGCAAAAATACTAAAAAATCGTTTATCCATACGGCCTCCGGACTTAAAATTACGCTCTCGGCGCAATATTTCGGGAAAACTTTGATGCAAGGCTTCTTCGGGGAACAGCAGTACGCGGCGATTATACCCTCATGGCGAACAAAAAAAAGAGGATGAATCTTTTCTTGACACATCCTCTTTACTCACATTCCTCAAAAAGGAATAAATGTTCAAAACTCGGCATTCTTTGGCGTACGCGGGAATGGGATGACATCGCGGATGTTCTGCATGCCCGTGACAAACAGGATCAGCCGCTCAAAACCCAAACCAAAACCACTGTGGGGGCATGTGCCGAAACGGCGTGTGTCGAGATACCACCACATGTCTTTCAACGGGATATGCAGCTCCTCTATCCGCGCCATCAGCTTCTCGTAGTTGTCCTCACGCTCTGAACCACCAATAATCTCCCCGATTTGCGGAAAGAGGACATCCATTGCCCGTACAGTTTTTCCGTCATCGTTCATCTTCATATAGAAGGCCTTTATCTCCTTAGGATAATCGGTCAGGATGACCGGACGCTTAAAATGCTCTTCCACCAGATAACGCTCATGTTCGCTGGCCAAGTCTGCCCCCCAATAGACAGGAAACTCAAACTTGCGGCCGTTCTTCACGGCCTCTTCCAGTATAGCGATACCTTCCGTGTAAGACAGACGCACAAAGTCGTTATCCAGCACGAAGTTCAGCCGCTCCAGCAACGCATTGTCTATCATCTTGTTCAGGAAAGCCAAATCGTCCTGGCAATGTTCCAACGCCCAGCGCACACAGTATTTGATGAAATCTTCGGCCAGGTCCATGTTGTCGGTGATGTCATTGAAAGCCACCTCCGGCTCTATCATCCAGAACTCAGCCAAATGACGCGGCGTATTGGAATTTTCGGCACGGAACGTGGGGCCGAAAGTATAGATGGCACCCAGGGCCGTGGCTCCCAATTCTCCCTCCAGCTGCCCTGAAACCGTGAGTGAAGTCGTCTTTCCAAAAAAATCATCAGAGTAATCAATCTTGCCCTCGGCGTCACGTTTCAGGTCGTAAAGGTTCTTCGTGGTCACCTGGAACATCTGCCCGGCTCCCTCACAATCGCTCGCCGTGATAATAGGTGTGTGGAAATAGAAGAAGCCCTGCTCATGAAAATAACGGTGGATAGCCATCGCCATATTGTGGCGGATGCGGAACACTGCCCCGAAAGTATTGGTACGCAGACGCATGTGGGCATGCGTGCGCATGTATTCCATGCTCTGTCCCTTCTTCTGCATCGGATAGTCGGAGCCGCACGTGCCCAGCACCACCATCTCGCGGGCCTGCACCTCAACGGCCTGTCCGGAACCGACGCTCCGCACCAGCTCACCCGTCACGCTCAGGCAGGCACCCGTAGTGATTTGTTTGAACAACCCGTCCTCGAACCGGTCGGCATCGGCCACAATCTGCACGTTGTGAATGGTGGAACCGTCGTTCAGCGCCACGAAATGCACGGCCTTGCTACCGCGGTGCGTCCGCACCCAACCTTTCACATTCACCACCGAACCGTAATCCTCACACTTCAGCAGGTCTATAATCTTTGTTCTGCGAATAGTTTCCATTTATTCTTGCTTGACTCTGTATATATTTGTACACATATCATTCAAATGCACCCATGCGCAGGATGTTTACCTCCTGCTCCGTCAGGAAGCGCCAATCGCCCCGTCGGAGGTTCTTCTTGGTCAGGCCGGCGAAAAGCACACGGTCGAGCTTCACCACCCGGTAACCCAGTGCCTCGAAAATGCGGCGCACGATACGGTTCCTTCCCGAATGGATTTCTATTCCGACCTGCTTTTTGTCGGTGGGGCTGGCATACTCGATGGCATCGGCCTTGATTTCACCGTCCTCCAACATGATGCCCTCGGCTATCTGGCGCATGTCAGCCGCCGTCACATTCTTGTCGGTATGCACATGGTAAATCTTCTTTTTCAAGTATTTGGGATGCGTCAGTTTGGAAGCCAACTCGCCATCGTTGGTGAAGAGCAACACACCGGTTGTGTTGCGGTCAAGACGCCCTACAGGATAGATACGTTCGCGGCAGGCATTCTTCACCAGCTCCATCACCGTCTTGCGGTTTTGCGGGTCATCGCTCGTGGTGACGTAATCTTTCGGCTTGTTCAACAGGACATACACTTTGCGTTCCAGACTCACCGGCTGGTCGTGGAACTTCACCTCATCGGAGCGTTTCACCTTGGTGCCCAATTCTGTCACCACTACCCCGTTCACGCTCACCACGCCCGCCGTGATGAAATCATCGGCTTCACGACGCGAGCAGACACCGGCGTTGGCCAAATATTTGTTCAAACGGATCGGAGCATCAGGATCTACATTCAGTTCCTTGTACTCAATCTGTTTCTTCATGCTGTACTTCGCATTGGGGTTGTAGCCAGGCGTGCGGCGCTGTTGCGGACGCTGGGCACCGAAACGGTTATTGCCGTATCCGCCTTGCTGCGGGCGATGGAACCCTCCGCCCCCCGACGGGTGGAAACCACCCGGACGGTTGCCGCGGACATTCTCGTCACGGCCGCCATAGCTGTTCTCACGGCCACCATAATAATTGTCACGTCCGTAACCCCTCTGGCGGTTGTAGCCCCCTTGGCGGTAGCCGCCTCCCGACGGACGGTAACCGCCCTCACGGTTGCCATAACCGACACCTTCTCCACGGTTGTAGTCCGAACGTGGCTGATAAGTACGGTAGGGACGCTCGTTCCCCATTCCGGTGCGTTCTTCACGATTATATGAAGACCTATACGGACGTCCTTCCTGTACGCCTTTGGAACCGTCGGCCGTATAGGCACGCTCAACCCGCTGGATCCGCGGACGCATGCGGCGTCCTTCGTGCCCCATACGGTTAAAACTCTTGTTTTCACTCTCATTATCCGATGGCCTGTAACCCTCGCGGTCACCGCCTGCCCTCTCCGGAGCAAACTCTTCCTGCCATTTTTCGTATTCCATACTTTTTATATTTATAACATTCAACAAACGAAGGAACCGCTCCTGCCCTCGCGGGCCGGAGAACATCCCTTAATAAATTTATTTCATATCCCTGTGTACGAATGGGGGGTAATGGCCCGAAGCTCCCGCTTCACCTCTTCGCCCACTTCCAGCCCTTCGATGAAATCGCGGATGGCTTCCGCCGTAATGGCCCGGTTCGTGCGTGTGAGGGCTTTCAATGCCTCATAAGGATGCGGGTAGGCCTCACGACGCAAAACGGTCTGTATGGCTTCTGCCACTACCGCCCAACAATTGTCCAAGTCGGCATTGATGGCATCGCGGTTGAGCAACAGCTTGCGCAGGCCTTTCAGGGTACTCTTGACGGCTATGAGCATGTGCCCCATCGGAACGCCCACGTTGCGCAACACCGTGGAGTCCGTCAGGTCACGCTGCAAGCGTGACACCGGCAACTTCTGCCCCAGATGGGTCAATATGGCATTGGCCATACCGAGGTTGCCCTCAGAGTTTTCAAAATCTATGGGGTTCACCTTGTGGGGCATGGCACTGGAGCCTACCTCGCCGGCCTTGATTTTCTGCTTGAAATATTCCATAGACACATATTGCCAGAAGTCGCGGTCCAAATCTATCAGGATCGTATTGATTCGACGCATGGCATCAAAGACCGCCCCCAGGCAATCATAGTTGGAAATCTGCGTCGTGTACTCCTCGCGCTCCAGTCCTAACTTTTCTGCAACAAAACGGTTGCCGAAAGCCTTCCAGTCATAACCGGGATAAGCCACATGGTGGGCGTTGTAGTTGCCCGTTGCCCCACCGAACTTGGCCGTGATCGGGCATGCCTTGAGTGAAGCCAACTGACGTTCCAAACGATAGACAAAAACCATGACCTCCTTGCCGAGGCGGGTGGGCGAAGCGGGCTGTCCGTGCGTCCGGGCCAACATGGGCACGTCCGCCCATTCATCGGCATAAACCCGCAACTGCCCGATCAGTTCTTCCATACAAGGGTAATAGCACTCGTTCAGGGCGTCTTTGACAGACAAGGGGACAGAGGTATTGTTGATGTCCTGGGATGTCAAACCGAAATGGATAAATTCCTTGTAAGGCTCCAACCCTCCAATCTTGTCAAACTCTTCCTTGATGAAATATTCCACGGCTTTCACATCGTGGTTCGTAACAGCCTCTATTTCCTTTACCCTCCGCGCCTCCGCCTCGGTGAAATTGCGATAGATGTCGCGCAGGCGCCCGAACAAGCCGTGGTTGAATGAAGCCAACTGTGGCAACGGCAATTCGCACAAAGTGATGAAATACTCTATTTCCACCCGCACGCGATAACGCATCAGGGCATATTCTGAAAAGTACGAAGCCAAAGCCTCTGTCTTACTTCTATAACGGCCGTCTATCGGGGAAATGGCCGTCAGCAAATCCAAATCCATAAAAGAATACGTATTATCCGACTACAAAAATAGTGCATTTTATTGGTTCACCCGTAATAAATCCGAGGAAAAGTTCAGCAAAAAATCCGCGCGTCCATAAACGACAAAAGGCATCCCTGCGGACACCTTTCCCATCTTCTGTGGGCACTGAGGGATTCGAACCCCCGACCCTCTGCTTGTAAGGCAGACGCTCTGAACCAGCTGAGCTAAGCGCCCTTCCCTTTCGTTCAAAAGCGATGCAAAAGTACATTTTTTCAAGCAGACCCGCAAACTTTTCCACATTTTTTTGCAAAAAAATATCCGCCATGAAACATCTCCATGACGGACAGTCAGCCTGTATGCCGCAGCCGGCCACATCATTCAGCCTTGAAACGCGCAGCCTGCTCCGCTATCAGTTCATCGTCGTTGAAATAGTCTATCTTCATCGCCCGCCGCACTTCCGACAGGGTTTCCGCCGCCGCCTCGCGAGCTTCTCCGCATCCTTTCTTCAGCATCTCATAAACAGCCGGTATATCCCGCTCGAACTCCTTGCGGCGATTGCGTATGGGTTCCAACTCTTCCTGCATCACGGCCGTAAGGAACTTTTTCACTTTCACATCGCCCAACCCTCCACGGCGATAATGAGCCTTCAGTTCTTCAAGGTCAGCATAGTCCGGCAAATAGCACCCGAAATGTTCCGGCCGGGAAAAGGCGTCCAGATACGTAAACACCGGGTTGCCCTCTACTTGACCCGGATCGGACACTTTCAGGTGGTTCGGATCAGTGTACATCGTCTTGATTTTCCGGGCCACTTCATCCGCAGAGTCCGACAAGTAGATACAGTTGCCGAGCGATTTGCTCATTTTGGCCTTACCATCCGTACCCGGCAAACGCAGGCAGGCCGCGTTTTCCGGCAACAGGATATTGGGTTCCACCAGTGTTTCCCCATAAATATTATTGAAACGACGGACAATCTCGCGTGCCTGTTCCAACATAGGCTCCTGGTCCTCGCCCACAGGGACTGTAGTGGCCTTGAAAGCCGTGATGTCAGCCGCCTGACTGATAGGATAGGTAAAGAAACCCACCGGTATGCTGGTCTCGAAATTACGCATCTGTATTTCCGTCTTCACCGTAGGATTCCGTTGCAGGCGCGAAACAGTTACCAAATCCATAAAATAAAACGTCAACTCACAAAGTTCCGGAATCTGCGACTGGATAAAGATGGTGGATTTGGCAGGATCTATACCACAAGCCAAATAATCAAGCGCCACCTCTATTACATTCTGCCGCACTTTCTCAGGATTGTCGATGTTATCGGTCAGGGCCTGGCCGTCGGCCTCGAAAATGAAGATTTTTTCATATTGCCCAGAGTTCTGCAATTCCACCCTTCTTTTCAACGAACCGACATAATGGCCGATATGCAATTTTCCCGTGGGGCGGTCGCCCGTCAGTATGATTTTCTTCTGTTTCATTTTCTGTCTGTATTGTTTATGTATGAAAGATATATTAATAAAAGAATAAGCGAAAGTGTTTCATTCTCCAAAAAGCTGTTCCAGTTCATGCTGTTCCAGTATGGCCACAACCACCTTTCCATCGGGAGTTTGGTTGGGATTGGGACAAACGAAAAGGTCGTCTATCAATGCCTCCATCTCTTCGTTGGAAAGCACCTGCCCCGGCACGATGGCCGCACTGCGGGCCAGCGACAAGGCAATGTAATGGCGCACATCTTCTTCTGCACGACAGCCTTTCTCGATGGAAGAATGCACGATCCCGCGCACCAGTTCCACCGGATTGAGCCCTTCTGTGCCAGAAGGAATGGCATTGACCGAAAAACTGCCGTTCCCCAACACCGACAAGTCAAATCCAAGGGCCTGCAAGTCATCGATGAGATGTTCCAGAACAACACTTTCAGAAGGGGGCAATTGCAATATCTCCGGGAAAAGCACTCCCTGCGACTGTCCGCCACGGTTGTCCATCTGCTTGCGATAGCGGTCGTAAAGCACCCGGACGTGCGCCCGGTGCTGATGGATAACCATCAGACCGGACTTTACTGCCGTCAGGATATAACGCCCCTTGTACTGGTAGTGCTGGGTGGATTTTTCGAACGCGTCGGGCGTCCCCGCATACAAGGATAATCCTTCATTGTCGGTATCCGGAAAAGTTTCCCCGCCAAAATCGCTCGAAACCGTATGCCGGCGGGCATCCGCCCCATCATACAAGCCTTCCCATCCCGCAGGGGCTTTCCGCCCCCCTCCCACAACGGCAGACGAGGGGTTGAAAGGATTATATCCGGGGGTCACGTCCAAGACCGGAGCCTCCAGCGGTGCCTGGGACAGTGCATCATTGAACACCGGAATTTCCGGCGCACCCTCCATGTCGAAATCAATCGTGGGCACGGCATTGAAGCGTCCAAGCGACTCTTTCAGTGCTGCCACGATAATCTGCCAGATGGCCAATTCGTTCTCGAACTTGATTTCGGTCTTTGTCGGATGGATATTCACGTCGATATTAGCCGGATCCACCTCAAAATAGAGAAAATAAGAAACCTGTTCCCCCACGGGAATGAGCTTCTCGAAAGCCTCCATCACCGCTTTGTGAAAGTATGGATGACGCATGTAACGCCCGTTCACAAAGAAATACTGGTGCGCCCCTTTCTTACGGGAAGAATCGGGTTTGCCCACAAAACCGTACAGATGGACCAGAGAGGTCTCCACATCCACCGACAATAGCTGTTCATTCAGCTTCATCCCAAAAACTGACACTATGCGCTGGCGCAATGTAGTTTTGGGCAGGTTCATCACCATACTCCCGTTGTGCGTTAACGAAAATGCAATATCGCCATGCACCAAGGCTACACGTTCAAACTCCTGGAGGATATTACTCAACTCCGTCTGATTGGACTTCAGGAACTTGCGACGGGCCGGCACATTGAAGAACAAGTTGCGCACAATGAAGTTACTGCCCTGCGGGCAAGACACAAGCTCCTGGCTGACCAAGTGCGATCCTTCGATAACCACACAAGTCCCCAGTTCGACATCAGCCGGACGGGTCCTCAATTCCACCTGGGCCACTGCTGCAATCGATGCCAATGCCTCGCCACGGAAACCCATCGTGCGTAAGGCAAACAGATCGGAGGCTTCACTGATTTTAGATGTGGCATGGCGCTCAAAAGATAGACGGGCATCAGTCTCTGACATACCCTTGCCATTGTCCACCACTTGTATCGAGGTCTTCCCTGCGTCTTCCACCACCACATCAATGCGTGTGGCACCGGCATCCACGGCATTCTCCACCAGTTCCTTGATCACCGAGGCCGGGCGTTGTATCACCTCGCCTGCCGCAATCTGGTTCGCCACCGAATCCGGCAACAAATGGATTATATCACTCATGTTCCTTAATCTTAAAACTAAAACCGGGTTGTCCCGTTCATCAGGAAATACCAAAGAAACAGTAAGAGGCCGATGATAATCAGCGCCACTCCGAATTTCATGGGCTTGCGCCCGCTTTCTTTCCTGCGGCGAAGATGCTTCGTAGCCTTAACAAACGTGCCGCGGAACTCTTCAGGGTCGAATTCCTTGGGAGGCAACATCCCCAGTTCGCGTTTCGCACGTTCCTCAATAGCTTTCAGCTTGTCTTTCCGTTCGTCAACATACATATAGGGATGATGGAATCCCCGTGGTTTGCGTGTTTTGAAAAGAGCCATAACTATTTATTCTTGATTTGATCCAACGATTGTATGGGTGCCTTGTGTTTATAAGAGGTTTTCAACTCCGTGCCGGATTTCTTGGGACGCCAGACGAAGATATCATCCTTATTCAGCGGACGGATATAATCGAACCAAGCAAAGTTAGACAGATACAGTTTGTTCGACGGTATCATGAAAATCGGATAAATGACCCCTGTAGAAGCCGGCATCCATATCTTGTCCATCTTACGGTCTTTCATGAAAAGTTTGAGTTCAGACGTTTCCGTATAGTTCATGCCAATCATCAAACTATCGTCATCGAACATATAATAGTCCACATACACATTGCCTTCCACCCACGTTTCATACATTTCCCCATCCAGGAAATAGGACGTCATTTCCTTTCCAGCCACTTGGTTGAAATGCACCGAGTCGATTTGTTCCACCGAAAGCGCCTGATCTATCACATGAATCCGTTCAATCGTAGAGTCATTCAGATAAATCTTAATGACCTCACCCAACACCTGCTGTCCGGCATTCCACACAATGGGGTCACGATACATGGTGATACAAGTATCCTTTGTATTATAGACCAATGAGTCACATACCGACTGTACATCTGTACGGTAAGAACGGACTTTGTGATAAGCACGTATCTCACGGAACATCGTGTCCGTATCCATATTATAGGTGTAAACCTTGAAACTGTCCGCGTGCATGTACATCGTGTCCCGCTGTGAGAAATCAATTGCCACCGCACTGTCGGCCGCCTCTGAATAGCCTGTCAACTCATTGTAAAAGCAGTAATTGCCCGTGAACATGTTCTTATTAACCTCATCCGTGTACACGATGTCATAGTAAGCCTTGCCTATTCCAGCCTGACTGTCATAATACATGCTGTCGCCCACCATTTTGCAACCCTTGTTGGTCAGGATGGAACGGTCCAACAGGATGGCCTGTTCCGTATCGGTATTATAAAAGCCGGATTCTGAATAGATATGGTTGTCTCCGCTGTCGATGTTAGACGGTCCTACGATTTCCGCAATGTTGTTGGACGTGTTGTAGTTCAACGTATCGGAAATCAACGTAAACTTGGGATTTACCAACTTGACATTGTAATTGAACACGGCCTGATGAGTGGGCGGGCTGTACTGCCCCCAATCGGAAACCAACACATTGTCCTTGTCCACCAGCTTGCCACCTTCAAAGAAATACCCCAGTTCATACAAACGGTCATAATCCAAACTATCGGTGTACAATTTGGATTCACGATGGGTCAGCACGACATTATGACGCACCCTGGCCAATTGGTCCAAACCGTTATATAACAGGACATCCCCCACCAAGTCCAAAGTATCTCCCTGCACCATGTGGACATGCCCGAAGGCATCAAAAGAGTTCGTAGCCTCATAAAAACAGGCACTGTCGCAATACATCAGCACCCCTTCATGCTGGAACTGCACGTTCCCCGTCAGGATCTGTGCTCCGGGGTGGCGGTATTGGTCATAAGAAAGATGATCCGTATGCAACAATATGACCTTGGATTGAGACTGTTCCCTCTCTGCCGCCTTCTCTTCTTCCACTTGAGCCATGACAGCATAAAGCCCAAACAGGCATAGAATACAAAAAAAGAGTAATCTATGCCCGCCGTTCCTGACTGTCTCTTTCCGCGCCTTTCTCATTTCTGCCATCCGGGATACTCAAATTCACAGTCTCTCCAGTCTTCATTAATCCTCACATACGTGGACTTTTGTTTATCCTTGATCCACTGATTGATTTTTTGTTCCTGCAAATGGGCTACCACCACGTCCTTCAACACTTGGAAATCTTCCGACATAGAAGCACGATGGGCTTTGATGTGGGTCTTCAGTTTCACAATGGCACAGACTTCCTTATCCTTGGAATTTACCATCATGAAAGGTTCTGAAATTTCACCGGTGTTCATCGTGGACACGACCCTGGCCACCTCGGCCGGCAACTCCTGCAACTGGAAACGGGATGTGCGTATGCTGCTCCCCGATGCCGGATCATACTTTACATTGGTCATCAACCCGTGATTGTTCCGACTGTCCTTGTCATCCGACAGATAAGCTGCAGCCTCGTCTATCGTATATTTCGCCCTACGGATATCCTCCGCAATGGAATCCATCCGCACCATTGTGGTGTCAATATCCACCTGAGCCAATTTGGGCTTGCGCAAGATATGCCGCACCTTTATCTTATCGCCGCGTTTGTCCACCAACTGTATGATATGAAAACCGTATTCCGACTCCACGACCTTGGAAATCTTCGTCGGATCCGTCAGGCTGAACGCCACATTGGCAAAAGCCGGGTCAAGTTCCGCCCGCCCCATGTAATCGGGCAGTTCACCACCATAACGGGCCGAACCGGCATCTTCAGAATACATGATGGCCAAGGTGGAAAAAGAGACTTCCCCTGAATTTACCCGGTCGGTATAGTCGCGCAACTCCGCTTTTACACGGTCTATTTCCTCTTGAGGAATGCGCGGCTGCTGCGTGATAATCTGCACTTCCACCTGGGCAGGAATCCACGGCAAACTGTCTTCGGGCATATCTTTGAAGAAACGTCTTACCTCCGCGGGAGTCACCTTGATGTCCTTGGTCAGGTTCGCACGAACCTTCTGCACCGTATATTGCTCTTTGACGGACTCATACATCATCTCACGGATTTGTGTCATGGTCTTTTGATAGTATTCTTCCAGTTTTTCCTTAGAACCGGCCCGCAGAATCAACTCGTTCAAACGCGCATCCACATTGGCCGTAACCTCTGCCGGCTCCACATCGATACTGTCCAACTGAGCCTGATGTAGGAAAAGTTTTTGTATGGCCAGCTGTTCCGGAATGACACAATAAGGATTACCGATGATGTTCGCACTAAAATCCAGACGCGCAGCCTCAACCTCAGAACGGAGAATCGCCTCATCACCAACCACCCAAACCACTTCGTCCACCACGTTATTCGGGCTTTGGGAATACAAATGCATTTGCATTCCCGAAAACAGGAACACAAATGCCCATATTGACTTCTTCAAAAACTCCATATCGTCCATTCAATTCTATAAACCAACACGAAAGTAATGCTATTTCCGCTTGGCTCAATACTTGTTAACGGTATTTAAAACCTCTTTGTATATTTCTACTTTATAAGTTTCACGCAACCTGCGCACGAACACTTCCTCACAGACTGTCTGGTAATCCGAAATAACCTCGCCGCGTACGTCTGTCCACTTTTTCGGTTGCTTCAGTTTCTTCCCGTACACCGCCGTATAGGGATAATTCTTCAAAGGTTGGGGTTCTTTCTTCTCCTTGAACACAAGATTATCCACAAAAGCATTGTCTCCTTTCTTAAACAGGTTCTTCTCCACCCGTATTTGTTTCACAGAATCACGATTAAAGGATGCACGCAACGTGTCTATCCACTCACTTTCATCCACAGACTTGAGCAGTTTCCGCACACTTTTCAGCAAAGCCTCGTCCCTACAGTGGTAAACCACCCCATCGTAACGGGGGGCATCCCATTTGTATTCCGACTTATGCGCCTTGAAATGGCCCTCCAACCCGGCTGTATCCTGAGCCGCCTTGTCCCAAACCTCCCGCTTACTGATTTCATACAGCAACAGTCCGTCATGGTACTCCTGGACAAGATATTTCAAGTCCATATCGTTCGCACACAACTCATCGGTCTTACGATCCAGCACATCGTCCGCCGTCAATGCCCCGCCGGAGGCTTTCGCCAATGAATCCACCACCACCGAGGCTATATGTTCCTTGAGCCCCCTCCGCTCCAGGAAGCTCTTCAACTGCGGTTTCAGTTCTTCATACGGTTCCAGTTGTTTCTTGTCTTTCAACAGCACGATATGGTACCCCATCGTCGATTCAAAAGGCTGTGAATAGGTTCCTTTCTCCAACGCAAATACAGAATCCTCGAAAACTTTCAGCGTTTGCCGGCGCGTAATCCACCCCAAACTGCCACCCCTGCTGGCCGTACCCTTATCGTCAGAGCACTGCTGGGCAAGCGCAGCGAAATCAGCCCCCTGCTGCAAGGCTGCATAAATGGAATCTATCCGCGTCTTGGCTCTGGCCTGTTCCTCCGGAATGGCATTCTGCGGAAGCAAGACTAAAATATGGGCGGGATAGGCCAGACCATCCGAGCCAATGGAAGCCTTCATCTGGTCATAATAATCCTTTATCTCTTTCTCTTCTGCCGTCTCCGTCACAAAATAGGGGCGGATTTGTTGGTCGCGGTACGACCTGAACTCTTTTTTGAAAGAGGACAATGTGTCGTAACGGGCGTCCAAAGCCGCCTCCACCTTCAACTTATAATTGACAAACAAATCCACGTATTCGTCCACCGTCTTACGGTCCACCACATTCTCGCCGTTGTTCTTGTTGAAATTGTATTCAAACTCTGAACGGGGAACATCCTTCCCGTTGATCTTCATCACAATCGGGTCATCGACTTGTGCCTTACCCCATCCCGCCAAACACAGCGAACAACACAGAACCAAAAACTTCTTCATGGCAAGACCGCTTATTCTGGACGACTGTAGTTCGGAGCCTCACTCGTAATCGTCACGTCATGCGGATGGCTTTCGAGCACCCCTGCATTCGTAATCCGCACGAATTTGGCATTATGCAATTCCTCTATCGTATGGGCACCACAATAGCCCATGCCGGAACGCAAACCTCCTACCAGCTGGAAGATGACTTCCTGCACCGTACCTTTGTAAGGCACACGGCCGGCGATGCCTTCTGGCACCAGTTTCTTCACATCACTCACCGCAGACTGGAAATAACGGTCCTTGGAACCGCACTCCATGGCTTCGAGCGACCCCATACCGCGGTAGGACTTGAACTTACGTCCGTTGAATATGATTGTGTCGCCGGGCGACTCTTCCGTGCCGGCCACCAGGGAACCGATCATCACGCAATAGCCTCCTGCGGCCAATGCCTTGACCACATCCCCGGAATAGCGAAGCCCTCCATCGGCAATCAAAGGCACTCCCGTGCCCTGCAAGGCACAAGCCACATCATAAATGGCCGACAACTGCGGGACGCCGACCCCGGCCACCACGCGTGTAGTACAAATCGAGCCCGGCCCTATGCCTACTTTCACACCATCAGCCCCGGCTTCCACCAGCATCCTGGCCGCTTCGCCCGTGGCCACGTTTCCCACAACGACATCCACATACGGGAACTCCGCCTTGGCAGCTTTCAGTTTCTCTACCACATATTTGGAATGCCCGTGGGCCGTATCTATGACAATGGCGTCCGCTCCGGCCTCCACCAATGCCCGCATGCGTTCCAACGTGTCGTTCGTAACCCCCACGCCGGCAGCCACACGCAGACGTCCTTTCTCATCCTTGCAGGCCATCGGCTTGTCCTTTGCCTTTGTAATATCCTTATAGGTTATCAGTCCTACCAGGCATCCGTCCTTATCCACCACCGGCAGTTTTTCAATCTTATTCTCCTGCAAAATCTTGGCTGCAGCGGACAGGTCTGTCTGCTGGTGGGTTGTCACCAGGTTCCTGCACGTCATCACCTCGTCAATTCTGCGGTCCCGATTCTGTTCAAAACGCAAATCACGGTTCGTCACGATCCCGACCAGCTTATTGTCATCATCCACCACAGGAATGCCGCCAATATGATATTCGCTCATCAGGTTCAACGCATCGCCCACCGTCCGTCCGCGCTTGATGGTGACCGGATCATAAATCATGCCGTTTTCCGCACGCTTCACAATAGCCACCTGGCGCGCCTGTTCCTCAATCGGCATGTTCTTGTGGATTACGCCGATACCGCCTTCCCGCGCTATGGCAATGGCCATCGGGGCTTCGGTCACTGTATCCATTGCGGCAGTAACAAAAGGCACTTTCAACTCGATGTGGCGGGAAAACTTGGTGGTCAACTCTACCGTACGCGGCAATACTTCTGAATAACCGGGGATTAACAGCACATCATCGTACGTCAATCCGTCCATTACAATCTTATCTGCAATAAATGATGACATAGGCTTTTAATTATTGCATGCAAATATAGACATTTTTATTGAGTCCACGGCGTTTTTTATCTTTTTTGTGAATAAGCGGACCGTTCGGGGCTGCCCAAAATAAGATTTAAGGCAGCCCCACGCTTTTTTCTAATTCCCCATATCGGAAATGAACTTGATTCTCACCAGGCGGATTTCCTCTTCCGTGTAATCTCCCCCCAACTCATCCATTGCCGTATCCAGATTGTCTGTTTCCGACTCCCTGAAATATTCATAAATATCGTCCAGATGCTCCTCGTCCATCACCTCATCCAGGAAATAATCTATGTTCAGTTTCGTTCCGGAATAGACTATGGCTTCAATCTCGTCCAACAGTTCGCCGAAGTCTATGCCTTTGGCCGAGGCCAGGTCGTCCAGTGCCACCTTGCGGTCTATGCTCTGGATGATGCTCACTTTCAACTTCGACTTGTTGGCCACCGTGCGAACCCTCAATTCTTCGGGACGCTCTATCTCGTTTTCTTCACAATGATGACGTATCAACTCACAAAACTCCTTTCCATAACGTTTAGCTTTCCCAGCACCCACACCGGGAATATTCTGCAATTCTTCCATATTGACGGGATACACCGTAGCCATGGCTTCCAGGGAAGGATCCTGGAAAATGACATAAGGAGGCACACCCAACTGCCTCGACATGCTTTTCCTCAAGTCCTTGAGCGCAGCGAACAGCACGAGATCCATCGCTCCCGTGCCGCTGCCGGCGCGGGGCAGGGCATCCTCCTCGTCCTCGTCAAACTCATTGTCTTCCGTAATCAGGAACGTCACCGGTTTTTTCATGAACCGGCGTCCCTTGGCCGTCAGCTTCAATATCCCGTAGTTCTCTATCTCTTTTTCCAAATAGCCGGCAATCAACGACTGACGGATCACGGCATTCCAGAACCGTTCCTCATGCCCGTCGCCACAGCCAAAACATTCCAGCTCCGCATGCTGGTGGGCAATCACTTCCTCCGTCTCCTTGCCTACCAGCACATCCGTGACATAGTTCGCCTTGAAATGTTCTTTCACGGCCTGCACCACCGTCAGCAGTTCTTTCAGCTCTTCCGTCGCGTCCACCTTTTTCTTCGGGTGCAGGCAATTGTCGCAGTTGCCGCAATTCTCCCCATGATATTCCTCGCCGAAATAGTACAGCAGGAACTTGCGCCGGCAGACCGAGGACTCGGCATAAGCCGCCGTTTCGGAAAGCAGCTGCCGCCCGATGTCCTGTTCCGCCACAGGTTTACCCTCCATGAACTTTTCCAGTTTCTGGAGGTCCTTGTAAGTATAATAGGTGATGCACAGCCCTTCACCGCCATCCCGTCCGGCACGCCCCGTTTCCTGATAATAACCCTCCAAGCTCTTCGGGATGTCATAGTGGATGACGAAACGCACATCCGGCTTGTCTATCCCCATGCCGAAAGCGATTGTGGCCACAATCACATCGATACGCTCCATTATGAAGTCATCTTGCGTCTGCGACCGCGTTGCCGAATCCATCCCCGCATGATAGGCCCTTGCATTGATGTCATTGGCACGGAGAATCTCGGCAAGCCCTTCCACTTCCTTGCGGCTCAGGCAATAGATGATGCCGCTCTTACCCGGATTCGACTTGATGAAACGGATGATATCCTTGTCCACGTTCCGTGTCTTGTTCCGGATCTCATAATACAGGTTCGGGCGATTGAAAGAACTCTTGAACTCTTTCACATCCACCATGCCGAGGTTCTTCTTGATGTCGCCACGCACCTTGTCGGTGGCCGTGGCGGTCAAGGCTATCACCGGTGCCGTACCTATCTGGGTGATAATCGGGCGGATCCGCCTGTATTCCGGACGGAAATCGTGCCCCCATTCCGAGATGCAATGCGCCTCGTCAACGGCATAGAACGAGATTTTCACATTCCTGAGGAAATCCACGTTCTCCTCCTTGGTCAAGGATTCCGGGGCGACATAAAGCAGTTTGGTCCTCCCGCCCAGGATGTCGTTTTTCACCACGTCCACTGCGCTCTTGGGCAAAGAGGAATTGATGAAATGCGCCACGCCGTCGTCCCCGCAGAGCGACCTCATGGCATCCACCTGGTTCTTCATCAGGGCTATGAGCGGCGAAATCACGATGGCCGTCCCCTCCATCAGGAGGGAAGGCAACTGGTAACACAAAGACTTCCCGCCACCGGTTGGCATCAGGACAAAAGTGTCCCTCCCGGCCAGCACGTTACGTATGATGGCTTCCTGGTCGCCCTTAAAGGTTTCAAAACCAAAATACCTTTTGAGCGGCTCTGTCAGATTCAGCTTCGCATCCATATAATAGTTTCCGATATAATGTCAAATCCAAATAAACGCTGTTGTCCCTAACAAAGTTATAAACAAAAGCCTCATATTTGCAAATTATCGGGGCACTATTTTCCGGAAATATCAATTTCTTAACGCTATCCGCGCCCGTACGGCGGCTCAACCGGCTTTCAAACCGGAAAAATTTGCCTTCTCCATCTGCTTCCTGGCGTAATCAAGCGTCACCTTGAAAGTCTTCGCTTTCTTGGAAGGAATCTCATACATGGCCTCCATCATGATGGTTTCCATAATCGAACGCAGGCCGCGTGCACCCAACTTATACTCCACGGCTTTGTCCACGATGTATTCCAGCGTTTCTTCCTCGAAAGAGAGCTTGATGCCATCCATCTCAAAAAGTTTGACCTGCTGCTTCACGATGGAATTCTTCGGTTCGGTCAGGATGTTGCGCAGCGCCGTGCGGTCGAGCGGGTTCAGGTAAGTCAGCACCGGCAACCGCCCGATGATTTCCGGAATCAGCCCGAAAGACTTCAGGTCCTGCGGAAGGATGTACTTCATCAGGTTCGACTTGTCGATGCGCTGCATGTTCTGCACGGAATTATAGCCCACCACATGGGTATTCATGCGCTGGGCGATTTTCTTTTCAATCCCGTCGAACGCCCCGCCGCAGATGAAGAGGATGTTGCGTGTGTCCACGTGGATGTAATCCTGGTCGGGATGCTTGCGCCCCCCCTTGGGCGGGACATTCACCACCGAGCCTTCCAGCAGTTTCAGCAGCCCCTGCTGCACGCCCTCACCGCTCACGTCGCGCGTGATGGAGGGATTGTCGCTCTTGCGGGCTATCTTGTCAATCTCATCGATGAATACAATACCGCGCTGCGCCGCCGCCACATTGTAGTCGGCCACCTGGAGCAGGCGCGAAAGGATGCTTTCCACATCCTCGCCTACATAGCCGGCCTCCGTGAACACCGTGGCATCCACAATCGTGAAAGGCACTTTTAGCAACCGCGCTATTGTCCTGGCCAGCAGCGTCTTGCCTGTTCCCGTACTACCCACCATGATGATGTTCGACTTCTCTATTTCCACACCATCATCCGCCGTCTGCTGGGCCAACCGCTTGTAGTGGTTGTAAACCGACACGGCCAAATAGCGCTTCGCATCGTCTTGCCCGATGACATAGTCGTCCAAGTAAGCCTTGATATCCTTCGGCTTAGGCAAGTCTGCCAGCTTGAACCCCAAATCTTCCTTCTCCTTGTGCTCAATGGGAATCGCATCCTTCACGATACGGTAGGCCTGCATAACGCAGTCGTTGCAGATAAAACCGTGCATGCCGGTTATTATCAAAGGCACCTCGCGTTCGCCCCTCCCACAGAAAGAGCATACTTTCTTCACACTCATGACTTACGGATTAACACGTCGTCAATCATTCCATATTCCTTGGCTTCCTGGGCGGTCATCCAGTAGTCGCGGTCTGAGTCAGCCCACACTTTCTCGTAGTCCGTATGCGAATGGTTGGCGATGATGGTATAAAGTTCTTTCTTGAGTTTCTGTATCTCGCGTGCCGTGATTTCAATATCCGAAGCCTGTCCCTGCGCACCGCCCATGGGCTGGTGGATCATCACACGGCTGTGGGTCAACGCGGAGCGTTTGCCCTCCGCTCCGGCCACGAGCAGCACGGCGGCCATGGAGGCGGCCATGCCCGTACAGATGGTGGCCACGGGGCTGCTGATGAACTGCATCGTGTCGTAGATGCCCAGCCCGGCATACACCGACCCGCCCGGCGAATTGATATAAATGGAAATGTCTTTCCCCGGATCCACGGAATCCAGATAAAGCAGCTGCGCCTGCAGGGTGTTGGCCGTGTAGTCGTCTATCGGGGTGCCCAGAAAAATAATGCGATCCATCATCAGGCGGGAAAAGACATCCATCTGCGTGACATTCAGCTGGCGCTCCTCCAAGATATAGGGATTGAGGTACTGCGACTGGGCACTGGCCACATCGTCCAACACACTGCCGCTCATCCCCAAGTGTTTCACTGCATATTTCCTAAAATCATTCATAATAATATGTTTTACGCGAAAAAAGGAAACTCCGGGACCCTCTCTTCCGTCATTATCGGACAAATGTACGAAGAACCGGCCCAGGGGTTTCCTTCCCTCATGGTTATTTTACAAAAAAACAGACCTGTATGGTGTTTTACCCGGAATCAGGCGAACAACTTGTTGAAGTCTTCCACGCTGATTTCCTTGTGGTTCAACGTCACCACCCCTTTCAAGGCTGCAGAAAGTTTGTTTTCCACGCTGCGGTTCAGCAGGGACTCCACCTGTTCCTGCTTCTTCAGCATCTCATCGGCATATTTGTTCAGCACCCCGTCCGGCACATTGATCATGCCATACTGCGCAAACTGGATGCGGGTGATGTTTTTGGCCGTATTCACCATGTCCTCTTTTTCCACCTTTATGTTATAGGCCTTCACCAGCTGTTCCTTAATCAGATGCCATGTCAGTTCCTCAAGGCTCTTCTCATAGTTCTCTTCCACAAACTTCTCGCCCTTGGCGGCGCTGCTCACACGCATGTAACGCTTCAGGAACGCGTCGGGGAATTCCAGCTTGCCCACTTTCTGCGTCAGGTAGGTGCGCATGTCCAAAATAAACTTGTAGTCGCTGTCGGCCAAGAACTGTTCCGCCATAATGTCGTGGATTTTGTTGCGGAATTCCTCTTCCGTCTTCACCGTGCCCTTGGCAAACACCTGGTCGAACAGTTCCTCGTTCAGTTCGGCTTCCTTGAAACGCGTGATTTCCTGCACCTGGAAGCTGAAGTCCGAAGTCATGGCCGGCGCATCCTCTTTCTTTATTTTCAGCAGGGCCGCAATCTCCACATCATGGCCGGCATAAGCCTTGTTCGGGTTGAACACCAGCACATCGTTCACCTTGCAGCCGTTGAACTTGGCCTTCTGTTCCTCGTCTTTCATGTATTCGGGCAGCAGCACGGCATTCTCCACCTGTATGCCTCCCTCTTTCGTGTTGCCGTCCCCGTCCAGCTCGGCCAGCAGCCCTTTCACCATATCCTTGGCTTCAAAGGACTCCACATGCTCGTAGCTGCCGGCACGCTGGGCGTACATCTTCACCTGGCCGTCAACCATCTTCTCGTCCACCTGTATGTCATAATAATCCACCGCGTCTTCGCCGCTCAGCTCCAGCTCGAATTCGGGTGCCAGGGCAATGTCGAAAGCGAAAGAGAACTCGTCCATGGTGTCGAAGTCGATGTCCTGCTGGCGTCCCTCGCTGGGGAGCGGCTCGCCCAGGACCTTCAGGTTGTTCTCCTTGATGTAAGCGTATAGTTTTTCTCCCAGCAACTTGTTCACTTCTTCAGCTGTAATATCCTTGCCAAAACGTTTTTTCAGCAGGCTGACCGGAACCTGTCCGGGACGGAACCCCGGCAAACTGGCCTTTTTGCGGAAATTCTTCAAGGCAGCCCCCACCCGTTCGGCATAGTCGGCCTTCTCCATCTTAATGGTAAGCACAGCGCTCACCTTGTCAAGGTTTTCTAACGAAATGTTCATTTGGAATCTAATTTATTTATGTATGTTACTATTTGTTTCCTCTCATTGCAGCACATTACAAGCGTGCAAAGATAAGTTTTATCTTTCAATAAATCAATGTCCCTGCGAACTTTTTTCCTCATCTATCTTCTGAAAATCCTTCAGGCGCAGCACGAAACTGTTCGTCAGGTACTTGGCGCGCACCACCTCGTTTTCGGCCAGTTCCTGGGGCGACCCCTGGAACAGGATCTGGCCTTCGAAGAGCAGGTAGGCACGGTCGGTGATGCAGAGCGTCTCTTCCACATTGTGGTCCGTAATCAGCACGCCGATGTTGCGCTGCTTCAGCTTCCACACGATATACTGTATGTCCTCCACGGCAATGGGGTCCACCCCGGCAAAAGGTTCATCCAGCATGATGAACTTGGGGTCGATGGCCAGGCAACGGGCAATCTCCGTGCGCCTGCGTTCGCCGCCCGACAGCCTGTCCCCCAGATTCTTGCGGACCTTCTGCAACGTGAATTCCGCAATCAGGCTTTCCAGCTTCTCTTTCTGGTATTCTTTCGGCTTACCGGTCATCTCAAGCACAGAAGCGATATTGTCCTCCACCGTCATCTTGCGGAACACGGAAGCCTCTTGCGCCAGATAGCCGATGCCGTTACGCGCACGCTTGTAAACGGGGTATTTGGTGATTTCCAGATCGCCGATGAAGATGCGCCCCTTGTCGGGAACCACCAGTCCGGTTGTCATGTAAAAGGACGTGGTCTTCCCCGCCCCGTTCGGGCCGAGCAACCCCACAATCTCCCCCTGCCTGACATCATACGACACATTATTCACCACCGTGCGCTTGCCATACGTTTTCACCAGTCCTTCCGCGCGAAGCACCAGTCCGGAGTCTTGCTTCTCTTGTGAAAGAGTTTCTTCCATGGATTACAAATTTGCGTACAAAAATACGAAAATTGTATTAAAAAACAGTCCGCCCCGCAAAAGTATTTCGGCAGCCCGTCCCTTTTTAGTGGATTTTCATTAATTTTGTGAGAAATATAAAGGACATATATGTTATTCAACAAAAGCCTGGCCACATTCGGGCGCTATCTGGCACTCATGGGCCGCACATTCTCACGCCCTGAAAGGATGAGGATGTTCTTCAAGCAATACATCAAGGAAATGAGCCAGTTGGGCGTGGACTCCATAGGAATCGTACTGCTAATCTCGTTCTTCATCGGTGCCGTCATCTGCATCCAGATCAAGCTCAACATACAAAGCGCGTGGATGCCCAAGTTCGTCACGGGCTACACCACCCGCGAAATCATGCTGCTGGAGTTTTCATCCTCCATCATGTGCCTGATCCTGGCCGGAAAGGTGGGCTCCAACATCGCATCGGAAATCGGCACCATGCGCGTGACGCAACAGATCGACGCCCTCGACATCATGGGGGTCAATTCGGCCAACTACCTGATCCTGCCCAAGGTGCTGGGCATGATGACGATGATGCCTTTCCTGGTGTGCTTCAGCATATTCTCCGGTTTCGCGGGTGCCTATGCCACGTCCGTCATCGGGCAGGTCATCACCATCGACGACCTCACCCAGGGCCTGCAGCACGACTTCAACGAATGGTATGTGTGGATGGGGTTCATCAAATCCATCTTCTTTGCCTTCGTCATCACCAGCGTGTCGGCTTTCTACGGCTACACGGTGGAGGGAGGTTCGGTGGAAGTGGGCAAGGCCAGCACCAACTCCGTGGTGAGCAGCAGCGTGCTTATCCTTTTTTCTGACGTATTACTGACCCAATTATTATCCTGATGATAGAAGTTAAATCGCTCTACAAGTCTTTCGAGGACAAGGAGGTGTTGAAAGACATCAACTGCGTTTTCGAGAACGGGAAGACCAACCTGATCATCGGCCAGAGCGGATCGGGGAAAACCGTACTGATAAAGTGCATCGTCGGACTGTTCCGCCCCACGAGCGGCGAGGTGCTCTACGACGGGCGCGACCTTGTGGCCATGAACAAGCAGGAATGGAAGATGCTGCGCCGCGAGATGGGGATGATATTCCAGAGCGCGGCCTTGTTCGACTCCATGACGGTGCTGGAAAATGTCATGTTCCCGCTCGACATGTTCTCGCGCGACAGTTACGCCCAACGGGTGAAGCGCGCGCAGTTCTGCCTCGACAGGGTGAACCTGCTCGAAGCGCAGAAAAAGTACCCCGACGAAATCAGCGGGGGCATGCAGAAGCGTGTGGCCATCGCGAGGGCCATAGCCCTCAACCCCCAATACCTGTTCTGCGACGAGCCTAATTCCGGGCTCGACCCCAAGACATCGCTGGTTATCGACGAACTGATTCACGACATCACCGTGGAATTCAACATGACCACCATCATCAACACGCACGACATGAACTCCGTGATGGGAATAGGCGAAAACATCCTCTACATCTACGAAGGGTGCAAGGAATGGCAAGGGACAAAAGACGAAATCATGGATTCCACCAATGAGCGGCTGAACAGTTTCATCTTCGCCTCCGACCTGTTCCGCAAGGTAAAAGAAGCCAACAAATAGGGATGCCGGGGCATCCCTGCGCACAAAAAAAACTGCCTCTCCGGGCAGGTTGCCATGAATTGGAAATAAAGCCGGTCCCGGCATCACCGGAGGATATACCCAAAAAGGCAGGCCTCCGGACAAGAGCCGCCGGGTTTACAATACAGCCAGAGCCGCATCATAATCCGGTTCTTCCGTAATCTCGGACACCAACTGCCCGTAGATGATTTTACCATCCTCGTCAACCACAATGACCGCACGCGCCGTAAGTCCGGCAAGCGGGCCGTCGGCCATCACCAGCCCGTAACGCGAAACGAAGTCCGCACTGCGGAAAAGCGACAGCGGCCTGACGTTCGCGATGCCTTCCGCCGCGCAGAAACGCCCCTGGGCAAAAGGCAGGTCCATGGAAACGGCCAGCACCTGCACGTTGTCCAACCCGGCAGCCCGGACATTGAACTTGCGCACGGAAGTGGCGCAAACGGAAGTGTCCAGGCTGGGAAAAATGTTCAGCACCACCCGCCGTCCCTTAAAGTCGGAAAGGCGCACTTCCGCCAAATCGCCCCCTACGGCCGTAAATTCGGGTGCCATGGTCCCCACAGCAGGCATCAGGCCTGCCGTATGCACGGCTGCCCCTTGGAAATAAACGGTTTCAAACTGTCCCATTCTATTCTGCTTCAGTTAAACACATGGTTTTCATTGCATCTTCCACTTCCTGCCACACTTCACCATCGGTACGGAAATCTCCTCGCGCGTGCTGTCGCCGAACATCACTTCCAGGAAGACGCTGGCCATGTCGCCCACCACCGTGTCCCGCAAGACCCTGACATCCGTCAGGCCACCGCGCCCGCGTTCGCGGGCGGCATAGCTGGCCACGAGATCTACCATCTGGCTGCGGTAAACGTCCGTCATACTGTCGCTGTAAGCAATGCCCCGCACATAGTCCTCATACTTTCCCTCTATCAGGCAGCGATAATAGGCCACCGCGGCACGGCCGGCCTCGCTTCCGTCCCCGCTCCCGCATGACGCGGCCGCGGAAAGGCCGAGTGCCGCAACCAACCCGTATGCCCAACCTTTCATCATTTCTGGCGGATGAAGATGTTAATCGGCGTACCGGAAAAGGACCAACGCTCACGGATTTTGTTCTCCAGGAAACGGCGGTAAGGCTCTTTCACATACTGCGGCAGGTTGGCATAGAACACGAAAGACGGTATCTGCGTCTCCGGCAACTGCATGCAATACTTGATTTTGATGTACTTTCCCTTGACTGACGGGGGCGGATAAGCCTCTATCAGCGGCAGCATCTCCTCGTTCAGTTTCGAAGTGGGCACCCGCTTTTTGCGGTTCAGGAAAACGTCCTTGGCGGTTTCCAGCACCTTGAAGATGCGCTGCTTGGTCAGCGCGGAGGCAAAGATGATGGGGAAATCATCAAACGGTGCCATGCGGTTGCGTATGGCATACTCGTATTCATTCATGACCTCCGTGGTCTTGTTTTCCACCAGGTCCCACTTGTTGACCACCACCACCAAGCTCTTGTTGTTGCGCTGCACCACCTGGAAGATGTTCAGGTCCTGCCCCTCTATGCCCCGCTCCGCATCCAGCAAGAGTATGCAGACATCCGAGTTCTCGATAGCCCGGATGGAACGCATCACAGAGTAGAATTCCAGATCCTCCGTCACCTTGTTCTTTTTCCGGATGCCGGCCGTATCCACCAGGTAGAAGTCGAAACCGAACTTGGTGTAACGGGTATATACAGAATCGCGCGTCGTGCCGGCAATCTCAGTCACGATGTTGCGGTTCTCGCCGATAAAGGCATTGATCAGGCTGGATTTCCCGGCATTGGGACGCCCTATCACAGCAAAGCGCGGGATGTTGTCCACGGTCTCTTGCGCGTCTTTCTGGAACTTTGACACAAGCAGGTCCAGCAGCTCGCCCGTGCCGCTTCCCGTAGCCGCCGAGATGCAGTAGGGGTCGCCCAGCCCCAGGGAATAAAACTCCGCCGCGCTGTATATCCATTCATTGGTATCGGCCTTGTTGGCCACCAAAATCACCGGTTTGTCCGTCCGGCGCAGGATATTGGCCACTGCCTCGTCCAAATCTGTCACACCGTTCCTCACGTCCACCAGGAACAAGATGATGTCGGCCTCCTCCGTAGCCAGTTTCACCTGCTTGCGGATCTCTTCCTCAAAAATATCATCCGAATTGACCACCCAACCGCCGGTGTCGATGACGGAAAATTCCTGTCCGCACCATTCCGACCGGCCATACTGCCGGTCGCGGGTCGTACCGGCCTCTTCGCTCACAATCGCATGACGGGTTTGTGTCAAGCGGTTGAAAAGAGTGGACTTCCCTACATTAGGCCGTCCGACTATAGCCACTATATTTCCCATAATTCAATTTGTTTACGGCTTCACAGCCTGATTATTACTCCATTTTATATCCGAAATTCCTCAACTCGCGTTCCGAACTCCGCCAGTCCTTGTCAACCTTGACATTGGTCTCCAAATAAATGGTCTTCCCGAAAAAGCGTTCCAGCGACTTGCGGGCTTCCGTGGAAACCTTCTTCAGGGCTACGCCGTTGTGCCCGATAATAATGCCTTTTTGCGAGTCGCGCTCCACATAAATGACCGCCCTGATATGAATCAGTTTCCCGCTTTCCTTGAACTCCTCCACAGCGACCTCCACAGAATAAGGGATTTCCTTGTCGTAGTAGAGCAGGATCTTCTCGCGGATAATCTCCGTGACAAAGAAACGGGCCGGTTTGTCCGTCCATTGGTCTTTCCCGAAATAAGGCGGTGAGTCCGGCAGAAGTTCCTTGATGCGCTTCAGCACCACATCCACATTGAACTTGCACAAAGCGGATATGGGAAAGATTTCAGCCGTCGGCAGAACCGCATGCCACTCCTCCACTTTCTGTTCGAGTGCCTGCTGGTTGCTCATGTCTATCTTATTGATGAGCAGCAGCACCGGCACGTCCAACCGGGAGACTTTTTCCAGAAAACCGGCGTTCTTGTCCGGTTTCTCCACCATGTCGGTCACGTAGAGCAACACATCGGCATCCTTCAAGGCCGATTCGGAGAAACTCAGCATGGACTCCTGCAGTTTGTAGTTCGGTTTCAACACGCCCGGTGTGTCGGAGAAACAGATTTGCATATCCTCCGTGTTCAAGATGCCCATGATGCGATGCCTCGTAGTCTGCGCCTTGAACGTGGCAATGGATATGCGTTCCCCCACCAGAAGGTTCATCAGTGTGGACTTTCCCACATTAGGATTCCCCACGATGTTCACAAAACCTGCCTTATGTGCCATAGAATCTTCTGTTTGTTCGTTTGTTTCTTGAATAAAAAAACGCATCTATCAAACGGATGCGTTTTTGTCAGTTGTTCAATATGCGATACGGGCAACCGGTCATTTGGCGGCGCAATCGTATCCCCACTTCATATAAGCGGCCCCCCAAGTGAAACCGGCACCGAAAGCGGTGAGGATGAGGTTGTCGCCTTTCTTCAGTTGTTTCTCATAATCCCACAATGCCAGCGGCAGGGTGGCCGCACTCGTGTTGCCATAACGCTGGATGTTCAGCATGACTTTCTCCATCGGCAATTCCAGGCGATGGGCAACGGCCTCTATGATACGCACATTGGCCTGATGGGGAACCACCCACGCGATATTGTCTTTCGTCAGTCCGTTGCGCTCGGCAATCAGGGCCGACGTCTCGCTCATGTTCGTCACGGCAAATTTGAACACCGTCCGCCCTTCCTGGTGGAGGTAATGCAGGCGATGGTCTATCGTGAAGTAAGACGGCGGGCACGCAGAACCACCGGCCTTCAGGCAAAGGAAAGGCAGCCCCTTGCCGTCCGTATGCAGGCAGGAATCTTTCCATCCCAGGTCTTCCGTGGTTGGTTCTACCAGCACCGCAGCCGCACCATCGCCAAAAATGGGGCATGTGGCCCGGTCTGTATAGTCCACTACGGACGACATTTTGTCCGCCCCGATTACGATAACCTTCTTGTAGCGCCCGCTCTGAACCAAGGCAGCGGCGGTGTCCATCGCAAAAAGGAAGCCGCTACAGGCCGCCTGGAGGTCATACGCAAAGGCCTTGGACAGCCCCAGCTTGCCCACCACGATAGAAGCCACCGAGGGGAAATGGTAATCCGGCGTGGAAGTGGAAACAATCACGCAGTCTATCTCTTCGGGAGCCGTTCCGGTCTTCTGCAACAACTGCTTGGCCGCCTTGCGTGCCATGTAGCTCGTCCCCAGGCCTTCCTCGTTCAATATACGTCTTTCTTTCACACCGATGCGCGTCATGATCCACTCATCGTTCGTGTCAACCATCCGCGACAACTCATCATTGTTCAAGACATATTCCGGTATATAACCACCTATACCGGTAATCACTGCATTCACTTTTTCCATTCTTCTTCTACTTTTCTAAAAAAAGTTAGCCGGAGAGCATTTGAACAACTCTCTGGCTATTTTCTCTTGTCAACCACTCAAACTGCGGCTTCTTTCTCGATAGCCACCTTGCCCCTGTAGTATCCGCATGTGGGGCAAACAGTATGATAAATGTGGAACGCCCCACAATTCGGGCAAACTGCCAAGGTCGGTGCTACGGCCTTATCGTGGGTTCTTCTTTTCCGGGTTCTCGTCTTTGACTGTCTTCTTTTAGGATGTGCCATTTTTTCTATTATTTAATTATTATCCAATATTTTCTTCAATTCATTCCAGCGCGGGTCAACGGGATGCTCTTCCTCATCACCAGACCGGCCGGAATCCGCTCCTCCATCTCCGGATGAAACCGAATGCGCCGACAAGCACTCCAACATGGCCGGATTGCACTCCCCGTCCCCATGGACATGGGAGATGGGCACCTCCAAGGCTATGAACTCATAAATATTCCACGCCACGTCCACCACGGTCTCCCCTTTCGGAAGAACCAGCGCTTCCCTTTCTGCATCATCATATACGCCTTCCGGCACAACGTCCAGCACACGTTTCGTATCTATGTCGATGTCCATATCCTCAAGACACCGGTCACACGGCACACGCACCCGCCCCTTGATATGGAAAGTCAAAGCGTAGCACCCACATTTTTTCTCCACTTCCAGAGCCACGTCTGCCTCGCCTGCCTTTACCAAAGTCCCTTGCACGGCCGCAAAAAAAGCGTCATCCACCTTGAACCGATATTCCATTCCCTCGGCCGGCAAGTCCTTTAAATCAACCTTATAACTGTCGAGCGCATTCATTTGGGTTACAAAATTACAAAAAACAACCGATGCACCCAATAAAAAAACACAAAAAATGCGCCCTTTCTCACTCACTTTTTCAATTCCACGCGGAAAGTCGTCCCCACGCCGAGTTCGGAACGTTTCACAAAAATACGTCCTTTGTGATATTCCTCCACAATCCGTTTCGCCAGAGACAAACCCAGTCCCCAACCACGTTTCTTGGTCGTGAATCCCGGACTGAACACCGTCTGGTAATGATTCTTGGCTATGCCTTTCCCCGTGTCGGTCACTTCAACGACCACCTTTCCGGCCTCTTCAAAGGCTTCAATCGTGATACTTCCCTGCCCCCCCATGGCATCAATGGCATTCTTGCAAAGGTTCTCAATCACCCATTCGAACAATGGAGCACACATGCGGACTTCCAAAGGATGTTCCGGCAAATGGCAAAGCATCGTGACCTTATCCGATGTACGACGGGAGATGTATTCCATCACATGCTCCACCACAGTGTTCAACTGCTCCATGCGCGGTTCCGGCAAAGAACCAATCTTGGAAAAGCGCTCTGCAACTATTTCCAATCGCTTCACATCCTTGTCCATTTCCGGAATAAGTTCATCTTCCGGATAACTCTCCTTCAGGATTTCAACCCAAGCCATCAGAGAAGAAATCGGCGTGCCCAACTGATGGGCCGTCTCCTTTGACAGCCCCACCCAAACCCGGTTCTGTTCCGCTTTCTTTGAACTCAGCAAGGCAAAAATCGCCACCAGCACAAAGACCAGCACCACGCTCAGCTGCACATAAGGGTAAGATGACAAGCGTTTTAGCATGATGGAGTCGTCATAACAAATCTCCATGTAATCACCATCCGCCCTCTGGCTCTCCGCTTCATTCAGATAAATGCGAATGGCATGCCCCTCCTGCCGCATCTCATCCGCTAACCGTCTGATGGTTTTCACACTGTCTGCTTCATTGGACTCCTTTATCGGCAGGTTACGGAAACTTTGTATCTCACCAGACTTGTACTGTACAATCACCGGAATGGTATTGTTCCCATTCAATACTTTCAAGACCAAAGTAACATCCGTATTCTCATCCGCATTGTTGAGCGTCCGCATGGCCTCGGCCCAAACTTCCATGTTCCGCCGCTCACCTTCCGCAAGGTCGCGCACAAGAAAATGGGAAACCACCAAAGACACGGCAGCAATCATTACGGCTATAAAAACCAACAAGAACTTCAGTCGCCTGATACGGTCATACCATTGCATTGCAAAATACAGCTTTTGTTTTTTAGGAAAACGGAACAATCCTCCATTTATTGTACAAAAGGTAAACAGCAAGGGCAGAAAGAGCAGCGGCACTTCATAACACATGATGCAGTCCATCTGTTATGAAACATGGAAACGCACTATATAGTTATGGGGATGCTATTGTCATATACAGCGATGGGACGCAAGTAAACCTTCATAAATCCGTGCATCTTCTTCCAAGAAACAACAAAGAATGACAGTACCTTTGTAACTGCCGCCTTCAATGTGTTCAAAGATTGTATCTAATGCTATTTGGGCGGCTTCTTCACGCGGATAATGGTAAACACCAGTACTGATGCAAGGGAAAGCAATGGACTCCAGGCCGTTTTCTTCCGCCAGTCTCAACGCCGTGTCATAACACGAGGCCAACAGCCGGGCTTCACCTTTTCCTCCGCCATGCCATACGGGGCCTACCGTATGAATGATTTTCCGGCAGGGCAGTTTGTAAGCATCCGTCATCTTGCTCTCACCTGTCGGGCAGCCGCCCAACTTACGGCATTCCTCCAACAAACCTTTTCCTGCCGCCCGGTGAATGGCTCCGTCCACTCCGCCACCACCCAGCAGCGAATTATTTGCCGCATTGACTATGGCGTCCACCTTCAACCGGGTAATGTCGCCTACTACTATTTGTATGTTTTTTAGTGTTCTTTCCATGAAATCCAAAGGGCAATAAAAAACCCCGGCAACTCCGTTCGGAGCACCGGGGAACTTCAAAAAGAAAGGAGGCAGCTACCTACTCTCCCGCCTTGCGGGCAGTACCATCGGCGAGGGCGGGCTTAACTTCTCTGTTCGGGATGGGAAGAGGTGGGACACCGCCGCTATAGCCACCTGAATGACTTTACCGCAGAAGTACACATGCAATATCTTGCTTCTTATGCCATGTCATTTATATTATGTCATGCCATCACATGCACCCTGTGGAGACGGACATACAGGACAACAAGACCGAAAACACG